>NZ_JAFVIM010000030.1:0-64394 GCF_017582745.1 Massilia oculi
CGTGCCGCCATCCTCAATCGCTTCACGCGCTTGGGCACGCCCACGACCGTAGCGGTGACCATGCCGTAAATCCGTCTGGGGTTTGGGGTACTACGCGCTCAATTGATTTATGCAACAAAGCCATCCTGATGTGGCAAGATGGCGACCGCGGATGAAGTTTCAACCCATCCAAAGCTCGGTGGCATTTAGCTTGTAAAGAGGAACGGCTATGAAAAGACATGCTCTGACAGCGGCGCTTGCACTCTTCCTCGCCAATGCGGCGCAAGCCGCCGTTATCGATCTTGCTCCCGGCAATGGCGTCGTAGCCAATCCGGTCCCGCAAGCGGTGCACGACCTGGCAATCACGGGTCACACGCACATCGTCGCCCCACCGTCCCACCTGTCCGAACTGCCCGAGCCGGAAGTGTTCGCGATGATGCTGGTCGGCCTGATCCTGATCGGCTACCGTGCCGGCCGGGACAGCAGCGACAAGTTCAAGTAGGCGCCCGACAGCGCCGGGAGTGCCGGCGCGCGGCCGGTCAGCACCCGGCCGGATGGCTGCACAAGCCGTGCAGCTTGGTGATCGTGCGCCAGTTGCGCGAAGTCGTGCCATCGCCCAGCCCCTTGCCAAGGGCCGCGGCGGCGGCGCTGTCGAGCACGCCTTCCGGGCACCAGACATAGGCGGCGCGGCGGCCGATCGCCAGCGCCTCGGGCTGCCAGTCCTGGCAGCACAGGCAGGCCGCCACCTCGCGCTGCGGCTCGCCCGCCAGCAGGAAGGCGAACAGGCGCGCATGGTCGTCGGCCAGGTCCAGCAAGGGATTGTCGTCGATGATGTCGGCCAGCTCCTGGCGCTCGAGCACGAACACGCGCGCCGCCACGCCGAGGCGCAGCACCATCGCTTCCTCGAGCACCTCGGCCGCCTGGCTGGATGGCACGTCGGCATCGAAGATCACGTTACCGCTGTTGAGCAGGCTGCGCACGCCGGTATAGCCCAGGCTTTCGACCAGCTTGCGCAGGTCGGCCATGGCAATCCGTTTGGCGCGGCCGACATTTACGCCGCGCAACAAGGCAATGTAGCGTTGGCTGGTCATGGGATCATGGTAACGTGGCGCGGGCAATCGGTGCGCGCGTCTTGACGCATATTGCAGGCGGGACAGACAAACGATTGCGCATGCTTACAGAAATTCATCCGCGCCGGTGATAACATCGGCGCAGAATTGAATGGAGGTAATATGAGCGATGACCACGCGATGGTCCCCGTGCCCCAGTTGATGCCGGGCATGGTGCTCTCGGACGAGCTGCTGGACAATCATGGCCTGGTACTGCTGGCCAAGGGCGCCGTCCTCAGCGAGGCGACCATCGCTTCGCTGCAGCGTCACCACATCGAGGCGGTGCCGGTGGCGCGCGTCGAAGCGCACCGCGCGCCGGACGAGGGGGCGGTCGTTGCCCGGCTCGACCACCTGTTCCGCAAGCACGATCTCGAGGGCGACAACGACTGGGCCGGCAAGCTGCTGCGCCGCTACGTCGAGGATTACCGCCTGGAACGGCAGGTGGCGCCATGACGATCACTTCGGAAGAGCTGGTCCAGGGCCTGGAAGACCTGCCCTCGCTGCCCGCCGTCGTGATGGAGCTGCTCGGCAGCATCGACCAGGAAGACGTCGACATCTCGGTGCTGGCCAGGAAAGTGTCGGCCGACCAGGCGCTGACGGCGAAGACGCTGCGCCTGGCCAACTCGTCGGCCTTCGGGCTGCAGGTCAAGGCCACCACGATCCAGCAGGCGATGACCTATCTGGGCTTCCAGGCCACGCGCAACCTGATCATGGCGGCGGCGATGACGGGATGCTTCCCGAGTGGACGCTGCCCCAGCTTCGACGACAAGGCCTTCTGGCGCCTGTCGATCGCCACCGCCGCCTGCGCGCGGGTGCTGGCGCGCCATATGCGCTTCAACCAGGACGTGGCGTTCACGGCCGGCCTGCTGCACGGCATCGGCCGCCTGGTGCTGGTGACGCGCTATCCCGAGCAGTACGATGCCGTTCTGCGCGAACGCAAGCGCCTCGATGGCGACCTGCTCGACGCCGAGCGGGCGATGCTGGGCGTCGACCACCTGCTGGCCGGCGCGGCGCTGGCCGAGCACTGGCAGTTCTCGGGCACGATGCAGCAGGCGATCGCGTTTTATCACGCGCCGGAAACGCCGGGCGCCGGCTTCCTGGCCACCATCGTCCATGTGGCCCATGCGGTGGCCCATGCGCTCGACCTCGCCGGCGACGCGGACGAGCTGGTGCCCGCCGTGTCCAGCGTGGCCTGGACGGCGCTCGGTCTGCCTGAGGAAACATGGCTGCACGTGTTCCGCGAGACGGAACTGCAGTTCGAGGAAATGACAGCCATCCTGATGGCCTAGGCCGCAGGACGGTGCACGATGAATCAGTAGAAACTAGTACGTAGTGCGGCGCCGCTGCTGTTGCAAAGTCAACGTGGCGGCGCCGCAGCCCGCCAATACCGAAGGCATGACAGATGCGGCTGTCATGCCCACGGCATCAGTGCGCATAATTGCCGGAGGTCTTGTTCGACGCTTCGTTGGTCTGCGCGCCCTGGCCTTGCGGCTGGGCTTGCTGCTGGGCGGCAGCGGCTGCGGCCTGTGCAGCTTTCTCTTCTGGCTTCGGGCGGCCCTGGGCATCCGACAGGCGGTATTTGGTGCGGCGGTCGCCCATCAGGTCGCGCAGGTCACGGATGCTCATGCCGGTCACTTCGTGCATGCGGATCAGCAGCGAGGCGCCGACCGGCAGGCGGTGGTGGCGGATCTTGCTGATGACCGGCGGCGCCACTTCCAGCATGCGCGACAGGGCGGCGTCGTTTTTGAGCTGCATCTTGCCGAGCAGGATGTCCAACAGATGGTTCGGGTTGTAACTTTCCTGCGAAGATAGAGCGTGATGTTGTTGTGCCATGATAATTACCTCACGAGTTTGGTTAAAATAGTTCCTTTACGAACTTTTGTTAAAGACTACCTTTCGTCAACATAAGTTCCCGGAACTTGTTCAGGGATTAAACAGCGCTAATCTGAACATTCCCTTAAGAATTCCGGCCCACAGTGCTCCATGTTTCTTTCCACATACGCACTTGTCTTTCAAACAAATTATCTTCCGCGTACGCCAGTGCGATCACGAAGCGGCGCATGTGACTCCTTGTCGGAAATCAAGCTATCGTGTGGAAAGCTTGTCACGTTTGCATTTCAGCACATGGGGCTCAATTGTGGCGCACGCAAGAGATTTCTTGGATAAATTTTGTAAATCGGAATCCAGTCAGAAGTCATTGATTTACATAGGGAAACACATCATGACAGCAAGGCTATGTGTCATGAATAATAAAGTATGTTCGCTAGCGGACATTTAACAATCTGAGTATAAATACAATTACTTTAGGTAAAGAAATTAACCATTCCGCGCGGCATTAAAACAGCCACACCCGTGGCCGCTTGGGTCCATGCCGAATTACGGTAAACTGGCCCCGTCCACGTCTTGTCGATGCAGCGCTCGCCCACAACTAGCAATTCCATGCAAAAAAAAGTATTCATTAAAACCTTCGGCTGCCAGATGAACGAGTACGACTCGGACAAGATGGTCGACGTCCTTGGCGCCTCGGATGGACTGGTGCGCACCGACACGCCGGAAGACGCGGATGTGATCCTGTTTAATACCTGCTCGATCCGCGAGAAATCGCAAGAAAAAGTGTTCTCCGACTTGGGCCGCATCAAGGAACTGAAGCGCAAGAATCCCGAGCTGGTCATCGGCGTCGGCGGCTGCGTCGCGTCGCAAGAAGGCGACGCCATCGTCAAGCGCGCACCCTATGTGGACGTGGTGTTCGGCCCGCAGACCCTGCATCGCCTGCCCCAGCTGATCCAGGACCGGCGCCAGTCGGGCAAGGCGCAAGTCGACATCAGTTTCCCCGAAATCGAGAAATTCGACTTCTTGCCACCTAGCAAGGTTGAAGGCCCTATCGCGTATGTGTCGATCATGGAAGGCTGCAGCAAGTATTGCAGCTACTGCGTCGTGCCCTATACCCGCGGCGAAGAAGTCTCGCGCCGCTTCGAGGACGTGCTGACCGAAGTCGCCGGCCTCGCCGCCCAGGGGGTGAAGGAAATCATGTTGCTGGGCCAGAACGTGAACGCCTTCCGCGGCGCCATGGAAAGCGGCGAGACGGCCGACTTCGCCCTGCTGCTGGAATACATCGCCGAGATTCCCGGCATCGAGCGCCTGCGTTTCGTCACCAGCCACCCGAAGGAATTCAGCCAGCGCCTGATCGACGCCTATGCCCGCATCCCGCAACTGGTCAGCCACCTGTACCTGCCGGTGCAGCACGGCTCCGACCGCGTGCTCAATGCCATGAAGCGCGGCTATACCGGCCTCGAATACAAGTCGATCATCCGCCGCCTGCGTGCGGTGCGTCCGGACATGACCTTCTCGTCCGACTTCATCGTCGGTTTCCCGGGCGAGACCGAGGCCGATTTCGAAGCCATGATGAAGCTGGTCGAGGACGTGAACTTCGACAATAGCTTCAGCTTTATCTTCAGCAAGCGCCCCGGCACGCCGGCCGCGAACCTCGAAGACGACACCCCGCACGAAGTCAAGCTGGCGCGCCTGCAGCGCCTGCAAGCCCTGATCGATGCCAATACCCGCAAGCACAGCGCCGCCATGGTCGGCACCGTGCAGCGGGTGCTGGTCGAAGGCGTCGCCAAGAAGGACGCCACCCAGTTGCAGGGCCGCGCCGAGAACAACCGCGTGGTTCTGTTCCCGCTGGACGAGACGAATGCTTCCCTGATCGGCCAGCTGGCCGACGTGCGCATCGCCGCCAGCCACGATTACTATTTGCGCGGCGAACTCGTCGCCAACCTCGATACGATAGCCAAAGCCAGTTGAAAACACAGCCAACCCTGCCCTCGTACTTCATTCCCGAGCCGCTCGACAATACGCGGCTCGCCCACCTGTGCGGCCCGCTCGACGAGAACCTGCGCCAGATCTCGGCCGCGCTCGACGTCACGGTGTTCCGCCGCGGCGAGAAATTCATCGTCAGCGGCGCCAATGCCGAACGCGCCGTCGAATTGCTGGAACGCTTCTATGCGGTCGCCAACAAGGTCGTGCCGATCGAGGAGGTGCAACTGGCCCTGGTCGAGCAGCGCGCCGGCCTGAAGCCGCGCGCCGCGGCTGACGAGGCGGCGGCCGACAAGGCAAGCAAGGCCGACGACAGCGACGAAGCCGACGCCGGAGCGGCGCCGGAAAGCCTCGAAAGCCCGATCCTCAAGACCCGCCGCAGCGACCTGCGCGGCCGCACGCCGCACCAGATCCAGTACCTGAACGCGGTGCTGAACCACGACATCAGCTTCGGCATCGGCCCGGCCGGCACCGGCAAGACCTATCTCGCCGTGGCCTGCGCAGTGGACGCCCTCGAGCGCGACGCCGTCAAGCGCATCATCCTGACCCGTCCGGCCGTCGAGGCCGGCGAGCGCCTGGGCTTCCTGCCGGGCGACCTGGCGCAAAAAGTCGATCCTTACCTGCGTCCGCTGTACGACGCGCTGTACGACCTGCTGGGCTTTGACCGCACGCAGAAGCTCTTCGAAAAACAGGTGATCGAGATTGCGCCGCTGGCCTATATGCGCGGCCGCACCCTCAACCACGCCTTCGTGATCCTGGACGAAGCCCAGAACACGACCGTCGAGCAGATGAAGATGTTCCTGACCCGGATCGGCTTCGGCAGCAAGGCCGTGGTCACCGGCGACGTCACGCAGGTCGACCTGCACAAGACCCAGCGCAGCGGCCTGGTCGACGCCATGCATGTGCTGAAGGACGTGCGCGGCATCGCCTTCACTCAATTCTCGAGCGCCGACGTGGTGCGCCACCCGCTGGTGGCGCGCATCATTGATGCATATGAGAAAGATACTTCGGTCCAGGAACTGGCCGCCCTCCCCAAACCGACCCCGGTGAAAAATGCAAGAAAAAAAATATCCACTTGAACTGGAAATCCAGTTCGCCGATACCCGCCTCGAAGGCGAGATCACCGAAGCCAAGCTGCAGCGCTGGGTCGAGGCGGCCCTGCTCGGCCCGGCCGAGCTGACCATCCGCTTCGTCGATGCCGAGGAAGGCCAGGCCCTGAACAAGGCTTACCGCGGCAAGGACTACGCCACCAACGTCCTCACCTTCGCCTACAACGAAGAAGAGGAACTGGGCGAGGACGACCCGACCCAGGCCGACATCGTGCTGTGCACCGACGTGCTGCAGCGCGAGGCCGAGGAGCAAAAGAAAACGGTCGAGGAACACGCGGCCCACCTGGTCGTGCACGGCGTGCTGCACGCCCAGGGCTGGGACCACGAAAACGATGACGATGCCGAAGAAATGGAGCAGTTCGAGCGCGACATCATGGAAGTGCTGGGCTTCCCGGATCCCTACGCCGATTGACGCAACCAGCCGGGTGCGCACCCCTGTAAATATCGGGTGCGCCACCTTTTGGTGTATCCTACACCCCATTGCAACAACGGCTTCCCGCCAACTATGCCCGAGTATCCCAGTGACGTCCGACCGGACGCCAAACCCCACAGGTCACTGCTTGAACGGCTGACCGCCTTCATCTCCCCCGAGCCCGAAAATCGTGCAGAGCTCCTCGAAGTGCTGCACGATGCCCACGAACGCAACCTCCTCGACGCCGATGCGCTGTCGATGATCGAGGGCGTGTTCCAGGTTTCCGACCTGTCGGCGCGTGACATCATGGTTCCCCGTTCCCAAATGGACGTGATCGACATCACGAAACCGATCGAGGAATGGATGCCGATCGTGCTCGAAACCGCCCACTCGCGCTTCCCTGCCATCGAAGGCGAGCGCGACAAGGTGGTCGGCATCCTGCTGGCCAAGGATTTATTGCGTTATTACGCTGAAGAATCTTTCGACGTACGCACCAAATTGCGCCCGGCGGTCTTCATTCCCGAATCGAAACGCCTGAACGTGCTGCTGCGCGACTTCCGCGCCAACCACAACCACATGGCGATCGTGGTCGACGAGTATTCCGGCGTGGCCGGCCTGATCACGATCGAGGACGTGCTCGAGCAGATCGTCGGCGACATCGAGGACGAATACGATTTCGATGAAGAAGAAGACAACATCATCTCGATCCGCGAAGGCCAGCACGGCCCGCGCTGGCGCATCAAGGCGCTGACCGAGATCGAGCAATTCAACGAGGAACTCGGCACCGAGCTGCCGGACGACGAAGTCGACACCATCGGCGGCCTGATCGCGAGCCACCTGGGCCACATGCCGCACAAGGGCGAAGTGGTCGACCTGCACGGCCTGCGCTTCGAGATCCTGCGCGCCGACGCACGCCAGATCCACGTCCTGCTGGTCGAACAGTTGCCATCGGTCGAAGACGAACGCGATTGATGCTGCGCCGTCGGACCACCGTTACAACAGCGCCTGACCCGGCGCTGCGCGGCACGCGTCCGTCGGCGCTGTTGCTGCTCACCGCCGCGCTGGCCGGCGGCTCCTCCATCCTGTCGTTCCAGCCCTTCGGCTGGTGGCCGCTGCAATTCCTTTCTCTGGCCTGGCTGTTCTACCAGGTCGGCATGGGCAGTTCGGTCAAGCGCGCGACCCTGATCGGCTGGGCCTTCGGCTTCGGCTGGTCGGTCGCCGGCATGCACTGGCTTTCCGTCCTCATGACCCGCTTCGCTCACTTGCCGGTGCTGCTGGCCGTGGTGGCGATCGTCCTGCTCGGCCTGTACATGGGCCTGTTCGCCGCCTTCACCGCCGGCGTGGCGAGCTGGTTGCGCAAGCGCTGGTCGCTGCCGGTGGCCGCCTTCCTGCTGCTGGTGCTGCCCACGCTGTGGGGCGTGTCCGAATGGCTGCGCGGCTGGGTGTTCACGGGCTTTCCCTGGGCCTCGTCGGGCTACGCCCACGACCTGGCCCCACTGGCCGGCTACGCGCCGCTGATCGGCGTGTACGGCATCGGCATCCTGGCCGGCGTCGGCGCCGGCTGCATCGCGATGCTGACCCAGCGCGCGCGCTGGCCGGCGATCGGCCTGCTGGCGGGCCTGATGCTGGTGGGCGCGGGCCTGCGCACGGTCGAATGGACCCAGGAAAGCGGGCAGCCGATCACTGTGCGCCTGCTGCAAGGCAATATCCCGCAAGACAGGAAATTCGATATGGAATTCCTGACCAGCATCGTCACGCGCTACCAGGCCATGATCACGGCGGCCCCGGCCGACCTGATCGCGACGCCGGAAACCGCCCTGCCCGTCTTCCCGCACAACCTGCCGGACGGCTACCTGGACGGCCTGCAGCGCTATGCCACGACCACCGGCAGCACGCTGGCGATCGGCATGCCGCTGTTCGACGGCCCGGAAAAATACGGCAACAGCCTGATCGCGATGAGCCCCGAGCCCAAGCCCTATCGCTACGACAAGGCGCACCTGGTGCCGTTCGGCGAATTCATCCCGCCGGGCTTCCGCTGGTTCACCGACATGATGAACATCCCGCTGAACGACGCCACCCGCGGCGCCGCGCTGCAGGCCCCGTTCCAGGTCAAGGACCAGTGGGTGCTGCCGAATATCTGCTACGAAGACGTGTTCGGCGAAGAGATCGCCTACCAGCTGCGCAATGCGCAGCACCCGGCGACCCTGCTGCTGAATGTGTCGAACCTGTCGTGGTACGGCCAGTCGGTGGCCATCCCGCAGCACCTGCAGATCTCGCGCATGCGCACCCTGGAGACGGGCCGCCCGATGCTGCGCTCGACCAACGACGGCGCCACCGCCGTGATCGACCACCGCGGCAACATCACGCAAGTGCTGCCCTTCTACACCGATGGCGTCCTGAGCGCGACCGTGCGCGGCGCGAGCGGCATGACGCCGTTCATCCGCCTTGGCAATGCGGCCTTCCTGATGCTGGGAGGCGTGATGCTGCTCGGCGCGTGGTTTGCGGGCCGCCGCTACCGTCTTAAATCGAATAGCTGAGTTGAAATCGCCCCCCAGAGGGGCGCAAAAATTCAGTAGAATTAGTCATTTGGCAAACATACCGTGTTCGCGGCCCACTAGCCCCGTCCCATTCGAGATGCTCACATTCCAACAAATCATCCTCACCCTGCAGTCCTACTGGGACAAGCAGGGCTGCGCACTGCTCCAGCCCTACGACATGGAAGTCGGCGCGGGCACCTTCCACACCGGCACCTTCCTGCGTGCGATCGGCCCCGAGCCGTGGCGCGCCGCCTATGTGCAGCCGTCGCGCCGCCCGAAGGATGGCCGCTATGGCGAGAATCCGAACCGCCTGCAGCACTACTACCAGTATCAGGTGGCGCTGAAGCCGGCGCCCGAGAACAT
The DNA here is from genome assembly GCF_017582745.1 of Massilia oculi. Classification (GTDB taxonomy): domain Bacteria; phylum Pseudomonadota; class Gammaproteobacteria; order Burkholderiales; family Burkholderiaceae_D; genus Telluria; species Telluria oculi_A. The sequence continues at coordinate 9,323 of NZ_JAFVIM010000030.1, forward strand.
CCTCGACCTGTACCTCGGTTCGCTCGAGGCGCTGGGCCTGGACCTCAAGAAGAATGACGTGCGCTTCGTCGAGGACGACTGGGAAAGCCCGACCCTGGGCGCCTGGGGCCTTGGCTGGGAAGTCTGGCTGAACGGCATGGAAGTCACCCAGTTCACCTATTTCCAGCAGGTCGGCGGCCTCGATTGCAAGCCGGTGCTGGGCGAGATCACCTATGGCATCGAGCGCCTGGCCATGTACCTGCAGGGCGTCGAGAACGTCTACGACCTGGTGTGGACCGAGTGGGAAGAAAACGGCGTCAAGAAGAAGCTCTCCTACGGCGACGTCTTCCACCAGAACGAAGTCGAACAATCGACCTACAACTTCGAGCATTCGAACACCGAGATCCTGTTCCAGGCTTTCAATAACCACGAATCCGAAGCCAAGCGCCTGGTCGAGCTGCAACTGACCCTGCCGGCCTACGAGCAGATCATGAAGGCCTCGCACAGCTTCAACCTGCTGGACGCGCGCGGCGCGATCTCGGTGACCGAGCGCGCCGCCTACATCGGCCGCGTGCGCACCCTGTCGCGCCTGGTGGCGCAAGCCTATTACGATTCGCGCGAGAAGCTGGGCTTCCCGATGGCTCCAAAGACTGAACCAGCTGCGGCTTGAAAAGAACAGAACAGACCATGAACCAAACACTCCTCGTCGAACTGCAGACCGAAGAACTGCCGCCGAAGGCGCTCGTCAAGCTGGGCGCGGCTTTTGCCGCCGGAATCTCGAACGGCCTGAAGGCGCGCGACTTCCTGGAAGCCGACAGCGTCGTCACCACCCACGCCACCCCGCGCCGCCTGGCGGTCACGATCACGAACGTGCGCGACACCTCGCCCGACAAATCGATCCGCGAGAAGGTGCTGCCTGTCTCCGTGGCCCTCGACAAGGAAGGCAATCCGAGCGCGCCGCTGGCCAAGAAGCTGGCCGCGCTGGGCTTCCCGGGCTTGAGCATCGACCAGCTCGAACGCGCCCAGGACGGCAAGGCCGAGAGCTTCTTCTACACCTATACGGCCGCCGGCAGCGCCCTTGCGGGCGCCCTGCAGGACGTGCTGGCCGAGACAGTGTCCAAGCTGCCGATCCCGAAGGTCATGAGCTACCAGCGTCCGAGCGGCGACACCGTGCAGTTCGTGCGTCCGGTGCACCTCCTGACCGCGCTGCATGGCGACCAGGTGCTGCCGCTGTCCCTGCTGGGCCTTGCCGCCGGTCGCACCACGATGGGCCACCGCTTCCTGTCGCATGGCGGCCCGATCGCGATCGACCATGCCGACAACTACGCGCAAGTGTTGGAAAGCCAAGGCAAGGTGCTCTCGTCCGCGGAAGCGCGCAAGGAAAGCATCCGCACCCAGCTGCTCGACAAAGCCGGCGCCGACCAGGTCTTGATGCCCGAATCGCTGCTGGACGAAGTGGCGGCCCTGGTCGAATGGCCGGTGGTCTATGAATGCCGCTTCGAGGAAGAATTCCTGGCCGTGCCGCAGGAGTGCCTGATCCTCACCATGCAGACGAACCAGAAATACTTCGCGCTGACCGATAGCGAAGGCAAGCTGCGTTCGCGCTTCCTGATCGTGTCGAACATCGCGACCGACGACCCTACCGCCATCGTCGGCGGCAACGAGCGCGTGGTACGCCCGCGCCTGTCGGACGCCAAGTTCTTCTTCGAGCAGGACAAGAAAAAAACGCTGGAGTCGCGCCTGCCGCAGCTCGCGAGCGTGGTCTACCACAACAAGCTGGGCTCGCAGGCCGAGCGCAGCGAGCGCGTGACCAAGCTGGCGACCTATATCGCCACCCGCCTGGGCTTCGACGCGGCGCTGGCCGAGCGCGGCGCGCGCCTGTCCAAGGCCGACCTCCTGACCGACATGGTCGGCGAATTCCCCGAGCTGCAAGGCATCATGGGCACGTATTACGCGCGCCACGACGGCGAGCATGACGAAGTCGCGCGCGCGGCGTCCGAACACTACCAGCCGCGCTTCGCCGGCGACGCCCTGCCTGCCACCAATACCGGTCTCGCGGTCGCCCTGGCCGACAAGCTGGAAACCCTGGTCGGCATCTGGGCCATCGGCCTGCAGCCGACCGGCGAGAAGGATCCGTTCGCGCTGCGCCGCCACGCGCTGGGCATCATGCGCATGCTGGTCGAGAAGCGCCTGCCGCTGTCGATCGCCGACACGCTGGCCGACGCGATGACCACCTTCGCCGACGAGCCGGCACGCTTCGAATCGCTGCGGGATCCGCGCGCGGAAGTCACCGCCTTCATGCTCGACCGTCTGCGCGGCATGCTGCGCGAGCGCGGCTTCTCGCCGAACGAAGTCGAGGCGGTGCTGGCCCAGAACCCGGACCGCGTCGACGACGTGGTGCAGCGCCTGGAAGCGGTGCAGGCCTTCGCGGCGCTGCCCGAGGCAGCCTCGCTGGCCGCCGCCAACAAGCGCATCACCAACATCCTCAAGAAGAACGAGGACGCGATGCCGAAGGACGCCGCGGTCGACCCTGGCCTGCTGCAGGACCAGGCCGAGAAGGACCTGGCGGCTGCCGTCACCCGCGTGCAACCCGAAGTCGATGCGGCCTTCGCCGCGGGCGACTTCAGCGGCACGCTCAAGACCCTGGCCCAGCTGCGCGACCAGGTCGACGCCTTCTTCAACGACGTGATGGTGATGGCCGACGACGTCAAGCTGCGCAACAACCGCCTGGCCCTGCTGGCGGTCTTGCACGGCATGATGAACCGCGTGGCCGACATCTCGAAGCTGGCGGCCTGAGATGGGCAAGGAGCGCGACAAGGAAGAGCGGGCGATGAAGCTCATCATCCTCGACCGGGATGGCGTGATCAACCACGATTCGCCGGACTTCATCAAGTCGCCGGCCGAATGGATCCCGATCCCCGGCTCGCTCGAGGCGATCGCGCGCCTGAACCAGGCGGGCTACCGGGTGGTGGTCGCGACCAACCAGTCGGGCATCGCGCGCGGCCTGTTCGACATCACGACCCTGAACGCCATCCACGCCAAGCTGCATGCGGCGGCCCAGCTGGTGGGCGCCGACATCGACGCCATCTTCTTCTGCCCGCACGCGGCGATCGACGCCTGCGATTGCCGCAAGCCCAAGTCGGGCATGTTCGAAGAGATCGGCAAGCGCTTCAAGGTCAATCTCAAGGGCGTGCCCACCGTGGGCGACTCGCTGCGCGACCTGCAGGCCGGCTTCAACCGCGGCTGCACGCCCTACCTGGTGCTGACCGGGAAAGGCGAGAAGACCGAGGCCACCGGCGGCCTGCCGCCCGGCACCCAGGTGTTCCCTGATTTGGCGGCGATGGTGACGGCCTTCCTCAAGCCGGGGACTCCTTCGAGTCCCCCCGCACCGAGCGCCCCCTCTGGCACAACCGGCGCGCAGCCTGCATAATCAATACAAGAATAAAAAGCTGTCCAGTCCAGAACCAGATCGATTTGTCCGGAGCCCCTTTGCGTAACTTCAGTTTGTTCCTGCGTTCCCTGCTGTTCACGATCGTCATGGTCGTCGCCACCGTCATCTGGGCCTGCCTCTGCTTCCTGGCGGCGCCGCTGTCGTACAACAAGCGCTTCTGGTTCACCTCGCGCTGGAATGTCTTCATCATCTGGTGCGCGCGCGTCATCTGCGGCATCCGCTACGAATTCAAGGGCTACGACAACCTGCCCGACGCGCCGGCCATCGTGCTCTCGAAGCACCAGTCGGCATGGGAAACGATCTTCCTGCTGCCCAATCTCACGCGGCCGCTGGTCTATGTCTTCAAGAAGGAAATCCTGTACATCCCCTTCTTCGGCTGGGCCATGGGCTTGCTGCGCATGATCCCGATCGACCGCAAGCAGGGCAAGAATGCTTTCAGTTCGGTCGTGCGCCACGGGAAGCGCCGCCTGGCCGACGGCCAGTGGATCATCATGTTCCCCGAAGGCACCCGCATCCCGGTCGGCCAGAAGGGCAAGTACAAGAGCGGCGGCACGCGCCTGGCTGTGGAAACCCAAGCGGTCGTGGTGCCGATCGCGCATAATTCGGGCGAGTGCTGGCCCAAGAATTCATTCATCAAACGGCCCGGATTGATCACGGTCTCGATCGGCAAGCCGATCTCGCCCGAAGGCCATACCCCCGACAGCCTGATGCAAGAGGTAGAAAATTGGATAGAATCCGAAATGCGCGTCATTTCGCCCCACGCCTACAAAGGTGGTTGAGCGACGTCAGCGCCCAGATTCGTGAGTCGAGGCCACAGACCATGGCCTCGGCGAAAGTCGACGGGCATCAGCTGGAGTTGTTTGCGCAAGAATTCTTCGCGGCGCTGAAGCCTTCCGACAGGCCTGCGCCTTCCGCGCAGCCGCTGTTCAAGGCGCCGCCAGCGCCGCCCCGCATCAAGCTCCCCTCGCCGCCCGTCGGCCCGCAAGACCCTCCCCTGAAACGCATCGTCCTCGGCCACCACACCATCGAGTACGCCCTGCGCCGCTCATCGCGGCGCTCGATCGGCTTCACGATCGACGACGACGGCCTGCGCGTGACGGCGCCGCGCCGCGTGACGCTCGAGGAAATCGACAACGCGCTGCGCGCCAAGCAGCGCTGGATCGTCACCAAGCTGCTCGAACGGGGAGAACGGCGCGACCAGCGCCAGCAGCGGCTGCCTGTCGAATGGAAGGACGGCGCGCGCCTGCCTTACCTGGGCGGCGACGTCGTGCTGCGCCTCGAGGAAGCGGCGCGCAGCCACTGCCAGTTCGACGCCGCAAGCAATGAGCTGTGGATCGGCGTGGTGCCTGGGCTGTCCGAATGGCAGCTCAAGGAAAGGGTGAAAATCTGGTTCCAGGCCGAGGCCAAGCGCCTGTTCCGCGAGCGCCTGGACCATTTCGCGCCGCAGCTGGGCGTGAGTTACAGCAGCTTCACGCTGTCGTCGGCCGGCTCGCGCTGGGGCTCGTGCACCGTGGGCGGCAGCATTCGCCTGAACTGGCGCCTGATCCACTATCCGCTGTCATTGATCGACTACGTGGTGGCGCACGAACTGGCCCACCTGCGCGAGATGAACCACAGCCCGGCATTCTGGGCCACGGTGGGCGAGGTGTATCCGGATTACGACGGCGCGCGCCTTGAGCTGCGCAAGCGTTCGCACGAGATGCCGGCGTTGTTCGAGGAGTGATCGAAATTTCCGTGATTGCTGGCGAAATCAGGTTCCCGCCTACCACCAGCCCCAATCAACGCAAAGCCAGCTCATGCCGCGCCGCCGCCAGCTCGCGCATGGTGGCGACCTGCACCTCGGACAGGCAACGGAAGGGAATCGGCAAGGTGCCGCGCTTGAGCACCATCATGAAGCCGCGCGAATAGGTGCGCACGGCGGCCACGTCCTCCCAGCCGATCAGGGTCACGCCGCCGCTGGTGCGCACGATGCCGTGTTCGTCGATGGTGAATTCATAGGTGCGCCGCCCGCGTCCGAGCAGAACGAAGTTGAGGGCCGCGCTGAAGGTGCTTTTCAGGCGCAGGAGCAGGCTGGCCGGCCAGCGCACGCGCCGGCGGCGGATCAGGAAGCCGCCATGCTGCCACATGAAACTGGTGTACTCGCGCAGCGAATAGCGCACGAAAAAGTGCAGCGCATCGGGCGGGAGCGCAGCGTCAGCGCGTGGCGGCGCCGGGACTTCGGTCGGTGCTGCGGTCATGATGGCCTCCAGCGCCTCTGCCGCCTGTTCCTGGACCAGTACCGACGTTAGGAAAACCGCGGGCTTTCCGCTACCGACCGGGCGATTCAACGACAACATGGCGCATCCCCTTTTGTTTTGTACCGTGCAGTTTGGAATGGTAACAAAACCTACCGGATATGCCGTTGCACGAGTTCAACAGTGCGCAGGGTCGCCCCGCGGTGGCGGCGCGCGAAGGCCAGCGCCTTTTCCCCCATCACCACCCGCGCCGCGCCGTCGTCCAGCAGGCGCACGGCCGCCGCCACCAGGGCGTCGGCGCTTGATGCCCGCAGCGCGGCGCCATCGACCACCGCCTCATTGGTGGCGTCGAGGAAGTTGAAAGTATGCTCGCCCACCAGTACCGGCTTGCCCAGCGCGCAGGCTTCGATCAGGTTCTGGCCGCCAAGCGGCAGCAGGCTGCCGCCGATATAGGCGCAATCGCAGGCCGCGTAATAGGCGAACATCTCGCCCATCGAGTCGCCCAGCAGCACGTCGGCGCCGTCCACGCCATGATCGAGATCGAGCTGCGAGCGCCGCGCCAGCGTGAACCCGCGCGCCGAGGCCAGGGAAGCGACTTCGTCGAAACGCTGCGGATGGCGCGGCACGATCGCCAGCAGCGCGCCGGCCGGCTTGCCAGGCATCCGCTGCCAGGCGTCGAGGATCAGCGCCTCCTCGCCCTCGCGCGTGCTGGCGCACAGGAACACGGGCCGCTCGGGGCCGCCGGAACGGATGCGGCTGCGCAGCCAGTCGCCCTTTTCCAGTGCCGCCGGCGGCGGCGTCACGTCGAACTTGACGCTGCCGGTGACCACCACGTTCGGCGCACCGAGCGAGCGGATACGCTCGGCATCGAGTTCGGTCTGGGCCGCGACCAGGGTGAAGCCGCGCGCCGCCTCCAGCATCACGGCGCCCGCCTTGCGGCCGCGCTTGAGGGATTTTTCGGACAGCCTGGCGTTGGCCAGCACGATCGGCACCTCGAGCTGCCTGCAGGCGTGGATCAGGTTGGGCCAGACCTCGGTCTCCATCAGGATGCAGGCCCGCGGCCGGTGGCGGCGCAGGAAGCGCCGCGTCATCACCCCCGTGTCGTACGGCAGGTAGCTTTGCACCACGCGTTCGCCATGGTGGGCAAACAGGGACTTGCCGGTGGCGCGCCCGGTCGGCGTCATATGGGTCAGCAGGATGCGGCAGTCGGGATAGGCCGCCAGCAGCGCGTCGACCACCGGTTCGGCGGCGCGCGTCTCGCCGACCGAGACGGCGTGCACCATGATGGTGGGACGTTCGCCCGGCGCCGGCCCGTCAAGTGCCAGGCGTTCGCCCCAGTGCGCGCGGTAGCCCGGCTCCTTGCGGCCACGCCACCACAGGCGGCCCAGCACGGCCGGCAAGGCCACCCACCACAGGGCGGAATACAGGGTGCGATTCATGCCGGGGCCAGCAGGCGGCGCGCGGCCGCCACCACCTCGTCGCTTGATGGTGGCGTGCCAAGGTCACCCAGGTTGACGATGCGCTCGGACCAGTTGCCCTCGGTCTTCCACTTCGGCGAATCGCAATAGATCTCGATCGTCGGCCGCACGAAAGCGGCGGCGATGTGGGTCAGGCCGGTGTCGACGCCGACCGCGAGCCGCGCATGCTGGGCCAGGGTCACGGCATCCATCATCGACAGCCGGGGCAGCACGCGCGCGTTCGGCATGCCGGCGGCCAGCGCTTCGGCGTCGACGCGTTCGGCCTCCGAGCCCCAGGGCAGCAGCACCGGCATCGGCGCCAGCGCCTTGCCGAGCGCGATCCAGTTGGCGTCCGCCCACTTCTTGGCGGCGCGCGCCGTACCGTGGAAGAATACCGCGTAGTCTTCCTGCGGCAGGAAGGCCGGACGCTGCGACGCGTCCGGCGCCGGCAGGCCGAAGTCGGGCGCCGTATCGACCGGATAATCGAGCGCCGCGCCGGCCACCAGCCGTCCGCGCGCCACCGCGTGGGTGCGCGGGCTCAGGGGAATGCTGTCGGTGTGGAAGATGCGCGAGATGCCTTCATAGCCCGAGCCTTCGCTGCCGTTGGCCAGGCCGACCTTCTTGCCGCCCTTGCGGACCCTGGCCGCGCCCATGATGATGCCGGTCTTGAGCAGGCCCTGGGTGTCGAACACATAGTCGTATTCCTCCTCACGCAGGGTGCGAAAGAAGCCGCGGATCTCGGCGCGTGTCTCGGACTTGCCCAGACTCTTGCGCCAGCGCCGCAGCGCCCAGGGGATCACCTTGCGCACGTGCGGGTTCTGGCGCACCAGGCTGACGTAGCCTTCTTCGACCACCCAGTCGACCGTGGCGCCCGGATGGCGGCGCAGCAGGTCGGCCACCATCGGCAGGTTGTGCAGCACGTCGCCCAGCGACGACACGCGCACCAGCAGGATCTTCAAGCGGACTTCCTTAGAACGGCAGCTCGGCATCCGGCTTGGCGGCCAGGATCACGCTCTTGAACTCGGACTGGATGCGCGCCAGCGCTTCCGGATTTTCGCCCTCGAAGCGCAGCACCACGACCGGGGTCGTGTTCGACGAGCGCGCGAGGCCAAAGCCGTCCGCGTACTCGACGCGCAGGCCGTCGATGTCGTTGATCTTTTCCGAGGTCGGGAACCTGGCGTCGCGGCGCAGCTGGTCGATCAGGGCGAAGTTCTCGCCTTCCTGCAGGTGCAGGTGCAGTTCCGGGGTGCTGCTGGCGATCGGCAGGCCGTTGAGCAGCGCCGACGGGTTCTGCCCTTTCGTCAGGATCTCGAGCATGCGCGCGCCGGCATACAGGCCGTCGTCGAAGCCGTACCAGCGGTCCTTGAAGAAGATGTGGCCGCTCATCTCGCCGCCCAGCGGGGCGCCGGTTTCCTTCAGCTTGGCCTTGACCAGCGAGTGGCCGGTCTTCCACATCAGCGGCTTGCCGCCGTTCTTCTCGATGTAGGGCGCCAGGTGGCGGGTGCACTTGACGTCGTACAGGATCTCGGCGCCCGGGTTGCGCGACAGGACGTCGGCCGCGAACAGCATCATCTGGCGGTCCGGGAAGATGATCTGGCCATCCTTGGTGACCAGGCCCAGGCGGTCGCCGTCGCCGTCGAAGGCCAGGCCGATCTCGGCGTCGGTCTCTTGCAGCGCGCGGATCACGTCCTGCAGGTTTTCCGGGTGGGCCGGGTCAGGATGGTGGTTCGGGAAGTTGCCGTCCACTTCGCAGAACAGCTCGACCACCTCGGCGCCCATGCCGCGGAACAGCTCGGGCGCGAAGGCGCCGGCGACGCCGTTGCCGCAGTCGACCACGATCTTGATCGGACGCGCCAGCTTGACGTCGCCGACGATGCGCTCGATGTAGGCGGCGCGGATGTCGTGGGTGCTGTACTCGCCGCGTTGCTCGGCCACCTTGCCGTCATACGCCGCGATGCTGTCGTGCAGGCCGGTGATGGCGTCGCCATAGATCGCCTCGCCCGCCATCACCATCTTGAAGCCGTTGTAGTCGGGCGGGTTGTGGCTGCCGGTGACCATGATGCCCGAGCGGGTTTCAAGGATGTTCGTTCCAAAGTACACCATCGGCGTGGCAACCATGCCCAGGTCGATCACGTCGACGCCGGCATCGCGCAGGCCTTCGCTCAGGGCGGCGCTCAGCTCCGGACCCGACAGGCGGCCGTCGCGGCCGATCACGACCTTGCGCTCTCCCTTGGCCAGCGCGGCGGCGCCGAAGGCACGGCCGATGTGGCGTGCGATGCCCGCATCCAGGGTCTTGCCGATGATGCCGCGAATATCATAGGCCTTGAAAATCGTTTTCGAGAGAGCAACCATGTTCTTCCTTGGAATTCTTGAGAGGCATGCACCGGTCGCTTGATCGACCGTGGTCATCGCCGGATGTTGGAGGAATGATAAAAAATCGCTTGCTATTGTACCGGCAAGCGCTGGCGCCGTGGGATTGGCGCGCGGGGGAGTGGCAGCGAATTGGCGGAGAGCGGGGCGACGTGGAAAGCGCCCGGTGCCTGGCGGAATGCCGCCACCGCCTGCGCTGCGGAAGTGAGGTTCCGCAACGCAGAGGAAATGAAATCAGACGCGCAGATCGTCGATCGACTTGCCGCCTTCGACCCATTCCTTGACCCACTTCGGCTGGCGGCCGCGGCCGGTCCACTGCAGGTTGGAATCGTCCGGGTGGCGATAGCGCACGGCGACGGTGGCGCCTTTCGAACCGCGGCCGGTGGCGGCCATCAGGTCTTTCAGCGGCACGCCGACGCTTTGGGCGATGGCCAGGATTTGCTCGCGTGCTTTTTGCACTTCCTGGACTTCGCGCTTTTTCATCTCCTGCTTGATTTGTTCCTGCAGGTTGCGCAAATCGCCCAGCGACATATTCGACAGATCCATCATCGTTCCTTTGTTCGTTAAAGATTAAATGCAGATTCAGCAATTACTGATTCTAGTGAATTCTCACTAATTCTCGCAATATAATACATCAATAAACCGTGGCTAGTCCTTCTTGCTTAAAAAAAGCCAACGCGGGGACTTGAATCGAACAATACGGCCATACAACCAGAGGTAACTGATTATGAACAACAAACAGAAGAACATCAGGGCCGTCGTGTTTTTCCAGAACACCGTTGCCGGTATCACGGCCAGCAATGAAAACAGCCATAAATAAGGAGAAGTCCGCGCATTGCGCTTCATCAATGCGCGTGCTTCGCGCGGCCCCACCGTCCATTGCACGATGCGGCGGAATATCAAACTGTGCAGGTGAATACCATCCGGCATCGCCGGCGACTTACCGCGCACAAACATGCGGCGATAAGCGGAGAATATCGTTTCGAAAGCCGGATAAATCAGCAACAGCGCCGCATACCAGGTCGATACCCCGGGATTGCGCATCACCAGCAGCAGCGCCAGCTCGCCCAGCAGGAAACCAATGAAGTAGGCGCCGCCGTCGCCCAGGAAGATCAGTCCCACCGGATAGTTCCAGATCAGGAAGCCGGCGGTGGCGCCGGCCACGATCAGGGCCGCCACCAGCACGAACATATCGCCCACCTGCAGCGCCACGTAGGACAGCGACAGCAGCATGAAGATGCTGATCACGCCCGCCAGGCCATTGAAGCCGTCGATGATGTTGATGGCGTTGGCGATGCCCGCCACCGCCAGCATCGTCAGCGGCAGCACGATCCACAACGCCTCGATCGGCACCACGGCCCACGGCAGGTCGAGCCGGCCGACGCGCGCGTCGAGCAGCCAGTAGCCGAGCGCCGCGGCGACCATCGTCAGCGCCAGCCGGCGCAGGGGGGAAACGCGGCCGGTGTAATCCTCGGCGATGCCGCCGGCCAGCGCGATCGTGGCGCAGGCAATCAGGGTGGCGAGCCATGCCATCATTTGCGGCTCGCGCAGGATCGATATCCCGGACGCCACCACCACCGCGAGAAAAATCGGAATGCCGCCGATACGCGCGACCGCGTGGGAGTGCACTTTCTGCACGCCGCCAAAATCGCCATCGAGCCCCAGCCCATGTTTTCGCGCGGTCTTGATAACAAGCAGCGTCAGCAATGCGCAGGAAAGGAAGCTCACGAAAAACGAGAACATTATTGTTTTCTTTCGATGCCTGTATGTGGAGCCTCGGGCAGCGGCGCCTGGCAAATGGAACTGCCAGTGCACGCTATTCGCGGGGGAAAGCCGCGCAGTAAGCCGTATTCATTGTACCGGAATGGAAGGCCATTTCCGGGCGCACGGTTTTAACATGCCCGTAGTGTTCGCTTGCAGTGTTGGAAGCGAGTCAAAAAATGTCGATGCGCACGCATTTCGGACACGAGACAGGCGCGGGGAACCACAAGCGCAGGACCGGCGACAGCGCCTGCGGGTAAAATCATTTAGTATCCGCAAAAACAACAACGACAGCTTCACGGGCCAATCCAAAAACATGAAAACCTATGCCATTGGCGACCTCCAGGGTTGCGCACATGAAGCGCAACTGCTCCTGGACCGAATCTTCGAGACGGCGGGACTCGATGCGCGCATCCTGTTCGTGGGAGACCTGATCAACCGCGGCCCCGATTCGCTCACCGCGCTGCGGCGCATGAAGGCCTTATCGGAATCGAGCGGCGGGCGTATCGAAGCCCTGCTCGGCAACCACGACCTGCACCTGATCGCGGTGGCGGCCGGCGTCCAGCGCCTGAGCCGCTCCGACACCCTCGACGAGATCCTGGCCGCGCCCGACCGCGACGCATTGATCGCCTGGCTGCGCCAGCGTCCGCTGGCGATGTTCGTCGACGCCCACCTGCTGGTGCACGCCGGCGTGGCGCCGCAATGGGATGCGCGCCAGACCATGGCGCTGGCCGGCGAAGTCGAAGCCGCACTGCGCGGAGACGGCTGGATCGAGTTCCTGGGCGCGATGTACGGCAACCAGCCGGACCGCTGGGACGATGGCCTGGAGGGCATCGACCGCCTGCGCTGCATCGTCAACGCCCTCACCCGCATGCGCCTGTGCGCGCCCGACGGCACGATGGACTTCAAGCACAAGGAAAGCGACGCCGGCCCGGCCGGCTCCGGCCTGCTGCCCTGGTTCGACCTGCCGCAGCGCGGCACCCAGGACGTGACGGTGGTGTTCGGCCACTGGTCGGCGCTGGGTCTGGTGCAGCGGCCGAACCTGATCGGCCTCGACAGCGGCTGCGTGTGGGGCGGCAAGCTGACGGCGGTCTGCCTGGACGACCGCACGCTGTTGCAGGTGGATTGTCCCGAGTACCGGGAACACGGCGGCAAGAAGCGCTAAACGCTCACGGCGGCCGCCACCGCCTCCTGCGCCGCCAGCGCCAGCTCGCGCCGGTGCACGCCGCTGCTGTCGAGCGGCGCCAGGCAGGCCAGGCGCGCCGTCACCGGCGGGCCCTGCAGGATCCTGAACAGGCTGTCGACGAAGGTGGTGTCGCCGATGTACTCGATCGACGGATGATGCCGGCCGGCGGCATCGACATAGGCCAGCGCATATGGCTGCACCGGCACGCCGGCATCGATCGCGGCCTCGAACAGGTTGGCGTGGAAGGGCAGCACCCCGCCCTGCAGGCCGGTCGTCCCTTCCGGGAACAGGGCGACCCGTTCCCCTTGCTGCAGCACCTCTACCAGTCCCTTGAACACGTGGCGCAGCTCGCGCCGGTTGCCGCGCGCGATGAACACGGTGCCGGCGCCGGCCGCCAGCCAGCCCATCACCGGCCAGGAACGGATCTCGGCCTTGGCCACGAAGCGGCACGGGTCGAGGGCGTTGATGACGAAGATGTCGAGCCAGGACACGTGGTTGGCGACGACCAGCGCGTGTTCCAGCGCGGGGACACCGCCGCGATGCTCGACCTCGACCCGGCACAGGCGCAGCAGGCGGCGCGACCAGCCGCGCGTCAGGCGCATGCGCGAGCGGGACGAAGCGAAGGGAAACACCAGCGCGCAGGTCGCCAGGCCCTCGCACAGGTGGACGACGACGCGCGCGAGGCGCCAGGCTAGGCGAATCTTCAAGATAGTAAAAGCGGTGAGGACGGCGGCTTCATGGCAAGCCCGCCGTCCCGGGTGGATCAGCGCTGGTACGCCACGCGGCCGCGCACGATGGTGGCCCTGACCTGTCCGGCCAGCTCATAGCCGAGGAAAGGCGTGTGCTTGCCCTGGCTGGCCAGGGTCTTGCCCTCCACCTTCCAGCGCGCGTTCGGATCGAACAGCACCACGTCGGCCGCGGCGCCGACGCCCAGGGTGCCGGCCGGCAGGCCGGCGATGCGGGCCGCGTCATGCGTGATGCGGCCGAGCGCCAGGGCCAGTGCCTTATCTGCATCCTGCTGGTCCTCGGCCCACTTGAGGGTGAGGCTGAGCAGCAGTTCCAGGCCGGTGGCGCCGGGCGAGGCTTCGCCGAACGGCAGCAGCTTCTCGTCGTCGTCGACCGGGGTGTGGTCGGAGCAGACCGCGTCCACGGTGCCGTCCAGCACCGCCGCACGGATCGCGTCGCGGTCGCGCTGCGAGCGCAGCGGCGGGGTCAGGCGCGCGTTGGAGTCGAAGAAGCCGATGTCGGCGTCGGTCATGTGCAGGTGGTGCACGCCGACGTCGACGCTGAGGTCCAGGCCTTCTTTCTTGGCGGCGCGGATCAGCTCCAGGCCGGCGGCGGACGAGATGCGGCACAGGTGCACGCGCGCGCCGGTGGCGCGCATCAGTTCGAAGATCGTGTGCAGCGCAATGGTCTCGGACATCACCGGCACGCCCGACAGGCCCAGGCGCGACGCCAGCGGGCCGCTGTGGGCCACGCCGCCGCGGCCGATGTGGGCGTCCTGCGGACGCAGCCACACGGTGTAGCCGAAGGTCTTGGCGTACTGCATGGCGCGCAGCAGCACGGTGGTGTCGAGGATCGGTTCCTCGGCCTGGGCGAAGCCGATGCAGCCGGCTTCGGTGAGTTCGGCCATCTCGGTCAGCGCCTGGCCCTTCAGGCCCACGGTCAGCGCGCCCAGCGGGTGCACATTGGCCTGGTCCAGCATCCGCGCGCGGTGCTTGAGCATCTCGACCAGGCCCGGCTCGTCGAGCACCGGATCGGTGTCGGGCGGGCACACCAACGTGGTCACGCCGCCCTGCATCGCAGCCTGCAACTCGGACTCCAGGGTGGCCTTGTATTCGTAGCCCGGCTCGCGCAGGCGCGCCGACAGGTCGACCAGGCCGGGGGCGACCACCAGGCCGGCCGCATCGATGGTCTGGTCGGCGCTGAAGCCTTGCGGCGCGGCGCCGAGGGCCGCGATCTTGCCGTCGACGATGAACAGGTCTTGGGTGGCGTCGACGCCGTTCGCCGGGTCGATCACTCGCCCGTTCTTGATATGAAGTTTCATGCGTGGGTTCCTGCCAAAATGCTCATCACCGCCATCCGTACCGCGATCCCGAAAGTCACCTGCGGCAGGATCACCGCCTGGGCGCCGTCCGCCACCGCCGAGTCGATCTCGACGCCGCGGTTCATCGGGCCCGGGTGCATCACGATCGCGTCCGGTTTTGCCAGCGCCAGGCGCTCCGGCGTCAGGCCATAGCTCTTGAAGTATTCCTGGGCCGAGGGCAGCAGCGCGCCGCTCATGCGCTCGTTCTGCAGGCGCAGCATGATGATGACGTCGACGTCCTTCAGGCCTTCGTCCATGTTCGTGAAGGTGCGCACGCCCATCTGTTCCAGGCCGCCCGGCAGCAGGGTGTGCGGGCCGATGGCGCGCACTTCGGGCACGCCCAGCGTGGTCAGCGCGTGGATGTCCGAGCGCGCCACGCGGCTGTGCAGGATGTCGCCGACGATGGCCACGCGGAGGTTGGTGAAGTCCTTCTTGTAGTGCCGGATCGTGTACATGTCCAGCAGGCCCTGGGTCGGGTGGGCGTGGCGGCCGTCGCCGGCGTTCACCACGTGCACGTCGGAGCGGGTGCGGTTCAGGTGCTGGGCGATCATGTAGGGCGCGCCCGATTGCGCGTGGCGCACCACGAACATATCGGCGTGCATCGCGGCCAGGTTGTCGATGGTGTCGAGCAGCGACTCGCCTTTGGTGGTCGACGAGGCCTGGATGTTCAGGTTGATGACGTCGGCCGACAGGCGCTTCGAGGCGATCTCGAAGGTGGTGCGGGTGCGCGTCGAGTTTTCGAAGAACAGGTTGAACACGCTCTTGCCGCGCATGAGCGGGACTTTCTTGACTTCGCGGTCGGAGATGCCGACGAAGCTCGATGCGGTGTCGAGGATGTGGTCGATGTGCGACTTCTTGAGTCCCTCGATGGTGAGCAGGTGTTGCAGCTCGCCGTTCTTGTTCAGTTGCGGATTATTGTGCAGGGTCGGCATTGTCTTCTTCGATGGTCAGCGAGAGTTGGCCTGTTTCGTCGCGCTGCAGGCACAGCGACTGGTTTGCCGCGAGCGACACGCGGGTGCCGACGAAATCGGCCGCCACCGGCAGCTCGCGCCCGCCGCGGTCGGCCAGCGCGGCCAGTTTGATGCAGCTTGGCCGGCCGTAGTCGAACAGCACGTTGATCGCGGCGCGCGTGGTGCGGCCGGTCTGCAGCACGTCGTCGACCAGCACGACCGTCGCGCCGTCGACCGGAAAGCGGATGTGGGTCGGTTTTACGTCAGGATGCAGGCCCTTGCGCGCATAGTCGTCGCGGTAGAACGACACGTCGATCGAGCCCAGGCGGGCGGTGAGATCGAGGTCGCGCGCCAGGCGTTCGGCCAGCCAGGCGCCGCCGGAATGGATGCCGACGATGGCGGCGTCGGGCACGCCGTCCAGGCCCGCGCGGACCTGGGCCAGCAGCTCGCGGTAGAGCGCCTCGGCGTCGAGGTTGAGGTTAGAAGTTGGCATTAGGTGGGGAATATGCGTCAAAGTATTGTTGCAGAATGATGGCGGCCGCCTTGTCGTCGATGACGTCGCCGCGCTTCGACGCGATCACGGCCGACGAATAGCGCTCGTCGACCAGCTCGACCGGCAGGTTGAAGCGGCCATGCAATTGGTTGGCGAAGCGGCGGCTGCGCAGGGTCATGTCGTGCTCGGCGCCGTCGGGATGGCGCGGCTCGCCCACCACCAGGCGCGCCGGGCGCCACTCGGCGATCAGCTCGCCGATGATCTTGAAGCGGGTGGCGTTGTCGATGGCGGCGATGACGCGCAGCGGCTGCGCCTGCCCGGTCAGGGTGTTGCCCATGGCGATGCCGATCCGCTTGACGCCGAAATCGAAGCCGAGAACGATATCGACCATCATGCAAAGCGGTGCAGGTACAACGAACTACGCATGGCCGGCTTCGGTGGCGAGCATGAAGGGATCGATCCCCAGCAGTTTGATGGCGGCGTTGTAGCGCTCCTCGATCGGCAGGTCGAACAGCACGCGCGCGTCGGCGCCCACCGTCAGCCAGCCGTTGCGCGAGATTTCTTCTTCGAGCTGGCCGGGGCTCCAGCCGGCATAGCCGATCGAGACCAGCATGCGCGCGGGGCCGCCGCCGCTGGCGACGGCTTCGAGCACGTCGATCGAGGTCGTGAAGGCGACGTCGTCGGTGACGTTGAGGGACGAGGAATAGCGGCCGCCCGGCGAGTGCAGCACGAAGCCGCGGTCGTCCTGGACCGGCCCGCCGAACATGATCGGCTCATCCACCACGGTCGCGCGCAGGCCTTCGGCCAGCTTGAGGTCGACGCGGTCGAACAGGGTTTCCATCGTCATGTCGGTCGGCTTGTTGATGACCACGCCCAGCACGCCCTTGTCGTTGTGCTCGCAGACATAGACGACGGTGCCGCCGAAGATCGGATCCTGGATCGATGGCATGGCGATCAGGAAATGGTTCGCAAGGTTGAGCCCGGATGCTGCCGGACCGGCCTTGGCGAGCCCTTCATCCTGCTCCCGGGGCATGCCCGGCATCGGTAGAGTTTTGCCAACTTTGCTTTTTTTCATACGGATACTCTCAAAAGGCGCACTCTTGCGTTAAAACATGATCGACTGCCAACGTTCTGCAGCACAACGTTACGCTTTTCCCTAGTTTACACCCATTTGGCCGGAGCACCCCCGGAAGCATCACGACACGCACACCACGGTCCGATCCTAGACAGTAAAATCTGCTCCCGCCTTGACCTCGCACACAGTGATGAATTTGAGCAAGTCTTTAGTCTGGTTCCGGCGCGACCTGCGCGCATTCGACCACGCCGCCCTGCACCACGCCCTGCGCGGTTCGCAACAGGTGTTTTGCGTCTTCGTGTATGACACCGAGATTCTCGACGGCTTGCCGCGCGACGATCGGCGCCTGCGTTTCATTCACGCCAGCCTGGCCAGCCTGGATGAGGAATTGCGTCGTCTTGGAGGCTACCTCATCGTGCGCCACGGCAGCGCCCGGGATGAGGTGGCGGCGTTGGCGAACGCACTCGATGTTGACGCAGTGCATGCTTGCACCGACTATGAACCGCTGGCGATCGCGCGCGATGACGAGGTGGCGCGGCTGCTGGCGGCGCAAGGCCGCGCCTTCCATGCGTACAAGGACCAGGTCATCTTCGAGAGGGAGGAGGTGCTGACCTTGGCGGGCCAGCCATTCTCGGTCTTCACACCCTACAAGAACGCCTGGCTCAAGCGGCTGGCGGCGCGTCCCGATACGCTGGCGGCGTATCCGGTCGACGCGTTCGCGCATGCGTTCGCGCCGCCCGCCGCCTCGGCCCCGGCGCCGGCCCTGCCCGCGCTGGAAGACATCGGCTTCGAGTCCGGCGAACCGCCGCTGCCGGCCGGCATGGAAGGCGCCGAAGCCTTGTTCGAGGCCTTCGTGGAAGACATCGCCGACTACGGCCGCGCGCGCGATTTCCCGGCCGAGGATGGCACGTCGAGGTTATCGACGCATTTGCGCTTCGGCACCACCTCGATCCGCCACCTGGTGCGCACGGCCCAGCAATTGATGCTGTCGGGCGCCGGCGGCAACGGCGCCTCGGTATGGCTGTCCGAACTCATCTGGCGCGATTTCTATGCGATGGTGCTGGCGCAGAACCCGCACGTGGTCGAGCGCTCCTTCAAGCCGGCCTTCGATGCGGTGCGGTGGGACGACGGGCTCGAGGCCGATGCGTTGTTCGCCGCCTGGTGCGAGGGCCGCACCGGTTATCCGCTGGTCGACGCGGCCATGGTGCAGCTGAACACGACCGGCTTCATGCACAACCGGCTGCGCATGGTGACGGCCAGTTTTCTCACCAAGGACTTCGGCATCGACTGGCGCCGCGGCGAGCGCTATTTCGCGCTGAAGCTGAACGACTACGAGATGGCCTCGAACAACGGCGGCTGGCAGTGGGCGGCGTCGACCGGCTGCGATGCCCAGCCCTGGTTCCGGATCTTCAATCCGGTGACGCAATCGACGCGCTTCGACGCGCGCGGGGAAATCATCCGGCGCTACCTGCCGCAACTGGCGAAGCTGGATGCGAAGCAGATCCACGCGCCATGGCTGGTCAAGCCGGAGGTGCTGGCCGAGCGCGGCGTGGTGCTGGGTGAGAATTATCCGGCGCCGGTCGTGGACCACGACGCGGCGCGCAGGCGCACGCTCGAGCGCTTTGCCGTGGTCAAGAAAACCGTCAGCGTTTGAGCAGCTCTTCGATCGCCGCCAGCAGCACCGGCTCCTGATACGGCTTGCCGTAATAGGCATTCACGCCCAGCCCCATCGCCACGTTGCGGTGCTTGTCCGCCGTGCGCGAGGTGATCATGACGATCGGGATGTCCTTGGTAGCGTCGTTGCCGCGCACATTGCGGGTCAGGTCGAAGCCGTCCATGCGCGGCATCTCGATATCGACCAGCATCAGGTCGGGCGCGCCCTGTCCAATGAATTCGAGCGCCTCGACGCCGTCCTTGGCCAGCTGCACGCGATAGCCTTCGCGCTCCAGCAGGCGTTGGGTCACGCGGCGCACCGTGAGCGAGTCGTCGACCACCATCACGGTCGGGCGCCGCACCTGGCGCGCCACTTCCTTCTTCACCTGCGCGGCAGCCTGCGGCTGCTGCGCCAGCGCCAGCGGATCGAGGATCAGGACGATCTCGCCCGAACCCAGCACCGTCGCGCCGGCGATGCCCGGCACCCGCGACAGCTGCGGACCGATGTTCTTGACCACCACCTCGCGGTTGCCCAGCACTTCGTCCACGCGCAGCGCGATGCGGCTGGCGCCGCCGTTCAGCACCAGCACCGGCGCCGAGCGCTGGCTCGCCGTCGGCTTGTCCTCGTCCTCATCCTCGTCTTCGCCCAACAACCCGGGCAGCGCATGCAGCGCCAGGGTTTCGCCGGCCAGCGCGATGCTGCCGGCCTCGATCGCCGCCGCCAGGTCCAGCGCGCGCACCTGCTCCACCCGCTCGACCAGGGTCGATGGCACCGCATGCGTGCGCCCGCCGGCGGTCACCAGCACCACCTGGGCGACAGCGAGCGTCAACGGCAGCGTGATCGTGAAGCGCGCGCCCTGCCCCGGTTCGGACACGACGGCCACGCGTCCGCCCAGCGCCTGGGCTTCGGAGCGCACCACGTCCATGCCGACGCCGCGGCCAGCCAGCTCGGTCAGCGTGTCCGCCGTCGAAAAGCCCGGCTCGAAGATCAGTTCCGTCACCTCCTGGTCGGAGGCGTCTTCGCCGCCCTCCAGCAGGCCGCCCGCCTGCGCCTTGGCGCGGATACGCTCAAGGTCCAGGCCGGCGCCGTCGTCGCCGAACACGATCATGACTTCGTTGCCGTGCTGGCTGACCTGCACCAGCAATTCTCCCGTCTCCGCCTTGCCCGCTTCCTGGCGCGCCGCGCGCGGCTCGATGCCGTGCACGATCGCATTCCTCAGCAGGTGCTCGAAGGGCGCGGCCATCTGTTCCAGCACGCCGCGGTCGATCTCCACGGCGCCGCCGCGGATGTCGAGGTTGACGCGCTTGTCGGTTTCCTTGGCGGTCTGGCGCGCGACGCGGAACAGGCGTTCCGACAGGCTGGCGAACGGCACCATCCGCACCCGCATCAGGTCGCGCTGCAGGTCACGCGTCATGCGCGCCTGGCTGGCCAGTTCCTCGTTGGCGCCGTCGACCGTGCGCGCCAGGCTTTCCTGGAACGAGGCGACGTCGTCGACGCTCTCGGCCAGCATGCGCGTGAGTTCCTGCAGGCGCGTGAAGCGGTCGAATTCGAGCGGATCGAATTCGCGCTCGCCCGAGATCGACAGCTTCGATGCGATCTGCGACTCGGCCTGCATCTCGATCTCGCGCAGCTGGCGCCGCAGGCGCGCCACGTTGTCCGAGAAGTCGCCCAGCGAACCCTTGAGCGCGCCCATCTGGTTTTCCAGGCGCGAGCGCGTGATCGACACCTCGCCGGCCTGGTTCACCACGCGGTCGAGGATGTCGGCGCGCACCCGCACCAGCGGCGAACGGGCAGGCTCGGCAGGAGGCGGCGTGTGCGCCTGCTCCGGCGTCGACGCGGCTTGCGCCTGGACAGGTTGCTGCAACTGCTCGAACAGCAGCATCGCCGCGTCGTAGTTGGCCAGCAGCTCGTCGAAGGCGGTGGCCGGCAAGGTGGATGTGCCGGCGTGGACCATGTTCTCGATCTGGGTTTCCAGCTCGTGCGCGTGCTGGCCCAGGCGCATCGCGCCGGCCATGCGCGCGCTGCCCTTCACCGTGTGCAGGTCGCGTTGCATGCCCTGCGCGATCGCGGTATTGGTCGGCGCCGAGCGCCATTGGCGCAGGTCGTGGCCGATGCGCGGCAACAGGTCCGCGGCCTCTTCCAGGAACACCGGCAGCAGGTCCGGGTCGATCTCGTCGGCATAGCTGGCGCCGACCAGTTCGGGTTCCGGCTCCGGCTCCGGCTCAAGTTCAGGTTCGGCTTCCGGCACCGCTTCGGCCAGCACCGCTTCGTCCGGGGTGACGGCTACAAAGGTCGCATCCTGCGCCTGCGGGGCGGCCTGGTCGAGTTCCGGCGCGGCGAAGGCATCGTCGAGGAAGGAATCGAACAGGTCGTCGATGTCGTCCTTCACGGCCGGCTTCGGCTGGGCCTGCGGCGCCTGGCGCGCTTCGAATGCCGGTGGCGCGGCCAGCAACTGCTCGTAGGCGGCCGCGAACAGCGCGTCGAGCTGGCTGGCCAGGGCCGGATCGGCCTCGCCATACAAGGCGGCCGCCAGCTGGCTGGCCAGGCGCTCGCGCAGCGCAGTCAGCTGTTCCACCAGGTCGGGCTGGCCAGGGGCCAGCTCGCCGAGGGTGAACACCTGCAGCATGGTGCGCATGCGCGACAGGGTCGAATCGAACAGATCGAACTGGCCGTCCTCGAGCTTCGTGCCCGGCGCCGCCAGCTTCTCGAGCGTCGTCTCCAGCTCGTGCGCGAGGTCGCGCAAGGCGCTGTAGCCGACCGTGGCCGAGGTACCGGACAGCGTGTGCGCCGCCGTCACCGCGTCCTGCACCACCTGTTTGTCCAGGCCGCGGCGCAGCGCGTCCAACGCCTGTTCCAGGGTGGCGCACAGCGCCTCGGTTTCGCCCAGGTAGACGTCGTGCAGGGCCTGCGGGATGGCCAGGTCGCCGACGCGCTTCACGCCATCGTCGCCGGGCATGGCCAGCGGTTCGTCGAGCAGCGGAATATCGTCGAGCACCGGCGCTTCGATGATGTCGTCCAGCACCAAAGGCTCTTCGCCCGGTGGCTCGAACGTCAGCGGTTCGAACGGCCCGCCCTCCTGCACCCGCGCGGCAGCCTCGATCAGCGCCGCGCCATCGCGGGCGGGCAGGAGGCCGGCGGCCAGCTCGGCCACCCAGGCATCGAGTTCGGCGTAGGCATGGGCCAGCAGGGCCAGCAGGTCGGCGGTGGCCGAACGACCGTCGGCCAGCCACACGTTCATCACGCGTTCGATGGCGGCGGCGGTGGCGGCGAAGGCCTCCAGGTCCACCATACGGCTGCTGCCCTTGAGCGTATGGAAGCCGCGGCGCAGCTGGGTCAGGATTTCCTGGTTGGACGGCTCGTCGGCCGCGCGCGGCAGGGTCTCGACCACGAAGGCCAGCACTTCCTGCGCCTCGGCGATGAAGATGCCGAGCAGTTCGGCGTCGACGCCGTCCGCGATCTCATCTGCCGGCTCGGCCGCCGGCGTCTCCGCAGGCGCGGCCTCGGCCGGCGCCTCGACGAACTCGAACGGCAGCTCGCGCAGCAGCAGCTTGTCGAGGTCGAAGGTGAAGCGGCCGCGCGCGGCCTCGCTGTCCTGGGCCAGCAGGTCGGCGAAGAAGCCGAGCGCACCGATGTTCTGGGCGATATTATGCAGCGACGCGTGCTGGCTGGTCACGTCGGCATCGCTGGCGGCCAAAGCGCGCACCGCTTCCTCGACGTGGCGCACGGCCAGCACCGCCTGGTCCTGGTCGAGGATGGCGAACGCCCCTTGCAGCTGGTGCAGGATCGGCGCCGCCTGCCCGAGCACCTGACGCTTGCCCGGGTCGTCGTAGTAGTCGTCGAGCAGCTTCTCGATCTGGCGCAGGCCGGCCTTGACCTCGTTCGCCAGCACGGCCACGGTCTGGCCCTGCTGGATCTGGCGCGCCAGCTCGCCCTGCCAGTGCGGGGCGTCGGGCGGCGTCTCGCCGGCGGCCAGCGCCAGCAGGCGCGCGCCGACGGCTTCGGCATTCTCCGAGAAATCGTCGGGCAGCTGGCGCAGCTGGTCCAGGCCGTTCTCGACGAACAGCATGGCGGCCGCCATCTCGAGCCCGAACTGGTCGTCGCGGCCCGACTGCACCGAGTCGCTGGCCGCGCGGCCCAGTTCGCGCAGCAGCTGGGCCAGCGCGGGGGCGCCGAGCTTTTCGCTGGCGCCGGCCAGGCGCGCCAGCGCGTCGTTGAAGTCGCTCTCGACCTCGGCGTCCGGCTTGCCCTCGCCGGCGATGCGGTCCCAGTCCGACTTGGTGCGCGCCAGCGCTTCGCGCGCCTCTTGCAGGGCTTGTGGATCGAGCTTGCCGTAGCGGCGCTCGGCATAGTCGGGCGGCACGGCGCCGTCCAGGCCCAGGGCCTGGCGCAGCGCGCGCGCCTCCGGTCCCGGTTCGCGCGCGGCGGCGATGAAGAACAACGCGTCGCGCAGCATCGCCTCGGGCGCATCGAGCTCACCCTTGGCCAGGCGCCGTAATTGCAGGTTGACCTGGCCGAACAGCTGTTTGATGTAGAGATCGCTCTCGACCTGGCCGTCGGCCACCACGGTGGCGAAGGCATGCATCGCCTGCCAGAACAAGCGCGCGCGCAGCTCGTCCTGGCTGGCTGCGATCGGCGCGATGGCGGCCACCAGGTCGGCGGCATGGATCTGGCGCCCGGCGTCGTCCTCGGCTTTCAGGTAGGGCAGCAGCGCTTTTTCGAATCGGCCACGGCAGGCCGCGATATCGACCTGGCCGTCACCTTCCGGCGCAGGCAACTCGGGCAGCGTGGACAAGTCGAGCGGCATCAGGTCGGATGGATGCACCTTGCGCTCGCCCTGGCGCTCGACCATGTCGCGGTAATACGGGAACAGGCGCGCCGGCTGTTGCGGCATGCCGGCCAGCAGTTCGTCCAGGTATTCGCCGAGCGCCCCGAAGGCGTCCAGCACCACCTGCACGCTATCCACGGTGCATGGCAGTTCCCCATTCTTGAAACCGTCCAGCACCGCCTCGGCCGCGCCGGTGTACACCCCGACACCCTCGACGTCGACCAGCTGCAGGGCGCCGTGCGCCTGGTGCAGGTGGGTCTTGGCATGCAGCAGCAGGGTCGGCTGGGCTTCTAGCGAGCGTCCGGCGGCCTCGCGCAAGGCGGTGGAGGCGCGCGCCAGGGCGTCGCGGATTTCGCCGATGACCCAGGACAGCGGGCCGGTGTCGAAGCTGGAACGTTGCAAGGTCGGATTCGGGGTAGCCATGGGCCGCTCAGGATACCACGCGGAAGCGCGACACCGAATCCTTGAGCTCCTGGGCCAGGGTGGCCAGTTCATGAATCGACTGCGCGGTCTGGCGCGTTCCCTGCTGCGTATGTTCGGTCACCGACAGGATCTCCTGCATCTTGTCGGCCACGCCGGTGGCCTTGGTAGCCTGGCGCTCGGTGGCGTTCGACATGTCCCCGATCAGTTCACCGAGGCGGTTCGACACGCGCGAGATGTCCGACAGCGCGGCGCCGGCGGCGTCCGACAGGCGCGCGCCCTCGACCACGCCCTGGGTCGATTTTTCCATGGCCGCCACCGCGTCGTGGGTGTCGGTCTGGATGGTGCGCACCAGCGCGCCGATCTGCTTGGCCGCCTCGCCCGAGCGTTCCGCCAGGCGCTGCACCTCTTCCGCCACCACCGAGAAGCCGCGACCGGCCTCGCCGGCCGATGCGGCCTGGATCGCGGCGTTCAGCGCCAGCACGTTGGTCTGCTCGGTAATGTCCGAGATCAGCTCGGTGATCTCGCCGATCTCCTGCGAGGATTCGCCCAGGCGCTTGATGCGCTTCGAGGTTTCCTGGATCTGCTCGCGGATCTCCTGCATGCCTTCGATCGCGTTCTGCACCGCGGTCGCGCCCTGCTCCGCCGCCGCCACCGACTGGCGCGCCACGCTGGCCGATTCGAGGGCCGAACGCGACACGTCGGTGATCAGGCCGGCCAGTTTCATGGTGGTGCTGGACGCTTCCTGGATCTCGCGCGACTGGCGCTCGGCCGCGCCGAGCAGCTCGGTCGAGACCTGCTGCGCGCCGTTCGAGGCGCGCGCCACCTGTTCCGAGGTCTTGATGACGCGCACCACCAGCTCGCGCAATTCCTCGACCGTGTAGTTGACCGAGTCGGCGATCGCGCCGGTGATGTCTTCCGACACCGTGGCCTGCACCGTCAGGTCGCCGTCCGCCACCTCTTGCAGCTCGTTCATCAGGCGCAGGATCGCGGCCTGGTTCTGGTCGTTGGTGGCCTTGGCTTCTTCTTCCTTGGCCTGGGCCAGCTGGCGCATCGCTTCCGCTTCGCGGCGGCGCTCCTCGGCGGCGCGCGCGCGGGAGGCGGCGTCCTGCAGCATGGCGCGCGAGATGCCGAGCGCCGCCACCAGGGTGAACAGGGCGGCGCCGACCGTCAGCCAGAACCAGCCGCTGGTGCCGGCCTGGTCGCTTTGGTAATCGTGGTGCAACTCCGCCAGCATGACGCGCAGCTGTTCGCTGTCGCGCGAGATCACGCGCTCGGCGGCGCGCGCGCTGGCGTAGTTGGTCAGGTTGCCCAGCAGCGGGGTGATGGTCTTGACGTACTCGTCGAAGCTGTCACGGGTGCGCGCCAGGCGCATGCTCTGTTCGAGGTCGGTCAGCGGCGCCAGGCCCAGCTTGCCGCCGCCGTCGAGCAGGCCGTCGATGATCGCGCTCAGCGACTCGATGTCGCCCATGATGTAGGTCACCGCGTTCTGGGCCGAGCCCGGGGTGGTGAAGGTCTGGGTGCCGGCCGACAGGCGCTGGGCCAGCGACTGCATGCTCAGCGCCGCCACCTGGCGCCGGGCGTCGCTCGATTCGTCCTTTTGCAGGCGCTCGGCGATCGCGGTCAGCTCTGGCCCCACCTCTTCGTACTGGCGCAGGCTGACGCCGAAGGCCAGCAGGTTGCGCTTGTTGGCGATGATGTTGGCGGCCGCCTTGGACGAGGCGTTCCACAGCACGATCGCCTTTTGCAGTTCTTCCGCGCGCGGGCCGCTGGCGGCCGGGATGCGGCCGGTCGGCGACTGGCCGCCGCGCGCCAGCAGGTCCAGTTCGCGGCCCAGCTGGGTGCGGCTGTCCTCGAGCTGGTCGAAGGCGGCGGCGTCGCCGCGCAGCGCGATCGGCGCCGCCTTGGCGAAACGCTGGGAGTGCATCACGGCGTCGCCGGTCACCTGGCTCTGGCCGGCCAGGCGGGCATCGATCGCCGAATTCTGCCAGGCCGCCAGCATGGTCAGCAGCACGCCGCCCACAAAAGCGCCGAGCAGCAGGTTCAGGCGGCCGGGCTGGAACTGCCCGCCGATCGGGACCGCGCGCAGGTCGTCGGCGCTTTCCGCCGCCAGCGCCTCGGTCGCGCTGCGGCTGCGAAAGCCACCGAGCCGGCGCGCGGCCGCGGCGGCCGACCCGCCGCCGTCGGCGTCCAGCGGGGACTCGCCGGGCGTGGCCGCATCGATGGCGGCATCATCCTTGGCGAAAAAATTCGTGGTCAGTTTCGAAGCGAATCCCATTGCTGCTCCCTGTTTGCTGCTGTGAGTATGGTTGTTTTAGCGTGCAAGTTAGCCTGCGAGTTAGCCTGCAACCCGCAGGAAACGCTCTTCCCGCACCAGCGCCGCCAGCGACAGCGGCGTCCATGTGTTGCCGTCGGCGTCGCGCAATGCATCCCCCACGCGTTCCATCGCGCCGGCCTGGCGCAATCCGAAAACGTTCGAGGCCAGCAAGGCGCAGTTGAAGCCGAGATGCGGAGCGAACACCACCAGGCGCGGCGTCGCGGGACCATCGGGCGCGGCTTCCTCGCCCAGGTAGCGCGCCAGGTCGATCACGCCCAGCAGGCTGCCGCGCACATTGGCCAGGCCCAGGTACCAGGGCTGGGTCAGCGGGACGGCGGTCAGGGGCGCGGGGGCGACGATTTCGCCGACCTCGAGCAGGTCGACCAGGTAGCGCGTGGCGCCGATCGCCAGGCCCAGCTGGCCGGTGCTGGCGCCGGCGCCGGTCCTGGCTGCCTGCATTTTTTCCAGCAACTGCTCCTGGTACAGGCGCAGGCGGGTACGGCGCGCCGCGGGATCGCGCCGGCCGCCCTCGTCACTCTCCTTGCCCTCCTCCGCCGCGCCGGTCATGCGCTCACGCCGCCGGCGGTCGCCACGGCCGCGATGCTGGCCAGCAGGCGCTCGGGGTCGACCGGTTTGACCAGGTAATCCTTCGCGCCCTGGCGCAGGCCCCAGATGCGGTCGGTTTCCTGGTTCTTGCTGCTGCAAATGATGACCGGCAGCGCCGCCAGCTCCGGGTCGCGCGCGATGGCGCGCGTCACCTGGAAGCCGTTGGAGCCCGGCATGACCACGTCCATGAGGATCAGTTCGGGGCGTTCGGCGCGGATGCGCTCGATCGCTTCGTCGCCATTCACGGCGGTGCTGACGGCAAAGCCGTTCTTCACCAGGATGTCGGTCAGGTACAGGCGTTCGGTCGGGGAATCGTCGACGATGAGGATCTTGTTGATGGCCACTTACGGCTCCGGCTCGGTAGAAAGGTCAGGTCAGGCCTGGGGCAAGGCGTGCTCGCGCACCGCCGCCAGCAGGCTGTCTTTGGTAAAGGGTTTGGTGAGATAGGCGCTGGCGCCGACCATCGCGCCGCGCGCGCGGTCGAACAGGCCGTCCTTGGACGACAGCATCAGGACCGGCGTCGCGCGAAAGCGCGCGCTCTTCTTGATCAGGGCGCAGGTCTGGTAACCGTCCAGGCGCGGCATCAGGATGTCGCAGAACACCAGCGCCGGATGATGGTCGTTGATCTTGGCCAGGGCGTCGAAGCCGTCGTCGGCCAACACCACCTGGTAACCGGCCTGGTTCAGGAAAATCTCGGCGGAGCGGCGGATCGTGCTGCTGTCGTCGATCACCATGATGGTCAGGGCCGTGGATTGCGGCGATGTCGTCATTTTCGTTTCACTTCGGCTTGAAGCGCCACGATAGCACAGCGCATCTTTCTTGTGCGCAAAGTGTTGCAGAGAGTCAACTACTGCGTAATATGGCATCCCGAGAGTGGCCGAGATGCCATTATCAAGCTGATCACATTGTGATCATTTTTGTATTTCGCCTGCTTCAGATTGCCGTCATTTCGAAGTCGTCCTTGCGCGCGCCGCATTCCGGGCAGGTCCAGTTCATCGGGACGTCGGCCCAGCGCGTGCCGGGAGCGATGCCGTCGTCGGGCGCACCGACAGCCTCGTCATAGACCCAGCCACAAATCAGGCACATCCAGGTCTGGAAAGGCGCGGTGGATTCGGTACTCACAGTATTGGTCCTTGTATCTAGTAAAATGTGGAATCGGAATCCGGCATCTTAATCTACCCGACGTGCAAAACCAAACGTTCCCCCTCATCCTGAGCTTCGGCGTCTGCGATCCGGTCGGCGCCATCGGCGTGCAGGCGGATTGCGCCGCGTTCGCCGCCCTCGGATGCCACGGGCTGTCGGCCATCGCCGGCCTGCTGGTCGCGGACAGTGCACGCATCGAGAATATGTACGAGCTCGACAGCGACTGGATGGCCGAGCAGGCGCGCACCTTGCTGGAAGACATGCCGATCGCCGCCTTCAAGGTCGGCGCCGTCGGCTCGGCCCTGCACCTGGCCGCGATCGCCGAGATCGTGTCCGACTACCCGGATGCGCCGCTGGTCCTCGATCCTTTCCTGTCGGCCCTGCCCGACGCCGGCCTGGGCGACGAGGAAATGCTGTCCGCGCTGCGCTCGATCCTGGCGCCGCAGGCCACCGCCCTGATCCTGTCCCAGTCCGAACTGGGCCGCATGGCCGAGCTGTGGCGCGATGGCGCCGACGGCAAGGACGGCGACCTGGAAGAAGACGTGGCCGAACTCACCTCGAGCGGCCTGCATTACGTGCTGGTGACCGGCAGCCGCGACGAACACGGCGCCTGCTCGAACCGCCTGTACGACGCCAGCGGCGAAGTCGCGCGGGTCGAGTGGCAGCACCTGCCCGGCCCCTTCCTGGGCGCCGGCAATACCTATTCGGCCGCCTTCACCGCCTGCCTGGCGCGCGGCATGGACGCGAAGCAGGCGCTGGTCGTGGCCCAGGAATACACCACCGGCGCGCTCGAGCATGCGCAGCGTTTCGGCATGGGCAAGTTCATTCCCAGTAAATTCTTCCGTCCCTAGGCGTTCTGCGCCGGGACGGGTTCTTTCCAATCACGAAGCAGCTATCATGACCACTGAACAATCCACCTCGCGCAACGACACCCTGTTCGCCCGCGCCCAGCAATCGACGCCCGGCGGCGTCAACTCGCCGGTGCGCGCCTTCCGCTCGGTGGGCGGCACCCCGCGCTTCATCGAGCGCGCCAAGGGCCCGCATTTCTGGGACGCCGACGGCAAGCGCTATATCGACTACATCGGTTCCTGGGGCCCGGCCATCCTCGGCCACGCCCGTCCCGAAGTGGTCGAGGCGGTGCAGGCCGCTGCTGCTAACGGTCTATCTTTCGGCGCCCCGACCGAAGGCGAGATCGAGATCGCCGAAGAAATCTGCCGCCTGCTGCCGTCGATCGAGCAGGTGCGCCTGGTCTCGTCGGGTACCGAAGCCACCATGAGCGCGCTGCGCCTGGCGCGCGGCGCCACCGGCCGCGACAAGATCGTCAAGTTCGAAGGCTGCTACCACGGCCACGCCGACTCGCTGCTGGTGAAGGCCGGCAGCGGCCTGCTGACCTTCGGCAACCCGACCTCGGCCGGCGTGCCGGAAGACTTCGTCAAGCACACCCTGGTGCTCGACTATAACAACGTCCCGCAGCTGGAAGACGCCTTCGCCTCGATGGGCGACACCATCGCCTGCGTGATCGTGGAGCCGGTGGCCGGCAATATGAACCTGATCCGCGCCACCCCTGAGTTCCTGCAGCGCATGCGCGAACTGTGCACCGAACACGGCGCGGTGCTGATCTTCGACGAAGTGATGTGCGGCTTCCGCGTGGGCCTCGAAGGCGCGCAGGGCATGTACGGCATCACCCCCGACCTGACCGCGCTGGGCAAGGTGATCGGCGGCGGCATGCCGGTGGCGGCCTTCGGCGGGCGCGCGGACCTGATGCAGAAGATGGCCCCGATCGGCCCGGTGTACCAGGCCGGCACGCTGTCGGGCAATCCGGTGGCGGTGGCGGCCGGCATGACCACCCTGAAGCTGATCCAGGAAGAAGGCTTTTATGAAAAGCTGACCGCGACCGCGGATCGGCTGGTGACGGGACTCACCGCCGCCGCGCAGGAAGCCGGCATCGACTTCTGCGGCGACTCGGTGGGCGGCATGTTCGGCTTCTACTTCTCGAAGGACGTGCCGTCCAGCTATAGCGAGATGATGGCGGGCGACAAGGAGCGCTTCAACCGCTTCTTCCACGGCATGCTGGAAGAAGGCGTGTACTTCGCGCCGGCGATGTTCGAAGCGGGGTTTGTGTCGATCCAGCATGATGATGCGGTCATCGACGAGACGATCGAAGCGGCGCGGCGGGTGTTCAAGCGGATTGGCTGAGCATTGAGGACGGCGCAGCATTTCGTCTGCGCCGGTTATCCCCATTTTTTCCAATGAATGCCGTTTCCGGAAATGCGGGAGCCTGACCTACATGCTTGCTGCCAGTAATACGGCCATGGTAATCGCCGTGACTCTCACCTGCGGCCGGGCGCGACATATATAATTACCGACGTCGACGGGAATTGTAAGAAGTCTCCTGAGTTATACAGACGTCCATCATATTTGCATAATCGTTGACTTTAAAGATCGGGTTTACACGCCCATCTGGATAAATAAGATCGTCGGCCAGGGAGCGTTGACCCAAGCCATCCTTGAAGTCACCGTTGCAAAGTACCGACATGGCTCGGCCCTTACCGACTCGTCCAGCCTTCTTTATAGCCTCATTCACCGAGAGGTTCGTCGCATCGAAAGCCCGAACCGGATTATTGGCAGCATTCACGTCGTGAATCTCCACGACAATCTTTTTGGTGCTTGACTCAGACGCTCCAACCGAATTTGCATGTTTCAGGTCGATTGTGCGTCGCGTGCTCAATACGCGAACTTTTTCTCCGAAGATATCTTCCTTTATCAAATCGGTGGATGACGGAAGCGAACGCGGTTCCGAGTCGATCGCCCTGCCTTGCTCGTCGAGCCTGGCGCCAACTGCCTTGAGCACGGGCACTTCCTGCCACGCGCGGTTGAATATCGCATAAAATTCGACCTGATACTTTCCTATCTCCGGCGGATAAGCGGCACTTTGATTATTACGCGAGAGATTTGCAACGAATTTCTTTCCTGGCGTTATCAGTACTTTTGTATCTTTCAAAACCATAGCATCACCAACTTTCTTGCCGTTGAACCTAATGACGGTAGCCCAGAGCTTGGTTCCTGGCGGCAGAATCGGCGAAGCCCCATAAATGGTAATGCCGGCGTTTGTACGTTCAACTTTTTCGATTTCGATGGCTGTTGCGGCAAATGATAAGGCACTTTGGGCAAAAAGCGCAATTATGAAAAGGATCCGGCTTAATATCATATATTCCTTTAATTACTTTGATTTTATTGGCGCCTGATGACGCACATGCTTTGCACCTAGCGATCAGATTTCAAATTTTCCTCGGCTACCAATCGCTCAATTCCATTGGTCGGGACTGTGGAAACGTATCGATTTAGGCAGAAATATACACAGTGAAGACTGCCCGACTGGCGCAAGGCGAGCATATTAGTCGACAAAGATCGACAGAAAACTCTCCAATGGTCACGCCACGACAACGGAAAATGATTTTATTCGGCGGGTAAAGCCAGCACGTCCGATGCAAGGGTTCTGGCAGTTGTGCGCGAGACTTGGATTCGCGCTTGCTTTTAGATCGTCATTTCTGCCGCTGGCAGAAGTGACGATCTAAAAGCAAGCGGACCAATTCAGAGAAAACCTGCCAGTCCTACTTCAACCACCCGCGCCGGCGGAAGTACAGTAGCGGCGCCACCGCGCTGGCCGCCATCAGGGCGATCGCGAACGGATACCCGAAACGCCAGTTCAGTTCCGGCATCAAGGCGAAGTTCATGCCGTACAGGCTGGCGATCAGGGTCGGCGGCAGGAAGGCGACCGAGGCCACCGAGAAGATCTTGATGATCTTGTTCTGGTTGATGTTGATGAAGCCGACGGTGGCGTCCATCAGGAAGTTCACCTTGTCGAACAGGAAGGACGTGTGGCCGTCGAGCGACTCGATGTCGCGCAGGATCTGGCGCGCTTCCTCGAACTGGTCCGAGTTCAGCAGCCGGCCGCGCATCAGGAAGCTGACCGCGCGCCGGGTGTCCATCATATTGCGGCGGATGCGGCCGTTCAAGTCTTCCTCGTGTGCGATGGCGTTCAGCGCGGCGGCCGCGTCATTGTCGGTGAATTCCTTCTGCAGCACGCGGGTCGAGACTTCCTCGAGGCTTTCGTAGATGCCTTCCAGCGCATCGGCCGAGTATTCGGCGTCGGTCGCGTACAGGTCGAGCAGCACGTCCATATAGTCTTCGATCGAGCCGGGCCGCGAACGCGCGCGCATGCGCACCAGGCGGAACACGGGCAAGTCGTCGTTATGGACCGAGAACAGGATTTTGCCGGACAGGATGAAGGCCACCGTCACCACCCGCGACGGGCCGTCTTCTTCTTCGAGCAGGAAGTCGGTGCGCAGGTGCAGGTCGCCGTTTTCGGCCTCGTAGTAGCGCGCCGAGGCTTCGATGTCCTGGACTTCGTCCTCGCCCGGCAAGGTGACGCCATACTTCGATTTGACCCAGGTGCGCTCTTCTTCGTCCGGATCGGTCAGGTCGACCCACACCGGCGCAACGTTCTCCAGGTCTTGCCGGGAAGCGATCGTTGCCTGGTTCAGGCGGCCATTCTGGAGGACAAATACGTTGATCATGCGCTGGGGTCTCGTTCGCTATTTTTCGGCCGGGTGAGAAAAATTAGCGCAAGTGTAACCGTTCGCCGTGCACTGAGCCAACTCAGTAACGACAATTTCGCATCAAGGCACCTCGGCGAACCTCATCTGGCGCATGATCGCGTTGGTGCGGCGCTGCAGGTAGTTGGTCGTGCCGTGCTTGTCGTAGTAGCGCGGGTTGGGCAGCATCACCGCCAACCGGGCCGCCTGCGCCTGGCTGAGGTTGGCGGCCGACGTCCTGTAATAGTGGCGCGCGGCCGCCTCGGCGCCGAACACGCCGCGGCCGTATTCGACCACGTTCAGGTAGAGTTCGAGGATGCGCTCCTTGCTCATCACCGTCTCCAGCATGAAGGCGATCACCAGTTCCTGGCCCTTGCGCACATAGCTGCGCGAGCCGGACAGGAACAGGTTCTTGGCGAGCTGCTGGGTGATGGTCGAGCCACCGCCGACCACCTTGCTGCGCCGGTTGTTGCGCTCGTAGGCACGTTCGATCCCTTCCCAATCCACGCCATTGTGCACGCTGAAGTTGGCGTCTTCCGAGGCCACCACCGCGCGCTTGAGGTGGCGCGAAATGCGCGCATACGGCACCCACTGGTGCTTGAGGGTCGCGTTCGGATTCTTTTCGCGCAGCTGGGACAGCTGCTCGCGCATGAAGCTGGTCGAGCCGGGATTGAACTGGGAATACCAGCACACCATCGCAAAGAAATACAGCTGGACCAGCAGCACCAGCAGCAGCGGGGCCAGGAAGATCCACTTGATCCAGCGGCGCCGCGCCGGCGCGGCCTTGCGCGACTTGGCCATGGTCAGCCTGCCTGGCGCATCGCGGCCAGCACGGCATCCGTCTCCGGCCGCATGCCGCGCCACAGCAGGAAGGCTTCGGCCGCCTGCTCGACCAGCATGCCCAGGCCATCGCGCACGTTTGCGCCATGGCGCACGGCGAATGCCATGAACACGGTCGGCTCCTTCCCGTACATCATGTCCAGCGCCAGCACGCCGGGTCCGAATACCGATGGCGGCACGGGCGGCACGTCGGCCGCCAGGCTGGCCGAGGTGGCGTTGATGACCACGTCGAAGCTGCCCTCCACGTCCTGGAAACCGCTCACCGCCAGCAGGTCCGCGTGCGCCGCGAAATCGGCCGCCAGCCGTTCGGCCGTCGCCAGGGTACGGTTGGCGATGACGATCTGGCGCGGGTTTTCCATCAGCAGCGGCAGCAGCGCGCCGCGCGCGGCGCCGCCGGCGCCCAGCAACAGGATGCGTTTATCGGCCAGCGGCACGCCGGCATTGCGCACGATGTCGGCCACTAGGCCGGGGCCGTCGGTGTTGTCGCCGACGATCTCGCCCTGGTCGAAAATCAGGGTGTTGACCGCGCCGGCGGCCTGGGCGCGCGGCGCCAGCCGGGTCGCCAGCCGCGCCGCGTCGAGCTTGAACGGCAGCGTGACGTTGGCGCCCCGATAACCTTCGGCGACCAGGCGCCGCACGGTGGCCTCGAAGCCGTCCAGCGGCGCCAGGCAGCGTTCATACGTCATGTCCTGGCCGGTCTGCAGTGCGTAGGCGGCGTGGATCTGCGGGGATTTGCTGTGGGAGATCGGATTGCCGATGACGCAGTAGCGGTCGCTCATTTGGCGGCGTCTCCAAGGGTTGCCTGCATCTTGTCCTCACGGGTGAAACGGAATCGGGTGAACACTTCCCACAGGTCGTCCTTGCCCTGGGTGCGCATATTGGCCGGGAAGGCGCCGAACGGGGCCGAGCGGCGCACGATCTCGAGCGCGGCCTTGTCGAGGGCCGGGTTACCAGAGCTGCGTTCGACGCGCGGGCCGCCATCGCCCAGGTACAGGGTGCCGTCCTGGAACACGGGGATGTAGACCACCAGGTCGCCATACAGCTTGCGGCCGGCCTGCTGCGGGAAATTCAGCGTGCCGACTTCCTCGATGCGCTTCTGCATCGCCTTGTAATAGAGCGCGTAGCCGACCTGGCGCGTGCTGGGCGTGATTTGCGTGCGCTTGGGGCGGCGGTTTTCTTCCTCGATGCGCTCGAAGATCTCGGCGCTGGTGCGCGAGATGGCGCGTGTGGTGTCGAGGTTGTCGTTGCCGGTGCGGGTCGGATCGGGCTTTTCGCGCTCGGTGACCGGCGGCGCAGTGAAATTGCCGCCGCTGCGGGCGCGCGTCAGCACATTCTGCTGCAGGCGCTCCAATTCGGCGATGCGGCGCTGCAGGGCCTTGATGCTGTCGCCGTCCTCGACCTTGCGCAGGTCGGGCAGCGGCGACTTGGCGCGGCCGGCCTCGGCCGTGCCGCCGCCATCCAGGTTGGCCTGGGCCAGCGCGTCGGCCTTGGCTGGCGCCCGGTCGTGCTTGGCGTTGACCAGCACCACTTCCAGTCCGGGATCGGCCGGCTGGTGGCGGAACGCCTCCGGCGCAGCGAAACGCAGCGCCAGCAGCCCGGCATGGGCTGCCACCGATACGGCCAGGGCGATCATCAGGGGACGGTTTTGGAGAAAGGACTTCACGCGCTACGGGTGGCCTGGTGGGGCAATTGAATCAGAGAATTGACCAATTCTAACCCGGCAGGAACGGTTGAGGGAGGTTGAAAACGTGAAGGACCTGGAACGTGGTCGGTTCGATAACGCTTAGTGGCTAAAGACTTGGGCGTTCTTTCTAAACTTCGGACGCATCAATGCTGCAAGTAGGCAAAAACAGCCGCTAATCAAAACTTGGAGGATAAGATTTTAAACAAATATGTTTAAATTTCCATTTGCGCTCTCACTCAAACCTGTCTAACTTAGATACGTCGGAGCACACTGGGACACGCGGTGAAACAGAGCGAGTTCGTCAGGTGGCTGAAGCTTCAAGGAGCGACGTTCAAGGACGGCACTAACCACTTGAAGGTCTACCTGAACGGACAGCAGACCATCCTGCCGAGGCACCCGAGCAAGGAACTCAAGACTGGCCTTGTCGAGGGCGTAAAGTAGCAGTTAAAGCTCAAGTAATACACGCAATTAAGTCTTTGCCCCGCAGCACCGTACCACAGTAAATTAGATGCAAGCCATGGAGTATGTATGAAATACCCTGCTACCTTCACCCCAGCCGACGAAGGCGGATTCGTTGTCACGTTCCGAGATATCCCTGAGGCGATTGCCCAAGGCGACGATGAGGAGGAATCACTCAAGGAAGCGCAAGATGCGCTCGTCACCGCGATGGACTTCTACTTTGAGGACAGCCGGCCCGTACCCGCGCCTTCGAAAGCACGCAGAGGCGAGCGCCTGGTCGCGCTGCCATTGAGCGTGTCGGCCAAGGTGCTGCTGCTGAACGCGATGATCGAGCGCCAGGTCGGTCCTTCTCAATTGGCCCGCCTCATGGGAATCAAGCCGCAGGAAGTAAATCGCATTATCGACCTGGGCCATAACACGAAGATCGATACCGTCGCGAACGCGATGGCCGCGCTCGGACGTGAGCTGGATGTGGTTGCCGTCTAGTGACGGTTAGCGGCGAGATCATCCGATTCGACATCGGCGCCAATAACCATCACCGCGTCGGCGGATGACCGCGGGGCCGCCGAGGCCAACCCTACGATGCCGACGCCGGCGCCGGCTGCGGCGCATCCCCGGTATCGACCGCCGCCACCGCGCCTTCGGCCTCGACTACCTCGGCCACCGCCGCTTCGCCAGTATCCGCTTCTTCCTCGTAGTCGAGCGATGCATCCGGTTCGGCGGATGCCACTTCGAGCAGGCGCGCTTCCAGGTTCAGGTCGATCTCGTCCCAGCGCACGATGTCGAGTTTCACCTGGGCGCCGCGCGCCACCTGCGGCATGCCGGTCAGGCGCACCACCAGCGGCACGTCGACCAGGCGCACCAGCTCGTCCTTGAGCACGACGGCCTCGGCCTGTTTCACATTCTCTTGCCCCAGCCAGCGCAGGCACCAGTAGCGCTCCATATTCTGCTGGAAGTCGTTATACGCCGAGTAGGCGGCGTCGAAGCTCGAGACGATCGCGAACAGGGTCGCGTCGCAGTGCTTGAACGGCGCCACCAGCGGCGCCGTCACGCCGTGCTCGGCGGCGGCCAGGATCTGCCACTGGTTGACCAGGTCGGTGTAGCGGCGCAGCGGCGAGGTGCTCCAGGCGTACTGGTCCACGCCCAGCCCCTGGTGCGGCGCCGCGTGCGTGACCATGCGCACCTGCATCTTGGCGGCCCAGCCGCCGGCGCCCGGCGTCTGCGAGCGGTAGATGCCCGGCACGCCCGAGTCGTGCAGCAGCTTGCCCCAGGTGCTGTTGGCGAAGATCATCAGCTCGGCCACGATCTTGTCCAGCGGCGCGCCGCGCTTGCGGCGCACGATCGAGACCACGTCGTCCTCGACGTAGAAATTGAAGTCGACCCGGTTCGCCTGTTCCGGCTTGAGGCCGAAGGCTTCGCGCTTCTTCATGCGGCCCGCTTCCAGCTGCAGCGCCCACTTCCACAGCAGGCCCAGCTCTTCCTTGTGCGGATAGTCGCCCTCGCCGCTCTCGAGCGTCTCTTCGTTGACCACGTGATCGAGGTCGTTGTGGCGCAGGTTGTTCTTGACCGGCACGCGCTCGGCGCGGGTCGTGGTCGACTTGACGCTCCAGTCGCTCGGATCGAGCACGGCGTACAGCGACAGCGCCGGGCAATCGTTGCCCTCGGCCAGGGTGAAGGCATTGACCACCTCGTCCGGCAGCATCGTGATCTTGTCGCCCGGCATATACACGGTCGACATGCGCGCGCGGGCGATCTTGTCGATCGCGTCGTCCGGACGGATGCCCAGCCCCGGCGCCGCGATGTGGATGCCGACCTGCACGCTGCCGTCATCCAGGCGCACGACCGAGAAGGCGTCGTCGATCTCGGTGGTGGTGACGTCGTCGATCGAGAAGGCGGCCACGTTGGCCAGCGGCAGGTCGCCAGGCGCCTTCGGGATCTCCACGGGCGCGAAACCGGCGCCGCGCGGGAAGTGCTCGAACAGGAAGCGGCCCATGTGCAGCTCTTTCGGCGAGGCCAGGCCGCCGACGTCCAGCATCAGGCGCGGCGCACTGGTCTGCAGTTCGCTGGCCGCCGTCTCGAAGGCCTTGTACTCGATGGTGTTCTTGTCGGGCTTGAACAGCAGCTGGTGCACGATCTGCTGCATCGAAGCGGGCAGCTTGCCCGCTTTCAGCTCTTCCACATAGCCGGCCTGGACGATGGCCTGCTGTTTTTTCTTTTCGATGCCGGCCAGCGCGGCTTTGAGCGACTGTTCCGGCGCCGCCTTGTACCGACCACGGCCCTTCTTGTAGAAATAGATCGGGGAACCGTGCAGGGCCAGCACCAGGCCGGCGGCTTCGTGCGGCAGCGGGGCATGGCCGAAGTATTCGGCGCCCAGCTCGGCGAAACCGAATTCTTCTTCGCCCGCAACTTCCCACAGGA
Source organism: Massilia oculi (assembly GCF_017582745.1). Classification (GTDB taxonomy): domain Bacteria; phylum Pseudomonadota; class Gammaproteobacteria; order Burkholderiales; family Burkholderiaceae_D; genus Telluria; species Telluria oculi_A. The sequence goes on from NZ_JAFVIM010000030.1 coordinate 47,326, forward strand.
AATCGAGATCGACCTCGGCAACGATCGCCTTGGCCGCATCCAGCAGGGCTTGCGGCTCGGGCTTCTCGAACTGCAGCAGCACGTCGCGCGTCTTGACCTTGGTGCGCTTACCGCTCGGCATCTCCACCTGGTAGGCCTCGCCCGCTTGCGACAGGATGGCGCCGACCTTGAAATCGCCCGATTCCTCGAAAAATACGTTCATATTAAGTAATGTTCTTCATGGTTGCAGCCGCTCCCAGGGTCAGTACCGCCGGCAAGAATACCTCGGTGACCAGGAGCAGGCCTTGACGGCGGCGATAGACGCAGCGCCGCGCGTAATAAATAGTCGTGTCAGTGTCGCCTTGCCTGCCGAGCGCCGCGTGCGCACGGCGCACCAGCGGATGGTCGGCAGACAGGCGCGCAAATTCCAGTTGCCCACGCCGCACCAGCGGATCGTAGAACAGCGTGGTGCCCAGCGAGCGCTCTCCCAGCGCCGAGAACAGCGGCCAATCGGTGGCGTCGCAATCCATCGGCACCACCGTGTGGGCGAACACCACCGGCTCGCCGTCGCACTCCAGCAGCACTTCGCGTTCCCAGGCCCGCTGTGGACGCGCCAGGCCGATCGCCTGCGCCTCGTCCGCCAGGCAGGTGGCGCTGCGCTGGTGCAGGCGGCGCACCCGGAAGGCGGCGCTGCTGGACACCAGCCGCGCCGTCAGCGAACCGGGTGTGACCAGCCAGTCGTGCATGCCTTCCGGCGCGCGCACCGCGCGCGCATGCGGCTGCCAGGCAGCCAGGCGTAAAGACTTGCCCTTCACTGCGCCGCGCCCACCGGGCCAAAGCCGCAAAACGCCAGCACTTCATCCACATACTGCGGGAATTCCGGGATCGCATGGTCGCTGCCCTCGATCACGTGCTGGCGCGCTCCAGCATAGTGGGCCACCATGTCGCGGTAGTCCAGCACTTCGTCGCCGGTCGCGGCCAGCAGGAAGTAACGCTCGGGGCGGGTGATCTGCTCCACGCGCAGCGCCTGCAGTTCGCCGATATACTCCTGGCGGAATTCGAACGGCTCGTCGGAGTGCCAGGCGGTGGTCACGCCCACGTGCTTTTCCAGATTGCGGGTCGGATCGACGGAAGGGTTGATGACGGCCGCGCGCACGCCCAGGCGCTCCGCCAGCCAGCATGCATAAAATCCGCCCAGCGAAGAGCCGACGATCGCAAGATTATCCGGCGCATGGCGTTCGGCCAGTGCCAGCGCGAGATCCATCGCCGCCTTCGGCGAGGCCGGCAGCTGCGGGCAGATCAGTCTTTCGCCCAGGCCGGCCTGCTCGAGCTTTTCCTGCACCACGCGCGCCTTGAACGAGCGCGGCGAAGAGCGAAAGCCGTGCAGATACAGCAGGTAAGGCGACGAGCTCATGGCGCCAGCGCGTCCAGCAGCTTCTGGTGCACGCCGCCGAAGCCGCCATTGCTCATCACGAGGATGTGGTCGCCCGGCTGCGCTTGCTGCACGATGGCCTGCACCATATAGTCGATCTGGTCGAAGCTGTGCGCGATCTTGCCCAGCGGTGTCAAGGCGTCGGCCAGCGACCAGCCCAGCGCCTGCTGGCTGCCGAAGCCGAACACCAGGTCGGCGTCCTTCAGGCTGCCCGGCAGCGCATCCTTCATGGCGCCCAGCTTCATCGTGTTCGAGCGCGGCTCGAGCACGGCCAGGATGCGCCCGCCCGTGCCCAGCTTCTGGCGCAGGCCGCCAACCGTGGTGGCGATCGCCGTCGGATGGTGGGCGAAGTCGTCATACACGGTGATACCGCCCACCACGCCGCGCACTTCCATGCGGCGCTTGACGTTCTGGAAGCGCGCCAGCGACTCGATGGCCTGGGCGGTCGGCACGCCGACGTGGCGGGCGGCGGCGATCGCGGCCAGCGCGTTCGAGCGGTTGTGCTTGCCGCTCAGGTCCCAGTGCACGGTGCCCTGGTGTTCGCCCTTGAAGATGACGTCGAAACTGGCGCCGCCCGGATGCTCGACCATCGCCCAATCGACGCCGTCGGCCGAGCCGAAGCTTTCCTTGTCGCTCCAGCAGCCGCGTTTCAGCACGCGGCCGATCGACGCTTCATCGCCATTCACGACCAGCCGGCCAACGCCCGGCACGGTGCGCACCAGGTGGTGGAACTGGGTCTCGATGGCGCCGATGTCGGGGAAGATGTCGGCGTGGTCGTATTCGAGGTTGTTCAGCACCGCCGTCTTGGCGTGGTAGTGCACGAACTTGCTGCGCTTGTCGAAGAAGGCGGTGTCGTATTCGTCGGCCTCGATCACGAAGAAGTCGCTCGGTTTGTCGCCATGCAGGCGCGCCGAGACGCCGAAATTCATCGGCACGCCGCCGATCAGGAAGCCCGGCGCATAGCCCGCGTCTTCCAGGATCCAGGCCAGCATCGAAGTGGTCGTGGTCTTGCCGTGCGTGCCGGCCACGGCCAGCACCCATTTTTCGCGCAAGATGTGTTCGCCGATCCACTGCGGGCCCGATACATACGGCAGGCCGCGGTTCAGGATCTCTTCGATCAGCGGATTTCCGCGCGTCATGACATTACCGATCACATACAGGTCGGGATTCAGCGCCACCTGTTCCGGGCCATAGCCCTGGATCAGTTCGATCCCCTGGGCTTCCAGCTGGATGCTCATCGGAGGATAGACGTTAGCGTCGCAACCGGTCACGCGGTGGCCCGCCTCCTTGGCCAGGACGGCCAGGCCGCCCATGAAGGTGCCGCAGATGCCGAGGATATGAATGTGCATGGATAAAATATCTAACCGGAAGTGAATTGACGAATACGCGATTCTACCCGAGCCGCTGTCATTTTCCGTTCAAGAGTATGATCCCAGGCATGATGCCGAATCTGAACACCGATCTCCTCCAGTTGCGTAACGAGATCGCCCTGCTTGCTGCGCGCCTGGTCGCGCAGGATGGCGCCGATCTCGATACCGCCCGCCGCAAGGCCGCCCGCCAGGTCCTGGGCGTGACTCCGCCGAAACCGAATATGCTGCCCGACGACGCTCAAGTCGAGGACGAGGTGCGCAAATACCTGGCCCTGTTCGGCGGCGCCGCGCACACCGAGCGCCTGGCACACCTGCGCGCGACCGCGCTGCAGGCGATGGAAGCCCTGGCCGACTTTAACCCCTATCTCACCGGCGCCGTCCTCAACGGCACAGCAGGCGAGCACGACGATATCCACCTTCAGCTGTTCGCCGACAGTGCCAAAGAGGTAGAGATCTACTTGCTCAACCGTAATGTTAATATCGACATCTCGGAAACCCCGCATTTCAAGGGCGGCCGCCATGCGCCGGTCGAGACCGTGACCTTCTCCTGGATGAAGGAAACGGTGCATGCCGAACTGTATGAGTATCAAGACCTGCGCGGCGCCCTCAAGCCGCGCCCCGACGGCCGTCCGCAACGCATCGACATGAGCGGCCTGCGCGCCCTGATCGCGGCGGACGACCGGAGTGGAAACTGATGGAAGCTGACGAATGAACAAGAAACATCTGGCCGCGTATGCGGCAGTCGCCGCGCTGTTCGGCGTGATGGGCGCCGTGGTGGCGGTCTACAAGAAACCGGCGCAAAGCGTGCTGCCTGCCCCGACCACCGTCGCCCGCGACGGCCAGGTCACCAACCCGGCCGTCAACCTGTATGCACAGTCGCTCAACGACCTCGAAGGCAAGCCGCAGCCGCTGGCCCAGTGGAAGGGCAAGCCCCTCCTGGTGAATTTCTGGGCCACCTGGTGCGGTCCCTGCGTGCGCGAGATGCCCGAACTGATGCACCTGGCGAGCGAGGATGGCGGCAAGCGCTTCAACGTGATCGGCATCGGCATCGATTCGCCCACCAATATGAGCGAGTTCGCCGCCAAGATGAACGTCACCTATCCGCTGTACGTGGGCGGCATGGGCGGCACCGAGCTGTCGCGCGGGTTCGGCAATACGAATGGCGGCTTGCCGTATACCGTATTAATCGGCGCCGATGGGCAGGTGATCAAGACTTATCTGGGCGAACTGAAGTTCGATGAATTGCGCGCCGATCTCGCCAAACTGGAGTCCTGACTGGCCAAATTACGAACGATCGTACGATTGACACTGCCGTTAATTGCGTCTATCGACCGACAATTTTACTGCTTGCCAATAGCTGAGCTAGGCGGCACAATGCCTGACTTTCGGGCAACCAGACACTCACCATGGCGAAAAAGCTACTGCTGCTGAACGGCCCCAACCTCAATTTATTGGGGACGCGGGAACCGGCGGTGTACGGCACGACGACGTTGGCCGACATCGAACAAGCGGCAGTCACGCAGGCCAGCCAGGCCGGCGCAGCGCTGGAATATTTCCAGAGTAACCATGAGGGAGCGTTGATCGACCGCATCCATGCCGCGCGTGCGGATGGCGTGGATTTCATCGTCATCAACCCTGGCGGCCTGACCCATACCAGCGTAGCCCTGCGCGATGCGTTCGCCTCGGTGGCCATTCCCTTCGTGGAGGTGCATATTTCGAATATCCACCAACGCGAGTCCTTCCGGCACCATTCTTATTTGTCTGGAATCGCGCGCGGCGTGATCTGCGGGCTGGGGGCGGACGGATATCGGTTTGCCATCGACTTCGCACTTAAATAGCGTTAATCTACGTCAACTTCATGTAACAGCGGCCGCACGACCCATTCCGACACAGCGGCCTGCTCTCTAAAACGAATAATTCCAAGGGGTTTCACATGGATCTACGAAAACTCAAGACTTTGATCGACCTGGTCGCTGAATCGGACATCGCCGAGCTGGAAGTGACCGAAGGCGAAAGCAAGGTTCGCATCGTCAAGTCGTCCGCAATCCCGCAGAACCAGATGGTCATGCTGCCGCATCAAGGCGTGCAGCAATACTCGGCGCCTGCCGCTGCTCCCGCGGCCGCACCGGCCCCGGCCGCCGCGCCGGCCGTCGCCGCCGAACCGACCGGCCATGTGGTCAAGTCGCCGATGGTCGGCACCTTCTACCGCTCGTCCGCGCCTGGCGCCGCCGCCTTCGTCGAAGTCGGCCAGAGCATCAAGGAAGGCGACACCCTGTGCATCATCGAAGCGATGAAGCTCCTGAACGAAATCGATGCCGACGTGTCCGGCACCGTCACCAAGATCCTCGTGGAAAACGGCCAGCCGGTCGAATTCGGCCAGCCACTGTTCGTGATCGGCTGATCTGCTTCTCCAAGCCGGCCGCGCATGACGCGCCGCCGGCTTACCTCCATGACGTGTCCGGCGCCGCCTGTTCTTTCAGCCGCGCCGGTTTTCACTGAATACCGGACCTACCATGTTTGAAAAAATCCTCATCGCCAACCGTGGTGAAATCGCGCTGCGTATCCAGCGCGCCTGCCGCGAGCTGGGCATCAAGACGGTCGTCGTCCACTCCGAGGCCGACAAGGACGCCAAGTACGTGAAACTGGCGGACGAATCGGTCTGCATCGGACCGGCGCAATCGACCCTCAGCTACCTGAACATGCCCGCGATCATCAGCGCGGCCGAAGTGACCGACGCCGAGGCGATCCACCCGGGCTACGGCTTCCTGTCCGAGAACGCCGACTTCGCCGAGCGCGTCGAAAAGTCCGGCTTCGTCTTCATCGGCCCGCGTTCCGACTCGATCCGCATGATGGGCGACAAGGTCTCGGCCAAGCAGGCGATGATCCGCGCCGGCGTGCCGTGCGTGCCGGGTTCGGACGGCGCCCTGCCGGACGATCCGAAGGAAATCGTGCAGACCGCGCGCCGCGTGGGCTACCCGGTCATCATCAAGGCCGCCGGCGGCGGCGGCGGCCGCGGCATGCGCGTGGTGCATACCGAAGCCGCGCTCCTGAACGCCGTGCAGATGACCAAGACCGAAGCCGGCACCGCCTTCGGCAATCCGGAAGTCTATATGGAGAAGTATCTGGAAAATCCGCGTCACGTGGAAATCCAGATCCTGGCCGACGAACATAAAAACGCCGTCTGGCTGGGCGAACGCGACTGCTCGATGCAGCGCCGCCACCAGAAGGTGATCGAGGAAGCGCCGGCGCCGGGCATCCCGCGTAAACTCATCGAGAAGATCGGCGACCGCTGCGCCGAAGCCTGCCGCAAGATCGGCTACCGCGGCGCCGGCACCTTCGAATTCCTGTACGAGAACGGCGAGTTCTACTTCATCGAGATGAACACCCGCGTCCAGGTCGAGCACCCGGTCACCGAGATGATCACCGGGATCGACATCGTGCAGGAGCAGATCCGCATCGCCTGCGGCGAGAAGCTGCGCTTCCGCCAGCGCGACATCATGCTGTCGGGTCACTCGATCGAGTGCCGCATCAATGCCGAGGACCCGTTCAAGTTCACCCCGTCGCCAGGCCGCATCACCGGCTGGCACCCGCCGGGCGGCCCTGGCATCCGTGTCGATTCGCACTCGTATGCGGGCTACTATGTGCCACCTCATTACGACTCGATGATCGGCAAGGTAATTTCTTACGGTGCGACCCGTGAGCAGGCGATCCGCCGCATGCAAATCGCGCTCTCCGAAATGGTGGTCGAAGGTATCCTCACCAATATTCCGCTGCACCGCGAACTGATGGTCGACGCCCGGTTCATCGAAGGCGGCACCAATATCCACTACCTGGAGCAGAAACTGGCCGCCAAGCCCGACCTGCCGAAGGAAACGGCGCTCGGCGCCAAATCGGAAGCCAAGGTACAAGAATGAGCTGGACTGAAGTCGTCATCGAGATCGCCCGCGACCACGCGGAAGCGCTGTCCGACGCCCTGATGGAAGCCGGCGCGCTGTCGGTGTCCGTCGAGGACGCGGACGAAGGCACCGAGGACGAAAAACCCCTGTTCGGCGAGCCGGGCATGGAACCGACCCAGGCCGCATGGGACCACAGCCGCGTCGTGGCCCTGACGGACACCGACGCCGACCAACTGGCGATCGTCACCGAAGCCGCCCAGGCGGTCAAGCTGGCGGTCGTCCCGGCCTTCACCACCCGTAAAGTGGAAGACGCCGACTGGGTGCGCCTGACGCAATCGCAGTTCGAGCCTATCCACATCGGCAAGAACATCTGGGTCGTGCCGAGCTGGCACGAGGCCCCAGACCCGAATGGCCTGATCCTCGAGCTCGATCCAGGCCTGGCCTTTGGCACCGGCAGCCATCCGACCACCCGCCTGTGCATGGAGTGGCTCGAGGCCCATCCGGCGCCGGGCAGGTCGGTGCTGGACTACGGCTGTGGCTCGGGCATCCTGGCGATGGTGGCCAAGAAGCTGGGCGCGCACGACGTCGCCGGCGTCGACATCGATCCGCAAGCGATCGAGTCGGCGCGCGCCAACGCCGAACGCAACGGCGTCGAGATCGACTACTACCTGCCCGATACCTTCGCTGCCTCCGGCAACGAGCGTCATGCGGGCGGCAAGTTCGATATCGTCGTGGCCAACATCCTGTCGAGCCCATTGAAGCTGATGGCGCCGATGCTGGCCGGCCGCGTGGCCGCCGGCGGTTCGCTCATCCTGTCGGGCGTGCTGGCGCGCCAGGCGGAAGAAGTCGCCGCCGCCTACGCACCTTTCATCAAGCTGGGCGTCTGGGCCGAGCAGGACGGCTGGGTTGCCCTTCACGGGACGCTCGGCCAGGACAGCGCGCCGCCGCCCCGCTCTGGCGGCTAGGCAGGCATGGCGCTCGCCACCCAATGCCCCCACTGCGGCACGCTGTTCCGCGTCGCCGCGGACCAGCTCAAGCTGCGTGGGGGCATCGTGCGCTGCGGCGCCTGCCAGCAGGTCTTTGACGGCAACGCGGGGCTGGTCGACCTGAACGCCCCGCAGCCCGCCCCTTCTTCTTCCTCCCCGGTCGCCGAGCCAGGCGTCACGCCAGACGCGCCCGGGCCCGGCGCTGCCGAAACGCCGGATACCGCGCCGGATACCGCTCCGGATACCGCAGCGGACAACGAACAGCCGATCTATACGCTCGAATTCGACCGTGCGCTGTCACCGTACGGCATCCTGCCCCATCCCTTGACCGAACAGGACGAAGAACGGGATGTGGCGGTAGAGGCCGAACCCGCACCAGCTCCTGTGGCCGACATCCAGGCCGACGAGGAGATCGTGGCGGCTCCGCCGCCGGACGATGAGCACGACGAGCCCGAACCCGTCGCGCGTCCACCGGCGCCCGACGCCCCGCCGCTGCTGCTGCGCGAATCCGCCGGAGGCTCGCCGCCCATTGTCTCGCATGCGCCGCCGCTGCCGCCGAAATCCCCGCGCGCACGCGCCGCCGACGCCCGTTCGCGCCGTTCCAAGCTGACCCCGACCCGGATCGAAGACACGCCCAAGCTGCGCGTGCCCGAGATCGACGAACCCGAGTTCGTGCGCCGAGGCCGCCAGCGCGAGCAGTCAAGCAAGGCCGTGCGCATCGCGATGGTCGCCGGCAGCATCCTGCTGTTGCTGGCGCTCGCCGTGCAGGCCATGGTGAGCTTGCGCGACGTGCTGGCGGCGCGCTATCCGGCGCTGCGTCCGGCCCTGGTCTCGACCTGCGCCCTGTTCGGCTGCCAGGTCGGCCTGCCGGCGCGGCCGGACGCGCTGGTGATCGAGACCGGCGAACTGATTGCCCTGGGCGGCAACGCCTATACCCTGAGCACCGTGCTGCGCAACGGCGGCGACCTGGCGCTGGCCTGGCCCAGCATCGAGCTGACCCTGAACGATGCCGACGACAAGCCGCTGGTGCGGCGCGTGTTCGGTCCGCGCGACTACGTTCCCCAGCTCGCCGACTCCATGACCGGCTTCGGCGCACGCGCCGAGCAGCCGGTCAAGATCCATTTCAGGCTGGAAGGACTCGAACCTTCCGGCTACCACATTGCCGTTTTCTACCCCTGAAGGCTCACCCATGACCAAAACCGCCCTGATCTGCGGCTCGCTCGCATTCGACAAGATCATGCAATACCACGGCCGCTTCGGCGACACCCTGCTGGCCGACCAGCTGCACCGCGTGAACGTGTCGTTCCTGGTGCCGACCCTGCGCACCGAGTACGGCGGCTGCTCGGCCAACATCGCCTACAACCTCAAGCTGCTGGGCGGCGAGCCGCTGATCATGGGCACCATGGGCATGGACGGCGGCGACTACCTCAAGCGCATGGAAGAGCAAGGACTCCAGACCCGCGGCATCCGCACCATCGCCGACGCGTATACCGCGCAGTGCTTCGTAACCGCCGACGAGGACAACAACCAGATCAACGCCTTCCACCCGGGCGCGATGCAGTTCTCGCACGAGAACAACGTCGGCGACCAGGGCCCGCTGGCGGTCGCGATCATCTCGCCGGACGGCCGCGACGGCATGATCAAGCACGCGCGCGACTGCGCCGAGCTCAAGGTGCCGTTCATGTTCGATCCGGGCCAGCAGCTGCCGATGTTCTCGGGCGACGAGCTGATCACCTTCATCGGCCAGGCCAGCTACCTGGCGTGCAATGACTATGAATTCGAGATGGTGATGGACCGCACCGGTCTCTCCCAGGCCGACATCGCGGCGCGCCTGGACGCGCTGGTCATCACGCGCGGCGCCGAAGGTTCGGATATTTACGCCGGCGGCGAGCACCATCGCATCCCGGCCGTGCAGGCGGCGAACGTGGTCGACCCGACCGGCTGCGGCGACGCCTACCGCGCCGGCCTGCTGTTCGGCATCACCAATGGCCTCGACTGGCCGACCAGCGGCCGCATCGCCAGCCTGCTGGGCGCGATCAAGATCGCCTCGCAAGGCGGCCAGAATCACAGCTTCACGCCGCAGGAATTCGACCACAAGTTCGAGGCGGCGTTCGGCTTCAAGTTCCGCTGATGACGCCCGGCGTCACCGGATAAAAAAATGGCCTTGCAAATGCAAGGCCATTTTCATTTGGAGGGGGGCGACCGTCAGAAGCCGAACACCTGCCTCAGCACGAACAGCAGGATCTGGATCAGCACCAGCGCCACCAGCACCGACAGGTCGATGCCGCCGATCGGCGGGACCACGCGCCGGATCGGGCGCAGCACCGGCTGGTTCAGGGCGTGCACGAACGGCGCCAGCGGCGCGTTCGGGTTCACCCAGCTGAAGATCGCCTCGATGATCAGGAGCGCCATGAAGCCGTACAGGATCCAGTTCAGGAAGCGGTGCAGCGCATACAGCAGCACCATCTCGCCGCTGCCGCCCTGCAGCAGCAGGAGCGTGCTGGCCACCAGCACCACCAGGAAGGCGCCGATCAGGCTCGCCCAGTCGTAGCCCCGGGTGCCCGGCACCACGCGCCGCAGCGGCATCACCAGCCAGTCGGTGATGGTATGCACGAACTGGCGGATCTGGTCGGGGAGGCGCACGCGGATGGCGTTCGTCCAGAAGCGCAGCAGCAGCACCCCGCCCAGCAAGCCTGCGATGATATCGACGATAAACTGAAGAATGGACAGCACGGACTCTCCTCAAAAAAAAACCGCTGTGCGAACAATCACACAGCGGCATTGTGCCTGAAGCAGACCCGACTTGCCATGCGCACATGGCGCGCGGCAGGCCGGGCGACGTCCGGTATTAAGGACGGCTGCTGGTCGGGAACGGCCATGCGGTCGGCGCCAGCACGGTCTTTGCAGCAGGAGCGGCGCTTGGCGCTGCCGGAGCGGCCGCAGGTGCGGCTGCCGGTTGCGCGGCGGTGGTCGTCGCTGCCGGCTTGGCGGCCGGTTTCTTGGCCGCCGGCTTTTTCGCTTCCGGCTTGGCTTCGACCTTGGCGTCGGTCTTCACTTCCGGCTTGGTATCGGCCTTGGTGTCGACTTTCGCTTCCGGCTTGGCGTCGGCCTTGGCCACGACTGCTGGCTTGACTTCTGGCTTTGCGGCAACGGTCTTGGTTGCTGCAGCTTTCACTGGAGCAGCTTTTTTAGCGGCTGGAGCAGCCTTGGTTGCAGCCGGCGCAGCTTTATTAGCGGCCGGCGAGGCTTTTTTTGCTGCGGGCGACGCTTTCTTTACGGCTGGTTTTGCGGCGGTTTTGGTGGCGGTCGCTTTTTTCGCTGCCGGTTTAGCGGCGGTTTTGGTCGCGGTCGCTTTTTTCGCTGCCGGTTTGGCGGCGGTTTTGGTCGCGGTTGCTTTCTTCGCTGCCGGTTTTGCGGCGGTTTTGGTCGCGGTCGCTTTCTTGGCTGCCGGTTTGGCGGCGGTTTTGGTCGCGGTCGCTTTCTTCGCTGCCGGTTTGGCGGCTGCCTTGGTGGCGGTCGCTTTCTTCGCTACCGGTTTAGCGGCTGCCTTGCTTGCAGTCGCTTTTTTGGCTGCAGGTTTAGCTGCGGCTTTGGTCGCGGTTTTAGCGGTCGACTTGGCGGCTGGTTTAGCGGCGGCCTTTTTCGCTGCCGGCTTGGCTGCTGGTTTAGCTGCAGCTTTCTTGGCTGCCGGTTTAGCGGCGGCTTTCTTTGCTGCCGGCTTGGCTGCCGGTTTAGCAGCGGCTTTCTTTGCGGCCGGTTTTGCTGCCGGTTTAGCGGCGGCTTTCTTCGCTGCCGGCTTTGCTGCCGGTTTAGCGGCGGCTTTCTTTGCTGCCGGCTTGGTTGCCGACTTGGCTGCCGGTTTAGCGGCTGCTTTCTTCACTGCAGACTTTGCTGCCGGCTTGGCTGCCGATTTGGTCGCGGTTTTGGCCGTTGCTTTGGTAGCAGTGGTCTTGGTTGCGGCGGTCTTGGTTGCAGTAGCTTTCTTTGCAACAGGCTTAGCAGCGGTTTTCGCTGCCGGCTTCGCGGCTGCCTTGGTGGTGGTGGTCTTGGTCGCGGCTTTCTTTGCGACTGGTTTCTCTGCTGCAGCCTTTGCGTTCGACTTCGTCGTGGACGAAGGCGCGCTCTTTGCTGCTGCCTTTGCTGCTGGTTTCTTAGCGGTTGCCATTCTTGTTCTCCTTCATCTGCGATGAGAAATACGCTCAAGGTTTAAAACCCGCCGGATCAAACCCGGCGAATTATTCATCGGACCAAAGCAAGCGTCGATTTAGGCCAATGAATCCGGCACCGGCTGAACTGCTGCAACTCCTCACAGTTGCAGCGCTTCAGCCAACGTCGACAGGTCACCGTTCCAGCGTTTCACATCGCTACCCTTGCGGGTGCGAAAAGAAAAAGCCGCCTTGCCTGAGCAATTGGTCAGACAAGCCGGCTTGTTCTTTTCGCTTCGCTTCCGTGCATACTGTTTGGTTCAGCGTCCTATTATTCGATCGATTTTGCCCGATGCCCGCGACAATATCACATCTTCTCGATTTGACAAATTCAATCACGTAAAGTACGCGCATTCTTTGTGAGCGCGCAACCGTGAATCGCAAAAAAAGTCGCGTGATTTGGACGATGAATTGCACACCCGCGCGCCAATCGGCGGCATGCCCAACATGCGCTACAGCCTTTACCTATCGCATTTCAACTGATCGATAAGCTGGAGTGACGCCGGCATCCTGCCTCTTCCAGCGGGCCGTATTCCTGTTTCCAGCGCCGCATGAACGCAAAGTTCCCGCCAGCGCGCCACTGCATCTGAATCAACATCATCCGAGTAAGTCTGGCTGTACGCGAAAGCGCACTTTCCGCAGCCAATTACGCCAGTCGAAAGGACCATCCATGTCACACCATTTGCTCCACGACAGTCCCTCAGCCATCCCGGCGCTCGGTCGCATCATGATGGCCATCATCTTCCTCTTCAGCGGCATCGAAAAGGTAATGGACCCGGGCCATACCATCCAGGCAATCCGCTCCGTGGGCCTCCCCTTTGCCCATCTCGGCCTGGCCATTGCCGTCTTGCTCGGGCTGGGCGGCGGGGCCATGCTCCTCCTGGGCATCAGGACGCGCATGGTGGCGATTGTCCTGGCGGTGTACTGCCTGGTCGCAGGCGTCATCTTCCATGATCCGTTCAGCGGCATTACGCAGGCCATCCAGCTGGTCAAGAACATTGCGATCTCCGGCGGCCTGCTGCAGGTGGCGGCATTCGGCGCGGGCCGCTACGCGGTCGACCGGATGCCCGGCGGGCGCGAAACCATCTACCGGGTGTAAGGCCATGCCACGCCGCAAGGAGTCGCCGGTCGCACGGTTCCTCATCGGCGTCAGTGGCCTCGCCATCGCGGTTGCCGTCATCAGTGGCGCGACGCTCGCCACCCGGCATGCGCTTCCGCCCGGGCACGGCACGGACGGCCCGGACGGCCCGGACTTCGATCCCACGTCGGCGAACCCGATCTGTGCTTCCGCGCGCGGCGCGCCGCCGTCGACGCGCTAGGGCTTGCGCGTTCACCGTCAGCCATCGCACTTGAGACGTTCGATGAACCAGCGCCCCGCCGGCCCCGGCGGCTGGTCCCGCATGAAGATCGCGTGCATCGAAAAGCCCGATCCGAGCACCGGATGCGTCTCGAGTTCGATGCGCACCAGCGCGCCGCTCTCCAGGTCTTGTTCGACCATATGCAGCGGCATATTCCCCCAACCCAGGCCGGCGCGCAGGAAGGCGTGCTTGGCGCCGAGATCGGCCAGGCGCCACACGCGTGGCGACAGCACGCCGAAGTCGCGGCCCCGGGTGAGGCTCGAGCGGTCGGTCAGCACCAGCTGCACGTAGTGCCCTGCTTCCGCGCGCATCACCGTGCCTTCGGTGCGCGCCAGAGGATGGCCGGGCGCGACCACGGTTGCCGCCTGCACGCCGAGCAGGTATTCCGAGGCGCAGGCGGCCGGCACTTCCGGGAACGAACCGATCACCGCGATACGGCACTGCCCGTCGAGCAGCGGCTGCACCACGGCGCCGAGCGCCTCGACGTACAGGCGCAGCGGCGTCGATGGAAATTCGCGATGGAAGGCCTGCACCGCCTCGGTGAGCTTCGCGATCGGATACATCACGTCGACCGCCACCGACAGCTCCGGCTCCAGGCCTTCGGCCAGGGTGCGCGCCCGCGCCTTGAACGCATCCATGCTGTCGGCCGCGCGGCGCGCTTCGGCCAGCAGGGCGCGTCCGGCCTCGGTCAGCTGAGGATAACGGCCCGAGCGGTCGAACAGCGCGAAGCCCACCTGCGACTCGAGATTGGCCAGCGTGTGGCTCACGACCGACTGCGCGCGCCGCAGCTTGCGACCGGCGGCGGAAAAGCTGCCCTCATCGGCTGCGGCGATAAAGGTGCGCAGCTGGTCCATGGACATCCCGTCGAGCATCCATCTACTCCATCGATAGTTGATATCGAATTATATAGGCTTCTTGGATCGATCGAGTGGGACTATGATGATCTCCATGGACGCCGTACACGAAATGGCGTCAACCACAACAACCATTCGAAAGGAACGACCATGTACGCCAACGCCACCCAGACCAGCCAATCCATCGTCCCGGCCATCGGCCGCATCCTGATGGCCACGATCTTCGTCTTCAGCGGCGTCGGCAAGGCGCTGGCGCCGGAGGCGACCCTGGGCTACATCCAGTCGGTCGGCCTGCCTTTCGCCTCGCTCGCCCTGATTGGCGCGATCGCCATCGAGGTCGGCGGCGGCGCCCTGCTGGCTCTCGGCTACAAGACCCGCCTCGTCGCGGCCGGCCTGGCGGCGTTCTCCCTGGTGACGGCCTTCGTGTTCCATAACGCGATCGGCGACCAGAACCAGCTGATCCATCTGCTGAAGAACGTCGCGATGGCCGGTGGCCTGCTGCAGGTGGTGGCCTTCGGCGCCGGCGCCTGGAGCCTGGACGCGGCCGCCGGCCGCAAGGCCGCGCCGCTGGCAGCCTGAAGGTTCACAGGCCGAACGGGCCGTACCAGTAAGTGATGTCGATGACGCCGCCACGCTTTGATACATAGGCCTGGCGCGTCTCGCAGTTGACGAACAGCGAGCGGAAGGTACCGTCCAGCTGGGGCGTCAGCAAGCCGGTCGGATGGCTACCGAGGGGCACCAGCGGCATGTCCGGCGTGGCCCTCACCTTCGACTCCCCAGGTTTCGGATAGGTGTTCGTGTTGAGCATGCCGGCCAGCTTGAAGGCGCCATGGAGCTCACGCTCCATGGCCTGGGCAATCAGGCTGTCGCAGGCTTCGCTGCGCGGCGTGCCCCTCACATAGTCGCCGAGCACCAGCGGCGGCGCGGGAGGTTTCGGCTTCTCGGTAGCGCAGGCGCCGAGGGCGATGGCAACCAGCACGGTCAGGCAAACGATGGGGCGCATGCGTCTACTCCGGGATCGATGCGGCGGCCGCCGCGTCGATCCATCTTAGCGCAAGCCCCGGCGTCGAGCTAGCGTTTCGCGGCGTTCTTGGGCACGATGCGCCACACTATGCCGCCGGCATCGTCCACCACCAGCAAGGCGCCGTCGGCCGCCACTTCGACCGCGGCCGGGCGGCCCCAGACGTCGCGGTCGCTGATCACCATGCCGCTCATGAAGTCCTGGTACTGCCCGGTCGGCACGCCATCCTTCATGAACACGCGCGCCACCTTGTAGCCGGTGCGCACGCCGCGGTTCCAGGAACCGTGCAATGCGACGAAAACCTCACCCTCGTACTCCTTCGGGAAAGCGTGCTTGGCGCCCTTCGGCGCATGGTAGACCACCATGCCCAGCGGCGCCGAGTGGGCCTGCAGCAGCACGTCGGGCGTGATCGTCTTGCCCTTCAGGTCGGGACGAATGCCCTTCAGGCGCGGATCCTCGTTGTCGCCGATGTAGTACCACGGCCAGCCATAGAAGCCGCCCTGCTTCACGCGGGTCAGGTAGTCCGGCGGCAGGTTGTCGCCCAGCGCGTCGCGCTCGTTCACATTGCACATCACGTCGCCGGTGGCCGGATACACCAGCAGGCCGACGCAGTTGCGCAGGCCGGTCGCATAGGTGCGGCGGTTCTTGCCGTCCGGGTCGAAGGCCATCACGGTGGCGCGGTCGGTCTCGACGCCCCAGGCGGCGCCGAAGCCATGGCGTTTTTCCCACTCGGCGATCGGCAGCGGCGGTTTGGGCCCGATGTCGGCGGCGACGTTGGTGGCCGAGCCGATCGACAGCAGCATCGTCTTGTCGTCCTTCGAGAACACCAGGGTGCGGGTGGTGTGGCCGCCGCTGGTCTCGGACAGCTCGGGGATCACGACTTCGGCTTGCCCGCGCGCCTTCAGGTCGCCGTTGCGGTAAGGGATGCGCACCACCGAATTGACGCCCGCCACGTACAGGTATTGCGGGTTGGCGCCGGAAGGCCAGAACGCCATGCCGTAAGGACGCGACAGTCCGGTGGCGAACACCTCGGCGGTATCGGCTTTGTCGCCGTTCTTCGAGCGCAGCACTTTCACTTCACCGGCGCCGGTCGCGGCCAGGAATACGTCGCCGTTCGGCGCGCGCAGTGCCACGCGCGGCTTGTCCGCATCCTGCGCGAACACGCTTACCTCGAAGCCGGGCATCACGCTGGGGATCGTGCCGTTCGGACGCGCCTGCACGCGCGGGCTGTTGCCGGCGCTGTCGGTGGCGAAGGGCGTGGCCAGGTCGGTCGGCTTGATGTGGAAGACCTTGCCGGGCTGGGTGTCGTCCCAGGAGCCGGCGCGGTCAGCCGGCTTGGCGGCTGCGGCCGGCGCGGCGGCGGTGCTTGCAGGGCCTTGCAGGCTGGCCAGGTAGTCGATCAACGCCGTGCGCATCTTCTGGTCCGGCACGCCGACCGGCATCGTGGTGCCGGGCACGCGCTTGGCCGGGTCGAGCAGGAACACATCGAGCTCTTCGCGGGTCCAGACCAGGCCTGCGGCGCCAGCCTTGGCCAGCGCGCCCGAATAACCGAAGCCGGGCACGCCGGCGGCCTTGCGACCGACGACGCCGAACATGCCGGGACCGGCCAGCGGCGACAACTTGGCATCGACCGTGTGGCAGCTGGCGCAGTTGTTCTGGAAGATGGTGCGGCCGGCGGTGATCTGCGGCGCGGAGGCGGCATGAGCGACGGATACCGTCGCCAGGCTGGCGAGCATGAGGGCATGCAGCGTCAGGGTGTTGGCTTGCAAGGTTGTCTCCTGGTCAGGCTTGAAAAGCCGCCATGATAGCGTCTCACCAGCAGCACCAGCAGGGTCAGGTCTGACTTTCGGTGGCTGTCAAGCTAGTTGTCGCGTTAGCGGCCGTTAAGCCGCCATTCTAAATTCCCGGCCATTGCACGCTTTTGCCTTGGGTTCGCTGGTCGCCAGGTCAGGGTTGAGATGTACCTCC
>NZ_JAFVIM010000031.1:0-54259 GCF_017582745.1 Massilia oculi
GGTTGTGGACCTACAATCACGACCGGCCTAACATGGCGCTCGGCGGTATTACGCCAAAACAGAAATTGGCGCTCGCCGCTTAACCTCTACTTTTAGCGTGCTCTAAAAATGGGGGGATTACCGTGCCAGTTCGATCGACAGCTGATCCATCTCAGTCCATTCGAACGCACAGGCCAGGCCCTTGAAAAGCTGGACCAGCCAGTCGCGCGAACTATGGCCAAAGTCGTATCGACCAATGTCCCGGCCGTAGTCCTTCTTGCTGGCGTAAATGCGTCGGAAGCATGACACTGAACTGGCAGTGCGCTTCATCTCGCTCTCCCCGTCCAGCCTGAGTTCCTTGATGATGAAGTTAGCATTCTGGCGATGTGCTCGCTGAATGCCTGCATCCCCACCGTAGGTTGCCTCGAGGTAGTTCCACAGCTTGTCCAGGTCGACAGGCGGTGCCGAATCGACTTCGCTTCGTTCGCCCCGCCGGCTAGGCCGGTGATATTCTTCGCTCCAGCGGGTCATGCCAGTCGCTTCCAGGACTTCATGCTTGCTGATGTCGAGAACAACGCCGGCCGGAGCGAAGCGGTGTTGAGCGATCTGGATCAGGTTCGTGATGGCTTGCTCGGCCACGCGGTAGATACCTTGCGTACTTGGCCGATCGACGATGGTAGACCAGTCCTCCCCAAAAAGTAACTTTTGGAGGTGGGCCTGATCGTCTGACATCCTGCTCAGTTCACGTTCGAATTCCAGGTATGCGGTAAAGATTTGATTGCGGGACTTCGGCACTGCCGCTGCTTCTGGCGCCAGCTGCGGCACTGGTGCTGGCTCTGGCATAGGTGCCGGCGCTGCTGTAGGTGCTGCCGCCATCGTTGCTGAGCGGGGGCGTGCTGCGCTGACCAGGGCGAGCAGCTCGTCGTCCAGTTCAGTGTTGTTGCTGGGGAGCCCCGATCGAGGCGTAATCATGCCTTGGGGTGTTTGTACGGTTTGCATATGCATCTCCAAGTTCATGCCGCTGTGCGGCTGGGAAAAATGGAGGTGCCCGAGAGGGCTTGTCAGCTGGACGCTGAGAAGCGGGAGGAAGGTGAGTGGAAAGGAAAACGGCCCAACTCCGAAGAGAAGGGCCGTTCGCACGCAGAGACAAAAGTCTCAGAATCTTGTCAGAACATCAGTTCTTCACCGGGCTACGGTTGAAGTCATTCTTGATGAATTTGAACACAGCCACAAACGGTTCGAAGTACAGTTTGGTGTCTGCGACAGCTACTTTCGCGATGTGCTGGATGAGGGCGCTCATGTCCTACTCCTTAATGGCCTTTAGTCTTGCGATAAATGTACCTGCAAGCGCAGTAAAAGTCAAACAAGAGCAGGATGGTTTCCAGCACGTACAGCACCCACATCGTGATGCCTTTAATGCCGAATGCAGCCAGCCACTCGTTCGTTTTGTAGATGATGACAGCAGGTAGCATCACGGCCAGGAACCAGCAGATGCCCACAACGAAGTGGGTTGCTAGTTCGAAGATGATGAAGTACCAAGGGTCTTTTTTCTTGCTCATTTTGTACCGCCTTTTTAAAAAAATCCTTTCTCCGGTTGATTCCAGGTAGAGGTTGTTGAAGGGGCCTGTGAAGGCGTTCAAATCAATGCCGCAATGCGACGATGAAAGGATTGAGCAAGGGCTCGTCGGTCGTTACAACGATGAGCTGATAGATGGCGTGGGAACGTCGAGCGAGCTTGAGTCGCAACGTGGGAGATTTCGGGAGGTGGTGCGCCGGTTGAGCAGCGTGCGATGGGGTGATGCGGTACAAATATGCCGACAGAGCGACAAACGCATTGTAGCAACGTCATTTCCGGCGGGCAAGCGAATTGATGGCACGGCCGCCCCGGGAGGGGCGGCGTGGGTTTGTTTGCAGGTTAAATCAGGTCGGGCCGCATCCGTCCTTGAAGGCCCCAATCGGAAGCCTCCATTCGCCTTCTGGGAGGATGATCGGGCCGAGGTAATCGCGGCTTTCAGCAATTTGCAGCATTTCGAACGTGCATGGGTATGGGGTACCCAAATCTGCCTGCTCGTTCACCGTCCGGGTGCGATGTATCGTCACCTTGAACTGGCGCTCGTACGATGCGATCGGCTCGAATGCGTCGGGCATGTACGTGCGGATCGTTGCCCACTGATCGGAGTTGCCGAAAATGCAAGTTCGACACGAAGTCCGACCCCAGCCAAGGTGGTAGGCAGGATGGGCAGCTACCCGGTGCTTGCGGATGATTTCCCACACTTGCGCCTCAGTCCAGGAATGAACTGGACGCCAGTGATCGACATGGCGCCAGACTTTCAAGCCGTTGCGCAAGTCTGTCCTGTGCGGTTCGAAGGTCTTGTACTTCGCCCTGTTGGACGATTCCTCTGCACGCTCACCAGTGATTACCAAGGTGCGCGTGTTTTGGAATCGTGGGTCGTTCGTCATGACGCGTGCGAAGACATCGATCTTGGCCACCCCGCTACAGTAGCGAGTTCGTAAATCAGCGCCGACCTGCGGAAACTTCAGGCGCGTGCCCAGCTTCCCGCCGTCGCCGCCAACCGTACGCACCGATCCATCAGGCATTTCGAAGGAAACGGCACCGGTGCGAGACTCGCACCGCAGCATTTCGGCTTCGATGCCGCCAACGCGCCAACTGTTGTAGAGCGGCATGTTGAATGCCTTGGCCAGCGCGACCAGGTACCCTTCGGTGATTGGCCAGTCCATCAACTTACTTTCGCGGCCGTCGACGAGCTGGTGATGCAATTCGATTTTTGCAGGATCCACACCGGCTTCAAGCAGGGCAAGAAGAGATGCGACCGAATCCTTGCCCCCTGACATTTGCAGGGCGTATATAGAATAGCTGTGCAGGTCAAACTCCAGCGTGCTGTCTGTGATGGCATCGAGCACGTCGGTTTCATTTTCAGCGACTATTTCAAACATACTTTTCTCCAATTCCTTGCCGGAGGCCGGCGATAAAATTCGGAGAAGTCAGGTGACTTAGCTCTGCTGTGCAGGGATAAGGCGGGGAGAAGAAACCGCGCCACCCCGCGAAGGGTGGCGCTGGTTCAAGCTGCCAGCTTTTCAGCCGGCTGCGGTTTTACGAAGGGATGCTCGGAGACATACCCCATACGTTTCCACACTTCCGTGTCGGCGCGAATAGGGTTGGACATGCCGGTTTTCAGGTTGACGAAACGACCTGTGTAATCCAGCTTGCCATGCCTGAACAGCATCCACAGCAGATTGAAGATTTCCTGCGCCATCGCGTTGTTGATGACCAGGCTTTGCTTTTGCAGGGCTTCGGCCACCGAGCAGCTTGGCCTGTCGTCCTTTGCGTCGAGCGCAACGTCGACCATCTCTGGGAAGAGATCGGCCACGTGCGGCAGCCGCGGAGAATTGCTGTAGTGAGGCAAGATCTCGCCGAGCACGACCTGTCCCGAATCTTCGCCGTTGCCGCTGTCGATGTAGTAGCAGTGCTGGCTACGAACTGCTTGCAGGATTGCAGCGCGACCCTTGCGCGAGTCTACGCAACCGATAACGATGTCGGACTCGATCTTGTGGCTCGGCTCCAGCCTGCGAGTCACAGCCCTCCACTCCGTTCCCCACGCCACGTTGTGGCGGTTGATCAATAGCGAGGACTTGTGCTGGCCAACGTCGGCCGGGAAAAAGCACTGGCGGCCGATGTTGGACTTGGAGACGACGTCGTCGTCCCACAGCGTGACGTTCAGGCCGCCCGGATGGCCGAGCTCGAGCATTGCGAAATGTAATTGCATCAGGCGCGGGATCAGGGCAGACCCCGTGCCGCCGGCGCCGACGACGGTAACGCTGACAGCCTGGCGAAACAGGCGTGGATTTGCAGTGTGGGTGATCTTCATGGGGTGTCCAGTTGGAATTGTAGGATCGTGAACTGGCCCCTGATGCAGAGGCGCATTTTCACGGATTGTTGCGGAAGGTGGCAGTGGCCGACTACGAAGGCGATCTTTACCGCGTCCGCATCGTCCTTGTTATCGGTCGATGAGAAGAAGGCTTTGCCAGTGCTATGCGAGTGGCAGTCGATGACGATCTGCTCGTTCGGATCGAGGTCAGGAATTTTGTAGTCGAGGCTGGAGCGGGTGCCATGCACCGTGCCCGAGCGAACCAGTCGAAACTGCTGCGACACTTCATTCCAGACGATGTTGGCGCCGATTTCGACATGACTATCCTGCCGAGCCCACTGTATGAACTCCTGGAGAAGTTCGCGCGGAAGCTTCGGCGTGAAGTAGGTCGTGGATTCCTCCAGCGTGCCGAAGGGAACCACAGTGTTGACCTCCCCCACTTTGCGAACGAAGCGCGCCCAGCTGCGGCGCACTTCGAGGAACGTGCCGTTAGCAGCCATCACGATGCGTTCGCCGTTTTGAGCCAGCGGCTCGAGCGGCGAAAACTTCGGCATGGCCACGATCGGGCAGACGCGTTGGAGTACGACATCGCGCTTGTCCATCACTTTGCCCCCAGCTTCTTGCGCACTTCGACCATAACGTCGCTGAGCGTTTTTTCAGCCGGTACCAGGTACTGCATGGGGAACGTCTCATAGACGCCACCATCGAGCAGTTCCTTCCACATCGCATACTCACCACGAGGGTGCGACGCTTTCTTGATGCGGCCGTTGGGGTGCGTGAACTCGGAATCAAAGAAACCGTCCTCCCAGTCCGGAATCGCTGAGACAGCCGCCTTGCGGGGGATGTTTGCGGTGCCGGTGCAGATCGAATGGTTGTCGTTGACGTTGAAGTATGGAGCGTGACAGAGGGCTGTTTCCCCGCTAGGACGCTCGTTTTTTGGCAGTGCGAAGATATACCACGACTCCTTCACGACCACGAACAGGAGCGGCGGATGAGGCAGGTTGCCCCAACGCTGGCCCAGTTCCCGGCAATTGAAGAATGCACGGCGCTTGCCCTCGGGCAGCCACCACACCATGTGTTCAGCTGAAATGCTCACGACATTCTCCGGGAGGATGTCAGTGTTCAGCGAATGGGTTTTGGTGAGCTGTTCGAACATCGCGATCAAGGCCTCGGCCGTGATGGCGCTGCCGCCCATGATTTGCTGGTTCGGCGCCTCGGGAGTGCCAACATCACGCACTTCATTCTTGGTCACATACGTGATCGTGCTCGCGTCGTTCGGATTCGAATACAGGAGCAGTGCCCCGGTCAGTTTCAGGCGGGTGTCGCCTGCATGGATTGAAAAGTCGTACATTGCAGATTCCTTACATGTCGGCGTCGCCGATAGAGAGAAGTGGGATGAGCGCGTCTACCTCGGCCATGAGCCGAAACAGTGCGTCGAGTTTTATGAAAAAACTGTCGAGTTCGTTCGGATCGGATGGAAACTCGTTGATGGAGAGGAATTCCGAATACTCGCCCGACTCATAAACACCATTCACATGGGAGTCGATGAATTCGGTGTAACGGTCGTCGCGGTTAAAGCCGATGGAGCACGCGGTGAACAAGGGCTCGCCGCCGGGGCCGCTAAATTGCGCTCCGCACTCCTCGACGTACTGCTTGGCGTCGAGAAGTTTGATGAGCTGGCGTGCGACGGCTGCCACCTGCTTGTCGCGCCCTTTGGTGAGCTTTCGCAGTTTGCGCTTACCCAGCGCACGCTGGCCTTTCCGAGGGAAGCAGAAGCCCTGCCCCCACACCTTCATCAGCGTGCTGGGAAGATACCGGTGCGCTTCTTCGCCGTAGCGATCGATTAGATCAGCCATGGCGTCTTCGTCGGTGGGCATTTCGGAAAAGTCGCCGTCCCATAGCTGGTACGACGCTGTCTGATCGATGACCATCATCGGAGTCAGGATGTCGGCGGTCTTCCATCCGGCGCCTTCCATCTCGGAAAACGCGGAATAAAAAAGACCGGGGCATTTCTTTTCCAGTGCCAGCGCCACCGGCTCGGCGACGCGAACCTCAGACGTTTCGTAGCCGCTCAGGCCGAACACCCAATTCTTGTACTCCGTCGGCTCATGCTCGTATCCAAAATGGATCTCGCCTGCCGCCACAGCATCAAAAACACGGACGTCGAACTTGAGGTACTGCATGCGGTCGGTACGCTCCTTGAACCAGGCCCGAAGACCGTGTTCGAGGATGCACTTTGGCGTGCTTGCGTTTGGGCCGATCATTTCGGGCGTGATCACGCCGGCGTCAACGAGTGCCCGCGCGAACGAGGCGTAATCGACCTCGCGCACGACAATCTCTGCGAAGTGCGGCACGGCCGCGCTGATGGAGGGAAGTTGAAATGCCAGAGAAGGCAGTTGCGGGATATTGGCGACCTCTGCGAGGACGCTCATTTCAGTTGGATTGAGTTGCATTGCTACTCCTGTACGGTGTCCGCATAGCGGTAGAGAAGGAGCAAGCCAGAGGGCTTTCTTATGCGTGGGCAGAAGAAAGCCCCCGATAAATCGGGGGAGGAACCGCTAGAAAATCGGCGGTAGTTGCGAGGAAGCCAGCTGCAGTGGCCGGGCCGTCCTGGTCGAGGGTGCAAGTAACTTTTTTACTGCCGTGGAGCAGCTGGTCATTTGCTCGTCGACGAGGATCACGGCTCGCCCCCCACCCGGCTGGAGCCAGGTAGGGGTTTCGCCACGCAGAATCGAATCGATCTGGTGACGAAGCACTTCAGCCTTTCGTGCCGACGTTGCGCACGAACTTGTATGCCACCTGGTCACCGGTTACTTCCGGCTCCTGCAGCACCGCAGTGCTCAGGTCAGGGTACATGTTGACGTAGACGTCCTTCACTTCTTCTGGCGTGAAGTCCGGCCCCGGATCGGGCAGGTTGACGCCGTTGAACGAGAAGGTACGGGTGAGCTTTTGGATTTCGATTGCCATGATGATTATCCCAGCAGCGCCAGCAGGTCATTCTGATCCGACGAACCTGCAGCCGGTGCCGTTTCGCTCGCCGTGTTGGCCGAGGTGTCGAGGGTGTCGCCGACAGCATCGTCGTGATCTTCGCCCTCGCCGCTTTCACCGTCGTTGCCGGTCGCTTGCGCGGCTGGCTTCGGGGTGCTGGTGGTCTTGAGCGCCTTCACTGCTTTGTCCGAAGCCTTCTTCGTGGCCTCGCCCAGGATCGCCGCCGTCGCAGCCACTTGGGCGGTGAGGCTCAGGCGGTTGGTCTGGTAGGTCGTGATCAAGTCAGCGAAGCCGGCGTCGAGTTCGGCCGGAGTCGCTGCCATCGCGAGCGGCTGAGCCAGGGCTGGGTTCTTGCTGGAGGTGGTCGGCATGACGCAGACCTTGAGGGTGCCGTTTGCCCCGCGCGAAAGCTTGAGGGTCAGGGAGGTTTCTTCCGTGATGATGGAATCGAGTTGCGTGAACATGGTGGTTTCCTAAGAATTTTAGAAAAAGCGCCACGAGGGCGCTTTCAGGGATTTCAGTACATGAGGACAGGAGGGATCGTCGCGGAGTAGTCGAAGTCCTTGACCCCGAGCAGCTTCTTGATGAGGTCGTCCTTTTTTTCGTTTGCGAGCTTCGCGAAGCCATCACCGATGGCCTTGTCCAGGCCGACCGACTTGGCAATCACCCCGATCTCGCTCTTGGTGAGCAGTTCGAGGAATTCCTTATCGAGCTTCCAGTGCTTCGTCAGGTCGAGTTTGTGGTATTTCGCCAGGCGCTGCAGGTGACTCACCTCCAGGTTGTCGATCGCCGAAACGGCGATCAACGCAGTCAGGCGGTCAGCGACGCTGTCGTCGAACGCGCAAACCTGTGCAGCAATGCCGCCCAAGTCGGTCGCTTTCGTCTGATCGGTGAGCTTGCTCATCGCATTGCTGAGCTTGGAGCCGCTGATGTGGCGGGCGCTTTCGTTCAGGCACAACGCCAGAAGATAGCGGGCCGACAGGTCAGGCGAAGCCGCGATCTCTTTCTGCATCGCTGCACGCCACACCTTCTCGCGGTACGCCTTGACGCGGTCACCTTCGTTCACCGTGACCACGACTGGAGCTGCTTTCGGTGCTGCCCCTGCCTTCGGCGCCGCTTTCGCGGTGCCATCTGCTGGAGCGCCCTTGGCCGCGGCTGCTGCTTGCGCTGCGGCTTCTGCTGCGGCGTCAGCGGCTGCCTGCTGTTCCGACTGGATGCGAGCGGCCACCTTTTGCGAGTTGCAGACGGTGTCGAAGCACTGGTCTTTGAAGACCTTACCCATGCCTTGCGGCAGGCCACTGACAGCGGCACCGAAGTTTGCACACGAACGGCATGCTTCTGCCTGTTCGGTACCCACGCCCGCCTTGCCATCGGCCGAGAGCTTCACGAGCGTCGAGTTGTCACCCACACGAACAATCCGGATGACCGGGTATTCGTCCTTGAGCGACACGGCGATCGATTGCAGCTGATCTTCGGTTTTCTGCTTGTAGCAAGCGGAATTCGTGCAGCTGCCATCGGTGATGGACTGCTCGAACATGCTTGCCTGAACGGTGCTGTTGTGCGCGCATCCGTTGCAGTCGCTTTTATCGAAGATTGCCGACTCGAGCTTGGACGACGCCTGCTCGATGACGGCCTTCAACTCTGCGACCGAGGTCTTCTTTTCCAGAATCGCCGGCAGCAGCTTTTCCTGACGATCCTTTGCCAGGGAAGCGAACAACTCAGCGTGGCCGAGCAAGATCTTGCGCTCGTTCAGAGCCGTGCGGACGACGTCAGCACAGTTCATCAGCGCCAGGCGCGAGTCGAGTTTGCCGCGGGACCAGCTCAGGAGCCGGGCCGCCTCTTCGCGATCGCCTTTGACACGACCCACAACCGAAGCGGCCGAGACGGCTTCTTCGATTGGCGACATGTCGGCGCGAACGGTGTTCTCGACGTTGGCCAATACCTCAGCTTCTGCATCGGAGCACTCGCGAACCACGACAGGCATGTCGTACTCTTCACCGTGCGCCTCGAGGGCAGCGCGGTAACGACGATGGCCGGCGATGATTTCGTAGCCACCATCCTTCGGGCGAACCAGGATGGCTTGCGCCACGCCGTGTTCGCTGACCGAGGCAACCAGTTCGGCCATCTCAGTCGGATCGAAGTAAGTACGCGGGTTGTTACCCTCGCGGATGTGCTTGAGCTTGATGAAGCGAGGCGCTTCGGCTGCAGGCTTTGCCGCTTCCGGTGCAACGCGCTTGGCCGCGGGGGCCGGTGCTACGGATGCTCCAGGTGCTGCGACGGTTTCGAGGTTGGTAATTGCTTCGTTGACGACTGCAGGCGACACAGCGCCGCCGAGTGGCTGGATATGGCCAGATAATTGCATGGGGGGAATCTCCAAATGATGCCGGATACCGGCGAGGGAAATTTGGAGTGGTGACACACACTTTCTTATGCCAGGCAGCACAAGAAAGTCGGTATTGGTGAGCGGCTAAGCGCTGATGGGGTACTGGGAACAAATATGCCGCAGGGCGACAACCGAAGATTAACCCAAAAGTTGACCACTTGCAACCGATCCGTTCCTGTGGTTGGGGCCACAGCAACGGATCGGTTCAAGGGTCGTAAGTCAGTCCGGAATCGGATCTTCGTTCTGCCACTGCCCGCAGTCGTCGCACTTGGCGTCATCAAGGTAGCGGTAGAAGGTCAGGTCATTCGCCCGACAGGTCTTGCAGACGCATCTGCCTGCGACAAAGGTCGTGGATGGCTCTGGGTCGCCCGCTAAGACGAATACTGGGGTGGACGGTTTCGGTGTGCGTTTAACTTGAGTGTACATGTTCTTGAATTCGGTGAGGCGGCTTCGAAGGACGCCACCGTGCCGGAGCACGGTGGCGCCGTTGAATGGACGATCCTTCTGTCGCCTGTTTGCTTACGCTGCTTGGGCAGTGGTGTCGATTTGTTTTACGTGTGCAATTGCTGCGTCGCGTGGCAGTTTCGCCAGTTCTTCGATTTCCGCCTCGATGCGCGCGAGCACATCGATCTTCGTCGTGTACCCCTTTCCATACCGGGCAAAGGAGTAGGCGTTGAAGTCGCGGGAGTCGATGCCGATCTGCGCGACGCGGATCGACAAGCCGATGAGCTTGGCCGCGCACTCGTTACCGAGGCGCTTGAGTTGCTCGAGCATCTTGATGGCGGTTTCCACGTGGGCCGTGTCGTTCTCCCAGGACTGCGCGATTTTGAGGTCGAAATACTGCATCACGAGATCCTGATTGAGGCCCATCGCTTCGGCCAGCGCTTCGAGCCGGTCGTTGGCGTCTGGGACGCCCTGCCCTTCCGACTGGATTGGTGTGGGCTCTGCCGGCGGCAACAAGACCGCCTCAGGCATCCCCTTCGGCTGCGACAACCATGCAACGGGTGTCTGGGCTGATGGGAGGGCCAAGACCTTGCCGCTGCTCAGGAGCGCACCGATGTCGATGTCGGCCTGCAGTTTCGGTACCCACTGGAAGCCGCTTTGCTTCTTCCCGTGTTCATCGAAGTACGTGCGGGGCTCCAGTGACTTGGTGATCCAGAAGATCGGCGCACCCGGCTTGTTTGGATTCCAGCGCGGGATGGTGCCGAGCGCATCGCGGATTCGTTCCAGGTCCGACCAGATACCCTCGGCCGCATACTCCGAGCTGGTTTCCATCCCAAGCATTCCAGTGGTCGGAATGCCCGGCACGTAAAACAGCAGGCGGCCGCGGAACTTGCACTGGCCCTGTCCGAATTCATGGCAGGAGCCCGGGTCGCACACGCCTCGAATCACCTTCTCGCGGCGGGGCACCTTCTTGATGCGACGCGCACGGATCTGCGCTGCCTGCTCGTCGGACACCGTGGGCAGGTAGCGGCAGTAACGCTCGCCGTCCTCACCGTAGTGCGACTCGTAGTGCGGCTCGAAACCATGACGCTTGAACTGATTCGGATAGACCTCATTCAGGTCATCCGAGTGAAACACGACAGGAAAGCGGTACAGCTGCTTTTTGTCGCTGTGCTCGCTGCGGATTTCGCCGTACGTGTCGACGATGAGCGCCGCGATCTCAGGCATGCCGAAATCGGAAGCTGCGACGTTGAAGAACGGGGTGTTGCGGGGGAACATCGGGTTGGGAAGGCCGGTCGCATCCTTGATGCGCTTTTCGATGTCGGTGAACTTTTGGCGCTTTTCGACGCCGTCGTTGTAGATGGAAACTGCCTTGGGGTTGTTCTGCGCGGCCTTGGTCAAAACCTTGATGCCAGCGCGTATCTTTCCACCGAGGCGGACTTGCTGGTCGGTGTTGGCTGCCCGGGTGGACAGGACAGAGAATTTCATTGGTGCGTTCATTGCGGTTCCTTCGCGGCGTTCGCCGTTGCAAGTTAGTGGCGGGCATATGCCTGCCAATCCACTTAATGCCTCGTTCGAGGCGTCAGAAGGTCGCGTGCTTGTGGCACTAATCTGCCGCGCAGACTGGTACCGGAAAAGTTACTTGGGCTTTCGCATACGCACCGCATGAGAAAACCCCGAATGGGGTTTTGGCCGTGAGGCCGTGGCTTAGACTTCTGCCACAAGTTCCAGAATATTTTCTTTCAGGGAGCGGCCGGCGCCGAACCAGGCGCTGTCCAGACGGTATTCCTGGTTCTTCGCACGAATGTGGAAGTCCGAGTATTCCGTGACAGCATTCACCAGGCCCCATGCGGTGCCTGCAACGCCATCGATCCGGGAGCCCTTGCCAACACCGTTGAACAGCTGCATCACCGATTTGAAGCCCTTGGTGGTGCGGATGGGAACGGTAACGCCCTTCTTTGCGAACATCGCTTCGATGATTTCTTCGGCTTGGGAGCCGGTCAGCGAAGTGTTTGCGAAGCCTTTCATGCGATCCATGAAGTCGGTGAAGACGTCGGTCACATTCAGGCCCAGTTCGGTTTTCACGTCGTCCGGGTTGAACTCGGTGTTGTGACGCACCGAGACGCGGTTGCCGTGATTTTCCCGGAAGCTCATCTGCAGCGTGTTGTTGCAGACCACGCGGATACTGGTGAAGAACGTATCCGTCGCGAGGCCTTTGTCGCAGCTGGTAACGAGCAGCAGGTAGGTGTTGACCTGGTCGCCGTCAACGACTTCGCCGCCGAGGCCGGTGCGAGCCAGCGCCCAGAAGCGGCGGCCGCCTTTCATGGTGCCGGCAGTCTCCAGTTCGAAGCCATTCTTTTCGCAGAGCGAGCGGAAGAACTCCAGGACTTGCCGGGGCTGGACGATCTTGTACTTGGGCGAGACGATCGACAGTGGCGCGTTCGTGTCGCTGCGGTACAGGACCTCGTTCGCTTTCCAGTCGTGCAGCTCGCCGTTCGTGTACTGGACGTGCGTGCGCTTGATTTCCCAGTCCATGCCAGCAGCGGTGCGCCATTCATCGATGGACGCGCCCGGCAGCATGATTTGGCCGAGGCCATGCCAGGGGGTTTCGCCTGCAAAGGCCATTTCAGCGGTACCGGAATTGGTAATGGTGAGCAGATGGGACATTGGTTTTTCCGAGGTAAGTTTTAGATGAGGTTGAGGTGGATTGCGACGGTCTTGTTGTTGCGCAGCGTCTCCGGTGGATAGGCCAGTGCAACACGACGTTCGAATTCCTCGACGGCTTGCTGTTCGTTCATGGGAGTCTTACGGCGGCCCGGCTTGACCAGCACTTCACGCTTGGTAGCGTAAGGAGCGATGGTCGAGCTCACCAGGACGAAGCGCACCGTTTCGCCGTCTTGCTCAGCGAGCAGGCGGAGTTCGGTCTCACCGGTCTTGGCACGAGCGATCTTCAACGCGCGGCTTTGGGCCGGGCCCGCGGCTTTCGCTGGGGCCGAATCTGCGATCGGCGCCGGCACCGAAGTCGGGCTGCTCGCTGAAGGTGCCTCGATGGAATCGTCGGGGAAGAAGCCCATTGGAATATCAGCCAGGGTCAGGCCTTGGGGGGATTGCATGTGCATGATGTAAAGCTTTCAGTGGTCGAGGCGACGAGCTACGGACGTAGCGGTGCAGACTGCACGCATGAGGCGATGCAGGACGGGCCGGCGCTTGTGAGCAAGCGCGGTGTCAACGCAGTAGTCGATTAGGTTGCGGTCGCCATCGGTGATGAAAATGCCGAAGACGAAGTTTTCACCGGAGCCGGTGATGGTTTGGAACTGGAAGATGCAGCACGCGGAGTGCTTGAACAACTGCTTGTGGTTTTCGAAGGTTTGCAGCACGAAGCGGCGATGCGTGAACATCGTCGATGCGGCTACCAGGTCGGCCTTTTGCAGCTCGCCGGGCTGGTACTGCATCTGCAACTCGTCCAGGACGCAAGAATGCGAACGGATGACTTTCGAGATCTGGCTTGGGGTGTTGGCGTCGCCAACGGTGATGCTTGGGAGGGAATTTTCGAATGTTTTGTGTCCAACCCTCGGACACTTGAGAAGGGTGGGAAGCATGCCATTTCCTTGCCGCGGTGCGGCTGTATGAAATGGGTAAGGCTGTGTGACAGCCTCGCTAATGTCGGAGCATTAGAGAAGCGGAACTGCAGAGTATGAGGTGACGCAGGGGAACAACAATGCCGCATAGCGACGACGCCACTGTAACGTAATTCTTGTCTCATGCCAACTATTTTTCGGCTTTCCGCGCCCGTACGTGGCGCTGAGCCGCTACAGTTACGCCTGGCGCGCACCCTGCCCTCTATCCACCCTGCCATGCCAGCAGATCAGCTTAGGCCAGTGGAGGCTCGCTCTACCGTTCCGGCTTGCATGTCGGGCCTGGCAGACTAAGCTCAACGTCATGGTTTGCCGCTTCATTCACCAGAGAATCACATGAATCATTTGAACCAATATAAGCCTGCTCAGCTGCAGCAGGTATTGGGCAAATTCAGTAAGGACTTGCGGTTGGTCGTCACGGACGTAGAGATACGAGAGGCGTTCACGGCAGCAGGCCTTGCACAGCCTACCGACAGGGGAGTCAAGCTGTTCCGCACCATGCTCAGTGCCGAGCGCGAAAAGACCACCGAAGCGCTTCTAATCCAGCTCGGTGACCGCTTCGATTATGAGCCTAAGCCCGGTGCGATTGTCGTGGCCTTGGAAGCCGCCGGGTACACCTTTTCCCGGCATTATCAGATCGCACTGATCAAAAGGCTCAAGGAGTTAAATTCGGAGCGGTGGGCAACTGCGGCCGCATCCGAGACCACAACCAAGCTCACAATGATCGAGGGCGAGAAAGCAATGTGGGATGCCCTTATGAAAGCATATAACATGAATTCCGTGGCGCTCGCATCGATGTTATTGCGGGTATTCGCAGTGGTGACAAGTACCGGTAAGATAAATCTCTTGGATGTGCCATATCTTGCGTCGTCCCTTAAGGACAAGGAGCTCAAACGGTATGCCGAGTCTCTTACGTTCACTGTTAAAAGATCCCGTAAATCCCGCGCCTAACCAGCGCTTTTAGTAAGGAAATTGTAATGCCAAAGAATTTAGTCGAATTCCTTTCGATGATGGATGAGCGTCTGTGGTTTCGTATGATCGTATGTTTCCTACCTGGCCTTGTTCTACTAAAGCTGTTCGGTTACTCGGCGGACGGGTCGTTCGCTGGTATGCTGACAGCGGCAGTGCTCATTATCGGAGTGGCCATCTACCTGCTATGGGGACGAATCAGGGGCATCTCTTCAGCAGGCGAGGGTGAAGAGGAGAACGAAGAAGAAAGCTTGGGATCGGACACGCTGGCTGTTCGTTCGGCGCCAGAGGTATCAGGCTTGGAGCAGCTCGCAGTGCTGAGAGAACTGCGAAGCTTGTGTGGCGAGGCCGAGCGTGAATCAGATCGCCTGATAGCGATGGAAATTCAGGTCAACCCGAAGATGAGTTTTTCCGAAGCTGCGCAAAGTGCATTAGCCAGACGACGGATTCTGGGCCAATAAAAAAGGCGCTCATCGAGAGCGCCTTTTTTATTACGTTCCGGTTTGGAAGTTTGATGTTGTCAGCCAGATTCCACCGATTAGCAGGACGATAATCGTCAACAGTGTAATCGCGGACAAGCTAAACGGCGCCAGCGGTAAAAACGCGAACATGCCGAACATCAAAACCATCGTGTGCATGGACGAATAGAAGAACACAGGATTCGAATTTTCGAAACGGTACTTCTTAGTCGCACGCACCATGAATCCATCCACGGCGGCGGGGATGGCCAGGACCAGTAGCGGAAGCAGGAAAATCGACTTGAGCGCGAAGAAGCGCCAAGTTGCCTTATAGAGCATGAGCCAGACGCCATGAATCCACGAATTCGAAAAGTCGAGGATTCCGCCTTTCGAAGTTCCGAAAAACTGCTGTGTTTTCGCCATGAAGCCGTTCTCGACAAACAGGGACGCGAACCGCTGATCGACCGTCTGCGTCATTGCTGCCACGTCCACGCCCAGGGCCGCGACCATTTCGACCTCGGACTGCGTCAAGGTTTGGTCAGGAACGACCAGCGGCACGAATATTAAAGCCAGGATTGGCAAAAAGAACGACCACAGGATGAAGTGGCTACCGAACGAATTTTGGACACTTACCGGATGGATAGCCATGACATCACGCCAGCTGCGTCGGATCGCCGATTAGCTCTGCTAGTGACGCCTGGTCAAGCAGTGAGGCCGGGATAATTTTCGTCATCAGGAAAGTGCTGGTGATCGGCTCTGCGATCTGGCACTGTTGCCGCTCCACCTCGACTTCGGCGCCCGGGTAGAGCGTCAGAAAGTCGGTGACGCTCGACACGAAAGGCATCCATGCAATCGCACCGCGCGGAGTCTCGACAATTACTTGCTGCGCGAACACTTCCTGGCTGTTCGATAGCAGTGAACGAACGAATGCAGCTCGGGCTGCCCGCGGCGAGTTTTCGTACTCTTCATAGGCGTCCATCGCCCGTTTAATTGCGCCCACGAGCAAAGGCTTTCCATCTGGACCGATCGAGACCATTCCAACGTATTCAGCGAACGCTGTAGCGATGTTTTCGATCATGGAGTCCATGACCCACAAGTGTTTTGCCTTCGACTGTTCGCCGGCGGCTTTGACCGCCTCAGCTAATATCTGCTTCTTATCCATATGGTCCTCCAGTGAGACTCTTTATACTTTGGCAATCATTGCATTATACTGCCAGATTGTCTGTAGGAAATTGTGCCGTTCGGTGTGTTTAGTTTCTTGTTCGTCTTATTGCAACAACGGCAGCCGCCCTTTGTAGAGAGTGCTCCCCGCTAAGAATGCAAAGTACTGCAGACCTGGTAGCCGGGTAAGCAAATCAGGACTTACGAAGGGTATCTCCACTTCGCTAAGGGCCCTTGCTGTTGAACCGCTGAATTCTGTGAACGATTTCGACGAGCCGCTGCCGGTCGTATGCGTCACGCGCACATCACGCGCAGCTGTCTTGCCGAACGAGGTGGCGATCCATTCAGCCATTTGCGGATCTTTGACGCGTAAGCAGAGAACGTTGTTCAGGTTGCCCAAGGCCTGGCCGGTTCGCGCATTCGATCCGAAGACGACGTCGAAGTCCGCGATCGTCTGGGTGGCGATGAAGGCCTTGATGCCGGCGCCACCACCCTTGTTCAGAATTTGGATGGCCTGCTCGTTCATGACCTCCGCGGCCTCATCGATAAACAGGTAGATGTCCTCGGGCTTGTCCTTGAAGTTATAGATCGCGCCGGCCACGCTAGCGAAGTCCGCCAACAAGATTGAGCCGATCGCGCTGCCTATGATCTTGTTGGAGAGGGAGTCCAGGCCGACGTACAGCACGGCGTTCTCTTCGATGATCTTCTGCGTGTCGTAGATCGGGCGCGTGTCGTTCAGGTCGAGAGGATCGGGCGAAAGCATCTGCCCCAGTTCGTCCGAGCCGAGCATTTCCAGGATCGGCTCCAGCACCTGAATCATCTTGCTGTAGTGTTCCTTCGAGTGGTTCACCATCGCGATCAATGCCTCGATCGCCTCGTCCTTGATTTTCAAGGAGAGGAATTTTCCGGTCATACCTTCCAGGCGCTCGGACTTGAACGGCGAAGTTTTACCGCGCTGCTGCTTTTCGACGAACGTGTCCAGGTCCTGATCCCATGCACCGCCCAAGCGCTGGTAGAGCGCCTTCTTGAGCAGGCTTTCCAGAAGGGGCTCAACGCCGTTCTGGACATATTCTTTCGCAGTGCGAATGTTCGGGCGCACGCCATCGGCAACCTGGGCGCGCATCACTCGGAACAGTGTCTTCCAAGCGAACGCGCCGAACGTGCCCTCGGCGTCGACGAGCTGGCCGATGCGCGTCGCTGCTTCCGCGACTGTGTTCCAGTTTGCCAGCGGATTCATACGAATCGACTTCGACGGATGGGCCGGATGGAAGTACAGGAACTTCCGGCCGGCGCGTTCGCATTCCTTGCGCACTCGCTGCTCCCAGTCTTTATCGCCCTTTGGATCGATGATGATCAGGATCTTTTTCGCGTGGACAATCTGGGTCGTCAACAGCTCGTATAAACGGGTCTTGCCGGCCCGCGTGGTGCCGACCACAAGGGTGTGGCCAGGCAACGCTTCGATCGGCAACGTCAGTTCTTCTTCATCAGGGCTGATGCCATGAATCCATGATACGCCGACACTGTCAGCTTTCAAGGGAACAAAGTTTTTGGGCTGGATTGCCTTGAGAATTGGCGGCGGAAGCCAGCTCGGCGGGCCTTGGATTTCGCCGGGGCTGCGGTACATGATCTGACGCGAAATTTCCGCGTGTTGCTGCGTCCAGCGAAAACCACGACCGAGCCAGAAGCCTCCCTTCCCGTCCGACTCTTTCCGCTTGGCGCCGTCCATTTTCAGGTGGCGTCGTGAGATTGTGAGGGCGTCTGCGACGGTGATCGTTTCGA
This sequence comes from Massilia oculi, assembly GCF_017582745.1. GTDB lineage: Bacteria > Pseudomonadota > Gammaproteobacteria > Burkholderiales > Burkholderiaceae_D > Telluria > Telluria oculi_A. The sequence continues at coordinate 17,684 of NZ_JAFVIM010000031.1, forward strand.
CCCGCAACGCAGAGAGTGACGCGCGAAAGCGATAGAGGTCGATGGCTTGCTTGCCTCGGTATGCCGCAGCACCGACGACTGCTGCTGCTGCTACCGGCCACATTGGTGGATGAAGCGCTGCCAGCAAGGCCGAGGAAGCTGCCCAGGACAGGCAAGACGGCAGCTCGTACACTGGCCGGAACATGTCGTGATAGGTACGTGACATAGGAGAAGTGGGCGGATTGAAAAGTTACTTGGGTTACTGGCTGATGAAGCGCTCACGCAATCCAGGGTGAAGGATCACGCCACGCGCATTGGATGACCTCCCAATAATGAGTTCGGCATCGTCCATCATCTTGCGGATTGAAGCGCCTGATACTCCGAACATGCCGAGCATGGAAACAGGGACTTCGATACCGTCGCTATTCATCACCAGCTGATCCTTCAAGACATGGAACTGCTGATGCTGCTTAAGTGCGCTGAACCACTCGCGCAGAACTTTGTTGGCGCGTGCAAGCTTTTCCTCACCATCGTTCATCGCACCGATCGCCGATTGCGGCGAGTCGGATTGCGGCGGCGCTGCAACCGCGGCAGGAGAAGCTGCCGGGGTGGGCGATGCGGAATGGGTTGCGTCGGTGGCCGCGGGTGCTGTCGACGCGTCCTGTGTCGCGTTAGCTGGCGCTGTCGTTTGGGCTTGGCCGGCGGATGCAGGCGCCATCATCTCGAGCGGGTTGGCCAGGATCGTGGGATTGGCAGCGGCGATCATCTTGCCTGCCACCTTTTCCGCGTCAACCGGCGATACGCTCGCGACGTTGGCTTCGGGGATAAACGTGCCCGCCTGCTTGGCCCGATAGTGATCCAGGACCCCTTGTGCTGCCTGCCGAACCACTCGCGCCATGGTTGATTCGACGCCATTCATGGTCGTCTTCGGGTTGATGGCTTCGTACATCATGAGCACGGCTCGCAAGTCGAAATTCGCGAGCAGCCGCTTGGGTACGAAGTTAGCTGCAATCGCTGCGCAAGCTTGGGCACTTAACGGGGCGGCCGAGGTCCGCCAGGTGAACTTTGCTCCGGGGTGTTCCGCGAGCCAGCTGACAAAAGTTCCTTCCACGCTGAGCGGGTGGTATTCATCGTCGCCGGCGCTCAGACTGCTGGCTTCCGCGACTGTTGCTACCGCGGTCGAGAGCGTCGCGAGAAATGCCATGTAGCGGCATTGGGGTTCGAGCATTCGCCGTTCTTCCGCGCCTAGCGCGGGGTAGAAAATCACTGTGCCTGCGTAGCGATAGGCGACCATCGCCGCAGTGAGGCCAAACTCCCACGCGCCTCGCGGAGAGGCGAAAGCGGAAGACGTCAGCGGTAGCCGCTGTACATGGTCTGCGTAAGCACGCAGCACCGGCATACATAGCGCAGTGAACTGGGCGTCAGTCAGGCCAGCGGCAGTCTTGATCGCATCGACGGCGTCGTGCGAGCTGGCGATGAGCTCGGAACTTGAAATGGGGAGCAGCATGTTATCCATGCTGGAATTATCTTGGCCCGTCTCTGGCTCTCACAAACGAATGTTCACAGATTATTTCAACCAGTCGAAATTTTCGTCGGCATGGAGAGAGCGGATTGCCTGTTGCCGAGATCGAACGCTGCGCTCCCTTTTTTTGCATGGACATGATGTCCAGCAACAAAAAAGCGTAAGTAGCTGATCTGTATAGTGAAACCGAAAACGGCCTGCATTTCTCGCGCCTTGTTTTTGCTTCTCCCGTGCGCAAAAATGCTCTTTAGTCAACAAAGTTGACGTGCATACTACGGATTTCGGATCTTGCCAAGTGGGTAGCAATGTTTGGCAAAAAAAACGACGCTTTCAGACACACAATTTCTCCAAGGATACATTTTGTCGTTGACGCCACGTAGGAACACACCTACGCTTGCGGTCTAGAAAGAAACGTTTGTTCAGTTTCTTTTGGTACGGTTTCGATGGAAATGCTCCAATACAAAGAGCTGTAACTGCGCTGTTCAGCGAGTCCTACACGAAAGTCCAACCGTTTCATAAATGTTGCCTCGGGGGAATGAGGCATACTTTTTCACGCCTCTTGAACTGTTAATTGGACACGCTATGTTAATGATGACTCCCGCAGCACTACACTCGGATGTAGGCGCCTTGCGCACTGAAACGTCTGAATTGCTGAGTGGTTTGCCTGCGGAAGATAAGATGCGCCTGAGCATGGCGGTAAGCGAATTCCGCTCGGCCGGGCGTCGCCTCATTGGCGAGCTTTTCGTGATGACCCAGCAGCTTTGCTTCATGCGCGACATCCTGGGCGACCGCTTCCGCGGCTTTGTCGAAAGTGAGTTGGGCCTGTCGCCACGCACGATCTCGCGCTACATGCACATCAACAAGGTACTCACGACGCACTTCATGGTCAACGGCCAGGTCGACGTGAAAGAGGCGAATGCCTTTACCCAACAGGCGCTGGCGCTGCTCTCTCCTACCACCGACACGGACGTCGTCGAAGAATTGCGCACACTGGCGTCGCAGGGCAAGACCATCGACCACAAATTGGTTATGGAAGTCATGAATGCGGCCGAGGCTGACGCAGTCGCCCAGCTCGCAAGCGCCCAGGCCGACCTGACTGCCAAGACGCGTGAACTGTCCGACTTCCAGACGCAGCGTGAAGTCGAGCGTGCCCGCAACCAGCGCGAACTGGAAGCCCAGGCAGAACTGTTGCGTCGTGCCGAGCAGCGCCGTAAAGACCTCGAAGACGAGATCACGAAGCTGCGCTCGCAAGAAACGCAGATTCGCTTTGAAGAAAAGCAAATCGTGCCGCCGGGTTATGCGAGCGTCGAGGAAGCGATCAGTGCCAAGAACCGTGAACTCGAATCACTAACAGCGCAGCGCGATGCAGTCACCGCCGACATCGGCACCCTGACCGAACAGCAGAAGAAGCTCCAGGAGGCCGTCCAGCAAGCGAACGCCGGCGCCTCGCAGTTCCTGGCGATGAAAGAGCAGGCCGATACCCTGATCGCCCAATTCCCGATCGCGCTGCTGAAATCCCTCTCGGACAAAGACCCGAACGTGAAGGCTGCAATCGCATCCCTCGGTGAAACGTTCATGCTGTTTGGCCAGCAGCTGGCCAAAGCGGGTTCATAGGAGGAATCGTGAACGACAACATCCCAGTAGCAAAGGCCATTTTCGATACGCACAGCTTCGTGCGCAAGAAAATCGAAGCCGCCAACTTCGCCGTTGTAGAGGCACTGGTGGCCATGGTCGAGTATCAGGATCCCCTCGCGCCGGCCGTGTTCGGCGCAAGCGCAGAAACCCTCAAGAAGCTGGCCAGCATGGACAAGGCGAAGCTAAACGCGCTGCTGATGACGGGCCTGCCTGTTTTCCTGCTGCGCATCGCCAGTCCTGAGTTCAAGGCTGCGCTCGAGGGATCGGGCAGCGAGGACGCCCTGCTCCGCGCTCTGCTCGAATCCTATTCCGAACAACTTCCAATCACCTCACTGTAACCGTCGACCATGCAGAACACGACAGGCAATCTGGATCACAAAGCTAGCCTCGCCTATGCGTCGAAGGTGGCTATCGCTCAGGCAAACGCAGCGATGGGCGCAAGGGCAGTCACGCTGACCTCGGTTGCACGCACCAAGCCTGCCGATTCGCGCGCTATCTACAAGGGCGTGACCGGCAACCAGTCTCAATCGGGGCAAACGCCGACGAACCATGAGTGGTTTTTGCAGAGCCGTACCTTGCGCCTGCATTCGGCGATGCTGCTGCTGATGTACGCGGCCTATCGTGAAAAGCATGAGCCGCTGCCCGACGCACATGGCATTGCCTTCACCCTGAGCTACAGCAACTACCTCGGCGTATGCCGCGGTGAGGCGCTAATCAGTCCAGAGCGATTCGCCCTGTTGGCCGGTAACGGTTTCAGTATCGGGTGGCGTGACATTCCGCGTGGCGGCGCGTCGAAGTTCCCATACCAGAACGTGAAGGTTATGCGTTGCCGGAAGTGCAAGATTCCGCACCTAGTCGAGTCGCACTTTGTTCGCCATACGTGCTCGGAATGCCTCGCTTAAGTAAACGGCGCCATGACCGAAAAAGCCCCGCAGATTGCTCGCGGGGCTTTTTTGTATCAGGATGCCGGCTTTGCACCCCGCCAGACTACCGGCAGTGGTACCGGACTGAATTTCAGGCTGCCACGTGACGCCCGCCGTCGACCTGCAGGCATGCACCGGTCACGAACGGGGCGGACGTTAGATAGTCCACAGCGCCCACCACATCGCTCCAGTCACCGATCCTTTTAAGCGGCGTTCTCGCTACAGTGTCGGCGCGATCTTCGACACTGTAGGTCGCCTCATCGACTGGCCATTGCAGCGTTCCAGGGAGCACTGCGTTGACGCGCACAATCGGGGCCAGCTCGACTGCCAAGCTTTTCGTTATCGAGATGAGCCCTGCCTTGGCTGCTGCGTATGCCGAGAAAAACGGAACGCCAGCCGTTGCTTGTGCGTCGGCGATGTTCACGACGCATCCGGACGCCTTCTGGAGCATCGGTAGGCACTGCTGGATCAGGAAATAGGGCCCGAGAAGGTTGGATTCGAGCAGCCCGGCGAATTGGTCAGGCGTGGTGTCCTGCAGCGCAATGCGGTTGAACGTCGAGGCGTTGCACACGACCAGGTCGAGGCGATCGGTATGTCGTTCGGCCCACTGTTGGATCAACGACGCGTTGCTGCGCGACGATACCTGCGCTCGAAGACAGTGGACGTTCTCTCCCAGCGAGTCGGCCAATTCCATTCCAGCCTGGTGCGACCATTGGGAGGTGAACAGCACGCGCCACCCAGCTCCGGCGTAGTGTTCAACGAGGGCACGGCCGAGGCGTTTCGCGCCACCAGTGATGAGGACGGTTTTCATAATGGTGCTGGCTCCATGGCGTGACAAGCAATCCCGCACCGCTCGCTCGTGCGAATGAACGACTGCACCATCATTGCGATGTCGGTGACCCAGAACGACCCGTACTCGGTCATTTCAAAAATCGGTTCCGCGGAGAGCCCCGTGGTGCAGTTTGCCTTCGGTTGAACGAGCGTTCTGCTCTCATCGGTCATGCACGTCGCCCAGATCGAAACACCGTTTTCGATAGGTTCGTAATTTAGCTGCCAGCCGACCTTTGCAGCGCCACCGAAGCAGAACGCAAACGCATCCTGGGCCTTGTTCGGTTCGAGGCCGGCCACGTAGGCAATAAAGAACAGGCGCGGGCCATTGGCTCCGAACCAAAAGGAGAAGTCGCCCTGTGCGGTGCTGAGCGTGTACGTCCGGCCGGTGAGAACGTAGGAAGTCTCCTTGATCGTAACGGTCGGCATTTGGCCGTCCGAGGCGACAATGCGCTTGCAAACGGCTGTGAGGCCATCAAAGAGTGCGGCAGCTTTTCTGTTTGTGGTGGTCATGCAAATCTGTCGAATGTGGCCAGGGCCGGTCAGCGGTAGAAGCAGGTGGTGCCTGCTGCAGTGAGCGATCCTATCCCGCCGGCTGTGATGAATTCGGCCAAATGCACGGCTATTAAACTCGCCATTTGCGGATGGCCGTTCTGGCTGCAAGGCCAGCTGCGATGGGCAAATAAAATGCCCGAGCGTCCCACGCGGGATCGATCGGGCACTTCAAAGTTAGTTTAGGGCTTCGTAAACGAAAAATGCCCGACCTACCCTTGCGGGAGAGGTCGGGCATATTCGAAGTCGGCAAAGATGGCCGAGATGCTTAACGCAAGCTCAGGCTCATCTGCACAGGAACAGTTTTCACTGCACCACCCCGGCTGGGGTCGTATGGCAGGTTCGATACGAAAGTATCGCCCTGGTATTCATACGTCACGCGGTAGCTGCTGATGTGCTGCTCGGAACGCTGGACCCACCGGCAGACTTGCTGCGGCTGGGCCGAACGCTGCTGAGCGAGGCGGTCGCCGGTCATCGCACCCGTGACTGCGCCGAGCGCGGTCAGGGCGAGCTTACCGTTACCGCCGCCTGCTTGGCTGCCCAGGAGAGCGCCGGCGATGCCGCCGATCACGCTGCCCGAGTTCACCGCACCAACCTGCTGCGGCTGGTCGTTGTACACCATGTCGCAGACCTGCTGGTTTTGCACACGCTCCGCGTACACCGGAACGACGTTAGTGATGTTGGCCAGTACATCTTTCGCATGTGCACTGAACGAAGCCGCTGCAGCGACGACGAAGAGAAATGCCAGCGAGAAAACGTTTTTCATGTGATGCCTTTCTATAGAAATAGATCGGCCTACCGAGATCGATAGGCCGTTGCGGGGGATATTGCGCTTAGAAGCGGATCGACTTGGCTGGTGCCAAGTTCGGAGCGCCCTTGAAGATTTCAGGCGTCGGCAGCTGCGCGACAGGCTTGACGACTTTGGTACGGGTCAGAGCCTTGCGAAGTTGCTTCAACGCGGCCTTTGCACAAAAGCGCAAAATCGGCCAGACGATCTTCATCGAAACCCAGATCACAGCGCAGATGGGCAGCGCCAGGAGGAAGGAGACGACGGAGGTGTAACGCTGCTCGAGATTGCTTGGTTGCTTTTTCATGATTTCCCTTAAAAGGTTAGTTGTGCAAAGGTGGACATGTCGCCGAGGCGGTGTCCTTGTGGTAGTGATGCAGTTGAAGCGCGAACGAGCTGGAAGGCTCGTTCGTTCAGGTCTTGCGGGGGATTTGCGCTTCGACGATGCCCGTGACTTCCGAGCCGACCTCGAAGGTGGCGCCGGCGAACGGGGTCAGATCGATCGAATCGCAGTATTGCAGGAAGTCTTGCTCGTTGCTGAGGTCGATGCTGTTGTACATGTGAACTACTCCAAATAAATGCCGCAGAGCGACGGGATAAAAGGAGTAAGCCGTAACGGCTTTCCAGTGGGTCTGGAAAGCGGAAGGGAGTCAGGAGGATGCTGGTGCATCGGAGTGAAGCACCAGCTTGGCGATTAAGCCAGTTTCACGAAAGCTCGCACCGAAGTGTCGAACTTGAAGTTTGCATCGAGGAATTGCTTCATCGCTTTGTAGTGGCTCTCGGACTCACGGCGGCAGATGTCCATGAATAAGCCCACGCGCCCCATTTTTGCAGGCTCGAAGTCAGGATGCGAGGTAATTACCACGAACTCATCCAGATTGCCTGCCTGCAGTGCTACTTCTGCTGGAGTCATGCCATAGTCGTTCTTGGCGTTGACATCAAAGCTTGGATGCCAGCCGGTGGTTTGAAGATTACCGGCCAGTTGGTAATTGTTGTTCATGAAATGCTCCTAATAAATCCCGCGAGGCGGTGAGAAAAAGGAGTAAGCGGAAGCAGCTTGCCGATATGGATCGGTAAGCAGAAAGTTACTTTGGCAGCCCGAAGGCGCGGGGTTTGCGGTACGTGGCGCAGCTGGTGCCGCGATTTTTGAAGTGCTAACAAGAGCACTGGATGCTTGTACAAATATGCCGAAAGCCGACGATGTTGATTGTACACCGAATATTCCTCAGGGCAACAGACAGACCCTAAAAAAAGGGTCTGTCCGGTGGTTAAACTGGTTGGCTACGCATACGCCGGCGACTGCTGGCGTACGAGAGGCGCAGGTTGCATGACCGGCCGGGCTGCGGTCGGTGGGTTCGTTGCCTGCGGAGCGACCCGAGGCTCCTGGTTCTGGATCGCAAGCCAGACGTCCGCAAAATCGGTCCCCTCTTTTGGCGGGATTTTGATTTCGACGACATAGCCCAACTTCTCAAGCCGCTCCTTGAGCAGCAGCGCGAAGTGCTCGCCAGGCCGGTAGTCCTTCTTCACATCAAGATGGTCGTGATCCGCGAAAATGATGACCTTGTCGAATCGCCCTTTGGGAATGTCGGCCAGCGCCAGGTTTCCGCAGTTAAGCAGCGACCAGACGTTGATGCGGTAGCGATACCCGGTTGCGACAGCCAACCCGGTTTCGATTCCTTCCGTCAGTCCAAGCGTCCGGCTTTCCGGCACATCGACCAAGCGGATTGCAGCGCCGTCGAGCTTGCGAATCCCCTTCATCTGCTTCTTCGGGTCTTCGAGTGGCGCCTTTTCTCCTTTCGATGTCAGGTACGTGCGATGCAGCGTGATCGGATGACCAGTTGCATCGACGGCCCGAGCGACCATCGTCGGGAAAGTGCCGCGGTTGATCAAGCGGCCGCCCTCGTCTTCTTCGAAGAATTTCAGGCCAGGATGGAAGCGGATGTCCGGACTGATCTTTGTAAGGTCACAGCCTGGTACCCGCTTGCGCAGGTATAGCGAGACGGGATCGGTTCCGGTCAGCGCGAGGCAGCCAGCAGAGACCCGTACCAGGTTGCCGCGGTTCTTTTTCACCTGCTCCGGACTGAAGTCGGTGTCTTCGAACGTGAAGCGTTTGATTGGCGTATCCGAGCTGATGCCGCAAGTTCCATCGTCGAGGAACTTGAGGATCTCGACCTTGGACATGCCTGTGTACCGCTCGATCAGCGTGTAGCCGTTGCCGGCGCCGCACTGTTGGCAATACCAGGTGCCCAGGCCACCCTTGTTGTCGAAGCGGAAGCGCTTGCCCCCGCGCTTGCCGTCGTAACAGAGCGGGCATGGGCCTGCCTTGTTCAACCTCAAGCAATTTCTGTCAATTCCTGCGGCGACCAGTTTCTTTTCCCAGTCCACCTTTGCAAAGTCGATTCCCATATGCCCTCACTGCCACGTTGTGGCGAATAAAAATAGGGTCAGGCACTCTGTCGATAGAGGCTTTCGTGAGACATGGGCATCTCAAGAAAACCGGAAGGTTTTCTTGGTACCGCCCGAAGGCGGCACCAGGTACTTGCGGGTTAAAACTCGATCGTTTGCATTGCGCACGCCGATTTCGCGAAGGGGATGTCATCGTCAAAATCGTTGTGCATCGAGCCAGGACGCGGCCCGGGATTCGGAGGCGAACCACCGGCACCACCACCAGTTCCCTGCCGCGGCTGCGGTGGAGATGCTGGCGCTGGCGTTGGTGACGCTTGACGTGGCGCCGGGCGCGGAGCCGGGCGCTGCTGCTCGTAGCCGCTGTCGTGATCGCCCGCACCGTCATCACCGCCGCCGGCACGACCGCCGAGCATTTGCATGTTCTCGGCGATGATGTCGGTCGCGTAACGTTCGATACCGTCCTTGTCCGTGTACTTGCGGGTTTGCAGACGGCCCTCGACGTACACCGACGACCCCTTTTTGAGGTACTGGCCGACGATTTCAGCCAGGCGGCCGAAGAACGAGATGCGATGCCACTCGGTGAGCTCCTTCTGCTCCCCGGTGTTGCGGTCCTTCGACTTGAACGAGGTGGCCACAGCGATGTTCGCGATCGCGTCGCCGCTCGGCATATAACGGATTTCTGGATCGCGGCCGAGGTTGCCCAAGACGATTACTTTGTTGACTGATGCCATGTTGGTTTTCCTGAGTTTTTAGAGTGTTTCGATTGCGAAGTGGTTGCGGTTGCGCGGTTCCATCTTGCCGTTCACTTCGACTTCAAAGTGGTGCTTGCCGAGCAGCTGGAGCCGCACCAACTGGCCTTCACGCAGGTCCATGTCGGTGACCAGGTCAGCAAGGTGTTCACCGATGAATTGCTTCTCGTATGAACCCGTTTCCGAGCGCAAGGTCATCGCATAAGTGGTGTAGGGCTTCCGGCCTTCGCTCTTGATCTGCGTGGTTCCGAACGACACGATCTTCCCGGTGAAGGGAACGCTCTTGTTGCCCGTCGCCGGAACGATGTTGAGCGATGCGGTCGAGGCTGCCGGCGCTGCTGGCTTGGGCTTCACCTGTTCTTCTTCGACCTCCGGCGCCGGCACTTTAGCCGACGCTTTGGCTGGTCGATTTGGGGCTTTCGATGCCGCACGCTTCGCAGCGTCGGATTCCAGTCCGTTTTGCCGTACCCACTGGATTGCGCCATCGATGTCGTACACCAGCGCAGCGCCGTCGGCGATGGCGGGAGTGAAATCGATAGGCTTCAAGTGGCGCAGCTCGCGGCAGATGATGCGAATGACCTGGGCCGAGTGGTACTGGTAGAAGCTGATTTTGCGTCCTCGCACTTCTGCGCTGTGGACGCGGTCAGCGACCAGGTACTGCAGGTTCGGGGTGATATCTGGCAAACGCTCGCCGGCGGGGGGCGGTGGTGCTTTTTTCGGGTGCTGCTTTGATTTACTGGCGAAGGCGTTGGCGATGCGGCTGCCGATTGCTTCAAGGGTGTCGAATGGGAAGGTCAGCAGTGTGAATGCTAAGTCTCCCGGCTTTTTAGGGGCCTGGGGGTTGAGGCTCATGGGATTCTCCGAGAATGCCGAAATTCGGCGGTAGCAAGGAGTGAGCTTTTTGATAGCTCTCCGATACGTGCGTATCGAACAGCTGGAGTGGAGGGTACAACTATGCCGGAGGCCGACATAAATATCTTACAGGAAATCTTTGTAAAGTAGAAGTCGTCTGTCCAGGATGGGAGAAGAAACCCGGCGCTTTCGCGCCGGGGTGTTGGATTTACAGTTCGGCTACCATGATCTTGTGATCTGCCATCTCCCACAGTTCCGGCGTGTGGGTGATGAAGAACTCGCGTTCATAGCCGCCTTGCTTGAGAACGGCACGCTTCATCTGCATGAACGTGCGCTTGGCTTCCGGGTCGAGCGCACCGTCAGTTTCGTCGGTGAACAGGGTTTCGCAGCGTGTCGTACTGGACTGCGATGCATACAGCGCCACAGCGCGTGTCAGGCACTCATTGACGAGAATTTCCTCGCCGCCCGACATGTCGCCCAGACTCTTTTCAGTGCCCCGGTGTCCGTCGAATACCTTCACATCGAAGGTCTCCTTCATCATCCCGGTTTTCGTCTCGCTCTGCGTATCGAGGCGTACGATAAAACGCCCTTCAAAGCAGTCCGAAAGCAGGCTGTTGCAGATGGCGGCAATCTCCGGCCCTGAGTCGTCGATACTCAGCGCAACGCAGCCATCGTTACCCAAGCCCTTTTCAGCGAGCTTCCACTTTGCGATTTCTTCCTGCAGGCGCTCGGCTTGCTCTTTCACCTGTCCCGAGCGCGCAACCAGCGCACGCGCGGCCTCAAGCTTCCCGATCAAACTTACTTTTTGCTCGGTAAGGGAACGCGCCCTGGCCTGAACTTCGACCAGTGCGGCGCCAGTCCGCGAGACAGCACTTTGGTAAGCTTCTACCTCGGCGTCGCTTACGGGCTTCTCGAGCTTCGCAAGCCGGTCTTGCAGCACCTGTTGTTCGGCCAGCGCGTTCGTTTCTATGAGGGCCAGTGCCTGCGCCTTCTCCGATTCAATCGCAGCCAGCGCGTTCGTTGCTTGCGTCAGGCGGTCGGTGGCCGCGGCGATGACTTGCCGCTGTTCCTGGATCGACTGAGCCAGCACCGGGAGGCGCGCCTCAGCATCAGCAATGAGAGGTGCACGCGCAGCCACGCGGTTGTCGGCGTCAAGTGCAGTAGCCGCGGTCCTCCGCTTCTTCTGCGCGTCACGCACTTCCGCCTCGATCTTGTCAAAGCCGGCCACCTTGGATTGGAGGTCCTTCACCTTCAAGGCGATCTCCTGGTAGGCCGCACGCTTGGCGCTTTGTTCGGCCTGGTGGGCCGGGACATCGCGCTTCGCGTTATTTGCCTGCTCCATCAAGGGGCACGACAGTTGCATCTCCGAGCCTTTGCACGGCACCTTTTCAACCAGCGCTGCGGTTTCCGTCAGCTTCTGGATGACGATGGTCTTTGCTTGCCCCTCGCTGGAGAGCTTGGCCTGCTGTGCGATGAGCACGTTCAGCTCGGTGCGCAGCGCGGCAGCGCCAGCCAATGTGGCCTGGTCAGCATCAACCGAAGCGTCGATCTGCTCGATCAGGCACTTGTGCTCCGGCAGGCGTGCCACCGCTTGCGCGATCGCATCCTTGTCGGCCAGCACGGCGTTGAGCCTGCGCACTTCGGTTTCGCTTGACTGCACGCTGTTCTGCGCAGTTGCGATCGCAGCCCTGGCGCTGGTAGCCTCGGCTTGATGGCGGTCTTGATCCCGTGCGAACTGGGTGCTGACACTTGCCTTGCTGCTGGCAGCCTTCGTCACGACCGAGCCGATCTGCTCGTTCAGGAAACGAACTTCCTCGGCGGTGTTTGCCTGTGCATCACGCTTGGCCAGAAGCCCAGCCAATGCCTCACGCGCACCGTTGACGTTCGCATGTGCCGCGACTTCATCGGCTTCAACGGCGCGCATGCGGCCGTCGACCTCAATGACCTCGCGCTCAAGCACAGCGGCAGTGTTGTCGTGGTCCCGGGCTTCAGCCAGTTCGCTGTTGAGTCCATCGAGCTGCTGGCGCAGATACTTGCCAACCTGCCCTGCTTTCGCAGCCAGTTCCCGGTAGCCCTGCAGGTTCAGCACCGAAGCCAGAATCGACTTGATGTCTCCAGCCCCATAAGATGCAATGGTCTTGCGTCCCTGCGCGCTGAAATGCGCCGTGAAGAACTTCTCAGGCGGCCCCAGGATCGCGTCCACCAGGTGATCGTAGGTGGACGACTTCCCATCGGACAGCGTGCCATCAGCGAGCTGTACCGGTGTCCAGTCGCCCTTCCCCGCATCCCACTGGTACAGGTAGCAGTCGGACTTCTGGGTCTTGCCGGTGGTCTTGAACGACAAGAGCGTCCGATAGCGGATGCCATCGTTTTCCCAAAGCAGTTCCTTCATCGCTGTGGCGCCGTGAATCTGCGTCCAGTACGAGAAACCGCCCGGGCCCAACGTGCTCGAGCGCGAAGGCATGACGCGGTATGGGTGGAGCGAGTCGAGGATCGTGCTTTTGCCGGCGCCGTTGGGGCCGACCAGGGCGACGAGTGCTGCGTCTTGAGGGATTGTTTGAAGATCGAGTACCAAGCTGTCACGGCCAAAGGCAGCGAAGATGCCGGTAAAGCCTTGCAGTGATAGTTTCAGTGGTTTCAATTGAGCTCCATCCCGCATTGCGGTGTTAGTAATGGAGTCAGCTGGCGAACAGCTTGCCGATGGATGCATCGGGAAGCAGAGAGTGGAAGGTACAACAATGCCGCAGGGCGACAGCGCCATGATAGCAGCTTATTGCATCAAATCAAGGGAAGACCGCTGCACCCGCCGACATGGCGTCGGCGGGTGGGCGGCTTATTGCAGTTTCGGGAAGCGAGTAATGCGATGCTGGTCGAGCACGTAGTTCCGTACAGGCCACCCGTATCCGGCACTCACTTCAGCGCCGTACTGGACGGCATCGTCGTACTTGCCGAAGTCGCCGACGCAGTCCAGGCCGCCCTCTTTCAGGTGGACATAGACCGAGAACGACGTCGGTGTGATGTTGTCGATTTCGTAGCAGGTTCCGTTGTCGGTACCGGATGCGAAATTGCGCACGCCATGAACTTCCACGGCATCGTATTGGTGCGCGTAGCAGCCGATGATCGAGTCCGCATAACGGTCGAAGATCTCGACCGGCGGCTCAACGGCAGGTGCTGCGGTTTGCAGGGTTGCGCCGGCGGGCGCTGCGAGTTGAAGGGCGTTGTTCATCTTGTTGTTTCCGTGAGTACGGTGAATGAAATCGGCCCGCGCGAGGCGGGCCGTTGCAGGGTCAATCTGTTGCAGGACTATCAGGCCTTACGCATTGCGGCGAGGCGGTCAGCGAGCGTTTTCGTGACGCCGTTCTCGACGGTGACCAAGGCCACGTCGAACCAACGCGGCACGCGGTCCACCAGGTAGGCGATCGCATGCAGCACGGCGCGCAAGACCAACTTCGTCAGCACGATGACGCGTGCGCTGATCGTCGTCGACAGTGCGCGGCCACCACGGTTCGAGCGAACCCGCCCCGGAGTGAAGCGGCCGCTCCAGGCCAGGCCCGACGCGTTCACTTCCTTGCGGATGCGGAGCTTGAAACTGGCACGGTTGAGCTCTTTGTGTTTCTCGCAATGCGCCTGCTCAACGGCGAGCAGATAGGCGATGTCCGCATGAGCGATGTCCAGTTGTTCTTGCAGCCGCTTGCGACCCATGATTGCGTGGCCAGCGAGCGCGGTGAAGATCGTAGTGAGCATGCCAATAACAGCAGCGATGAGGTCGATGTCGTTTTTGTCGAACATGAGTTGCTCCAAGTTTCTGCCGTAGAACGGCGAGTTGCAGGATGGGAAACGCGCGAGGCGTGGGATGGATGCCGAGAGCCGGCGGGGAAAAAGCTTGAGCTGTGCTCATCGATGCGCGGCATCGAAAAGCAAGTAACTTTGAAGACGACGCCCGAGCACCAATCCCATGAGGGAGAGGTGTCGGGTGGCGTGTTTTAGGCGGCGAGCGCCAGCGTGATCGGTTCCAGCCATTCAACCCGGCTGTATGCGAAGAGCGAGCCAGCTTTCTTGGTCACCGCTTGCTGCCCCCATTCCTGCAGGGCTTCGCGATCGATCTTGCTGATGCCAGCCATCGGCGTGAGCGCGATTTTGTAGATCGGCTTTTCAAACGTTCCCTCGCGGGTGATGACACAGGTGCCGACGCGCGACTCGTTTCGGTACAGCCAGAACGAATCAATCGGTCCGACCATCCGGTAAGGAATCGGCGTATTGACCAACGCTGCGAACGCTACGCGATCCACTTCTTTCAGGGTGAACTGCTCCGGGCCGTTACCGACCGACAGCAGGTAGAAGCGGTCGTTGTTGGCGAGCCGCGTCACGTAGGTCGGAAGCTCGTTGAGCGTCTGATGGATGCCGAGTGGCGCCGCGTGGGTGTGGCTATCGCCGACCATCCAGGCATATTTCAGTCCCGGCGTGGCGAAGCGTTCCAGCATCGCCATGTCGATTTCCAGATCCTTCGGGTGGCGCTGCAGCAACTCCAGGTTGTACTTGGCGATCTCGCGCTTGAATGCTTCGATAATTGCTTGGATCATGATTTCCTCGTAGATGCCGCAGTGCGGCTTTTAGTGTTGTGCGTTTTGTGCGTAGGCGGCCAGCGCGAGATGCGTGGACGGATGCGTGTCGTTCGACGCGAACAGGCGGTTGACCGTGATGACCGCGAACGGCTCACTTTCAGTTCCGTCCGCGTCGACCATCACGTAGTAGGCTTCGGGGCCAAAACCCCGCAGACGCAACCACTTACCGTCGATCTGCTCGAGATCGGATCTGCTGTCGATGCTGTCGTGTTCGCAGAACTCGGCCATGATGGGCGAGGTCATCACACCGGTCGGGCCCTCTCGGCGCATGACCACAGGGCCGATGCGCTTGCGGTCGTCGCGGATGACGCTTTCGTTGCCCTCTTCGGTTTCGACTGCAACCTTGCCGCCCGCGACATCGACTATCACCGTTGGCGCCAGCTTGCCGCTTCGCAGAAGGCTGGCCAGCTTGAGAGCCGCATCTTCCGGGCTATCGGCGTCGATTTCGTGTTCAAACGTAAGTCGGTGCGTTACCATAATTTTTCTCCTGATGAACGAACGGCCGCTCGAGGCGGCCGCGTCATAAATTGCATTGGGGTGAGGTTCTAGAACCCGATATCTTCGAGTTCCGGTTCCGGCTGGATTGCTGGGGCTGGCTGGCCTGATGGTTCAGGTGCCGGGAGCCCGGGGCGTTTGTTTGTGAGGGCGAAGGCGCTTGCGATATCTTCCGGCGCCATCGTCTGTAGCATGGAGAGCCGTTCGGCCAATCCATCTTTTGGCGTGCTCGTGAAATCGCACCATTTCATGAAGCGTTCCTCGACCGAGGTTAGCGTCGAGATGCCGGCGCAGCGCTGGCGCTGGATCGTGAGCACTTCGCCCTCGATCTTGACTTCGGCGGCCGTGCCCAGGATCTGCTTGATGGCTTGCCGATCGACGGTCTTCACGAACTCTTCATCGACCGAGTACTTGACCCGAACAAAGGCACCGCGGCACTGCTCCGCGACGGTGGCCAGCTGCTCCAGGTTCGGCACCCCTTCGAAGGCGATCTCGATCATGCGTTTCGACGGCGTTTGCACCGGGGTGAAGTCGGCCGTGTCGGCTGAGACTTCCCAGATGAGGCAGTATTTCTCCCCCAGCTCCCCATAGTGATAGCGCCCGATCGAGCCCGGATACGCGATGCGCTGCGTGCGACCATCATGTTCACGCGTCCATTGCTGGTGCATGTGAATGTGGCCGAGCATCGTCGCGCAGGTGTTGGCCGAGAACAGCGCACCAATCGAGAACTCGTGGTCGAGGCCTGCCATCGGCACGCCGTTTTCGTTGAGCGAACCGTCGACGGTGCCGTGACTTGCAAGTACCGTGGGAATACCTCGGCGGCGCAGCGCAGCATTAGCTGGTCCGAACAGCCCGAGAAGCGCCGCGATGTGATTCCCCATTTCGACACTTGCGTTGTCGGCGCCGACGACCAAGGCCAGTTCAGCCTTGTTCACGGTCGGCACGCTGGTAATAACCAGGTCGTATTTCACGTCGGTGTAGGTCGGGTCGTATTCAAGCCACTTCCCTTCCGACAGACCGATCATGCCGATCTTGTCCGAAACGATAATCGGATGACGCGCACCGATCATCTCCAGCATCTTGAGCAGGCCAACCGGCTCGTGCGAGAAGGTCCCCTGCAGCAGGAACACCGGGCAGTGATCCGCCAGCTGCTTGATGCGTTTTGCCAGCGCCAGCAATGCCGGCGAGTGGCCGTCCAGCGCGTGGTCTGTAGAGTCGCCCGTGATCATCGCAACAGCGACGTTCTGGGCGATTGCCTGTTCAACTGCATGGCCGAAGCATCGATCCGCTTCAACCAGATTGCCTGGGGAGTAGTGCAGGTCCGAGGCGTGCAGGATTTTCAACATAGATTCTCCCAAATATGCCGAAGCTCGGCGTGTAAATGGGGAGAGCGCGAAGGCTCATCGATGCAGGTGGCACGGATGAACGTTGGGTGCTGCCGCCGCCCCGGTTGGGGGCGGCCGTGAATTCGAAAGTCAGCGGATCAGTGGAAGATCGCCGTTTTGATGTCGCTGCGCGCGGCCTGGCGGGCAGCTTTGCGACGTGCGCTGTCGCAGCCTTTCGGGGCTTGCTTGCGCGGCTCGGGCTGGCCAGCGTGGATTGCGTCGGCTTCGATGCGGTAGCTGCGTTTGTGTCCGTATGCTTGCATGGTATGAACTCGCTTAAAAGGTGGTTGGCCACACGTCGGTTGGCGTTGGCAGAGGCGCTGGGATCGGAGGCGCCGAGGGCGCAGCTGGCGCTGCTTTGAAGATGTCGTTGAACGAGTCGGCCAGGCCGGGAGCTTGGGCGAACAACGCCGAGAGGATCGTGGTCATGGGTAGCTTTCAGGGGGATGGGGTGGGTAGGTCCGGGTTTGGGGCAGGACGCCTGTTTCAGTTAAAGCTCCAGTTGGAGATGTCGAGGTAGTCGGAGATCTTGTCTTCGCATACCTGCGCATGCTGGGCGCCGACGATCGTGGATAGAAGGTGCACCAGGCGCTTGAGCTCCTTGCGAAGGCTGCGCCCCACGATGCGGCGCACGCGGTGCGGGTCGAACCCGAGCACATCGCACACCCACTCGATGGTTACGAGGCCTCCGTCTGGATTGAGGCTGTAGAGCCAGATCAGCGCGTCAAGCCTGTTCAGGTCCGACTGGCTGGTCTTGTCGCTGGCGATGGAAGTTTGCCCGAACAGGTCAGGCTCGACGTCTTCGGACTTGCCCTCGATGTCCCACATCATTCGCAGGAACATGCGCTTTGCCAGGATGGTTTCCGGCGTGTCGCTCGCCTCGATTGCTTCCAGATCCACTGAGATAGGCTCGTCGGGATCGACAAGCAGCTCGTCGGCGGCCGGCAGCGCTTGCGCGGAAGCCGAGAGGGTTGGCTTGGGCTGGTTGACCAGTCCAGGTTTGACAGGCTTGACAGCTTTTGCTGGCGACGCAGGAGCGTCGTGCAGCGGTGCCGGGCCAGGTGGCGTTGCCTTGCTGGCTTTCGGTGGGTTGATAGGAATTTCATCGACACCGCCGAAGATGTTTGCCTGCAGGACCACAGCCAGCCCTTTAGAGGCGACTGGGTTTGTTGGGTACATAGAACCTCCAGTAAATGCCGCAGGGCGGCAATAGAAAGAGGTGTCCTGAGAAGGATCTGCGCTTGCGCAGGGCAGATACGTGAGATGCGAGAAGGAGACTTGCGCGGCGCTGACGGGCGCCTACAATGGGGACATTATTACTTGAGGGAACTATATGGCAGCAGATTTGAACGCGATGGGCGACGAGGCTTACGCGCGGTGGGCGGAGCAGATGGGAATCGATCTCGACACGACCACGCCGAACGAGGAAAACATCGTAAGGCTGTTCAGCGAGACGATGCGGGAGACAGACCCTCTGGCGAAGGCCAAGGGCTTTGTGGACGTGGCCAACATGGCGTTGGCAATGGCCGACAAGACCCTGGGTTCCCAGGTTCCTGTCGCCAAATGCTTAGTGCTTGACCTGCACTGATCAGTTCAGCAAAGCGAGCTTTGCCATCTTCCGTGCTTGCTGCACGTTGCGGAAGACGCGATCATTCTCGATGCAAGGTTCATTTTCGATCTCGCCAATTTCGTCCAGCACTTGCTGGGCGGTGGCGGGGTTTTTTGCGAAGGCGAACAGGCGCTGCCAAAACTCGAGCTCATGGACCGGGTAGAGGGAGTAGCGCTGACCGTCTTGTGGTTGATCCAGGATGGCCTGGTGAGCTGCGATTGCCGATTGGTTCAAGATGGTTTTCATACACTACTCCTAATAAATTCCGCATGGCGGGTTAAAAAAGGAGTAAGTGACAGCGTCACTTGTCAATGCAGGGCATAGACAAAGGAGCTTTTCTGCAGGGGTACAAATATGCCGGAGGCCGACAGCGTTAATTTACAGCAACTTATCTTTGGTGTCTAGCATTAACTGCGTTGAGTTGCGCGCCTCGCGAACGGCAAAAACAGGGTTTCGTTTTTGCAGGCCGGATCTCAAAATCTCCTAGAAATCAACGGCCTATTGTTCTTGGCCGATGGACGCCGTGTCCATCGTTGGCCGTTCTTCCCTGCCCTTCGGCGCGATCGATAGGATCAAGAAGCCGAACGAGAAGCGCTCGATCCCGACGCCGAGCTGCTGGCCAGCGCGCACGACCGGGGCGGATTCAGGTTATCGAGGCAGGTTTCCTTCTCAACTGACTCTAATTCCAACACTGCTGGCTGATTGCAGCCTTTACGCTCAACCGCAGGCTCGACCTCGAGCGCCACTGCCCCTACCCTCTCGGCGTCGCCACCGGCCCATGCCGCCACCGCAAAAAGCCAGCCGAGCGGGGCAGCAACAAGCGCCGCGACGATCGCGACTGCCGACAGCGGCATGGCTACCCAGCGGCGGAGCCAAGACGTCGGGTAGCGCCGGCCGAACTCAGCCGCGAACACCTGCGACCGCTTCATGCGCAGCAAGACGTAGGGCGAGCAGACCAGCACCAGGCAGCTTCCGGCGCCCTGATAGGCAGCAGCATGATCGAAAACGAACCGCGCACCGTAATGGTTGAGCAGCAGCAGGCCGGCCAGGACGGCGAAGATGGCGCCGGTCAGCAGGACCGGCCTACGCATGTAGTGCCTTCGGTGTGAGAGCGTGGCCATCAGCACCCCAGCTTCGCCAGTTCAGCTGCGATGAGCTTCATAGCCCGGCGCAGATATACGACGCAGAAAAGCAGAGTCGCTGTGCAGGTAGCCAAGGTAATGGCGGCCAGGGCGAGCGTGCTCGCGAAGTCCATAGGGGTGAGCAGGCATACAGCCGCCACCGAGATTAGCGCGGCAACAAGAAGTTGATTGTAGGCGTGCGTGCCGCGGAGGTTGGCCAGCGCCTGGCTGTAAATTTCCCCGTGCATGTCCGGCGAAAGCGATCGAATCTCATCGCACTGATAGTAGATGCTGAGCCGCCGGTGGCGACCAGCTGCGGAAGGACTCAACCGGTGCAGCCGAATCGCTGCGGCAATCTCGGCAGCGATGTCCGCTGCCTGTCTTCGTTTCAACATAGGCGCTCCAGGTCGACGTCGCACGACGCCGTAGAAACCAAAGCCGAGAGTATGGAAGCGCCCCCTGCCAGCGGCCTAACGAATCGTGCCGCATTTCCCTCCCCATTCATCCCACTGACCAAGACCGACCCGGGCAATATTCGCTCGCCCTCCATATAGAGCAGGGCAGCACGCTGCAATATGGGTAACTAATCCACCGTTAGACGACCCAACCATTCCCTCCAGATACGCCTCGGGCTGCTCTACGTCCGAACGTCCGTGGCGGCTCGACCGGCCCCAGTGCTAAAAGAGCCTAGAGAGCAAAAAGAGCAAAAAGAGAGCAGAGAGAGTCCCCGGCCCCCACCGGAGACGGCGGCGGTAGAACACCCTTGGGGTAGCGCTAAGCACAGGTGGGTTAGTTACCCAATATGCTATACTTGGCGACAACTCCACGCTCCTTTCCCCCTCATGAAAAACCTGACTTCGTGGGACACCGACCCGGTCCAGGCCTTCAAGGAATTCGTCGTCACCGACTCTTTTGCGAAAACCGCCCAGCGCCTGCGCGCCGACGGCACGCTCAAGTCCGTGTCGAAGGAGTCGGCCAAGACGTACGTCTTCATGTTCGCCAACGTCGTGGCTTGGATCACCGAGCAGGGGAAGACGCTCACGACCGTAACCTCCGGCGACCTGGTGCGCTTCGTCAGCCGCGTCGATGGCGGCAAGCCGGTCCTGAACAGCAAGATCGGGTACCGCTACCTGCGCCTGCTGGAACGCTGCTACCAGCACTTGGGCATCACCCCCAATCCAGCGAAGCAGGCAATTCTGGCCCAGGACCGAGCGGAACTGCCGAAGGACGATCCCGGCCGGGCACTCTCCCCCGAGCAGCTGCAGCGGTTCTTCGACGCGCTGCCGGCGGATCCACCGCGGGGCAAGCGCGTCGTCCAATTCTCCGGCTGGAATCACCGGCGCGACCGGGCGATGCAGGTCGTGATCGCCCGGGCAGGCCTTACCGTGTCTGAGGCGATCGGACTTCTCGTGCACGAGGTCGGCAACCAGGTGGCGCTGGACGGCTCGATCGACCTGACCATCACGCCAGAAGAAAAGCACGACACCAGCTATGAGCACATCGCTCCCCTGCCCCGCGAAGGCGTGGCCGAGCTGCGGCCGTGGCTGGACGAGCGCAGTCGGATGGTGCTGGAGTTGGCCATGAAGGGCGACTTCGTTTTCCCGGCCAACCTCGAGGGCGCGAAGATGACGAAGAAAACGGTCTACAAGCAGATCAAAGCGACGTTCGCCCGCGCAGGCCTGGACACTTCCCGGGCTGGCGGTCGCACCTTGCGCAACACGTTCGCGAAGGCACAATTGGACGCCGGCGCCAGACCCGACGAGTTGAAGGACGTGCTCGGCCTGGCGCTCGAGCGTTCCGCCGCCGACTACAAGTTCACCCGCATCAAAGACGATCCGCAATGAAGCTGTCCACCATCCTCGAAACACTCGCCGCCGCACGGCTGCCATCCGTCACCAGCGAGCAGCTGCGGCACCTGGTCGGCACCGCCGAGGGGAAAGCGTTTGCGGACGATCTGAAATGGTTCGCTGCCGGCGAGACTGGACGCCGCGAGCAGCTGGCCGCCGTCGTGCACGCGCTGGCGCCAGCCGTGCGCGGCACGGTCGAGCAGCTGGGCTTCCGGTTCGACCTGGCTGCGCTGATCGCAGCCGGCAAGCGCGACGGATCGACGCCGTTCGACACCATCCAGTCTGCGAATGCAAACCCCGCCAACCGGGCCCGGGCTGTCGCTTACCTCCAGGGCGCTGGACTGCAGGTGGCCACCCGCACCGCGGCGCCAACACCGGCACCGGCCGCACCAGTCGAGCCGCCCTACTACAGCTTCAAGATATTCGGCAGCTCGGCGGCGCTGTGTGTGAGCGAGGCGCGCACACGCTCGACTAACCAGCACACGATCCAGATCGAAGGGGCGCTGGCGCTGGGTGGTGGCGGCGCTCGCCGGGAATTCGACTGGCGGAACAAGATCATCGTCCAGTTGACGGTGCAGGAGGCGTACCTGTGCCTGGCCCTGTTCGAGAACCTGATCCCGAGCGTGAAGTTCGATGGCCACGGCCGCGCGCACGACAAGTCCCTTCACATCGACTTCCAGGACTCGCACTACTTCGTGCGCGTATTCCAGCGCGGCCGTCCAGCGGTGGCGCTGCCGCTCCGAGCGGTGGACACCATCCAGATCGTCGCCCTGCTCTATCGGCAAATGCTCGCCAATGAACCACATCTACAAATCGCGGATATCCGTTCGCTCGTTGCACGGATGGCGTCCATGACTTCCATTCGTTGAAGCGCGCGGTGTGGCCGTAAAGCTACAAGCGGCCACGGCTCCGCTCGTGTACGCCCCGCCGCACGAATAGTCGCGTTTTTTTGTCAGTATTTGAACAGAACGCTTGGTCAGGAGGTGATACCTTCCTTTTTTCGTCGCGCTTCCCGTCACTTCTGCGACGGCCAAGCGCAATCCTACCTCCCGCATCGACATTCACCCGTAATCACATTGATGGCCGCTCGGTACATTTTCCTTGGTTTTCGTTTGCAATGTTCCCTTGCCGGCTGTATGATGAGTTGACACTATATTCAGGAGGTTTCATGTCTGCTCGCGCATTCGGCGTGAAGGCCCGCTTGGCACAAGAGTTGTGCGGCTTTACCGGTTCGCCCAAGGCATTCAGGGAGAAGTACAACGTCGCCGACAAGGGCCAGTACCATCGCATCTATACCGCGGAGGACATTCGCCGGATTCGGATGAGTATGCTGTCGCTTTCTGAAGATTCATCGCGGGAAAAGACTGTCCCGCCGATCCTGAATTTTCGTATGGCTAAAGGTGGCACGGGGAAGACCACCATCTGTGGAAATGTCGCCTCGGCCCTTGCGATGATGGGCCACAAGGTCTTGATGATCGATGGCGACCCGCAGGCGTCTCTGACTGGTCTGTTTGGCATCGACTGGGTTTCGGAAAGCATCACCCATATCGGTGATTTGATGAACCGGAACGAGAAAAAGGAAAAGGACTTCGTCGATGTCAAGGCTGCGATTTGGCCTATCTACGCTGGCGGCATGTTGGACATTATCCCTGCCGACATCACGCTCGCGGACACCGACTCCTGGTTGATGGGCGCGACAAATCGCGAGTTCGTTTTCTCGCGGCTGCTCAAACGCTATGTCGAAGTCTTCGCACAGTACGACGTCATCCTTATCGACTCGGCACCGTCGACCTCGCTGCTGACGAATACGCTAATGACTGCGTGCAAGACTTTGCTGGCGGTTGTTGTGCCCGAGGGCCCAAGTACCAAGGCCCTCGAGATCTTGGACTCGAACGTCCACGAACTGAACTCGGCTTTCGCTGATGCTGGTCTCAACCTCGACTATCACGTCATCGTCAACCGCTATAATCAGACGAAGAAGCCTCACAACGACGCGTTGTCGAAGCTGGTCAGCACCTATCCTACCCAGATTAACGACACGATCGTGCGCGACTTCATCGGCTTCGTTCGTCAGAACGATGCGTTCGATGAGAAGAACAACGGCCCGGTGCTTGAGAAAGAGCCAAACTCGGTCGGCGCTCGCGACGTGCTGGACCTTACCAAGTCGCTTATCCGCATGTACGACATCAAGCTCGCAGACGTCAACAGCCTGGCTCCCCTCGCAAGCGTAGGGAGGGCCGCATGACTCGTGCGGGTATTAAAGTTAGCGGCCTGGTCGCTGCGGGGAAGGTCGCAGCTCGAGACGGCGAAGACCAGCGCAAGCCGTTGGTAGCCGCACGGCCAGCGGCGGCGCCGTCGGTTGTTGATTTGCCGACTCGCGACGAACCTTCGCATGATGGCGCCCCTTCCCCATCGCGCAGTGCGGATCGCCCTGCGGCCGCACGTGAAGATGCGCGTAAGATTCCTGTAGCAGATATTGTCGACTCTCCGTATCAGCCTCGCCTCAAGTACGACCCCGAGGAAATCGATCGCCTGGCTGAAACGATGGATACGGCGGCTCATGCGGACCCGATCAAGGTCCGTATGGTCAACGGAAAGTACGAGCTCATCAGTGGACACCGTCGTATTCGCGCTGCGCGTTCGCTAGGCTGGACGGAGATCGACGCGTATGTAGAGGAATTGACCGATCGAGAAGCGCAAGCGAAAACCTTGCTGTTAGCTGTCGGAAGCGTCGGCCTCGCCGATTACGAGTATGCCTTGATGTTCGCAACAGCACTCAAGGAGGGCTTGTGCAAAACGCAGCGTGAAGTTGCAAGTTACTTTGGGCAGAGCACCGTGAAGGTTAGCGGTTGCCTGGATATGCTGAAACTTCCACCGAAGATCGTCCGGATGCTGGACGCTAAGCCTGACCTGTTCGGGTATCAAACTGGTGCGGTGATCAAAAAACTTTGTGCCGACTACCCAGACAACCTCGCCGACATCGAGCGTGGCGTGCAGCGCCTGACGGAAGGCGCCGCCCAAAACTCTTTGAAGTCGTGGGTGCTCCAGGCGATCAAAGGGCAGGCTGAGCGCGGGGGCGCGGAACCAAACCTGATCACGAACGGACGTCGGCTAATTTTCACGACGAAAATCAGCGCCGATCAGCGCTCGGTCGTCGTGAACTGCAAGGTGCCTGATCTGGATATTGCAGCGTTCGAAAAGCACCTCCAGGCATGGCTTGAAGTTCAGGCCAAAGAAGTGAGCAGCTCAGCAGCTGACGAAACCGGTGGCGCCACCCAATGACCCCTAAGCACACCGAATATACGTGCCCTACCCTGCCGATGCCGGCAGTCGGTAGGGCTTTTTCGTTTTCTTTTAGACAATCGCGTCAGCGCCTGGTGATTCGTGCTGCCCGCACGACTTTGGCAGCTTACAAAAAAATTCATAATATGAACGCACTTGAGGCTTTTGCTCAGAAGCACGTTCATATTATGAATTTTCTTGTCTCCGATCAGAACAGGCCGCAAGAAATTCATATTATGAATTTTTCGAACTCGCAATTACCTGAACCGAATGTAATGCGATCGGGCCCGACTCGCGCCCAGAAGACCGGAACGCCTTCAACAAACAAAGGAGCTCGGAATGTGATGAGCTAAATAAAAAACCCCAGCTGAGCTGGGGTTTTTCTTTTCTAGTCCCGCGCTTGCAGTGTGGACTAAGGTGACGCCTAGAGAACTTCATCTTAGCCCCCTCCAGCACGGTAGTCAAACACTTTTGCGGTGCAAAGCACCACAGGAGCGGCTGTGCGCTTGATTTTTAACTATCCGGTCCCTTCGGAGGACCCCGTATTTCCAAAAGCACTGGTATGTGGACACCTAAGTGGAGGTTCGCATGCTTAAGCTCACCTATAACGACATGCTTAGCGCGTATGCGGAGTACCCTGCCCCAATACGCCCTTATCTTCTTCGAGCTGAGACTCACCCCGATATCCGCGCACGGCTTACCAAGTCATTCATGCGGGTGTTTATTGACCTGGTGGCGAGGACCCGGATTCGGAAGCCAGCGAAGGAGATCAGCGTCAGCGTGCAGAAGGTGGCGTCCGAACTAGGCGTTAGCACGAAAACAGTGACGCGTACGATCTCGCTCTGCCTCGACTGCGGCTGGTTCGATCCAGACCCACTCCACGACGGTCGTAACCGCTGGGGCAAGTTCTCAGCCAGGCGCTACCTGGTCGCAACACCGCTGCGTCAGCTTATCGGGCTGCCAATTGTCGATGATCAGGGACCGTCGTCGGACGCCGAAGATCCGCCGGCGCCACCTCCAGCAAAAGCCAGCCCTGCAGCTGAATCAGAGACCGAAATGTCTCACGGTATAGGGGTTAACAACTGCCTTTCTAAAAAAGAAGCTTCTTTTAACAACGAAGCTGAAAAACCAAAAGGCCTACCAGCCGATCTCCGGCCATTGCAGCGGGAACTCGGCATCGATCTCTTCGGCATCTTCTCGTTGATGGCTTTAGCAAAGCAAGTTGGCCAACGCCTCCAGGACGTCTGGATCGCAAAACGTCACCTCTTGGTGAACTCTGGAATCACTGGTGGCCGAGCCGTGAAGTATCTGCGTTCCTTGCTGAACTCTGGGGATGATTTTGCGTATGTAGCGCGTAAGCTGAAGAACGCTGCTGGAAGCGTTGAATCGCGCCCTACGGCGCGACAGCCTAGTGGCATGAAGATGCAGCCAAATGCGTCTTCAATCGCCGCTAGCGACCGCTTAGCGGCTATCGCCAATGCATGCCGGTTCAAGACGTTCCGGCATGTCAGCCGCGACATGACCGTTCGATTCTACGACGGCTTCGCAGAAGTCACTCGCGGTGCAGTACGCGAAACGTATCCGGCCTGTCACATGGAAGGACTGTACAAGGGCGTCGCTGCTGGCAACCTCGTGGAGGTTTGATTCCAGAAATCCACGGGATGTATCTGCTGTCAGTAGTCGTGCTAGCGACGAGCTTGGCCGGTACCAAACGGGTTCGCTAATCGTGTCGATCGTGAGCATAGGCCAGGCCTAGCCTGTGCGCAGTTGGCAACAGTCCCGTGCCAAAAATTCATATTATGAACGTCGACCTGCATCCTGGCCGCCACACCAACGCCAGCGTGCTGCGTGCCAAAAAATTCATATTATGAATTTTCCCATGTGTATCTCGGGGGGCGACCAACTCCACACTGGCCACGGACTCAAAAATTCATAATATGAATTTTTCGCACGAACGGCGCCGCAGTGGAACCCGAACAAAAAAGCGGCCCGTAGGCCGCCCTGTGTGCATCTGCAATAGACGTCATCCTGATAGTCCACGCAGCTTATCTTTCAATGACGGAGTGGTGGTCGTAGTAACTTCTGAGATCTCGGACGCCGCGTTAGGCTGGACCTGATTCCCACCAGGTTCTGCTGTGTCGGAATCAGCTTTCCGCACCCGTGGAGCCGGCGAACGCTCAGGTGCGCCAGCAGGTTTAGCATCGGGGGGGGCGGCCTCGGGCTGTGGCTGAACGGTAACGTCCGGTTGAGTTTCCCATGCGCGTCCAGCGTGGCGAAGGACCGTACCGTCAAGGATGAACCCTGCCCGTTCGGCCGCGTATCCGAGTTCGATGAAGCGGCGCAGCTCGGGACTTACGTCGAGATGTGGACGCGCCAACCTCTCGATCACGAGCCGTCCGATCTCAGTCGGCTTGAGATGCACCTTGTACTGTACCGTCACGCTTTTCGGATCACCCTTCGCCATTAACTCATCCTCTTAAACAGGTTCGACCGTGCTGGCACGCGCAGCCTTTGGTTGCGCGCCTTTCGTTGCGGCCGGGACCTGAATTGTACGCTCTGCCGGATCCAGAACGTACATCCCGAACTTCCACATGCCGCGTGCGTTTGCGAATTCCGGGTCTTTGGCAATGAAACGCTTGCCCTTGTAGATGCATGCGAACGCATCATCGCCCAATGCGCTTTTAATGAGGGCCGTGCCGCCGCCAACGAAGATCACGGCGCCGACAGTTGAACCGTCACGCAGCTTGGAGACGAAGAAGTTCTTCACCCTGTCCAGGTACGCTTCGCACGCGGTCACGACGATATGGGAGACATCGACGTTCTCGCCGAACAGCTCGTACTTCTTCGTGCGGCAGGCTTCTTCGACATATGGCAGCGGCGGGTTGTCATTCAGGCCGAACTCGGACTTGATCTGTTCGGCCACCTGGTCGAGCAGTTGGAGGACGCCGATGTCCTTTGTGCCGCTCTGATCTTTGTAGACCGAGCTGACGTTCTCGGCAACCACAACCAGATCAGTGGTCTTACCACCCAGGTCCATGACCGCCACAGGGCGGCGTGTGATGATTGCCTCGATCCCGGCATCGTATTCACCGTCGTGCTGGATGAGGGCGTCATAGAACGCTGCGGTTGCTTCGCTCACGACGCTCTGGCCGCCGATCAGGGCCAGCGATGGGCCTTTTCCAATACGGGCAACGGGAGTGGCCAGGCTGTCGATCTTCTTCGCGATCAGCTCTTGGTTCGGGGCCCCGTTCTTGTAATACTGGTCGACCGGCAGGCCGGTGATCAGGTAGACCGGAGTGTCGCCCAAGCCGCACGCGGCCAGTGAGTGCGTGACGAGAGTCCGGTTCAGATCGGACAGGGGATACCCAGCCATACGAGTATCCAGGGCCTGCAGGAGGTTTTGAGACCCGGCAACGGTGAAGCGTTTTCCAGCCGTTTCGTATGCGCCGCCGGCGGTGTCGGCACTGCCCATCGACATCACCTGCTGGAGACCTTCGACCGCACGGGACTTGTGGTACCCGTAGCGCCAGCTCTTGGCGGTATCGTCCCAGCCGTAACATACCTTGTTCGTGTCGTGGCCATCGTCAAGCCCGACTACCAGTTGCGTTTCTTTCTGCGAATTGTTGCCCATGTGCCGATCCCTCGTGATGAAGATTGCCGCCTACGTGCGCGGATAACGATATTGACTACGCGCAAACTTTATCGCAAAACGGAGGGTCTTTCAAGGTCTTTAAGGGTCGTTCCGGGTCTATTCGGGCCTAATCGGGACTTAGCGGGACTTAGTGAGACCATTGGGACGGTGCCCGGTGACCGTAGCTGTGCGTCATGATCACGTGAGAACGTGCACCGTCGGGCTGCGCTAAGGCAGTGAGGCAATAGAGCAGGGTGGTCGATCGGCTGGCGAAGGGAATCCGAGGGGAGGTGCTCAGTCCGGAAGGACTGAGCGGTGCAACATGCTGCGAATAGCTATGACCGCAGAGGCCAGATACCCGCCGCGGTGGCGGGTGCGCCGGACACGAAAGCTACTTTCGTGTCCGGCCCTTGCTTGAGTTACTTGTCGTCGTCCATGTCGGAGTCGACTTTCGTCTTGATGCGCTTCACTTGAGCGAGAGTGCAGTCTGAACGATTTTGGTCGTCCCTGATGCCGAGTAGCACTGGCTGGAAGAGGGCACCATCCTGGTACTTATAGAGGTACTGGACTTCCACAAGATCATTCGGCTGCGGAACAGGTTGATTCGGCGGGACAGTTACCTTCCCGACGTTGACCATCTCGCCTTCGCTTGACAACAGACCCAGCCTGATGCTGCGCTTTCCGTCGCTGCTGTCGCCCAGGCAAATCGCGGTCGAGCTTTCCTTGAACTTGAACTTGAGCGCCGGCCCGCCGCTGTTTGGACGTCCAGGCGCGTACACCATATCGCGGCGCTTGAACACCACGCCTTCGCCATTCCTGCCTTCGATGCGCTCGAATGCCGCACGCTTAGCCGCGGTCCCGTAAAAGGTTTCCACGGCCTCGATGGCGTCGAGCACGCTATTACCTCCAGCGAGCGCCTTGTTCCGCTTGATCAGCTTGGCGTAATGCGCTGCGCGAGTCTCATATGGCAAATGCCGCAAGTCCGAACCGTCGATCGCAAAGATGTCGAACACATGGTACTTCCCGCCGACCAGCTCGCCATCTGCTTCAACGTACAGTACAGGCCCAAAATACTCAACGCTTGTCAGCGACTGGATTGCAGTTACGATCGACGCTGGCATGCTGCATGCCCTGGCCGACTTGTTGGAGATGCGAACCTCGGATGGGCTGATGGCCACGGCGATACGCTTGCCGTCCATCTTTTCTTCCATCACCCAGTCGTCGTCTTCGATCAGCGCCAGCGCTGCATCACGATCGATATCGTTCAGCAGCTGGGGTTGATGGAAGGCGCCAGTTGGGTCGTTGGAGGCGGCCGGTGTAGCTACAGCGTTGTCGCCTTCAAGCACATAGTAGTTGTCTGCCTTCTTCTCTTTCACAAGGCCGTCGAAGATTTTCATCGCGGCCTCGAGCGAGACTGGGGTCTTCGTTTTGGTCCGTGGGGTCATCGAGCCGCCACGGCGACCGTTCTGCGTGTTGACCAGGTAAAGGTCGCCCGAGCGGACCACCACGCATTCGTAGATCTTGTCGCTGTTGCCGGTGTTGTTGTGCAGGGTGACTTTCGCTACCGTTTGATTGTTCATGTACGTTCCAGGTTAATGCCGGAAGCCGGCGGGATAAATGGAGTGCCGTACGGGCTTGCCTCACGAGGTGAGGTAAACCGTGGTGCTGTTCCAGGGAGAGCAGCAGGGGAGGGCGTCCAGCCTGTAGGCCGGACGCATGTGCTTGTTTAGACCCTCAAAGCACGAGGCTTCGATGGTTCTTGACGGATGTTCGCATAGTCTCCAGGTGGAGCCGCGCCTTGTGGGGATCTGCGCCGACCAGGTAGCAGTCGACGACGAATGATGGTGAAGCGATGAAGGCCTCGAGCGCGTCGGCGACCAGCGCCAGCCGTGCGCTCTGCAACGGGGTGTTGTCGAGGTCAAATTCCACCCGCTCGGCCAACGTCTCAACGAGACCACCGTGCATCCTGAGCAGCAGAGGCCCTAGAAGGGCGTACACGGCGTCGATCATTCCGGCTTGGCCTCCGAATGCTATGAACTGGCTCGGGGCGCTATCGCCCGTATGGAAGGTGCAGGCCCAAGGCTGGAATCGCTTTCTGGCTGCAACTGGTACAGCCCAGTGCGGAACATAGGGAACCGACGCCATGGCGACGTGGCCGCCTACGTGATCCGCGCGAATTGCAGTGAAACCGTGGCTCATCGTCACCTCCTAAACGCCGTCATACATCGCGACCATATCCAGCGCCTCTTGAGGCGTGCTGGCGAACGCGAGTTGGCCGATCCAGTCCTGGTCCGCGCTATAGCGCGCGAGCGAGAAACGGAAGTACGGTTCGTCCTCAGGCAGAGTCGACTTACTGCGGTCGGCGTAATCGACCCACAATTTCAGGATCGTTCCGTCCGGCTGCACCTTGTCGAAGGAGGGCGTTTCATTGTTGTGCCACGACGAGTCTTCGAACCCTTCCGGCAGCTTGAAGTCGAGTTCAAAGCCAGGGAATTCGCGAGCATAAAGCGGCGTGTCTGCAACCAGCGCGTTGTCGGCTGGCGGTGTGTTTTGCATGTGCTTCTCCTAGATGATGGGAAGGGGATCGAAAGCGATCCCCCGATTGCAGGTTTATTGGAAGTAGCGGGCGGGCAGAACGGTGGCGAAGACCTCGGCCTTTTCCAGTACCCGCGCGTGGCAGTGGGTATGCCACCAGCCGGACGTATCGGGCGTGCGGAAGATCGTCTGCGGGAGCATGGTTTCGTCCGCACTACGGGCGGCATACAGCTTCGCCGCGAGCAAACTGGTATCGATGCGGTCACGGTTTGGGGAATTCGCGCACGCTTCGCTGGCAGCCTGGTCGAAAGCGAGGTTGTGTTGCTGCTGTGCGTCGTTGGATTGGTGTTGCGTGGAAGTTGCAGTCATGAAGCGCTCCAGTCATTGCCGAGGATCGGCGTCTAAATGGCGCGGCCGGGGAGGGCTTGCGACATCGCGGATGTCGTGAACCGAAAGGGGAGGGAAGGGGACTCATCAGGACGCCCACTTTCGTGGACGTCCTGATCGCTCAAGTTACTTTGCAGGGTTATTCTTCATCTGGCCGAAGCCCTCCTTCGAAGTACCGCAGCAGCAAGTGCGCGGCGACATTCTCGATGAGCTCCATGATCGGGAGAAGCCCGTCAGGTTCCTTATCTGGTGCGTGGCCAACATGGGTCTGGTACCAGAGATTCAGTCCAGCCCGGCCATCGATTTCGATATCGCCGACAGGGTTGTTGACGCTTTCTTCAAATAGCACGAAGGTCAGCCGGTCAGTCTCAGGTTTATCTGCGATCGTCATGGCTCGGGCGTCGTACACCAGGGCGAACAATCCCGGTGCGTCGGGCTCGTCGAAGCGCCAGGCAGTGCTGCCTAAGCCGGATTTATGGATCTCCATCAGGCGCGTTCGAAGCGGCGCAGCGTCAGGCGGTGCGCGATTTCCCGGCCCCAGTCATACGCTTCTTCTTCACCAGGACAGTTGGTCGTGAAGTCGCTGCGGAATTCGCGCATGCCGAGCAGGAATGCTTTCAGGGTGGCCATCGTGTGTCGTTTCATAGTGTCTCTTTCCAATAGATGCCGAGGTCGGCGTGACAAATGGAAGGAGCCAAAAGGCTCACGGAACTCGTTGAGTCGGTGAACCGGTAGAAGAAGGGAAGGGCGCTGACTGGGTGACCAGTCAGCGCGGGGTTGCGTTAGACACGCTTCACTTCGGCCAGAGCCTTATGGAGCGTTTCGATGCGTTGCTCGGCCTGTGCAGGCGCGAGGCGACGCTTCCAGCC
Organism: Massilia oculi; assembly: GCF_017582745.1. Classification (GTDB taxonomy): domain Bacteria; phylum Pseudomonadota; class Gammaproteobacteria; order Burkholderiales; family Burkholderiaceae_D; genus Telluria; species Telluria oculi_A. Next base: position 49,700 of record NZ_JAFVIM010000031.1, read on the forward strand.
AGCTTCGAGCTGGTCGATCATTTCTTGCGTATGTGGCCACGGGTTGGCCAGGATGAGCGAACGCGCCGCGTAGTGGTCAGGGTTGGCCCCGATGTGATCCTTCAAGTGACTCAGGCCGCGCTCACGAGCGTGGGAGGCATAGGTCACAATGACGTAGGCGACGCCAGCCGCGGCGCGCACCATGTCGTAGCCTCCGCGTGAGTCCACACCGATGGCTTCGAAGGTAACGAAGTTCCGACCTGGTGGTAGGTCCGTGCCGTACAGGAAGCCGTAGCTGGTCGGCCCGATGTCGGCTTTGATCAGATACCCGGCAACCCGGGCGTCCGGCGCAAACGGAAACGAAGTGACGTACTGGATGCCGAGCTTATCGGCCAGGCTGAGTTCGCTACTTGCCTGCTCGACAAGCTCTGGGGTTTGTGGCGCAGCCAGGGCAGGCTGCTGTGCCGCTTGAATCGCGGTTTCATGGATGCTGTGCATGGGTTCTCCCTCATGTCGATGTTCGACGATAAAAAGTGGGGAGCCGGTGAACGACTCGCTGGAGCAACGCTCGGACGAGTTGGTGACTGCTAGGTGATGGCCGACACGCGGAAGTACGCGTTGGATGGAATTTGCGGGGTTTCGGGAACAAATATGCCGCATGGCGACAGCGAAGTATGGCACTTTTCTTGCGGTCGAGCAAGAAGTTCGCTTACGGATGGGCTGGCGGCGTTAGCTTGCGAGTGCCCAAGTCGTGGCTACAATCGATCGGAGAGGGCGCTGAATGGTGCCAATTTCTTGAAACCTGATCGATAAAATACATGCAAACATTTTCTGAGAATCGTGAAATCTACTTTCAGCAATGTGCGGTTTTTCGCATCCCGACGGCCAAGAGGGGCGACGTGTTTATGCGCGCTGAACGGCCTAACTATAACGCTGACCGGAAGGCTATTGTCGAGGTCGTCGCTGCGCGATTTCTAGCACTGTGGCGGCAGCCACTTAGCTCGCATCGCGATATCGCATTGGGCGACCCCACATCGTGGCCAAGCGACTACAAGTACAAGTGGGCTGAAGATGGGTTCGCAAGCGGAGCGGAAAATCCGGTCCCGTTAGCGGAAGTAAGTTGCGGCCGCTCTACGAGCGACCTGATCGAAAAGCGCCGACACTTTCTGTTTTTTACGAAGGAGGTGATCATCGCCCAGAAGGGTCTTCCATGGTTGGGTTTTACGGACGGTATCACGCGAACGATATGGCTTCTCGCTAACGGCGCGTCGGTGTTTCCGGTCGAGTGCGCGCTGGACGAAGCCGCAGACCTGCAGCAGCTTGCCGGCGTCCCTGGCGGCAAGCCGGTGGTATTGTCTGACCTTATTCGATCACGTGGACGCTGAGAACCTACACCGATCGCCAACTCGACATTAGAAAATGTAATGTCGAGTTGACAACAGAGTTAAATCTTTTGGGTTCCGATGTTGCAGTTGCGCGCTGCTACCCTGCCAGGGTTCGATAGTCGGTTTCCAGTATTGTGCGAATTTGCTTGGCGGTCTTTTCCCCTATTCCTGGCACCTTGCGCAGCTGCGCGACGTCCGCTTGCACCAGCGCGTCGATCGTGCCGAAGTGATTCAAAAGTGACTTTGCGGCCCCAGGGCCGACACCAACGAACCCTTCCACTACGAACTGGGCCTGCACACGAAGATCCTTGGGTTTGTTCGCGCGCAGGGGCACATCATACGAAATCCCCTCCTGCAAATGGCGTGCTAGGGTAGCCATGAGCGTGGCACTGTCGGCCGCATTTCGGGTCGTCAGCACCCGCGCGTCCTCGATCGCGGTCAGGTAAGAGATAGCACCGCAAATGGCTTCGGGCTTCATCTGGCTGCGAGTGCCATACACATCGCCCTCGATAATGAACGTGGCGCGACCATACTCAGCCTTCATCTTCGCGAGCTGCTCGAAAAGGCGCCTGTCCTGGATGCTGGCCACGAAGTCGACCGCTGCCTTGCGCTCTACTGGAAAATCGCCGTGCAACAGGTAGTCGCCGCAGTCCAGCTCCTGTACAGCTATTTCGTAGCCCGGCATGCGCTGCAGCAGCGCGATGATTGTGGACCTCGACTCCCGCATGTCGGCTACGATTTTAATGGTCATGAGATTCTGTCTGTCGTTATGTACTCAGACAGTATCTGGCCAGCTTGTTAGCTTGTCAATTTTGGGGCGTTGACGCAGGCCTCGGCTTTGGCAGCATGCCCAGCAGTGCGCGTGTTCGAGGGCAATTCACGGCCTCCCCCTCGGTCCGACCCCGCTGTCTCACCTGATACCGCCCCTGATTACCCGGCTAGATGCTCATTCGCCCCGTAACGATGACCCACCCGCTTCCGGCTAGAGCCTCTATATGGAACGCTTCGCGCATACCACCCGTGCAGTTGGAAGGCGCCGGGCATCGCACTTTCAGGCTTCTTGCAACGCCTGTCCGCAGCGCCGGCCGCCTTCTTAACTAACGCGAGCCAGAGGGCACCTTCACACTGAGCTAGTCACTCATTTGGGCCTCTGCTCGACCTCGCTGGGTGACCTGGTAGCCTCTTTGCTCGCTTGGCCAGATGCCGATCCGCTCGGTGACGATTACATACCCCGCACGTGCATCGAGCTCGGTGTGCGTGGCATTGTTGAACTGTTCAAGAAGCTGCGCAAGTTGATCTACGATCGATTCCGGTGATGCTGCCGGGCGTTCAGCACCAGCTGCCAGACAGGCTGCGTCGATAAAGTCCCGTACCGGTGCAGTGAGCGTCGCTCGACTAATGAGGATATCGAAGATACTGCACATAAGGCTGTCTGTCGCCGCGAGCATGTCGAAGTCAAGAGTCCGGAGCCAGTCGTAGAGCTTGAAGTTCGGTCCGGCTGTATGCTCCTCGAGGAAACTCAAGAGACTTTGAACATATGGCCCCGGCTGGGCGTCGCGTACAGGATTAAAGTTCTCCGGCATGTCTATCTCCTAAAAAGCAGGCCACTGAAATAGCGTCCCTCATCTCTTATCAGGTGTAGCGGAAATTCCCGGCTGTGCTGGCAGAAGACAACATATAATTCCGGCTACGGGAACGCCCTCGTTGACGTCGGAGCTCGCTTGTCGAGTAGCGTGCAGAACCTGAGTTCAGGAGCGATATGTAGAACCAGCAGCACCAGCAGTAATCCTGACGACACGCATTCTCAATCGTGCCGCAAGGACGCTTCGAATCCTCATGACCCGGCAATCCGGCACCAGGCGTGGAGGACTTCGAAACTTGACCAAGCGGTACAACGGAGAACCGTGATGAGCACCTATAAGTTGGGCGAACTGCCCGAACCTCTACGCGCCTGGGCGAAGTTCCGCCCGGCAGACATTCTCGACTTCAACCGCCGTGCCAAGAAATTGTCTTTGGTGCTCGAGCTGCCTCTACAAAAAACCCAAGACGCATTCGCGCTCGCGTGCGGATACTCAGGAAGGCATGAGGTTCAACAAGTCCTGACACAGGCCGGCACTCCCGGGCCATACGACGACGACATTCCAGACGAGATTCTCGACAGCATGCGCGATGCCCGAGCTATCGTGCAGTTCTACAGGCACGGAAGGTTGCTTTCAGCAGTGAAGGCGTTGACTGATGCCGTCCCAAAACGGTACTTCGAAAACCGAGACACTACCGTGTGTGATCTGGACTTGTTTTCAACGCCAGGCAGGCACCGCGCTTCCGCAAAGGCTCTAATCGACTTCCTCGCAGGTGAAGGTTCAGGCTGTACTTTCGATGGCTTTCCTTACGGCTATCGCGGAACCGTGCATTATCGCTATCTCGGCTTAGAGGAAACGCAGTTCGATGAGGAAGCGTTGCGGGAATTGGTAGCAGGATGGACTCTGGAAAACCCAAACGAGCACCGGCTATTCGATCCCCGTGAGCAGCATCGGGCGCAGCTGCGCTTTCGGGCGCCGACGCTATTCGTTGCAATGGCGGATAAGACAGCTGCACCACTCGTTGTCGAGCCGCACGAGCTTCACCTTGAATATATCGACTCTTTTGGAGACGGTGAGACAGGCCGTCTGCTGTTAGACGATGTTGACTTTCATATCGCGTACCAGCTTTCCGACGTCGATGCGGACGAGGACGGAGAACTTGAGCGTCTACAGGCTGCCTTGCGTTCACCTACCCAGGACAATATCAATGCAAGCTCTGTAGCTTCGTGCATCGCGAATTTTGCGGATCAAATCCCACGCTGGAGACTGTCGCTACGGTACCAGCAGGCGAAGGAGCTACGCGACCCTGACTATTTCGGCGGCGAGGAAGCCGATTGCACGCTTATACTTGATAGTCACATGCGGGAAGGCGGGTTTGGGCCAGGAGCAGTTCCAGATGCCCCAATGCGGTGGCTGTCGATCTTGATGGAAAGACACGACTTCGACCTTGATCAGGTGCATTGGAAAGTGACTGCGACACTTCTAGTGGAAGATAAAGTGGACCCATCGGTCAAGACAGTTTTTCAGCGAGTTTAAGCTGCGTCGTTTTCTGTCATCGCAGCTGGTCGGCGCTGCCCCGTGATACCCCCTCCTTGCCGCTGGAGAGCCTTACCCTC
>NZ_JAFVIM010000032.1:0-52602 GCF_017582745.1 Massilia oculi
CGCCATCCTCAATCGCTTCACGCGCTTGGGCACGCCCACGACCGTAGCGGTGACCATGCCGTAAATCCGTCTGGGGTTTGGGGTACTACGCGCTCAATTGATTTATGCAACAAAGCCATCCTGCACTGGCAGTCTCCTGCGCTCTATCCCTTCCGCCCTCCTTGCTCGTGCACATTTCGCGGCATGCTCGCATACGCCGTGATATTTCCATTCCGCATTCCAACGGCAGGTGAAAAATTATTTCTGTCATTAAATTTTATTGAGTATCTAAATTGCAGATCGCATTCGGTTTCACTCAAAAGAAACTTTAAATTGCTCAGCAATATACCGCGTCACTGAGGCAAAAATCCTTGTAAGAAATAGTTGCCACCTATACTCAGTGATTAGCAATTGTTAAATATTTCCATATTGCACTGTCACAATTCGTTACAAGTAGATTTGCGTAAACATCGTATCCTTCAAAACTTTCCAACCGGAATAAATTCCATTAGGAATTTTTTACAGGATAAATACCATGCAATTCTGCAACACTGCGTCCACCAAACACACTGTCTTCCGCCTGAACGCCGCGCTGCTGATGTCGCTGGCAGCCATCGGCGGCGCCTCGGCCGCCACCCTGTCGGTGGGTCCGGGCAAGACCTACGCGGCGCCCTGCGCTGCCTTCGCCAAGGCCAAGGCCGGCGATATCGTTGAAATCGACGGCAGCAAGACCTATAGCGGCGACGTGTGCGCCATCACCGCCAGCGACCTGACCATCCGCGGCGTCAACGGCCGTCCAAAGATCGATGCTGCCGGCAAGAATGCCCAGGGCAAGGCAATCTGGGTCGTCAAGGGCAACAACATCAAGATCGAGAACGTCGAGATGTACGGCGCCAAGGTGCCGGACAAGAACGGCGCCGCACTGCGCCTGGAAGGCACCAACTTCACCCTGCGCTCGTCCTTCCTGCACGATAACGAGAACGGCATCCTGTCCGGCGCCAACGCCAACAGCAATGTCGTGGTCGAGTACAGCGAATTCGGCTACAACGGCGCCGGCGACGGTTATTCGCACAATCTGTACATCGGCAACGTCGCCAGCCTGGTGTTCCGCTTCAATTACTCGCACGACGCCAACGTCGGCCACAACCTGAAGTCGCGCGCCAAGCTCAACACGATCACCTACAACCGCTTCTCGAGCACGCCAGCCGGCCAGACCGGTTCGACCAAGAGCGGCAAGCCGAGCTACGAGATCGACCTGCCGAACGGCGGCACCAGCTACGTCATCGGCAACGTGATCCACCAGCCGGCCAGCCACAACAACCCTGGCATGCTGTCCTATGCGATGGAAGGCGCGACCAACCCGGGCCAGGACCTGTACGTGGTCAACAATACCTTCCTGAACGACGACAGCTCGCGCGGCACCTTCGTGCAGATCGCCAGCAAGGTGACCACTCCGGCTCTGCTGCAGAACAATATCTTCGGCGGCACCGGCACCGTGACCAACAACACGGCCGCCATCGACAAGAACAACTTCCGTTCGGTCGCTCCGGGCTTCGTCAACCGTGCGGCCTATGACCTGCACCCGACCGCCAACGCCCTGGTGATCAATGCCGGCGCCGCGCCGGGCAAGTCGAAGAGCGGCTTCGACCTGACCCCGACCGCCCAGTACAAGCACACGGCAACGAGCGAGACCCGTCCGGCCAGCGGCGCGCTGGACATCGGCGCCTACGAATCCGGCACCGCGACCCCGACCACGCCTGCGCCGAGCACGCCAGCCCCGGCGCCGTCGGTTCCGGCCCCGACCCCGACCGTCACCTGGACCCAGTGCGCGGCCGAAGGCGGCACCTGCTCGTTCACCGGTACCCGTGAAGTGCGCTATGGCGTGCCCGGCTACTACAACACCAAGACCGTGACCGCCAAGACCGCCTGCACCAACGCGGTGTTCGGCGATCCGAAGAAGAGCACCGCCAAGTTCTGCAGCTACTCGAGCCTGGCCAAGTAAGACCGGAATCGACCGCCGCATGAAAATGGGCCGCGCAAGCGGCCCATTTTTTTATGCATCCAGCGAAATGCTTACCAGATGATCACGCGATCCTTCGGCGCCAGGTACATCTTGTCGCCCGCCTTGACCCCGAACGCCTCGTAGAAGCCCGGCTGGTTCTTCAGGGTGCCGTTGGCGCGGTACTGCGCCGGCGAGTGCGGGTCGGTCTTGATCTGGGCGATCTGCGCCGGCTCGCGCATCTTGGTGCGCCACACCTGGCCCCAGCCCATGTAGAAGCGCTGGTCGCCGGTGAGGCCGTCGATGACGGGCGCCGGTTTGCCCTTCAGCGAGATCTTGTAGGCTTTATAGGCGATCGCCAGGCCCGAGTTGTCGCCGATGTTCTCGCCCAGGGTCAGTTCGCCGTTGACATGGTAACCCTCCAGCGGGCTGAAGGCGGCGTATTGCGCGATCAGCGCCTTGGTCTTCTCGCCGAAACGCTTGCCGTCTTCCTCGGTCCACCAGTTGCGCATATTGCCGTCGCCGTCGTACTGCGAACCCTGGTCGTCGAAGCCGTGGCTGATCTCGTGGCCGATCACGGCGCCGATGCCGCCGTAGTTGACCGCGTCGTCGGCATTGGCGTCGAAGAACGGCGGCTGCAGGATCGCGGCCGGGAACACGATCTCGTTCAGTTCCGGGTTGTAGTAGGCGTTGACGGTCTGCGGCGTCATGCCCCACTCGTCGCGGTCGATCGGCTTGCCGAGTTTGTTCAGCTCGCGGTTGTACTCCACTTCGCGCGAACGCATCACGTTGCCGACCAGGTCATCGCGCTTGACGGTGAGCGCGGTGTATTCCTTCCACTTGTTCGGATAACCGATCTTCGGCGTGAACTTGGCCAGCTTGGCCTGCGCTTCCTTCTTGGTCGCCGGGCTCATCCAGTCCAGGGTGTCGATCGACTCCTTGTAGGCGGCCAGCAGGTTGTTGACCAGGACTTCCATATGCGCCTTGCGCTCGGCCGGGAAGTGCTTCGCCACGTACAGCTTGCCGACCGCGTCGCCCAGGCTCGACTCCAGGGTCGAGACGCCGCGCTTCCAGCGTGGTTCCAGTTGCGGAATGCCGGCCAGGGTGGTGCCGTGGAAGGCGAAGCGCTGGTCGACGAAGGCTTTCGAGAGGTAATTGGCGTAGCCGTTCACGGTCTGGAACTGCAGATAGGCTTTCCAGGTCTCCAGCGGCACGCGGTTCAGCACCTCGGCGAAGCCCTTCAGGTAGGTCGGCTGGCTGACGATCAGGTAGTCGGCCTTGCCCTGCAGGCCAGACGCCTTTAGCCACTGCTGCCAGTCGTAGCCCGGCGCCAGCGTGGCCAGCTTGTCCAGTTCAACCTTGTTGTAGGTCTTGATCGGGTCGCGGTTCTCGACCTTGGTCCACTGCACCTTGGCCAGCTCGGTTTCCAGCTCGACGATGGCTTTCGCATCGGCCTTCGCGTTCTTGCCGCCGGCCAGCGCCAGCATCTTCTCGACGTGCTGCTGGTACTTGGCGCGGGTGTCGGCCAGCTTGGCGTCGTCCAGCTTCAGGTAGTAGTCGCGGTCGGGCATGCCCAGGCCGGCCTGGTACAGGTCGGCCACGTATTTGGTGGAGTCCTTGGCATCCTGGTGGATGAAGAACACGAAGGGCACGTTGACGCCGATGCGGCCCAGGTGGGCGAACATGGCCGGCAGTTCGCCCTTGGCCTTGATCGCGGCGATCTTGCCCAGTTCACCGGCCAGCGGCTTGGCGCCCAGCTGTTCCAGGCGCGCCTCGTCCATGTAGCTGGCGTAGAAGTCGCCGATCTTGCGCGCCTCGGTGCCGTTGGCCGCGCTGCGTTCCATCGCGGCTTTTTCGATGACCGCGCGCAGCTGCGGCAGGGTATCGTCGCGCAGCTGGTGGAAGGCGCCCCAGGTCGACTTGTCGGCCGGGATCTCGACGCTCTTGAGCCACTTGCCGTTCAGGTGTTCGAAGAAATCGTCCTGCGGGCGTACGGCGGCATCGATGTACTGGGTGGCGATGCCGGACGAAGCTGCGCTGGCCTTGGCGGCGGTGGCAGGGGCGGCGGCGCCGGATTCGGCGTGCGCGAACGAAGCTACCAGCACGAGTGCGGCAGCGCTGAACAGATGTCGTTTCATGTTCTCTCTCTCTTTTGTTGTGAGTGCAATGCAAAACGGGCCGGCGCTCGTGACGCCGGCCCGTCATGTGGACCAGATTACCAGATGATGACGCGTTCTTCAGGCGGCAGGTACATCTTGTCGCCCGGCTTCACGTCGAAGGCCTTGTAGAATTCGGCCATATTTTGCACGGTGCCGTTGGCGCGGAACTGGCCCGGCGAGTGCGGATCGGTCTTGACCTGGTTGATCTGCTGCGCTTCGCGCATCTTCGAGCGCCACACCTGGCCCCAGCCCATGAAGAAGCGCTGGTCGCCCGTGAGGCCGTCGATCACCGGCGCCGGCTTGCCGTGCAGCGAGATCTGGTAGGCCTTGTAGCCGATCGCCAGGCCGGCGTTGTCGCCGATGTTCTCGCCCAGGGTCAGCTCGCCGTTGACGTTATAGCCCGGCAGCGGGCTGTAGCCGTTGAACTGGTTGACCAGCTTGTCGGTGCGGGCCTTGAACGCGGCCTTGTCCTCGGCGGTCCACCAGTTGCGCAGGTTGCCGTCGCCGTCCGACTGGCTGCCCTTGTCGTCGAAGCCATGGCCGATCTCGTGGCCGATCACGGCGCCGATCGCGCCGTAGTTGACGGCGTCGTCGGCGCGCATGTCGAAGAACGGCGGCTGCAGGATCGCGGCCGGGAACACGATCTCGTTCATCGTGCTGCGGTAGTACGCGTTCACGGTCTGCGGCGTCATGCCCCATTCGGTGTGGTCGATCGGTTTGCCCAGCTTGCCGATATTGCGCTCGTACTCGAAGGTCGAGGCGCGCATCGCGTTGCCGACCAGGTCGTCGCGCTTGATGTTCAGGCGCGAGTAATCGCGCCACTTGTCCGGATAGCCGATCTTCGGCGTGAACTTGGCCAGCTTGGCGCGCGCTTCCTTCTTGGTCGCGGGGCTCATCCACTCCAGGTTGTCGATCGACTGGCCGTAGGCGATGATCAGGTTCTTCACCAGCTCTTCCATGCGCGCCTTGCGTTCGGCCGGGAAGTGCTCTTTCACGTACAGCTTGCCGAGCGCCTCGCCCAGCGCGCCTTCGACGGTGGCCACACCCTTCTTCCACTCCGGACGCTGCTCGGTCACGCCGGTCAGCGCGGTGCCGTAGAAGGCGAAGTCCGCGTCCACGAAGTCCTTCGACAGGTAGGGCGCGTATTCGCGCAGCAGCTGCCATTCGAAGTAGGACTTGACGGTCGCCAGGTCGGTCTTCGCCAGCAGTTCATTGAAGCCGGTGAAGTAGCTCGGCTGGTTGACGATGATGTAATCCAGCTTGTTGCCCACGCCGGCGGCGCCCAGGGCCGCCTTCCAGTCGTAGCCTGGCGCCAGCTTGGTCAGTTCGGCCACGCTCATCTTGTTGTAGCGCTTGACCGGGTCGCGGTTCTCGACCTTGGTCCACTGCACCTTGGCCAGCTCGGTCTCGAAGTCGACGATGGCCTTGGCCTGGGCCGCCGCGTTCTTCTCGCCGGCAAGCGCCAACGTCTTCTCGACGTGCTGCTGGTACTTGGCGCGGATCTCCGCCAGCTTGGCGTCGTCAAGCTTCAGGTAGTAGTCGCGGTCGGGCATGCCCAGGCCGCTCTGGCTGATGTAGGTGGCGTACTTGGTCGACTCGCGCATGTCCTGGCCGACGTAGATGCCGTAGGGGCTCGAGACGCCGATCTTGGCCAGGTGGGCGGCCAGGGCCGGGATGCCCTTCTTGTCCTTCAGCGCGCGAATGCGCGACAGCTCGCCGGTCAGCGGCTTGTAGCCCAGGGTTTCACGACGCTCGGCGTCCATGAAGCTGGCGTACAGGTCGCCGATTTTTTTGGTTTCGCTACCGGCCTTGGCATTGGTGTCCTTCTGGGCGGCCTCGATGATCGCCAGCAGCTGCGGCGTGGTGTCTTCGCGCAGCTTCATGAAGGTGCCCCAGCTCGAACGGTCGCTCGGGATCTCGGTCTCCTTGAGCCACTTGCCGTTCAGGTGGGTGAAGAAGTCGTCCTGCGGACGCACGCTGGTATCGATGTATTGGGTGTCGATGCCCGAGATGACGCCGGCTGGCGCGGCAGCGGTGGCGGCGGTCGCCGGGGCGGCATCGGCAGCCATGGCCGGCGCGGCGAAAGCAGTCATCAGGGACAGGGTCAGGGTGCTCAGGAGGTGTCGCTTCACGGGATAAATCCTTACTTGCAGTGCGATTGCAGGGGTGAATCGGTTCCGGCCGGATGGTCGGCAAAAAATCATTCTAGCGGTTAGGCAATAAACCTCGCTGGCGAAGCACGGATTTTTACTTTTCGATACACGGCACACATGTGTTTTCGCGTATGTATGTGTTGGGAGATGACAACAGGATGACAAGTGCATCCCGTGTCCGGTGAGGGGGAATGTACAATCTACGCGGAGGCAGCCGACTAGATCGCACCATGTGCGAAAACGGACCGGAAAGAAAAAAGCCCGCGGTGGAGGCCGCGGGCAAAGACCACTTCAAGAGTGGAGAGAGAGAAAAACTGGTTCCAACTATAGGCTGCCTCATCCGCACGCTCTTCTACTCTTACAATTGCTTACCATCGTAAGACCGGGTGCAACAACTTCCCTGCCCGGCTCCCCTGTCGTATTTCCAAGTTAATAGCTTTTGCGCCGCCGCCCGCAGCCGCGCACGAACCGGTTTATACTGGCCTTGCGCTACCTCAGGTATAAGCTCGCGCCTGCCGGTTCCGTGCGCAACGCGTGCCTCAACGGATCAACACCATGGGTTCCACCTTCAAGAATTCCTGCCTCGTCGGCCTGGGCGTGATCGCCGGGGTCGGCCTGACCATGCAATTCTCCGCCCTCGCCTTCAAGCCGCCGGTCGACGCCAGCATGCCGATCGCCGAGCTGCGCCAGCTGGCCGACGTCTACGGCGTCATCAAGTCCACCTATGTCGAGCCGGTCGAAGATAAAGCCCTGCTGTCCGAGGCGATCGCCGGCATGGTCGCCTCGCTCGACCCGCACTCGGCCTACCTCGATCCGCGCGCCTACCGCGAGCTGCGCGAGGGCACAGAGGGCCGTTTCGTCGGCGTCGGCATCGAGATCGCCGTGAGCGAGGACGGCTATATCGAGATCGTCTCCCCGATGGAAGATTCGCCGGCCTACCACGCCGGCATCAAGGAGGGCGACCTGATCACCCGCATCGACGGCCACCCGGTGCAAGGCACGCCGATCGACGACGCCATCAAGCGCATGCGCGGCGAGCCGGGCACGCGCGTCACGCTCACGGTCGCGCGCAAGGACGCGCCCGAGCCACTGAACTTCACCATCGAGCGGCGCGAGATCGTGCAGAAAAGCGTCAAGGCGAAGATGGTGGAGCCGGGCTACGCCTGGCTGCGCATCGCGCAATTCCAGGAACCGACCGTGGACGACATGGCCGCCAGGCTGCAGGCGCTGTACCGCGAAGACCCGGACCTGAAAGGGCTGGTGCTCGACCTGCGCAACGATCCGGGCGGCCTGCTGCAGGGCGCGATCGGCGTCGCCGCCGCCTTCCTGCCGAAGAACGCCGAGATCGTGTCGACCAACGGCCAACTGGCCGATTCGCGCCAGCGCTTCTATGCGCGGCCCGAGTTCTACATGCTGCGCAGCGGCGCCGATCCGCTGGCCACCCTGCCCCCAAGCTTCAAGGACTTGCCGATGGTAGTGCTGGTCAATACCGGCTCGGCCTCGGCCTCCGAGATCGTGGCCGGCGCCCTGCAGGACTACAAGCGCGCCGCCATCCTGGGCAGCCAGACCTTCGGCAAGGGCTCGGTGCAGACCATCCGCCCGATCGGACGCGACGCCGCGGTCAAGCTGACCACGGCGCGCTACTACACCCCGGCCGGGCGCTCGATCCAGGCGCGCGGGATCGTCCCGGACTTACCCGTAGACGAAACCCTGGAAGGCGACGGCCTGAACGCCCTGCGCATGCGCGAAGCCGACCTGCAGCACCACCTGTCGAACGGCGCGGGGCCAGAAGTGGCCACGCGCGAGGACGACATCGAGGAACAGATGCGCCTGCTCGCCGAGGCGCGCACCCGCAAGCCGCTCGACTACGGCAGCGCGGACGACTTCCAGCTGGCCCAGGCCCTGCGCCATCTCAAGGGCCAGGAAGTGGTGCTGTCCAGGCGCGCCGAACCCTCCACCACGCTGGCCCAGCACGGGCACAAGGGCGACTGAACAGTCCCTGCGGCAGCCGATTCCCAGGTATGCGCCAAGCGTGTAGAATCGGCGCATCTTGCGCACAACCGTGCTTATTTCCCCTGAAAGTTTGCTGAATATGAAACCTGTCGTCATCAGCGGCACCGGCCTGTTTACCCCGCCGCACTCCATCTCGAACGACGAGCTGGTGGCAGCCTTCAACGCCTATGTCGAACTGCACAACCAGGAACATGCCGCGCAAATCGCGGCGGGCGAAGTGACGGCGCTGGAACCGTCGAGCAGCGCCTTCATCGAAAAAGCGTCGGGCATCAAGTCGCGCTACGTGATGGAAAAGAGCGGCATCCTGGACCCGAGCCACATGACGGCGCGCATCCCGGAACGGGCCGACGACGAGATCTCGGTGCAGGCCGAGATGTGCGTGGCCGCCGCGCGCGAAGCGTTGACGCGCGCCGGCAAGCAGCCGCAGGACATCGACATGGTGCTGGTCGCCTGCAGCAATATGCAGCGCGCCTATCCGGCGATGGCGGTCGAGGTACAAGAGGCGCTGGGCATCGACGGCTTCGGCTTCGACATGAACGTGGCCTGCTCCTCGGCCACCTTCGGCATCGCCACCGCAGTCGACGCGGTGCGCAACGGCCGCGCACGCGCGGTGCTGGTGCTGAACCCTGAAATCACCAGCGGCCACCTGAACTTCCGCGACCGCGACAGCCACTTCATCTTCGGCGACGCCTGCACCGCGATCGTGATCGAGGCCGCGGAAACGGCAACCGGCGCGCACCAGTGGGAAATCCTCGATAGCCGCCTCAAGACCAGCTTCTCGAATAATATCCGCAACAACTTCGGCTTCATGAACCGCTTCGACGAAGCGGGCATCGGCCAGCCGGACAAGCTGTTCCGCCAGCAGGGCCGCAAGGTGTTCAAGGAAGTCTGCCCGATGGCGGCGGCAACCATCGCCGACACGCTCGCGGCGGCCGGCCTGGAAACCAAGGACGTCGCGCGCTACTGGCTGCACCAGGCCAACCTGAACATGAACCTGCTGATCGTGCGCACCCTGCTGGGCCGCGACGCCGAACCGGGCGAAGCGCCGGTGATCCTGGACAGCTATGCCAACACCTCGTCGGCAGGCTCGATCATCGCCTTCCACCGCTACCAGGACGACCTGCCGGCGGGCGCCAATGGCGTCATCTGCTCGTTCGGCGCGGGCTATTCGATCGGTTGCGTGGTGGTGCGCAAGAAGTAATCCACCTCGAATCCACATCGGCGCGGCTCACAGCCGCGCCGCCAGCTCCGCTCCCTCGCGGATCGCGCGCTTGGCATCGAGCTCCGCCGCCAGCGCCGCGCCGCCGATCTTGTGGAAGCGTGGTCCCCCCGTGGCGCCTTCGGCCGGCATCAGTTCGGCCAGGCTTTCCTGCCCGGCGCAGATCACCACATTGTCCACCTCGAGCAGGCGCGCCTCGCCCCCGACGGTGATGTGCAGGCCGGCGTCGTCGATGCGGTCATACTGCACGCCGGCCAGCATGGTCACGCCATTGCGCCCGAGCGTGGCGCGGTGCACCCAGCCCGAGGTTTTGCCCAGGCCGGCACCGGGCCGCGTGGTCTTGCGCTGCAGGAGCCAGACCTGGCGCGGCGGATGCGGCGGCACGGGCGGCGCCAGTCCGCCGGGCGTCGACACCAATGGGTCGACACCCCACTCCTTCATCCAGTGCGCGGCCGGCACCGGCAACGGAACTTGCGGATCGTGCACCAGGAATTCGCCGGTATCGAAACCGATGCCGCCGGCGCCGATGATCGCCACCCGCGCACCGATCGGGCGGCCATCGCGCAGCACGTCGATATAGCTCGCGACCATCGGATGGTCGATGCCGGGAATCGCCGGCGTGCGCATGCGGATGCCGGTCGCCACGATCACGTCGTCGAAACCCTGCGCCAGCAATTCCTCGCGCTTCACCCGACAATCCAGGCGCAGGTCGACGCCCAGCAATTCGAGGCGGCGGCCGAAATAACGGATCGTCTCCGCGAATTCCTCCTTTCCCGGAATGCGCATCGCGATATTGAACTGGCCGCCGATGCGGTCCTGGGCGTCGAACAGGGTCACCTGGTGCCCGCGCTCGGCCGCCACGGTCGCCGCCGACAGGCCGGCCGGCCCGGCGCCGACCACGGCGATGCGGCGCGCCGTGACGGTCTTGCGGAACACCAGTTCGGTCTCGTAGCAGGCGCGCGGATTGACCAGGCAGGTCGCACGCCGGTTGGAGAAAGTATGGTCCAGGCAAGCCTGGTTGCAGGCGATGCAGGTATTGATCTCGTCGCTGCGGCCGGCGGCGGCCTTGGTGACGAAATCGGCGTCGGCCAGGAAGGGCCGCGCCATCGATACCAGGTCGGCGTCGCCGCGCGCCAGGATGTTTTCTGCCTCACCCGGCATATTGATGCGGTTCGAGGCCACGACGGGAATGCCGACTTCCTTGCGCAGCCGTCCCGCGACCTCGGCGAAGGCGGCGCGCGGCACCGAGGTGACGATGGTCGGGATGCGCGCCTCGTGCCAGCCATAGCCGGTGTTCAGGATCGTCGCGCCGGCACTTTCCAGCGCCTTGGCGGACAGCACGATCTCGTCCCAGGTATTGCCGCCTTCGACCAGGTCGAGCACCGAATGGCGGTACATCAGGATGAAATCCGGCCCGACCGCGGCGCGGATGCGGCGCACCACCTCCACGGCGAGGCCCATGCGGTTCTCGATCGGCCCGCCCCAACGGTCGGTGCGGCGGTTGGCGCGCGCACACAGGAACTGGTTCAGCAAATAACCCTCGCTGCCCATGATCTCGACGCCGTCGTAGCCGGCCGTGCGCGCCAGCGTTGCGCAGCGCACGTAGGCGCGGATGGTCGATTCGATGCCGGCCTCGGTCAGGGCCTTCGGCTTGAAGCGCGAGATCGGCGACTTCACGCTCGAGGCCGACACCACGAAGGGCTGGTAGCCGTAGCGGCCGGCGTGCAGGATCTGCATCAGGATCTTGCCGCCCTCCTCGTGCACCGCGCGCGTGACGCGCCGGTGGTTGGGCACGTCGAAGAGGGAGTTCAGGGTCCCGCCGAAGGGCAGCAGCCAGCCCTGGCGATTGGGCGAGATGCCGCCGGTGACGATCAGGCCCACGCCGCCGCGCGCGCGTTCGCGGTAGAAGGCGGCCAGCTTGCCGTAGTTGTAGAAGCGGTCTTCGAGCCCGGTGTGCATCGAGCCCATGATCACGCGGTTCTTCAGGGTGGTGAAACCCAGGTCGAGCGGCGCCAGCAGATTAGGAAAGGTAGTCATCGCGGCATTACACCGCGATTTTCTGGAGTCGTGCGTCTAAACGACCCGATGGCGCGTCACGCCAGGTGGCTTTCGCGGTCGCGCAGTTCGGCGAAGCTTTCGATGCTGCCGATGCTGACCACCACCGGATTCAGGCTGGCGCCGGGCGACATCGGGCGCCAGGCGAACTGCCATTCCTTTTCGCGCGCCTGGCCCAGGCTCTTGGTGAAGGCCGCGCCCAGCGGCGAACGGTTGCCGTACTCGATGGCGCCGTCGATGCCGGCCCAGTTGGGCAGCAGGCGCTGCACGGCGCGGTGCAGGCGCTCGCCGAATTCCTCGGTATTGTGGATCACCAGGCAGGCGTCGCTCGGCGTGATGATGTCGAACAGGCGCTTGTCCCAGACGGTGGAAAACGACACGTGCAGGAAGCCGCCATTGGGCTCGAGGCGGAACTGGCCGGTCTTGAGCGCGTTTTCGAGTTCGGTGCGCAGGGCGTAGCGGTGCAGGGTCGGAGGGCGTTGGTAGTCGTGCATGGGATTCTTTCTTGCCGCATCAAGGCTGTGAAGGAGGTGGCGGCGGCGATTGCAGCATCATGATGGCCTGGTGCTGCATGCGCATGAACTTCGATGCGATGAAGATCTCGCGCAAAAAATAGACGAAGCTGCTGATCAGGGCGATCATCGCGAACACGAAGCAGGCGGCGATGTACTGGTCGAGCGGAATGCCGGTGGTATCGCCCGCGAACAGCATCGCGATGACCACGCACACCAGCAGGCCGCAGGCGGTGCTGGAGGCGATCGCGAAGTTGATCAGGTGCGAGCGCTGGTAGAGCAGTTCGAGTTCGCTGGAAAACTCGGCATTGGGGCTGACCTTGAGCCGATCCTCGAGCACGCGCGTGCGGTCGATGATGCGCGCCAGCCGGTTGGTCAGCACGGTCAGCTTGGTGGCGACGCCGGTGAGCAGGAAAACCGGCGCGATCGCCAGCTGGATGACGTGGCCGATGTCGCTGATCTGGATATTCATAAGAACACGTTTCGAATTGTTGTGATGTGCCTGGTACCTCTGAAGCGTGGGGTGGACGGATCCCCCGTCCACGCGTTCAGCCCCGCCCGCATAGTGTAACAGCCACCAGCATCGCGAAGCAGCCTCATTCAAACCGGCGCAGCCGCTTGAACTGCTCGGTCGCCGCCACCAGCGCGCGCGCGATCCCCACCTCCAGCGCGCCATGGCCGGCATCGGCGATCATCTCCAGCTTCGATCCCGGCCACGCCGTATGCAGGCGCCAGGCCGACAGCGGCGGGCAGATCACGTCGTAGCGGCCCTGCACGATCACCGCCGGCAGGTGGGCGATGCGCGCCAGGTCGCGCAGCAGCTGGTCTTCTTCCAGGAAGGCGCCGTTGAGCATGTAATGCGATTCGAGCCGGCCCACGCCCAGGTCGAGCGTATCGTTCGCCACTTCCTCGGGCTGCGGCAGCAAAAAGACGCGCCGGCCCTCGAAGCGGCTCCAGGCGCGCGCGGCCGGCCAGTAGACGTCCGGATCGTGGCACAGCAGGCGGCGCGCATAGGCCCCGAGCAGGTCGTGCCGCTCATCCTGCGGAATCGGGGCGACGAATTCCTCGTACAGCTCGGGATAGAACCAGCGCACCTCGTTGATGAACCAGTCCACCTCGGCGCGGGTGCACAGGAAGATCCCGCGCAGCACGAAGCCCAGGCAGCGTTCGGGATGGGCCTGGCCATAGGCCAGCGCCAGGGTCGAGCCCCAGGATCCGCCGAACACCAGCCACTGCTGGATGCCGAACAGCGCGCGCAGGCGCTCGATGTCCTCGATCAGGAGCTGGGTCGTGTTGTTGCGCCACTCGCCCAGCGGCGTCGACTTGCCGGCGCCGCGCTGGTCGAACAGGATCACGCGGTAGGCGCGCGGATCGAAGAAGCGGCGGTGCTGGGGCGACAGGCCGGCGCCGGGACCGCCGTGCAGGAACAGCACCGGGATGCCGTCCGGATTGCCGACTTCTTCCCAGTAGATCGTGTGCATCTCGTCGACCGCCAGCATGCCGTGGCGGATGGGCTGGATCGGCGGGAACAGCGACGGCAGCGTGACGGGCATGGCGGCTCTTGTTGGCAGTGATTCAAGAAGCCGATTGTAGCGTACCGACAGCCGCTTTTAGAAGAAGGTATTGAGCGCGTAGCGCACCGTGTAGGCGTCGTCCACGGCCAGCAGCAGCGGCCACTTGTCGAAGGTGGTGCAGGGGTGGGAAATGCCGCAGCCGACCAGGTCGCCGACCGCGAGGCTGTCGCACAAGGGGTCGCCTTCCGGCAACCTCAGGTAGGCGTGCTGGTCGTTCATCTTGAAGATCGTGCAGCCGGGCGGCAGCGCGGACGGCGCCGCATCGCCGTCGGGCCGCGCCGCGTAGAGCGGGATCGGCAGGTCGGCGTCGTAGGAAGCGTCGCGCTTGCCCATGGTGAGGATGGCCAGGGTCGGCTCGGGGCGCGACTGGACGGTGCTCCAGACTTCGAGCGCGGGCCGCAAGCCTTCCTGCTGGCCGCCTTCGCGTGCGTTCAGCTCCTCGATGTGGCGCCGGTACATGCCGTGGTCGCTCGTCAGGTAGCAGCCGCTGCGCAGGATGGCGCGTACTGGACGCGACAGGCCGGCCACGTCCCGGAAACCGCGCGCCACCAGGTCGAAATAGGACGAGCCGCCGGCCGAGACCAGGATCTCGGGCGCGGCGAACAGGCCTTCGCCATCGGCGCCGCGCACCAGAGCGACCAACGTGGACAGGAAATCGTCGACCTGGCGCAAGTCGGCGGCGCGGTCGTCGCTGACGAGCAGGCCTTCGTAACCCTCGAAGCCGGCCAGCGCCAGGCCATCGGCCGCCGCGATGGCGCGCGCCACTTCGATCGCTTCCTGCGGCGTGCGGCAACCGGCGCGCTTGCCGGCCAGGCCCAGCTCGACCAGCACCGGCAAAGGACGCGCCAGCCTGTGCGCGGCGGCCGCCTGCGCCAGGCGCGCCACGCCGGCGTGCGAATCGGCCAGCACGATGCACGTGAAATCCGGATCGCCATGCAGCAGGGCCAGCACGGCCTCGATGTCGCTGCGCGCCACCAACTGGTTGGCCAGCAGCACGCGGCGCACGCCGAAGCGGTGCGCCACCTGGACCTGGATCGCGGTGGCCAGCGTGATGCCCCAGGCGCCATTGGCCAGTTGCGCGCCGAACAGCTGCGGGCTCATCGTGGTCTTGCCGTGCGGCGCCAGGGTGATGCCGTGGCGCTCGCAAAAGGCGCGCATCCAGGCCAGGTTGTGGCGCAGGCTCGATTCCCTGAGCACGGCAACCGGGTAGCTGGTATCGCCTCGCAACACATTCCACCCCTGCACGCCGATCGCGCCCTGGCGCAGCGGTTCGCGCAGCGGCAAGCCCTTGGTGCCGGGGAGCAGCAACTGTTCGTCGAGGCTGGACAGGGCGAGGCCGCCGTGGGGCAAGGTGTGCATGATCGGCTCCGATAGCAAGATGGTCGTCTATTGTAATCGGCGTAAAAAAAGCACCGCCTCAGCGGTGCTTCGTGTGTCGTCCTGAAGGATCAGGACATGTGTTGCCCACCATTGATGGCGATATTGGCGCCGGTGACGAATGCGGCTTCGTCCGACGACAGATACGCCACCAGGCCCGCGACTTCTTCCGGCTTGCCCAGGCGGCCCATCGGGATCTGCGGGATGATCTTGGTTTCCAGCACTTCGCTCGGGATGTCCATCACCATCTTGGTGCCGATATAGCCCGGCGAGATGGTGTTGACGGTCACGCCCTTGCGCGCCACTTCCAGCGCCAGCGCCTTGGTGAAGCCGTGCATGCCGGCCTTGGCCGCCGAGTAATTGGTCTGGCCGAAGGCGCCCTTCTGGCCGTTCACCGACGAGATATTGATGATGCGGCCCCAGCCGCGTTCGACCATGCCGTCGCAGACCGGCTTGGTCATATTGAACACGGAATCGAGATTGGTCTTGATCACGGCGTCCCAGTTGACCTTG
The DNA here is from genome assembly GCF_017582745.1 of Massilia oculi. Lineage (GTDB taxonomy): Bacteria > Pseudomonadota > Gammaproteobacteria > Burkholderiales > Burkholderiaceae_D > Telluria > Telluria oculi_A. The sequence continues at coordinate 15,554 of NZ_JAFVIM010000032.1, forward strand.
TCCATCTTTTTGAAGGTCATGTCGCGGGTGATGCCGGCGTTATTGACCAGCACGTCGATCGGGCCGACGTCGGCGATCACCTGGCGCACGCATTCCTGGGCGGCGTCGTAATCGGCCACGTCGCAGGCATAGGCCTTGAAGTCATAGCCCTGCTCTTTCATGGCGCCGAGCCAGGAGTCGACCTTGGTATTGCCCGGCGAAAAAGTGGTGACGACCTGATATCCCAATGCAGCCAGTTTGATGCACACCGCTTCGCCCAGGCCGCCCATGCCGCCGGTTACTAATGCTACTCGAGCCATTGTCTTCTCCAGTTTTATTGTGTCACTTCACTTCGCTTGAAACCGACGGCGCCGCCAGGCGGGCCGTCGCTACCGTCATCAGGCTGTCGTCAGTCGCGCTCGACCGCCAGCGCCACACCCATGCCGCCGCCGATGCACAGGCTCGCCAGGCCGCGCTTGGCGTCGCGGCGGATCATTTCGTGCAGCAGGGTGACCAGCACGCGGGCGCCGGAAGCGCCGATCGGGTGGCCCAAGGCAATTGCGCCGCCGTTGACGTTGATCTTGGACGTGTCCCAACCCATCTGCTTGTTGACGGCGATGGCCTGGGCGGCGAAGGCTTCGTTGATTTCCATCAGGTCGACGTCTTCGTGGGTCCAGCCGGCCTTCTTGAGGCACAGCTGCGAGGCCGACACCGGGCCCATGCCCATGATCGACGGGTCGAGGCCAGACGACGAATAAGCCTTGATGCGCGCCAGCGGGGTCAGGCCCAGTTCTTTCGCTTTCGAGGCGCTCATCATGATCACGGCGGCGGCGCCGTCGTTGATGCCCGACGCATTGCCGGCGGTGACCGAACCTTCTTTATTGAACGCCGGACGCAGGCTGGCCAGCGCCTCGAGGGTGCTGCCGTGTTTTGGATATTCATCGGTGTCGAAGACGGTCGTGCCCTTCTTGGTCACGATCTCGACCGGGATGATCTCGTCCTTGAACTTGCCTTCTTTTTGAGCAGTTTCGGCCTTCAGCTGCGATTGCAGCGCGAATTCGTCCTGCTCGGCGCGCGAAATCTCGTATTTCTTGGCGACGTTCTCGGCGGTGACGCCCATGTGGTACTGGTTGTAGACATCCCACAGGCCGTCGACGATCATGGTGTCGGTGAGCTTGGCGTCGCCCATGCGGAAGCCGTCGCGCGAGCCGGCCAGCACGTGCGGCGAGGCACTCATGTTCTCTTGCCCGCCGGCGATGACGATCTGGGCGTCGCCGCAGCGGATCGCCTGGGTCGCCAGGTGGGTGGCCTTGAGGCCGCTGCCGCAGACCTTGTTGATGGTGTAGCCGGGCACCATGTCGGGCAGACCGGCCTTGATGACGGCCTGGCGCGCCGGGTTCTGGCCCACGCCGGCGGTGAGCACCTGGCCCATGATGACTTCGCTGACGGTTTCGGGGGCGATGCCGGTCTTGGCCAGCAGGTGCTTGATCACTTGCGCGCCGAGCTCGGCGGCCGGAATCTTGGCGAGGGTACCGCCGAATTTGCCGACGGCCGTACGACCGGCGGCGACGATGACTACGTCTTCCATGTTCAATCTCCGTTCAGCCGGCCGCGGCCGGCAACATACAGAATTCCCTCGGACTCGGCGCGCCATTCTGCGATGGCGGGCTTTGTGCATGGGATCGATAAAAACCTCAAGTTACGGAATGAGGAGCCCATGCTGCTGTTAAAGCATCAGCAATCTTAGCAGTTTATTCATCAAAAACAACACGCCAATCGTGCGGGTTTGATCTAGCGCATGACTTAATTTTTGGTTGCTGACAAACGTTCAATTTCTGTTAGGAATGATGCGTGCGCTTCTGTCCTTTTCTATAATTTTCACAGTAGAATGCACAAGCGCAACGCCAACCACACCGTTTTATGCCTAAAACCACGCTTCCCATCGAAATCAAGATTTCCACGGTCGTTGCCATTTCCACGATCCTGCACTCGGCCGACCCGGAAGCCATCGACTCCGCCCTGGAGCAGATGACCGGGGGCGTATCGGACTTTTTCGAGGACGAGTTCGCGGTGATCGACGTGGCCGCGATCGCGCCCGAAGCACCGGGACTCGACTGGGCGGCGCTGGTGTCCCTGCTCAAGAAATACCGCCTGAACGCGGTCGCCGTGCGCGGCGCCAGCCCGGCGATGGTGGAAGCGATCCGGGCCCAGGGCCTGGCGCTGGACGACGGCTCGAGCGGCGTGCGCGCCGGCGGCCATGCGGCTGCGCCGCCCGCCCCTGCTGCGCCCGAACTGGCTGCCCCAGCGGCTCCCCCGGCTGCTGCGGCGCCGGCGCCGGCGCCGGAACCGGCCGCCGCCCAGGCGCCGGCCGTCGTGCCGATGATCATCGACACGCCGGTGCGCGCCGGCCAGCGCATCTATGCGCGCGGAACCGATTTGATCGTCACCGCGGTGGTCAACAATGGCGCCGAACTGATCGCCGACGGCAGCATCCACGTGTATGCGCCCCTCAATGGCCGCGCACTGGCGGGCGCCTCCGGCAACGCCGATGCGCGCATCTTCGCGCTGTCGATGCAGCCGGAGCTGGTCTCGATCGCCGGCGTGTACCGCACGTTCGACGAAGGTTTCCCGTCCGACCTGTCACGCCAGCCAACGCAGATCCGGCTGGTCGGCGACCGGATCGATATCCAATCGCTGGCTCCGGCACCCCGCGCCTGATCCCCGAACTGAACAGATACTGTAAAGGACTTTTTTGTGGCAAGAATTATTGTTGTGACGTCCGGCAAGGGCGGTGTGGGCAAAACGACCTCGAGCGCTAGCTTCTCCACCGGGCTGGCCATGCGCGGCCACAAGACGGCAGTGATCGACTTCGACGTCGGCCTGCGCAACCTCGACCTGATCATGGGCTGCGAACGCCGCGTGGTCTACGACCTGATCAACGTCGTCAATGGCGAAGCGACCCTGAACCAGGCGCTGATCAAGGACAAGCACTGCGACAACCTGTTCATCCTGCCGGCCTCGCAGACGCGCGACAAGGACGCGCTGTCCGAAGATGGCGTTGAGCGCGTGCTCAACGACCTGATCAAGATGGACTTCGAGTTCATCATCTGCGATTCGCCGGCCGGCATCGAGCACGGCGCACTGATGGCGCTGACCTTCGCCGACGAAGCGATCGTGGTCACCAATCCGGAAGTCTCGTCGGTGCGCGACTCGGACCGCATCCTGGGCATCCTGCAGGCCAAGTCGCGCCGCGCCCAGAGCGGCACCGAGCCGGTCAAGGAACACCTGCTCATCACCCGTTACTCGCCGAAGCGCGTCGAAGCGGACGAAATGCTCTCCTACCAGGACGTGCAGGAAATCCTGCGCATCCCCCTGATCGGCATCATTCCGGAATCGGAATCGGTGCTGCACGCCTCGAACCAGGGCAACCCGGCGATCCACTTCAAGGGGACCGACGTGGCCGATGCCTATGAGGACGTCGTCGCGCGCTTCCTGGGCGAAGAACGCCCGCTGCGCTTTACCAACTACGAAAAGCCGGGACTGTTCCAGCGCATTTTCGGAGCCAAGTGAGATGGCATTGCTTTCATTCCTCTTCCCCGAAAAAAAGAAGAGCGCGACAGCCGCCAAGGAACGCCTGCAGATCATCATCGCACGCGAACGGACCAACCGCGCCGGTCCGGATTTCCTTCCGGCCCTGCACCAGGAGCTGATCGCCGTGATCTCGAAGTACGTCAAGGTCAATCCCGACGACATCAAGGTCTCGCTCGACCGCCAGGGCAACCTGGAAGTGCTGGACGTGAACGTGGTGCTGCCGGATACCTGACCGGCGCCGCCCTTCGCCCGACGATGCCCGCCCCGTGCGGGCATCGTCTTTTGTAGCGGTCATTTTTTTTGAGTGAGACGATCGGGCAATTATTAGTTGAATCCGAGCATTCAAAGTATCGACGGGCCTGCCTATACTGGGTTCATGGCTGCAACACATCGGACAGCCAGACAAGCAAACCCAACGAACTTTCGACAAGGAGCCTCATCATGACCCGTCTCGCCTCCCACCCCGTCTCGGACGCCACCGGCGCCGCTGCTCAACTGTTCAGCGCCATCCAGGGCGCCGTCGGCAAGGTGCCGAACGCCTACCGCGACATCGGCAGCAACAGCCCGGTGGTCCTGGAATCGGTGCTGGCCCTGGATGCCAGCCTCAAGAAAACCACACTGTCGGCGCGCGATGTCGAAGTCATCAAGCTGGCGGTCAGCGCCGTCAACGGTTGCGACTACTGCGTGGCAGCCCACAGCCTGATGGGCAAGATGGCCGGCTTGCCCGCCGACGCGCTGGCCGCCGTGCGCCAGGGCCAGGCCACCGGCAATGCCCGCGAAGATGCGCTGGCGGACTTCGCGCGCCACCTGGTGACGACCCGCGGCACCGTGGACGCGAGCAGGGTCGAGGCGGTGAAGGCGGCCGGCGTGAGCGATGCCCAGATCGTCGACCTCACCCTGGCGATCACGGCCATCACCCTGACGAACCTGTTCAACCGGATCAACGATACGGTGGTCGATTTTCCGAAGGTTGCTTAAACGTGCGGGAGGCTCGGCCTCCTACATGTTCCGGCAACCTCACATCACCAACACCGGCTCTTTCGCCGGCCCGCTGACCGCCCCGCCATTGACCTGTACAGTGGTGGCGGCGTCATCGTTCTCCTCCACCGGCTGCGGCGCCTCGCCCACGGCCTCGGCGCGCTCCAGCTCCTGCACCACCTTCACGCAGGCTTCCACGTGCTGCGCCCCCATGCGCTTGAACAGCGTGTAGCCGATCGCCGCCGACGCGATCTGGCCGGCCAGCGGCACCATCTTGGCCGTGGTCTTGACCGCCATGCGGCCGGCCACGACCCGGAACAGGCGCGCCACCGCGCCGCGCGTCACCAGTTTGCCGACCAGCATGCCGCCTACCGAGGCCGCCGCCTTGTAGGCGATCACGCGCATGCGCGGGTGCAGGCGCTCGATCTGCTTCTGGGTCAGGCCGAATTCGGCATTGATCTGGTCGACCAGGGCGGCGAAGCCCGTGATGTCGGCCAGCAGGTCGAGGCCGGGCACAGGCACCGCGGCCACAGCCGCCGACATGGCGGCGCGCTTCTTGACCAGGGCCAGGCAGCGGGTGCGGGTGGCGTCGATCTCGGCGCCGCTGACGGGCACCCGATCCTCCGGGACCGCCACGTTTTTACGTGTAAACAACATAATTTACCCCTCTACATTATCTGAATGACATATGAAATTCAGTCTACGCCTGTAGCGAGATTTTCTGCGTGGTCCCTTTAACACAACAGTCTTATAGTACAAATGTCACCTTTTGGTGTCTAAGCGAAGTTTATCAGTAGCATCGTTTTGTGAAAGTCTGATATATTTGGTTTAACTTTGTAGGAATCTTCCTACATAGGCAACCACACAACATTTCGCCCGTCATGAAGATCGCCGTCCTGGAGCAAGACCGTCCCCAAGCTGACCTGATTTGCCAGGTCCTCAGCGCCGCTGGCCACAGCTGCCAATCGTACGACAGCGCCAAGGAATTACTGGGGCAGTTACGCAAGGACAGTGCCGACATGCTGGTGATGGACTGGAATGTCCCGGATATGGAAGGCGGCGAAGTGCTGCGCCGCGCCAAGGAAAAGCTGGCGTCCACCGCGCCGACCATGTTCCTGGTCGGGAATAACGCCGAAGACGACATCATTGCCGGCGTCACCGCCGGCGCCGACGACTACCTGGTCAAGCCGCTGCGCCGCGGCGAGCTGGTGGCGCGCGTCTCGGCCCTGCTGCGCCGCGCCTATCCGTCGCAGAACAGCGCCGAGCAGCTGCAGTTCGGCCCGTACACCTTCGAGACCCGTCCCGGACGGCTGCTCAAGGACGGTTCGGTGATCGACGTGACCCAGAAAGAGTTCTCGCTGGCGCTGCTGTTCTTCAGGAACATCGGCCGCCCGCTGTCGCGCGCCTACATCCACGAATCGGTGTGGGTCCGCGAGAACGACGTGCCGTCGCGCACCATGGACACACACGTTTCGCGCGTACGCAACAAACTCCACCTGCGGCCAGAGAACGGCTTCCGCCTTGTGCCGGTCTACAGCTATGGCTACCGGCTGGAAAAGCTGGGCGCCTAGGCGGCCCCGCCTGAAACCCTGACAGCAAGAGGGTATAATGGCCGCAGTCCATTGACCCTCGCTCTCCCTCCGAAATGCAACTGCTTGCCGTCGGCCTGAACCACACCACAGCACCGGTCTCGCTGCGCGAGCAGCTGGCGCTCGCGCCCGACCAGATCGGCACGGCGGTGCAGTCGGCGCGCGGCTGGTTCGCGCGCCAGGGTTCCACCGGCGGCGAAGAGGCGGCCATCCTCTCGACCTGCAACCGCACCGAGATGTATGCGGCGATCAAGCTGCCCGATCCGCTGGACGCTTCGGCTCAATTTCTGGCGCATTATCATGCGCTCAACTACGCTGAATTACGCCCCCACCTGTACCTGCTGCCGCAGGACGACGCCGTGCGCCACGCCTTCCGCGTCGCCTCGGGCCTCGATTCGATGGTGCTGGGCGAACCGCAGATCCTGGGCCAGATGAAGGATGCGGTGCGCACCGCCGACGCCGCCGGCGGCCTGGGCACCTACTTGCACCAGATGTTCCAGCGCACCTTCGCGGTGGCGAAGGAAGTGCGCACTACCACCGAGATCGGCGCCCACAGCGTGTCGATGGCCGCCGCCGCGGTGCGCCTCGCGCACCGCATCTTCGACCGCATCGCCGACCAGCACGTGCTGTTCATCGGCGCCGGCGAGATGATCGAGCTGTGCGCGGCCCACTTCGCGGCCCAGAACCCGAAATCGGTCACCATCGCCAACCGCACCATGGAGCGCGGCGAGGCGCTGGCCGCCCGCTACAACGGCCGCGCGATCCGGCTGGCCGACCTGCCGGACAACCTGCAGCAATTCGACATCGTCATCTCGTGCACCGCCTCGACCTTGCCGCTGATCGGCAAGGGCCTGGTCGAGCGCGCCGTCAAGGCGCGCCGCCACCGTCCGATGTTCATGGTCGACCTGGCCGTGCCGCGCGATATCGAGCCCGAGGTCGCGCGCCTGGACGACGTGTTCCTGTACACGGTCGACGACCTGGCCCAGGTGGTGCAGACCGGCATGGAAAGCCGCCAGGCCGCCGTGCGCCAGGCAGAAGCCATCATCGAGACCCGGGTCCAGTCCTTCATGCACTGGGTCGGCGACCGCGCCGTGGTGCCGGTGATCCGCGACCTGCACGAATCGGGCGAGGCCTTGCGCCAGGCCGAGCTGGAACGCGCGCGCAAGATGCTGGCGCGCGGCGACGATGCCGAAGCCGTGCTCGAAGCGCTGTCGAAGGGGCTCACCGCCAAGTTCCTGCACGGCCCACAACAGGCCCTGCACCAGGCCCAGGGCGACGACCGCGCGCGCCTGGCCACCCTGCTGCCGCAGCTGTTCCGCGGCCGCCGTTAGCGCCCGATTCTCCCGGCGGCCCCGCCCGCCATGCGCGCCAGCTCGCGCAACCCGGCGCAACCCGGCCCTTCCCTGCGGCCATCCGACCATCTTCATACCGAGACTGCCCATGAAACCTTCCATGCTGTTCAAGCTGGACCAACTCGCCAACCGCCTCGTCGAGCTGGATGAACTCCTGATGAGCGAAGGCGCCACCGCGAACATGGACAGCTATCGCAAGATGACGCGCGAACATGCCGAGCTGTCGCCGCTGGTGGCGGTGTACCGCCAATACCAGGGTGCGCTGGAAGACACCGCCGCCGCCGAGGAACTGCTGCAGGATCCCGAGATGAAGGAGTTCGCCCAGGAAGAAATCGAGGGTGCGAAACAGCGCATGGCGGACCTGGAGCTCGAACTGCAGAAAATGCTGCTGCCGAAGGACGCCAACGACGAGCGCAACATCTTCCTCGAGATCCGCGCCGGCACCGGCGGCGACGAATCGGCCCTGTTCGCCGGCGACCTGCTGCGCATGTACACCCGTTTCGCCGAGCGCAACCGCTGGCAGGTCGAGATGGTGTCCGAGTCGCCGTCCGACCTGGGCGGCTACCGCGAAGTCATCGTGCGCGTGGTCGGCAACGGCGCCTATTCGAAACTGAAATTCGAGTCGGGCGGCCACCGCGTGCAGCGGGTGCCGGCCACCGAAACGCAGGGCCGCATCCACACCTCGGCCTGCACGGTGGCGGTGATGCCCGAGGCGGATGAAGTCGAGGACGTCGACATCAACCCGGCCGACCTGCGCATCGACACCTACCGCGCCTCGGGCGCCGGCGGCCAGCACATCAATAAAACAGATTCTGCAGTTCGTATTACCCACCTGCCAACCGGCCTGGTGGTGGAATGCCAGGACGACCGCAGCCAGCACAAGAACAAGGCCTCGGCCATGAAGGTGCTGGCGGCGCGCCTGAAGGACGCCCAGCTGCGCGAGCAGCAGTCGAAGGAAGCGGCCACCCGCAAGAGCCTGATCGGCTCGGGCGACCGCAGCGAGCGCATCCGCACCTACAACTTCCCGCAGGGCCGCCTGACCGACCACCGCATCAACCTGACCCTGTACAAGCTCGACTTCATCATGGACGGCGACCTGAAGGAGCTGACCGAAGCGCTGGCCCAGGAACACCAGGCCGAATTGCTGGCGGCGCTGGGCGACTGATGACTTAAGTCATTGTTAAGTTGCCAGATTGAAAATGGCGAGGCGTCGTTAGCAACGTTTATGCGAGAATAACGACGATCCTGCCAAAGGTGGGGTGGACGAGGTCATTCAGTCCACCCCACGCGTTTTCAGAAAGCCCCTCATGCCCACCAACCGCCAGGTCCTGTTCGCCATCTCGTCGATCTCGTTCGCGCTGATCGCCGTCGCCCTCTATCTGCAGCACGCCATGGAAATGCGGCCCTGCCCGCTGTGCGTGATCCAGCGCTATATGTTCCTCGCCATCGGCGTGTGCACCCTGGTCGGCGCCATCGGCGGCAAGGTGCGCGCAGCCACGATCCTGGCCCTGCTGGCGGCCTTCGGCGGCCTGGTCACGGTCGGCAAGCACCTGTACGTGATCGCCAATCCCGGCTTCTCGTGCGGCATCGATCCGATGGAGACGATGCTCAACAAGATTCCCACCGCCGAATTCCTGCCGTGGCTGTTCCGCGCCGACGGCCTGTGCGAAGGCGCGACCGACGCCATTCTCGGCCTGGCGATCCCGCAATGGTCGGCGGTCTGGTTCGTGGTGCTGACCGTGCTGCTGGGCTGGGTGCTGCTGCGGCACCTGCGCGCCGGGCGGGCATGATCGAGGCCGGCGCCACCCTCGGGCAGGTGCGGCTGTCGCTGCCGCTCGATCCGCTCGAAAACCGCATCCTGCTGTGCCATGCGCTGCGCCTGCCGCGCGTGGCCCTGATCACGCAATCGGAACGCGTGCTCACGCCTGACGAAGCGGCGCAGTTGGAAGCGCTGGTGCGGCGCCGCCTGGACGGCGAACCGATCGCTTACATCGTCGGCGAGCGCGAATTCTTCGGGCTGCCGTTCAAGGTGACGCCGGCGGTGCTGATCCCGCGTCCGGACACCGAACTGATCGTCGAACTCGCGCTGGAGCGCCTGGTCGCGCGACAGCGCGTGCTCGACATGGGCACCGGCAGCGGCGCGATCGCCGTCGCCATCGCCCACACGCGGCCGGATGCCGACGTCACGGCGCTCGACGTGAGCGAGGAGGCGCTGGACGTCGCGCGCGCCAATGCCGCCGCCAACGAGGCGCGCGTGCGCTTCCTGCGCAGCGACTGGTACGCAGCCCTCGGTGAGGAGCGCTTCGGCCTGATCGTCTCGAACCCGCCCTATATCGTGGCCGGCGACCGCCACCTGATCGAGGGCGACCTGCGTTTCGAGCCGATCGACGCCCTCACCGACCACGCCGACGGCCTGTCCGACCTGCGCACCATCGCCGACGGCGCTACCGCGCACCTGGAACCGGGCGGCTGGCTGCTGCTCGAGCATGGCTACGACCAGGCCGGGGCGGTGCGCGATTTGTTGAAGGCACGCGGCTACGGCGAGGTGCAGAGCTGGCGCGACCTGGCCGGCATCGAGCGGGTCAGCGGAGGCCGCCGCAGTGCCTAGGGCGCGCACCCCTCGGGATGGGCTTGTTAGAATGACCAGTCCTGATTCCGGAGCATGCATGCGCATCCTGTTCGCCTCCCTCGTCCTGCTCGCGCCGCTGCACGGCGGCGCCGCGGTCGTGCCACCTGCTCTGCCCGCGCTGCCCGCGCCGCCTGCCGTCACCCCGGATGCGCCGCTCGAGCAGCCATCAAGGCTGGCCGCCCGGCTCTACGAGCGCGACTGGCAGTGGCAGCTGCGCCATGCGCCAGAGAAGGCCACCGCCCTGGGCGAGCATCGCTACAACGCCTGGCTATCCGACACCTCGCTGGCGGGACGCGCGGCCGCGCTCGAGCACGAGCGCGCCATGCTGGCGGCGGCGCAGAAGATCGACCGCGCGCAACTGAGCGGCGAAGACCAGGTGTCGTACGACCTGTTCGTGGCCGACAAGGCGCGCCTGATCGCCGCCGGCGCCGCGCGTCCTTTCGATCCGCTCCCGATCACCGCCTGGGACGGCCTGCAGGTGCGGCTGCCGCGCCTGGTCGCGGAGATGCCGTTCGCAAACGACGCCGATTACCTGAGCTATCTGGCGCGCCTGCAGGCGCTGCCGGCCCACGTCGACGGCCTGATCGAGCAGCTGCGCGCCGGTAAACAGGCCGGCTGGACGATGCCGAAGGCCGCCATCGCGCCGGTGCCGGATGCGCTGCGCGCGCTGCGCGAGAAGCTGGCCGACGGGGCGCTCGGCGCGCCCTTCCAGCGCATCCCGGCGACCATCGCCCCCGAGGTGCGCGAACAGTTCCGCGCGGCCGGCAAGGCGGCCCTGGAACAGCAGGCGGCGCCCGCCCTGCGCAAGCTCGAGGACTTCCTGCGCCGGGACTACGTGCCGGTCGCGCGCGACAGCATCGGCGCCGCCGCGCTGCCGGGCGGCCCGGAGTGGTACGCCCGGCTGGTGAAGGACAGCACCACCACCGCGATGACGCCTTCCCAGGTGCATGCGCTCGGCCTGCAAGAAGTCGCGCGCATGCGCGCCGAGATCGAGCGCCTGATCCCGCGCACGGGCTTTCGCGGCGGCTTCGCCGAATTCATCGCCTTCGCGCGCAGCGACCGGCGCCTGTTCTTCGTCGACGCGGCGGCCCTGCTCGACCGCTACCGGCGCACGCTGGCGCTGGCCCAGGCGCGGCTGGGCCGCGTGGTCACCGTCGTTCCGAAGGCGGGCATCGTCGTCAAGCCGATGGGCGGCGACAGTGCCGGGCAGCCGGCCGCCTATTACGAGGCCGGCAGCGCGGCGCGCACCGCCGCGCTGGTGGTCGACACGGCGCGCCTGGACGCGCGCCCGATCTGGCAGGTCGACACCGTGGCCCTGCACGAGGCGGTTCCCGGCCACCACCTGCAGGTGGCGCGCGCCCAGGAACTCGAGCTGCCGGCATTCCGGCGCCACGGCTGGTACGACGCCTACGGCGAAGGCTGGGCCACCTATGCCGAGAGCCTGGGCCTTGAACTCGGCCTGTTCCAGGATCCGTTCTCGCTGTTCGGGCACCTCAACGAAGAGATGTTCCGCGCCGCGCGCCTGGTGGTCGACACCGGCATCCATTCGCTCGGCTGGACGCGCCAGCAGGCGATCGACTACCTGAACACGCATACCGCCAACCCACCGGCGGACAACGAGGCCGAGGTCGACCGCTATATCGCGCGCCCGGCCCAGGCGCTGGGCTACAAGATCGGCCAGCTGCGCATCCTGGCGCTGCGCACCCAGGCGCGCGCCGCGCTCGGCAAGCTGTTCGACCCGCGCCGCTTCCACGACGCCCTGCTCGGCGGCGGCGCGCTGCCGCTGGCCGAGCTGGAACGCCGCATCGGCCGCTGGATCGAGGCCGAGAAGGACCCGGCGACGCGCACCAATGCGCCGCCGGCCGCGGCCAGCGCCGACTCAGAATTCAATGGCGCATCCGAACCGGTGTCGACCTGGGAACCCGCCTTCGAATTCGACTTCGTGCTCGACGGCGAGCTGCCGCCGGGCTACGACCCCGGTCCGTCGCCCGATTTCGAGCCGCCGGCCGCCCCGGCGCCGGCGCCGGTCCGCAAATCCTTCAGCGCGCCGCCCTGGCTTGAATGAGAGGGTGCCGAACGCGCAGTCCGTTTTTCGGTTAATCTCTGCACCAACCGAACTGGCAGTATAAGAAAGGAAACACTGTGTCGAACCAATTCAACCGCCGCCTGGCCCTGCTCGACGACGACGACCACCGCGCGCTGCTGGGCCAGGGCTTGCGCGGCATCGAGCGCGAAACCCTGCGGGTCGACGCGGCGGGCCAACTGGCGCGCACCCCGCACTCCCCGGCGCTCGGTTCGGCCCTGACGCACCCGCACATCACGACCGACTACGCCGAGGCGCTGCTGGAATTCATCACGCCGGCCGAGCACGACATCGCGCTGGCGCTGCACCGCCTCGATGCGATCCACCGCTACGCCTACGCCAAGCTGGGCGACGAGATGCTGTGGGGCGTGTCGATGCCGGGCGAACTGCCGCCCGAGGAAGAGATCGAGATCGCCTGGTACGGCAAGTCGAATATCGGCATGCTCAAGCACGTGTACCGGCGCGGCCTGGCGCTGCGCTATGGCAAGGCGATGCAATGCATCGCCGGCATCCACTACAACTATTCGCTGCCGGAGCAACTGTGGCAGCTGTTCGCGCAAGAAGAAGGGATCACCGAGGAACGCCGCCACGCGCTGCGCGACTTCCAGTCGGAAAGCTATATCGCGATGATCCGCAACTTCCGCCGCTATTCCTGGCTGCTGATGTACCTGTTCGGCGCGACGCCTGCGCTCACCACCAGCTTCCTGCGCGGCCGTGAACACCAGCTCGAGACGTTATCAAGCGACACCCTGTACCTGCCGTACGCGACCAGCCTGCGCATGAGCGACCTGGGTTACCAGAACGACGCCCAGTCGGGCCTCCGTCCGCACGAGAACAGCCTGGAAAGCTATGTCACGAGCCTGATGGATGCGGTCAATCGTCCCTACGAGCCCTACGCCAAGCTGGGCACGAAGAAGGACGGCGAGTGGATCCAGCTGTCGACCAATGTGCTGCAGATCGAGAACGAATACTACTCGACCATCCGTCCCAAGCGCGTGATCCGCACCGGCGAGCGTCCGGTGCAGGCCCTGTGCAACCGCGGCGTGCAATACATCGAGGTGCGCTGCCTCGACGTCGATCCGTTCGAGCCGGTGGGCATCGCCCTCGACACCGGCCGCTTCCTGGACGCCTTCTTGCTGTTCTGCGCGCTCGAAGAAAGCCCCCTGATCAGCGCCCACGACAGCCAGCTGCACGCGCGTAACTTCGCGCGCACGGTCAAGGAAGGCCGCCGCCCCGACCTGACCCTGACCCGCGACGGTCTTGAGGTGCCACTGAAGGAATGGGCGCTGGAACTGATCGAGCGCATCCGTCCGGTGGCCCAGCTGCTGGACGACGGGCACAACGAGGGCGACGTGCACCAGGCCTCGCTGGCCAAGCAGAAGGCGAAGATCGAGTATCCATCGCTCACCCCGTCGGCGCGGGTGCTGGAAGAAGTGCGCGCGCTCGGCTCGGCCGCGGCCTTCGGCCTGCAGCAGAGCCGCCTGCATGCGGCCACCTTCCGCGACAGCCCCCTGATGCCGGCCGAGGAAGCGCTGTTCGACGAGATGGCGGCCAGCTCGCATGCCGAGCAGGCGAGCATCGAAGCGATGGACACCGGCAGCTTCGACGACTTTGTTGCGGCGTATAACAGCAGTAAGCTATGCTCCAATAATTGAGGTAGCCGTTAATCGCGGCGCCCGATCGATCCGCAGCCGCGAGGACCACTTGCTCACGTTTTACAACGAACACCATGCCCAGCATGCCGGCCGCGTCGAGCTCGATCGCGGCCAGCTGGCGCCTTGTTCTGAAAAACCCGAGCGCGCCGCCATCGTCCTGAAGGAATGCGAGCGGCGCGGCCTGGGCGCCATCGTCACGCCGCACGGCGTGCCGCTCATGACGCTCGAGCGGGTGCACAGCCCGCGCTACCTGCACTTCCTGCGCAATGCCTGGAGCGAATGGATCGGTCTCGATCCGCGCAATGCCGGCAAGGATGCCTTGCCGAGCGCATGGCCGGTGCGCACCCTGCGCTTCGATATCGAGCCGGACGATTTCGGCGCGCGCCTCGGCCTGTATTCGATGGACGCCGGCACCCCGCTCACGGGCGGTACCTGGATCGCGGCCAAGACCGGCGCCGACTGCGCCGTCAACGCGGCCCATGCCCTGCAGCGCGGCGAGCGCGGCACCTTCGCGCTCACGCGCCCGCCCGGCCACCATGCCGGCAGCGATTTCTTCGGCGGCGCCTGCTTCTTGAACAATGCCGCGCTGGCGGCCCAGCACCTGCTGGACGACGGCCTTGAGCGCGTGGCCATCCTCGACCTCGACTACCACCACGGCAACGGCACCCAGGGCATTTTTTATCATCGCAACGACGTCCTGTTCGTCTCGATCCACGCCGACCCGCGCGTCGCATATCCGTTCTACCTGGGCCATGCCGACGAGACCGGCAGCGGCGCCGGCGCCGGCTACACGATGAACATCCCGCTGGCGCCCGGCTGCGGCAGCGGCGCCTGGTTCGCGGCGCTGGAAACCGCCTGCCTCAAGATCGCCATGGCCCGGCCGCAGGCGCTGGTGGTGTCGCTCGGCGCCGACACGGCCGCGCAAGGGCAGGATCCGCGCTTCGGGCTGCAGGGCGGCGACTTCCTGCGCATCGGCGAACGCATCGCCCACCTCGGGCTGCCGACGGCCTTCGTGTTCGAGGGCGGCAATGCCGGCCCCGAGCTGGGCATCCATACGGTCAACGTGCTGGAAGGTTTCGAAACCGCCGCCGAATGACCGCCGTTCCACATTCCACCACCATCGCTTCGCATCCATGACCACCCCTAGCCTGATCGACTGGCAATTCTCGCGCTTCGCCGACCTCTCCCCGTTCGACCTCTATGAAGTGCTGGCCCAGCGCCAGAACGTCTTCATCCTCGAGCAGACCTGCCTGTATCCCGACATCGACGGCCACGACCTCGACGCCCACCACCTGCTGGGCTGGCGCAGCGTCGACGGCAAGCGCAGCCTGGCCGCCTACCTGCGCGTGCTGGCCCCGGGCGCCAAGTACGACGAGATGTCGATCGGCCGCGTGATCACCACATCGGCCGCGCGCGGCACCGGCGCCGGCCGCGCCCTGATCGGCGAGGGCATCCGCCAGGCCGAGGCGCTGTATCCGGGCCACCGCATCCGCATCGGCGCCCAGCAATACCTGGAGCGCTTCTACGGCAGCTTCGGTTTCGAGACCGTCTCGGAACCGTATGACGAAGACGGCATCATGCACATCGATATGCTGCGCTAAGAACTTATTCAGTCAGTCGCAGCGGCGCGGGCGCAGGCCTGCTTCCCGTTCTTTCTTGGCCTCGCGGTCGCACTCGATCTTGCGCACCATCTCGAGGCTGTCCTTGCTGTTCTGGGTCGAGATGCGCTGGCGCTCGAGCGCATTGAGCTTCTCGTTGTCGCGCCGGGTCTGCTGCAGCAGCATGCACTCCGTGTATTCGCGCGAACCCTGGCGCGCGCCGAAATCGGCGCAGGTGCCGGTGTCCTCGGCGAGATGCATGGCGCGCCGCTGCTCGGGCGACTGGCATGCCGCCAGGCCCGCGGCCAGCACGGCGACGAGGCCCAGCGTCGCGAGGGGACGGCGACCCGCGCCGCAATATGTTCGATTCATGTTGTTCTCCTGTCTGACATTCGGTGGCCGGCCGGTGTGGCCGGAGGCGACGGCGTCGCCATGCACGACAGTAGAACAGCGCGGGATTGCGGGATCATGGAGTGCGCGGCGAAACCGGCCGGATCGGCGACAGGACGACACGCGCAATCGTGCCGCCGCCGGGCGCGCCGAGGATGGCCACGTGGCCGCCGTGGCGCTCGACCACCTGCTGCACCAGGTGCAGGCCAAGGCCGCTGCCGGCCGAGCGCGGCCGCAGGCGGTGGAACGGTTCGAACACGCGTTCGCGCTCTTCCGGCGGGATGCCCGGACCGTCGTCCTCGACCTCGAACGCCGGGCCCTGCACGCGCACGACCACGTGGCGCCCGCCATGCTCGATCGCGTTCTGCACCAGGTTCGTCGCCACCCGCTCGATCGCCCCGGCGTCACCCCGCACCAGCTGCGCCGCGTCGACCTCGACCGCGATCGAGCGGTCGGCGGCGATCAGGAGCGGCGCCAGGTCGGCGGCCACGCGCCGCACCAGCGCAGCCAGGTCGATCTCTTCGTCGCGCCGCTCCGCATCCAGGCGCTGCAGGTCGAGCATCTGCTCGGCCAGGTTGGCGAGCCGCTCGACGTCGCTCCCGAGCCGGCGCGTGTCGGGGTCCGTGGAGGCGTCGACCTTGACCCGCAGGATCGCGATCGGCGTGCGCAATTCGTGGGCGGCGGAGGCGATGAAGCGCCGCTGCCGCTCGTATCCCTCGTCGAGACGGCCGAGCGCATCGTTCACCGCCCGCACCAGCGGCGCGATCTCGCTTGGCACCTGTGCTTCGCTGAGCCGCACGCCACGCCGGTCGACGTCGATGCTTTCCGCCTCGGCGGCGATCCTGGCGACGCCGGCCAGCGAACGCTTGACGATCCAGGGGATGGCGACCAGCGACATCAGGACCATCAGCAAGAAGATCGGGAGCGCGGCGACGTTTGACGCCGCCAGGACGGTGAAGCCCACCTGCGTCAGCTTGCCATGTCCAAGGATCGTCACCGGGCCGGCGGGCGAGTCTTCGCGGCGGATCACGGCGCTCAGCGCATGGGGCGCGTAGCGGTCGCGCACGTGGCCGTAGGAGAGATTGCGCAGCAGGCTGGTGGCCGCTGCATACTGCGCCGGCACCTGCCCGAAACTGAGGCGGCTGCCATGGTCGTCCTCGGCCACGAACCACAGGTTCGGCGTCTCGGCGCGCAGCGCGGCCAGCTGCTCCGTCATCCGCAGCGCCAGGGCGCCGTCGTCCGCGCGCACGATGGCGGCGGCGATGACGGACGTGATCCGCTCGTCGGTATACGGCCCGCCGCTGTCGGCGCGCAGCGCCAGCGCGACGAGGAGCGGAAAGCAGATGAACAGGATGGCGAACTGGAACAGCAGCGGCTGGACGATCAGCGGCCGCTTGAGCGAGGGCGGCCTGCGGCTCACGGCCGCGCCTGCAGCAGGTAGCCGACGCCCTTGATGGCGTGGATTTCGATGCCGGCATCGACGGCGGTCAGTTTGCGGCGCAGGCGCGAGATATGGGAGTCGAGCGTGTTCGACTGGATCGCGTCGTCGAAGCCATACACGGCCTGTTCGAGCGATTCGCGCAGGACGGTGCGCCCGCGGCGCTTGACGAGCGTCGCCAGCACGCGCAGTTCGCGCCGCGCCAGGTCCAGCCGCACGCCGGCCACGCTCGCCTCGTCGTTGGCGACATCGAACACGAGCGCGCCTACGTGGATCTCCTCGGGACCGAGTTCGGCGGGACGGCGCCGCACGGCGCGGATGCGCGCGAACAGTTCTTCGAGCGCGAACGGCTTGACGAGGTAATCGTCCGCGCCCTCGTCGAGGCCGGCGACGCGGTCGGTGACTTCGCCGCGCGCGGTCAGCATGATGACGGGCAGGCCGGGATTGGCGGCGCGCAGCAGCGGCAGCAGGGACAGGCCATCGCCATCGGGTAAAGTTCGGTCGAGCAGGACCAGGTCGTACGAATGCAGGCGGCTGGCTTCGCGCGCCAGCGCCAGCCGGTCGGCATGGTCGATGACGTATTTTTCGCGCTCCAGCGCGCCGCGCACCGTGTCGGCGAATTCGGTTTCGTCCTCTACCAGCAGAATTCTCATCGGGGCATCTTCCATGGACAGGTGGCTTGGCGGCATGCTGCGCGCTCGGGTGAGCATATCTGCCGCGCATTGCGGCAACATGGCGTGCGCCTTCCTGTTCAGGTCCGGATGCCTGCGCTTGCTCCCTTCCAAAGATACACCACAGCCTGCCTGTCGCCGCCGGCAGCGCGGATGCGCCCGTTCACATGACCGAAGACATGACCGAAGATCAGCAGCCGCACAGCGGCGGATCGAGCCGCACGTACAGGCAATCCTCTTGATGACAGGCCTGCGCCAGGATCTGGCGCGCATCGTTGATGTCGGTCGCGCTGACCAGGACCCAGCCCGCGGGCATTGCGGCCAGGTCGTTCAGGTCGCGCATGACGCCTTTTTCGTACAGGAAGGCGTGCGACGCCGGCCCCTCGGGCGTGATCGCG
Organism: Massilia oculi; assembly: GCF_017582745.1. Classification (GTDB taxonomy): domain Bacteria; phylum Pseudomonadota; class Gammaproteobacteria; order Burkholderiales; family Burkholderiaceae_D; genus Telluria; species Telluria oculi_A. The sequence continues at coordinate 33,905 of NZ_JAFVIM010000032.1, forward strand.
GTCGAGGAACCCACCACCGAGGCGGCGTTGTTGAGGCCCCAGGCAATGCCGTAGTTGCCGCCCAGCGAGCCGAGGCTGGTCATGACGCCGCCCGTGTACAGGAAGGGCAGCTCCATGAAGTAGCTGCCGTCGACGACGATGCCGGTATCGGCGACGCCCACCACTTCGCCCGCATCGTTGATGTCGAAGGCGCTGCTGTTCTTGCCGCCCAGCGTGCCCAGGCTGCGCATGACCTGGTCGCGATACACATAGGCGAGGTAGTGCGGCACCGGGATCGCGTCGCCCGTGACCGAGGCGGTGCCGGTCACGGCGCCGTGCCGGTTGATCGCGGCGGAGCCGCCCCAGGTGCCGCCGAACGTGGGAATGATGCGCGTGATGCCGTTGGCGACGACGAAGCCGCGGCCACGCTCGCCGACCCCGAAGGCGGCATTGCCGGACACGGCGCCGCTGTCGTTCAATCCGCTCGCCGAGTTGAAGCCCACCAGCACCCCGCGCCCGGCATTGCGCAGGCCGGCCGGCGAGAACACGTGGGCGGCGTCGACGTAGACGCCGGCCAGGTGGCCATGGCCGTTGATCGCGGCGGCGCTCGAACCCGGCGCCAGCGCGGCGTAGTCGCGCACGGTGGCGCCATCCCACACGGCGGCCGCGCCGTTGCTGCCGGCCACATGGCCCTTGCCGTTGATGGCCCTGGCATTGAGCTCGGCCGGAATGAAGGTGACCCGGAACAGGCCTGGCACGCCCTGCGCCGCGTCGACCGGAGGCGCGGCCGCCGCCAGCGGCGCCGTCAGCGAACCCATCAGGAGCGCCGGCGCCATCCAGCGCACACGCCGGCGCGCATGCCAGCCCAGCAGCGCCAGCCCCGTCCCCAGCATCGCCCAGCTGCCCGGCTCGGGCACCGCCGTGACCAGGTCGAGCCGCACCGCACGGCAGTCGCCCAGAGCGTTGCACGCCTGGGCCAGGATCTGGCCGGCATCGTTGACGTCGAGCGCATTCACCAGCTGCCAGTCGCCGCGCTCGCCCACCAGCGCATTGAGGTCGAGCATGCCGCCAGACCCATAAATGAAGGCGTGGTAGTCGAAGCCGCCCACGCTGCCGATGCCGGACAGGCCCACCACCACGCCGGCGTTGTTGAGTGCATTGGCGCGCCCGGACACGCCGCCCAATGTGCCGAGATCGATCATGCGGTTCTCTTCGGGAGAGAACAGGAAGGGCCGCTCGCTGAAGTTGTCTTCGAGCCCGGACCAGCCGGCGACGAAGCCGGCGTCGTTGATGTCGTTCGCTTCGCTGAACCAGCCGCCGAGCGAGCCGAGGTCGTGCTGGACGCCGTCGCGGTAGACCGAGGCGGTGCGCCGCGGATCGCCCCAGTCGTCGCCATCGCCGGCGCGGCTGGCGAAGCCCGCGATATGGCCGCTGGCATTGATCGCGTTGGCCACGCTGATCGTGCCGCCGAAGCTGCCCAGCTGGGTCACGACGCCCGACTGGTACAGGAAGGCGTAGGTCTCGGAAAATCCGACGGCGCCGAAGCCCGCCACCTGGCCGGCGTCGTTGATGGCGGTGGCCCAGGTGCCGTAGGCCGGCGGCACGTTGAAGATCGAGAAGGCGCCGCCGGCATACACGAAGGCATCGCTGCCGACGCGGCCGACGATGGAACCGCCGTTACTGATCGCCAGGCCTTCGCTGCCGGGCAGGAGCGAAGCCAGGTAGGTGGTGCCGCCCGTCGACCACACCGCCGCCCCGCCCTGCGCGGTGCCGACCACCCGCCCGGCGCCATCGAGGCCGGCGGCGGTGAAATCCTGCGGCAGCCAGGTCATGCGGTAGAGCGGCTCTGCCATGGCCAGGCTTGGACATACCAAGATGGCCAACAACAATTTATTAAAGAAACGTTTGCGCAGGGACATAATCGATCCTTCCGGTGACCGGGGAATCTCAACGATGTCGCAAACAAGGCAGGGCGGTTCTGCGCCAGCGCAGGCGCGCGCGGGTCACGAGGCGGCCAGGCGGCCGGCCCCGAGCAGCAGCACCGCGGCCGCCAGCAGCAGCCAGGCGGGCGGGTCGGCGGCGAGAAAGGGATCGACGACGACGCAGGCGGGAACGGTCGTCGCCGGCGCGGGTGCGGCGGACGCGACGCCGGACCAGGCCGGCATGAAGCAGACGACGGGGAGGAAAGATGCACGCATGATCGGCCCGGCACGAAAAGCCCCGAGCATCGCCCGCCACCGCCCTGCGGGTCGTGCGCCAGGTCAGCCGTGCGCGCAAAAAAAAACCGGGGCGATGCCCCGGTCCGGTACGTCATTGCAAGCCTGCCGGCTTACTCGACCTTGGTCAGGATGATTTCATACACCAGGCCCGAGTTCGGCGGGACCGGGCCATTGCCGTTAGCGCCGTAGGCCTGGTTGGCCGGGATCAGGACGGTGCGCTTGCCGCCGACCTTCATGCCGATCACGCCCTGGTCGTAGCCGGGGATAACGGCGCCGCTGCCGACGACGTAGGGACGCAGATTGCCCGATTCCAGACGCGAGCCCTTGAAATCGGCGACCTTGTCGTTGTACAGCCACAGCGTGTACTGGGTGGTCACCGTCTTGCCGGTCACCGCTTCGGCGCCGGTGCCCACCGTGTTGTCGGTCTTGGTCAGCGCCGCGGGGCTGCTCACCACAGGCTTGTTGTCGTCGCTGCCGCCGCCGCAGGCGGTCAGGGCGAGCATGGCGGCAAACGCCGCGATCAGGGGAAACTTCAGCTTCATGGGGTGTCCTCGACTGGGAAAGGCAAACAAGGTTTGTGTAACGAAACCTCGTACCTTATCGAATCAGTCCCATGAAACTGTCCCTAATTTGTCTGATAATTGTAGTTTAGCAATGTGGGGACAAGGCGGGAGTGACGTATTTGCACAACAAACCTCGCTTCCCGCCTCAGATCTCGATCTGCGTGCCCAGCTCGATCACCCGGTTGCTGCGGATCTGGTAGTAGTCGGCCGCGCTGCGTGCATTGCGCGACAGCGCCACGTACAGGTGCTCGCGCCATGGCGCCATGCCGCCGCCCGGGCCCGAGATCACGGTCTGGCGCGCGATGAAGAACGAGGTTTCCATCATCTCGAACGACAGGCCGAGCGCGCCGCAGCGGTCGAGGATGTCCGGGATGTCGGCCTCGTCCTTGAAGCCATAGTGGATGTTGAGCTGGTAGCAGTTGTGGCCCAGGTCGACGATGTCGATCTGTTCCTCCACTGGCACCCACGGCTCCTCGCGCATGTGCACGGTCAGGAACACCACCCGTTCGTGCAGCACCTTGTTGTGCGACAGGTTGTGCAACATCGCGTGCGGCACGCCGTCGCTCTCGCCGCGCAGGAAGATGGCGGTGCCCGGCACCCGCGTCGGCGGCGCCACGAACAGCGATTCCATGAAGGCCTCCAGCGGGATCGCATGCTTCTGCAGGTTCTCGAACACCAGTCCGCGGCCGCGCTTCCAGGTCAGCATCAGGGTCAACAGCACGCCGCCCATCAGCAGCGGGAACCAGCCGCCGTGGAAGATCTTGGTGGTGGTGGCCGAGAACAGCAGCACGTCGATTGTCAGGAAGAAGCCGGTCGCGGCCACGCAGACCCACAGCGGCAGGCGCCAGCGGTAGCGGGTCACGAAGAAGGTGAGCACGGTGGTCATCATCATGGTGGCCGTGACCGCGATGCCGTAGGCGCCGGCCAGCTCGTCCGACGAGCCGAATCCGACCACGGCGATCAGCACCACCGCCAGCTGCAGCCAGTTGACGGCCGGGATATAGATCTGGCCGATCTCGCTTTCCGAGGTGTGCAGGATGCGCATACGCGGCAGCAGGCCGAGCGCGATCGCCTGCTTGGTCATCGAATACGTGCCGCTGATCGTGGCCTGCGAGGCGATCACCGCCGCCATGGTCGACAGGATTACCAGCGGGATCACGCTCCAAGTGCCGAGCTGGTGGTAGAACGGGTTTTCCACCGCGCCGGGATCGGCGATCAAGAGGCCGCCCTGGCCCAGGTAGTTCAGGGTCAGCGCCGGATAGGCGATCAGGAACCAGGCCATGCGGATCGGCTTGGCGCCGAAGTGGCCCATGTCGGCATACAGCGCCTCGGCGCCGGTGATCGCCAGCACCACCGCGCCCAGCGCGATAAAGGCCAACAATTTATTGTCCAGCATGAAGTGGGCCGCGTGCCAGGGATTGAGCGCGTTCAGGACCTCGGGCGACTGGACGATGTTGACGATGCCCATCGCGGCCAGCGCCAGGAACCACACCAGCATCACGGGGCCGAAGAAGCGGCCGATTCCGGCCGTGCCATGGCGCTGCACGCTGTACAGGGCCACCAGCACCACCACCGCCAGCGGCACCACGTAGTGCGACATGCCGGGCGCGGCGACCTCGAGGCCCTCGATCGCGCCGAGCACCGAGATCGCCGGTGTGATCACGCTGTCGCCATAGAACATGGTGGCGCCGATGACGCCGATGGCCAGCAGCGGGAAGCTCCAGCGCGAATTGCGCGCCACCGAGTTGGTCGCCAGCGCCATCAGGGCCATGATGCCGCCCTCGCCGCGGTTGTGCGCCCGCAGCACCAGGGTCACGTACTTGAGCGAGACGATGACCGTCAGCGCCCAGAAGATCAGGGAGATGACGCCGAGGATGTTGGGAGTATTCAGTGGCAGGCCGTGGGTGTCGTCGAACACCGCGCGCAGCGTATAGAGGGGGCTGGTGCCGATGTCGCCGTAGACGATGCCGACCGCGGCCAGGGTAAGTGCCGCCAGGCTGCTCTTCTTGCTATCTGATGTCAAGATTACACCATCGCTTTTGTATTGGTGCGGCGCACCATAAAATAGTGGCTGAAAAAAAGCAAGAATATTTCGTGGTGCATCATACACCCGTGCCAAAAGAGGCACGCGCCAGCAGCCGTGTACGTATTCAGGGATAATGTCATCCCTGCAATCCAGCCCTCATTCCCATGCGTTCCGGCATCATTTACGCGGCCCTGGCCTTCCTCTGCTGGGGCCTGTTCCCCATTTATTTCCACGCGCTGGGTGACGTGCCCCCCATGCAGATCCTGGCGCACCGCATGCTGTGGTCGCTCGGTTTCCTGCTCATCGTGCTGGTGCTGCGGCGCCAGTGGAAATGGCTGAACGTGGTGCGCCAGCCGCGGGTATTCTTCAGCTTCGTGCTGTCGGCCGTGCTGCTCAGCGCCAACTGGCTGGTCTATATCTGGTCGGTCACCAACCACCACGTGATCGAAGCCAGCCTCGGCTATTTCATCAATCCGCTGGTCAATATCATGCTGGGCTACCTGATCCTGAAGGAGCGCCTGCGCACCATTCAGTGGGTGGCGATCGCGATCGCCGCGCTGGGCGTGGCCTGGCTGACCTGGCAGACCGGCACGGTGCCCTGGATCGCCCTGTTCCTGGCCTTCTCCTTCGGCAGCTACGGCCTGCTGCGCAAGACGGCGGCGCTCGGCGCGCTCGAGGGCTTGTCGTTCGAGACCGTCGTGCTGTTCCCGCTGGCAGCCGCCTACGTCATCTGGCTGACCGTGAACGGCCAGAACGTGTTCATCAATACCGACTCCGACACCACCCGCGTGCTGCTGGTGATGGCCGGTCCGCTCACCGCGATCCCGCTGCTGCTGTTCGCCAGCGGCGCGCGCCGCATCCCGCTGTCGATCCTGGGGCTGCTGCAATACCTGTCGCCGACCCTGCAATTCCTGCTCGGCGTGTGGCTGTTCAAGGAAGCGTTTACGGCCGACCGCCTGGTCGGCTTCGCGCTGATCTGGAGCGCGCTGATCCTGTTCGCCGGCGAAGGCCTGCTGCGCCGGCCGCCGGCGCCAGTCAAGGACTGATTCTCCGCAGCTCATGTAAATAAGCCGCAGGATTTCACCGGCATCGGCCAAGAAATCCTGTGTCGGGCACGGGGTTCTGTCGTATCCTGTGCTCCTTGAACAACACCAGAGTCAAAGCATGGCCCTTATGGGTACTAAGGCACTGTCAACAAACCATAACGCATTGATTTTATTGGGTTTTCTCTTAGAATGTCGATAAAAAAGTCAACTTCTACCACCATGTGTGAGCGACTTGTTTACACATTGACTGCAAGTCGCCGTTGGGATTGTCCTCAAAAAGAGTTTAGGGAGATCCGTTAACCGTTGTAAAAGCATACACGCAATGTAAAAAAATTTTCTACGTCAAGAACTAGGCATATACCAGCCAAATTAGAACCGCTACGATATCGCAGTTGTAAGACGCTTAAGCTCCAGTAACATCGAGTCGAAGACGCCATCGATATTGGCATGCCTCTCAGAAAACTCTATCTGAGCTTCTAAATCAAAATCACCATTTGGCAATACAGGAAGTTTAATCACTACGTCTCCTACCATAGACGGATAAACCTTCGTGAACTCGTTCCCTCCGTCTTCGTCGATACGCCCTTTAGCGAGCCCACGTAGGATCGGTTCAAGTAAAATCTTCACATAATCAATGTCGACATTTGGAACCGACGGAACTAAGATGCCTCTATCGCCGTTACATGAAAATTTACCTTCCAAAATCATCATATATCCCGCAAACCCGTTTGTTGCCCACGTTAGATATCTCCCATCATAATCGTAAGACAAAATATGGGTAAGTGCTGCAACATTTGACGCTGAATAAACTGGAAATTGCCCCTTATGAGCTTCGCCAAAGCTGCGCGTGTATTTAGCACTTCCTTTACAAATTTCAAATATTGAGTCAACTCTAACTTCGACATATTTATCAAAGTTGGGCGTTAGTACTACGCTGAGATCGCTAATCGCCTTTGAGTATTCCGACACTTTCTCCTTAAGGTCATCAACTGTATTATGGACTTCGGTCAGATACTTCTGAGCGTCAGTGTCGAAGTCTCCCGATTCAGTTACTGGAATAAGGATCTCAACTTTCGAGACTTTTTCTTTTCCGGCCTTATCGCTCCACGAAAAACTAGCTAGAAGAACGCGCTCTATGGCCTGCCGCGCATAATCTAGATTTACCTTTCCAATATACTCTGACTTTAAGGTCATAGGGCGATGATCGTCCGTTGTGGTGAATTTTCCTTTATGCCAAAACACGTATCCAGTAGAACCGTTCCTATTCCATGCGAGACAGTTCTCAAAGTACTTTAAACCAGGAAAACCGTCTTCCACATAGCCGATTGGCTCTTCGAGTTGAGCGCTTCCATACACAGGAATAGTACCCTGATGCTTTTGTACGAATGACTTACTAACCCCTTTAATAGCAGGAAAATCGAAAAGTTCGCCAACGCAGACGTTAACAAAATTTAAATCAGGCTTTTTTTTTTGAGTCAGCTCAACGAGCAACGCTTTGAAACTGAGAATATTCTCCGCTACGTCTTCAATCAGATAAGGCAAGTCTTCATGACTAACAATCTTCTCTTCTTCCTGAATCTTCAGGGCAATTTTTTCAGACGTTGACCACCACCGATCAACAGTCCAGTTCGTCTCTGGCTTGAACTGATGAATATCAACTATTTTGCATCGCAGATCTTTATTTATTGAAGCAAATGCCTCCTTATTTGCCTTGAAGAACCGATACAGAGTTGCAGCTTCATCTAAATCGTTCTGCTCGACATCGAACCGATAAACATCACGTGTTTCACCTATTTCGCTGACCAAATAAGTAAAGACTGGATCTTGCTGAACATCTGCGTTATTTTGCTTTCTAGTAATACAAAGGATATAAGTCTTCTTGTTTGTTGTGAAGAAAGTGTTCAAAGGCAAAGAAATAATCCCATCGATATAACACTCTTTCAATAAGAATGCGCGGAGATTTTTATCGTTCTGGCGATTAAAGATTCCGTCAGGCACAACAATGTAAGCTCTTCCTCCTGGTTTGAGCGCACGAACGATCCACTCCATAAACAAACCTTCGACGCCAATCGCACTAACCTTGTAGTAATTGCGCAGTTCAAGATCTTTTTGGATCTCATCTTTAAGATTACTACTTCCACTCGTAACGTACGGAGGATTGGTCAGGATAAGATCATATTCTTTCTCAACCGGGTCACGTAATGTCCCTAAAATAGAATTTGTCTTAAGCGAAAAACTGTCGTTAAAAATCTTCCCAAATTCTTTAGTGTGATTCGGATAATCTTTAATAATCTCACTGAAATAAATGAGCATATTAGCTTTTGCTAGAATGATAGTTTTCTGCTCATCTTTATCAAAACCTTTATCGAACCCCCGAATCGTAATTTTGGGGGTAACAGCATTACCCTTTACCTTATAAAACTGGTCAAGACGGCTCTTAATTGGTTCTAACAGAAACTTTCCTACCCCACAAGCAGGATCACAAATTACTGCGCCTTCCTTGATCTCATCCTTAGCCATCTTCTCGATCGCACGGATCACCTTCATTGGCGTGAAGAACTGCCCCCAGTTCTTCTTACTTATACTTTCCTTAAGAAAACTTTCGAAAAGCTTACTTTTGAAGTCGTAGTCAATATGATCGAGTCGTCCATAATCGAAGAACTTCATCAAGACTTTCTTGAACACCGTGCTATATCCGGCTACAGCTTTTTGATCTTTACTTACAAAAATAGTGCCGTTGATAATAGTTGTATTGTCAAGCGGATTATATGGGAACAGTTCTTTGATTTTTTTTCGAACATTTGTGGCGTAATATTCTAGAACTTCATCAACAGTATTTCCCGAGTCGTACATACTCACAAGAAAATCGAAACTATTGGTCGACTTAAGAATGCCTAAATCACTAAGGTATTTAAAAATGAACAGTTCAACAAATGTGTAGAGGCAGTTTTCCGGTGTCGCGCCACTAACACTCCAAACGTCTTGCCAAATCGATCTGGCGAGATCAGTCGGATTTACCAGCTTCTTTGGAAGGATTTGGTTATTTTTCTCGCTAATTGAGTAGTTTATTTTTTCGATCAATGAAGGCAGACCTTCATCAGAAACATCAAACGGATAGACTATTTCATTACCATCTTCATTCAGAATACGTTCCCCAGTAGCGGCGTTAACCCAAACTGTGTCGATAGTATCTGTCGCAACGATAATCTTACAGTCAAGCCTTCGTGCAACTTCAAGCTCCTGCTTAATAGCTTTCTCTTTTTGAGCTGCCGTCTTAAATTCTTTCGGCACTTTGTATTCGACGATAGCGATGACATCTTTCCTGTTCAATAGGATCGCGTCTACTTTTTTATTTTCAACATCACCATAATTAACATCGCGAATTAGATGAGCCGCCCTAAGCGCGCTAACACTCGTAGCCCCCAGATGATAAAAATCCCATTTTCCAATCTTGGCACTTGGAATTGTCTTACTCAACCCAGTCTGCAATAACTGCTCGCTCATTTTCCGCTTCCTATTTATGCCGATCTCTAAATCGAGACTTTACTTTACTTTAACAACCTAAACTTGCCAGCCCATCAACATCAACATCAACATCAACATCAACATCAACATCAACATCAACATCAACATCAACATCAACATCAACATCAACATCAACATCAACGCCCTGCGAGGAAATAAAAACTTGATAGGCCAAAATACTTATTGTAACATGGATTTTAGAACCCTCAACAGCTACATGCTGTAAATGAGTTACTAAAGTGGCACAGATTTAGAGCGCGCCAAAGGGCGGCGAGCGACGGAAAGTGTACTGGAAGAGCAGAGACTACATCAGGCTCGCGCCTCGTCGAGCAACGGAAGCTGGTTGTTTAAACACGGTCGTTTGCTAGTAGCTATTTACGATGGTAGATTCTCTCGGTATTTGACACAGAAAATTGTTCTCAGGCATCCGAATATAGAATACGCGCAAGGGGCGCATTTTTGGTTCCTGTTCTCTAGAAGCAACTATTTGCAGCTTTTACCATGCAATAGTTAATAGAAATTATTCTGCCTAATACGGTTTATACTTGAACGAAAGGAGACCATGTTAGATCAATCAGCACTTGCAAATCAAACGCCCAACATAGTGGAGCCGCTAGTTCTATTTTTAGATACAGGATACACTGACCCGCTTAATATTGATCTAATCAGCCTTGGGATAATTTCGGAGGACGGAAGATACGAATTTTACGCTGAGCGTGATGATTACTCTACTTTAGACTGCAATGCATTTGTACGCGCGCGGTGCTACCTCTGTTAGACAAGGCATGTGAACGTAAATTCGCAAGAAGAGAATTTGGAGAAAAACTGACTGAGTGGTTCACGACATTACCGGATAGTGTTGTTATAGCATGCGATGATCGGACCGACTACGAGCTATTGATAAATGCGTGGGATGGAGTAGTCCATCCCAATTTAACAGGGCAGCTCGACCTTCGCCCGATGATACAAAGCCGTCCCTTTGCCGAGGCAGTTTCCAGATACCATTCCTTCCCTAATTGTGAGTGGCATCAGGCCTTAAATGATGCCCGTGCATATAGGTATGGCTGGCAAGAGCGACATAAATCAGAAGAGTCGCCTACCTAGTAGCTACTGAATTCAGTAGTCTCGCTGACTACTTTAACGTTTCGGTGCTGCGCTTACCTGTACCATTACATGGAACGCATATCTTTAAATGTTGCAGGTAAGGCCAAGCGCCCGTACCGCCGCACAAAAAACACTCAAGTCCAGCACTTTCAAGCAGGCGTGCTCTGGCTACCCTGACTGCCCATTCCTTACGCAACTCGACATTAGCAAACACCTAAACCTCCTGTTGTGATCTAAAACCAATATCACCACTGTCACTTTGCGTACGCTCTGTAGAACAATGTGGAAGAAGCAAGCTTTAGCAGCACACAGCCTCACCTCCAAACTTATACCATTTTGGGATATTTTTGTGAAGATGTTCCCATCCGGGGATGAAATCAATTCATGATCCTCGATACTTCCTGCTCATCGAACTTTTGAAGTCTTCACGTGACAGGGTCCGAGTCACTCAAGTCGAGTTAGCTCAGAGACTTGAAAAACCCCAGTCTTACGTTGCTAAGGTTGAAAACCTGGAGCGACGTCTAGACGTTGTTGAGCTCGTAGACTGGCTTCGTGCTATCGGCGAGAAGCCGGAGAATTTTTTCAAACTTGTGACTTGGTGGTCAGAGTGATCACTTTTCTATTCTTCCAATCAGTCAGACTACGGGTTGAGTGTGAGCGCAAACTCGTATTCAGAGTAGAAGTCACGTAAAGGTGTGAAAATTCGGCGATTCCGTTGTAGTTCTTTAACAAAACAGTTTGCGTCACTTACTCGCTCGAGTAGTAACAACAGTTGAAAAACGGAAAGGCTCCACGACCTTTCGAACGGGAATGGGGTCCCAAAAATTGGCTCCTTAGCACGCTCAGCGGCAGTTTTTAGTTTTCGGAACCAATCATGCAAAGCTTTAAATTCGCCTTGCCGCTGTGGGTCAATTGTTATGAATTCGGTACCACAACCGGTCCGAAGAAATAACTGCAAAAATGGGCGGTCATGTATACTGCCGAGATCACCACGCGTGATCGACAATCTTAAGACTTCACGTGCTCCCAACTTGATCGTAGAGCTCGAAACATCATTGTACAATGTTAGCGAGTCGTTTTCTAAAAGCACCGCATTTCGCTCCATTGCCTGTGCTTGTGGGCGTACTAGAGCTTGCGCCAGATCCACTAACGCAACAATGTCATCGCCAGCCCGCCCTTCTCGTCGAAGCATTTTACTTTTCAGTTCGAAAACGACGACCGCTAACTCTGCGTCCACAATAGCGTCGCATTCGCTTTTAGATTTGGGGACCTTATAGCTACCATGAATTGTCGCTACACCCTGCTTGATGAGTTTGTGTCGAATAAATTCCTCAAATAGCGGACCGATCGCTTTATCGTCGAAGTTACCTTTAGTCCAATTCATCCGGCACCACTGTAGCGCCGCATTCACCGTAGCACGGGCAGCCATTGGCGCGGGCTGCAAAATAAAGCTCCCATTAGACCAAAGAAGCGGACGAAACGCTGCGTCAATAGCATTATCTGCTGGTGGAAACGTCAACGATTGATTTGCCCCTTCAGTATGCGTAAACACTTCTCGCAGCAAAGTAGCGGCATGCTCGAAGTCTAAATTTGTTGCATACGCAATGTTATTTACCGAAGCGCGCATAAAATCACCCGGCTTAGCCTTTTCAGACGACCGTATCAATATGGCAGCCGCAGCCAGGACCTGCGCTGCGGTACGACCCTGCTTGTCTGAAAGACCTAGTAGCGGCGCCCGTGACATCATCCACTCTAGATATTCAAGTGCGTGGGCTGTCTTTGCTTGAGTGAGGAGAAAGACCGAGTCGTACATTAAAGACTTTTGTAGAAGGCGAATGGTGTCCGTTTCTCTTGCAAACATCAACTCAAACGACTCGACCGACAAATCAAGGAGCGCTGTCGCCCACGTAGTTAAATTAACAATCTCACCTAAGACCACTTCTGGAAATGGAGCCGACGGAGAATACTCAAAGTAGCGGAGCCCAAGCTGATACAGATATGCCAAAGGTCGGGGAGGCTTCGCATCAATCTGAACAGTTTGTCCGCCGCGACCTATGTTGAACCGCCCTGTCAGAGAACTATAAGAACCTGCCATTGCACCGCCAATGCTAAACGCCAATGCGCTTCCAAGAGAAGATGCCTTCGATTCGATATCCCGAGAAAGACGGTTAGTCTCAGATTCTGCCAGGACGAAGCCGCCCCGATCCGGTAATTCGATTGCGTAACCTATTTTACGTAATTCGCTAATGGCTGTAGACAAGCAATTGACGCGGACATTCGACCTCCACGCTTGTTCAGAAGGCAAGCTATAAGAATTGGCAGCATAAGTCACAGCAAGCTCAACGGCACGCCGCCAATCGCTAGTTGACTGACTAGAAGTACCTCGATCTCGAAGTGATTGACGTATTGCTGAGGCCACCTCGAGATATGGCTCTACCTCAATTTGGTCACACATATAACGTATGCCCATATCGTCGATAAGACGGCCGATATCGTACTTGGCTTGGTCACTTTCTGACTGCGTGAAACACTGCCGTATTTTTTCCAGAACGTCATTAGAATTTTGTTCTTCCTGTATTTGAGAAGAACGCACCGCGTCTACAATACTTTTGAATGTGCCAAGATCCACTCTATATCCCTAGATAAAATTTTTCTGACGAACCAATTTCGCCTTAAGGCACGGCGACGTATTCTGTGCAATAAACAGTAAAACACTTTTTACAGAGGTTTTTTTGCTTCCAAGCATTTCGCTCTCTGAACTTACTACTTACATCAGAAAACTGATGCAGATATCTATATCACTGATAACCAGTTACGAAGAATTCTTCCTGATGAGTAATTCGACTATGGCGAACAGCCGATGGTATAGATAGTCCACGTGTTGTGAATCAACTACTGGTGTCTGGCTGGTTTCGTGACGGCGCAGTAGGTGACTGTTACCTATTTCGGTCAGTTCTCGAGCGTCCTTCTCCAAGACTGCTCTAAATGCCGACTCAGGCGCCGCCCTGTCTAGAATGATCTTTATCGACTTAGCCTTGTTCGTATCCGCCAGCGATTTTATTCGTTCCCAACAATCGAATAGACGTTCAAGTGCTTCACGACGAACAAGTGGATCCGGGTCAGAAAATTTGGTGCGGCTCTCCTCCAGCATCACGTCGAGGGTTCTGTCGCCTGTGTGGAAACATGTGCGTGTAAGAGCTTCCCCAAGGACAGCAGGTAGAACGCGACGAACCTGGCCGTCTGTCCCGAGTTCGTAAGCCAAGCCATTGCGCGTAAAGATGCGGTTGACATCCGTACAGAAGGCTTCGCGACCAGCGTCCACGTCAAACGTGAGATGGTGGTGCTGAAAGAAATCATGATGTTTGCCCACAATAGGTTTAGCAATTTTTCGCCAAACAAATTCGATGCAATCGAGCGCGTCCATAGCGGGCGGCGCCCACGGCACGCATCTAAGCATGAAATTATTTTCGACGACATCCTGTTGTGTCTGCAGTGGCCAAGAGAGGCCATGGAGTTGGGCCTCGAGCGCTCGCTTGAGACTTTGGACATCGTTGCCGCAAGTAGCCTGACCGTCAGGGCACTTTTCTGGAAAGCTGGTCCCAAAAGATCCACTGTTCGCAAGCGACTCCACCAGCGTTACGATGCCTGCCCACGCCGCTGGGGTAAGTTCTTGCTCTGTGCGCGGTCGCGGGCCGAGTTCTCTGTCGCTGAAGTAGTCGCTCATATAGCTCTTGCACGGTTATAGTTAAAGGTCGTTTCATGCCAGCCCCGTGAGTCAACAAGGCCGGACCTTTAGGGAAGGAACCTTTGCCGTCGACAGCCGAGTCTAGTCTCGGTCTGAATCGGCCTGAATCGCCCCGGCTTTCGTGGAGGCCGGTTAGGGTGAATCAGGCCGGGATAGTCTGACTGCTCAACTGCTTGTAATAGTTTGCCTCAGCTTCGGCCGGCGGTATATAGCCGAGTGGCTCCAGCAGACGATGGTGGTTAAACCAGGACACCCATTCCAGCGTGGCCAGTTCCACGGCTTCACGCGTCTTCCAAGGAGCGCGGCGGTGGATCAGCTCAGCCTTGTAGAGCCCGTTAATAGTCTCGGCCAGGGCATTATCATAGCTGTCGCCTTTGCTGCCCACAGACGGCTGTACACCGGCCTCTGCAAGACGCTCACTGTACCGGATAGAGACATATTGAGAGCCGCGGTCGCTGTGGTGGACCAGAGCGTCGCTGCGCTCGGGCTGACGGTCGTACAGTGCCTGCTCCAAGGCGTCGAGCACGAAGTCCGTCCGCATCGAGCTGCTCACGCGCCAGCCCACGATCCGCCGAGCGAAGACGTCGATGACGAAGGCGACGTACACGAAGCCCTGCCATGTGGAGACGTAGGTGAAATCACTCACCCACAGCTGGTTCGGCCGTTGTGCCTTGAATTGACGGTTGACCCGGTCGAGCGGGCATGGGGCTTTCGCGTCTGGGACCGTGGTGCGCACGACCTTGCCGCGCATGACGCCACGCAGCCCGGCGCGCCGCATCAGCCGCTTCACCATGCAGCGCGCCACGTCGGTTCCCTCACGGCGCAGCTGTCGCCACACCTTGTCGACGCCGTAGACCTGCAAGTTCGCATGCCAGACACGCTCGATTTCAACACTGAGCACCTCATCTCGCTGCACCCTTGCGCACTGCAGCGCCGGGTTGCGCTGGAGCGCTGCATGACGCCAGTAACCCGACGGCGCGACCTGCATGACGCGGCAGATCGGCTCGACGCCGTAGACATGGCGGTGCTTGTCGATGAACGCTCTTATGATTTGAAGCGGCGGTCGAGCTCCGCCTGGGCGAAAAACGCGCTCGCCAGGCGTAGGATCTCGTTGGCCTTGCGCAGCTCGCGGTTCTCCCGCTCCAGCGCCTTCATGCGCTCCTGCTCGGCACTGCTCAGGCCCGGACGCCGGCCCGTATCGGTTTCGCTGGCGCACCCAACGGCGCAGCGTCTCAGGCGTACAGCCGATCTTGGCAGCGATCGACGTGATTGCCGCCCACTGCGACGGATACTCGCTGCCGGCTTCTCCGACCATGCGCACGGCGCGCTCGATGACTTCAGGGGAATACTTGGGTTGCTTCTTCATAGCTCCATTCTCTCAAACAATGGAGCCTCATCAAAATCCGGGGCGATTCACGCCCTGCGCAATGTCTTGAAGGCGCACAGTTCCGTCGAAGAAAAGGACAAGGAAGAGCGACAAGCGCGCGCGGCTCACGGGACCCTGAGAGCCCATTTCAAGGATCTCGCCGGCAAGTGCGACAAGTGCTTTGACACGATTCTGCTCGCCCTTGGGGCTGGCGACCTGAATCCGTAAGCGGGGAGCAATAAGTTCCTACTGTATGTTTTTCGGAGCTTGGTGCTGATCATCCACTGGTTTAAGCTTGCGTTTTCAAGGCGCGATGTGCGCCAAAACCTCCCGAGGACCCATGGAAAAATACTCTCACCCTATACAGCCGTTAATATTGCTCGATGATCAAAGCCCGCTTATGACAGGTGCTGTCTCACGGAAAGGCGAGGTAACAATTTCCACGGATTTGCAGAGGTACATTCTTTCGTGTGCAATGGGGCTTGGTGTACTCACATCCGCATTGGACAAGGCAGCCCTTTCTATTGAATTTCTTTCCCAATCTGTAAAGCCTATAAGAGGCTCTAGATATACGCACGCTGAACAAATTCAGTTTGCTATTGAAAATTATTTCATCCGTAGCGCTACGATCTATGATCGAGCGCTCATTTTTGCCAATCATCTTCTCGATTTAGGTGTGGCAGATGAATCTACGTCGCATCTACAAATGGTCACCAATAAGCATGTTAAGCGCTACCAACTGGCCACGCATTTGAAAGATTTGGGAAAAGTCTGTCGCGAAAAGAACGTTGAGCGAAATGCCATAATTCATCATCGTAGCTATTCCAAGGATGAGTTCAACCAATTTTCGATCATCATTTCCGCAAATGAGATTAGCAAACAGGCTGGTAGGAAAGCACCATTTCCGCGCAAGGTGGTGAAGGACCTTACCGATGCAGTGTTGAGTGACCACACGGCGGACTTCGAAGAGCACCTAGAAAAGGTCAGGCGGTCGCTGAATGATTTTCTCGACACAGCAGCAGCAGTGTACAAGATTCGGAAGGCGAGTTATTCCAACAAGGCTGATGGAGAAGCCATGACATAGACGCTCCGGTAGGCGAGGGCGCGCGAGCTGTCCCGGGGCGACAGGTTTAGCATCCAGGAGAATGCGGATTTCTAAGTTTGCACCCTAGGCGTGGCGACAGTTGAGTTTGTGAATGTGCGCAATGGGTCGAACCCGGCCGTTCGCTTCAGCGTAGCAGGTTGCCGAGCTGGAAAAATAACAGACTGTCGCGACAGGCAGCTGTCACCCCAAAGCTGCGTTCAATGAAGGCGAGGCTCATCGTGATGGCGCACAGCGGAGATTATGTAAAAGGCGGCCGAGTAAGCCGCCGCTTAATCTCTATTTTGGCTCCACTAGCTTGCTGGCGAGGGTCCATCCATGGAGAGCAGGAAGGCCAAGACAAGCGAGTGCCAGCTTTTCATACCCAAAGATGGCGAAGCTCAAAGCCCCGACTAGGCACAACACCGATATCAGGACGAGCGTTACCAGCGCACGGGCGTGCATGATGACAACAGGGGAATTTGAGGAATTCAGTTTGCGCCGGACGGCGTGAGAGGAACTACGAGATGCTGAAGGAGAACGTTTCGCAGAAATAACAGGGGTGTGGCGTCGGGGCCCGTCGCTGTCGCCATCGCCGCCGCCACCATCGTCATCGCTACTTGCACCATCGCCACCGCCGGCATTTGACCCCTTACCTTCCAAAGCGCTACTGCTTGCGTCTATCACAATCGGGGCTTTTGCACGAGGGCCGGAAGTCCCGACATGAGGCGGGATCGTGTGACGATCAATAATTTCCTTATAGCGCTGTAGTACATGCAAGACACCTGGGCCACCGATAAGCTCAATTTGACGCTGCACGGCCTGTTCTTGTCGTGCCTTCTTTATTACGTCGGGGGTTATGCCAGCACGACGCACATCTTCCAATACCTTAATAGTTACTTGATCTACGAAACCCATAACAAAATCTCCATGTAGAGTTGGACTGCCAGCCAATTGTACTCGAGCTTTGTCATGTAGAGAGACACTGCGTCACCGACGAGAGCTCTATGTCTTTCGGAAATAGATGCGACGAAAGTTACCGCGTCACCGGGCTGCCCCCACCAGATTTTGCTAATAGCTGCGACGATTTTCGAAGAATAGCTGCGATGGACCGGCACCAATATTGAAATAACTGCAACCCACTTCATCCGTGACCTGACAGCCGTCGTAATGCCACCAGCCGGGACCGGGACCGGCTGCTTCCGACCCAAAGCAGACGTCGCCGCCGTTAGCTTGTCAGCATCGATCTTCGTAGCGTAGTCGGAGGACTTTGCACGGAGAATGAGCAGACAATGTTTCTTTATTTTCAGATTTGTTAAATTGTCACCACTGTTTCAGGCACAGCAGCAGTCGCCGACGATAGCAAGCAAAGAGGGTCTGAAAATTAAAACCGAGGCGGCAGAGATTAAGGTAGCCCAGGGTGTCCCTGCCCCGGATGAAGGCCCCATCATCCGAAGAGTCCGAATACCGCTGGGCCTCTCTGATGCCCCCCGACTTGCCTTATAATAAAGAGCTAATAGGTCGGAGCGGACACAATGAGCAAGAAGTCGAGGAGAATTCTGGCAGCGACTGTGCCAGAAAGTGTAGCAGCACTCGAGACTGTGTATGGGAAGTATTTCGATATCGTAATTGTCACGCGCTTAGCAGATGCAGTCGCTCAACTCGACAATGGTGCAGACCTCATTCTCTGCAATATCCATTTTGATGAAGGTGCGCTTTATGACCTGTTACGCATCGTAAAGGCTCACAAGACGGCGCGTTCACTACCATTCTTTGCTATTGACGCATCACTATCGCCGTCCTCACCTGCCATACGGCAGAGCATTGACATTGCCAGCAAGGCGTTAGGTGCTGACGAAGTCATTCACATGGCGAAGTGGAGGGACGAGCTCGGAGAGATCGAAGCAATACAAAAGGTGTTTAAAGTGGACCCATCGGTCAAGACAGTTTTTCAGCGAGTTTAAGCTGCGTCGTTTTCTGTCATCGCAGCTGGTCGGCGCTGCCCCGTGATACCCCCTCCTTGCCGCTGGAGAGCCTTACCCTC
>NZ_JAFVIM010000033.1:0-51913 GCF_017582745.1 Massilia oculi
ATGCCGCGTTGTAGTCTTTCCAGTTGGTCGTTCGGTACTTCAGCTTTACGGGAGCAATCATGCCGTCAGTTTACCCGTGCTGCGCCTCGGCCGCTGATGGGCCGATTTGTGCAACAAAGCCACATCACGTATATCCACGCATTTGAAGGTTGGCTCTGTCTGGCCATCATCCTGGCCATCAAGTAGCACACGACGCGCTTCTGGTCGCAAGTCCCGCGCATCGACCAAAGTCACCTCAGGATATAGCCTGAATCCGATGTCTGTTTCCATCCCCCACTGATCAGGGCGTCGCTGAGCGCCCTTGCGAGCGTCGGCATTCAGACTCCTCCCGACTGTTATGCGGTCAAGGAGGGGGTAGCAGGTCGGTTTAAAAAGTGGAAGTTGCAGAATCCTTTGCGGATGTACTCTGCTGATGACCTCAAGACTTGGACGCATGAGGACGTTAGAATACAAAAAACCCCCGGACCTCATAGGAGATCCGGGGGTTTCATGGGACTGCTGAGTCTCAGCAATCACTTATCTGGCGGAGACGGTGGGATTCGAACCCACGATACGGGTATAAGCCGTATGCTTCCTTAGCAGGGAAGTGCCTTCGGCCACTCGGCCACGTCTCCAATCAGAACCAACGTTTGCACGTCAGCGCTGAGTGCAGGCATCTTAAGGGCTGGACCTCATCGCGTCAAGGACGCACGCCCAAAAATTTTGAAATTTGTTAACCTTGCTCCAGGCCAAATGCCTTGTGCAGCGCGCGCACGGCCAGCTCCATATACTTCTCGTCGATCAGTACCGAGATCTTGATTTCCGAGGTCGAGATCATCTGGATATTGATACCCTCTTCCGACAAGGTACGGAACATCTGCGACGCCACGCCGACGTGGCTGCGCATGCCCACGCCCACTGCCGACACCTTCGACACCTTGGCGTCGCCCAGCACGCGGGTTGCGCCCAGCGCTTCCTGCTGGCTCTCCAGCACGGTCATCGCGCGCACGTAGTCGCCCCGCGGCACGGTGAAGGTGAAATCGGTCTTGCCGTCCACCGACTGGTTCTGGATGATCATGTCGACTTCGATGTTCGCATCGGCGATCGGTCCCAGGATGTGGTACGCCACGCCCGGCTTGTCCGGCACGCCCAGGACGGTGATCTTTGCTTCGTCGCGATTGAACGCGATGCCGGAGATGACGGCTTGTTCCATATTGCTTTCTTCCTCAAACGAAATCAGGGTGCCGGACTGGGCTTCTTCTTCCAGCGGCATCAGGGGATCGGTCAGCGACGACAGCACGCGCGTCGGCACCTGGTAGTTACCGGCGAACTCGACCGAGCGAGTCTGCAGCACTTTCGAGCCCAGCGAGGCCAGTTCGAGCATTTCCTCGAACGTGATCTTCGACAGGCGGCGCGCCTCGTCCACCACGCGCGGGTCGGTCGTGTAGACGCCGTCGACGTCAGTGTAGATCAGGCATTCCTCGGCCTTCAGCGCGGCCGCAATCGCCACTGCGGAAGTATCCGAGCCGCCGCGGCCCAGGGTCGAGATATTGCCTTCTTCATCCACGCCCTGGAAACCGGTGATGATGACGATCTTGCCGGCCGCGACGTCGCGCAGCACGCGGCTGTCGTCGATCGACTGGATGCGCGCCTTGGTGAACGACGAGTCGGTGCGGATGCCCGCCTGCCAGCCGGTGTACGACACCGCATCCTTGCCGATGGCCAGCAGTGCCATGGCCAGGAGGCCCACCGACACCTGCTCGCCGGTCGAGGCGATCATGTCCAGTTCGCGCGGGTCCGGTTGCGGCATGATTTCCTTGGCCAGACCAATCAGGCGGTTGGTCTCGCCCGACATCGCGGACGGAACAACGACGATTTGGTGACCTGCGTCATGCCACTTGGCCACCCGGGCCGCGACATTCTTGATACGGTCCGTCGAGCCCATCGACGTCCCGCCATATTTGTGGACAATTAAAGCCATATCAGGAAGGGTTCCAGCTTGTGTAAAGAGAAAAGAGGACCCTAAATGTAGCATGCTGCAACGCGGCATCACAAGGCTTGAAGAACGAAAAAGCTATATGGAAAGAAAATAACTTAATGCGTTTTCGGAATACACTTGCCTATACAATCCCGCGTCAGCTCGCTTCCCAACGAAGTCCGATCAACTCCCGGCCGCTTGCCGACCAGTGCCGGCAGTCCATGCCGATGCCCGCCGCGAACAGCAGGTCGAAGTCGCGGCTCACGGTCGGCAGGCGCTCGCGTTCCCAGGCCGGCACGCCCAGCGCCTGGTAATGCGCCTTCAGACCACGCGATGGCCGGTTGGCCGCGAGTTTCAAGCGCTCCCCGCCCTTGCGAAAGTCGAGCGTCAGCGTTTGTGCGCGCAGCCAGGCCGGATCGAAACCCTGCTCGGCCCGCTCGAAGTGCAGCACCCCGCCGTAGTCCGGGAAAGCGATCGACGCCTCGCCCTGCCAGCGGAACGTCTGCCCTTCCCTGTCGAGCACGCCGATATCGTCCGGATCGCGCATGCCGGAGAGAATCGGCAGGTGCGGCGTCAGGTAGAGCTTGCCGCGATGGCGGCGGATGTGGCAGCCCGGATGCGTGACCTTCAATTGCGCATCCTCGCGCGCCGAGAACAGCTGCGACACCATCTCGTTCAGCCAGGCCGTCGACGGCATCGCCAACCCGCGCACCGAGAACAGGTGACGCATGAAGTTGTCGATGCGGTCCTCGCTCAAGCCACCCAGATAGGCCAGGTCGATGGCGTCGCCCTCCTGGCAGGCCGCCAGGTCCTGGGCCGCCAGCTCGTCGAGCAGGCGCTGGGCCGAGGCCACGTGGGCCGCGCCGCGCGCCAGCCGCGCCTGGAATCCCGGGAAGTTCGTCGCCAGCGCCGGCATCACCTGGTGGCGCAGCGCATTGCGGGTGTAGCGCGGGTCCTGGTTCGATTCGTCCTCGACCCAGGCCAGCGTATGCTCGCGCGCATACGCTTCCAGCGCCGTGCGCGGCTGCGACAGCAGCGGCCGCGCCAGCACCAGGTCGGCCACGCCCAGCAATCCCGGCGCGAGATTGTCCGCATCCATGCCCGACAGCCCGGCGGCGCCCGAGCCGCGCAGCAATTGCAGCAGCACGGTCTCGGCCTGGTCGTCCAGGTGGTGGGCGGTGAGCAGCAGCTTGACGTCGTGCGCGCTACACATCTCGCCCAGCGCGGCGTAGCGCAGCTTGCGCGCCGCGGCCTCGATGCCGGAACCGTCGTGCGGGATCGTCACGCGGCGATGGTCGAAGCCGATGCCGAGTTCGCCGGCGCTGCGCTCGCAATGCGCGCACCAGGCGTCGGCATGCTGGCTCAGTCCGTGATGCACGTGAAAGGCATGCAGCCGCACGCCCTGCTGTGCGCACCAGTCGTGCGCCAGCCGCAGCAAGACCATCGAATCGAGGCCGCCGCTACAGGCAACTGCTATGGATTGGGGAGTGTATTTGTCGCGCAGGCCGAGCATGGCCTGCGCGAACGATGCCGGGACCAGCCCGGCCGGGTTGGCCCCGCGTTTGGAACGGCTCAGAGGATTACTCCTCGCGCGGCAGCGTTTCCTTGAACTTGCCATAGCTCATCAGCTTCGCGTGACGGGCTTCCAGCAGGTCCTTGGTCTTCATGCCCTGGAACTGGCGCAGCGAGTCGGCCAGTGCGCGCTTGAGCAGTTGCGCCATCTGCGCCGGATCGCGGTGGGCACCGCCCAGCGGTTCGCTGACGATCTTGTCGACCAGGCCCATCGCCTTCAGGCGGTGCGCGGTCAGGCCCAGGGCTTCGGCGGCATCGGCCGCGCGTTCCGAGGTCTTCCACAGGATCGAGGCGCAGCCTTCCGGCGAGATCACCGAATAGGTCGAGTACTGCAGCATCAGCACCGCGTCGCCGACGGCGATCGCCAGCGCGCCGCCCGAACCGCCTTCGCCGATGATGGTGGCGATCAGCGGCACCTTGAGTTCGGCCATGACGTACAGGTTGTGGCCGATGGCTTCCGACTGGCCGCGCTCTTCGGCGTCGATGCCGGGGAAAGCGCCAGGGGTGTCGACGAAAGTGAAGATCGGCAGGCCGAACTTCTCGGCCAGCTTCATCAGGCGCATCGCCTTGCGGTAGCCTTCGGGCTTCGGCATGCCGAAGTTGCGCATCGCGCGCTCTTTGGTGTCGCGGCCCTTCTGGTGGCCGATCACCATGCATGGCTGGCCGTTGAAGCGGGCCAGGCCGCCGATGATCGACTGGTCGTCGGCGAAGGTGCGGTCGCCGTGCAGCTCATGGAAATCGGTGAAGATCGCGTTCACGTAGTCCATCGTGTAAGGACGCTGCGGGTGACGCGCGATCTGCGACACTTGCCACGGAGTCAGCTTGGCATAGATGTCCTTGGTGAGCTGCTGGCTCTTCTTGTCCAGGCGATCGATCTCTTCGGAGATGTCGACAGCGGAATCGTCTTGTACGAAACGCAGCTCTTCAATCTTGGAATCGAGCTCGGCAATCGGCTGCTCAAAATTGAGGAAAGTTGTTTTAGTCATTGTACCTCCGGGGTAATGTCTTGGGCCGCGCTCCGTGATGCGCGGCCGATCAGGGCGCTATTCTACCGTAAGCCGACAGCGGATCGAACGTCGGAATTGCAGGGTTAACGTCGAGTATTAGCGTCTAGGCAAGAGGCGCAACGGGGTCCAGGCTGCGCCACAAATACCAAGTAGCAACCGTGCGCCAGGGTTCCCAGTTGGCGGAGACCTCGCGCGCATCGCTGCGCGAGACCGGCTCGCCCGAGAAATAATTTTGGCTGATGCCCTGGATCAGGCCGGGGTCGTCCAGTGGCAGGACGTTCGGCCGCAGCAGATTAAATATCAAAAACATCTCGGCTGTCCAGCGCGTGATGCCGCGGATCTGGACCAGCTCGGCGATGACGGCTTCGTCATCCATTTCCGACCACAGGTCGGCATGCACCCGCTTGGCCTTGAAATGGTCGGCCAGGTCGAGGATGTATTCGGTCTTGCGCTTGGACAGGCCGCAACCCGACAGTTCCACGGCGCCCAGCTTGATCACCTGGCTCGGCGCCAGCTTGGGACAGACGGCAAGCAATTTACCCCAGGCCAGGTCGGCCGCCTTTGGCGTCACCTGCTGGCCGACGATCGAACGGGCCAGCGTGATGAACGGGTCGGGCTGGCCGCGCAGGTGCAGGTCGCCGAACTGGGGGATCAGCTTGTTCATGATGCGGTCGCGCTGCATCAGTTCGCGCTTGGCCTCGGCCCAGTAGATCGGCACCGCCAGCGCATCCTGCGCCGGCGATGCCGACGACTCCACGCTGGCGCCTGCGGCGGCGCCGCCGGCCTTGTCCTTGTTGGCTGCCATTATGCGCGGCGCCAGGTCGTTCCGTCGGCCTTGTCTTCCAGGACGATGCCGGCTGCCGTGAGTTCCTTGCGGATCGCGTCGGCCTGGGCGAAGTCGCGCGCGGCCTTGGCGGCCGCGCGCCGCGCGATCGCGTCCAGGATCGCTGCTTCGTCGAGTCCACCCTCGCCCGGCGTGCCCGCCTGCAGGAAGTCTCGCGGCGTGCGCTCGAGCAGGCCCAGCACGGCGGCCAGCGCCTTCAATTGGCGTGCAGTTTCCACCGACTTGCTGCGGTTGACTTCGCTCGCCAGGTCGAACAGCTCGGCCACCGCCAGCGGGGTATTGAAATCGTCGTCCATCGCTTCGCGGAAACGCTTCGCGTGCGCTTCGTCCCAGTCGACGGCGAGCTCGCCATCGCCCAGGTCGATATCGTTCAGCGCCGTGTACAGGCGGGTGAGCGCGCCCCTGGCGTCGTCGATGTGGACGTCCGAGTAATTCAGCGGGCTGCGGTAGTGGGCGCGCAGGATGAAGAAGCGCACCACTTCGGCGTCGTACTTGGCGAGGACTTCACGGATGGTGAAGAAGTTGCCCAGCGACTTGGACATCTTTTCGTTGTCCACGCGCACGAAGCCGTTGTGGATCCAGTAGTTGACCATCGGGCCGCCGAAGGCGCCTTCGGATTGCGCGATCTCGTTCTCGTGGTGCGGGAATTGCAGGTCGGCGCCGCCGCCGTGGATGTCGAAGTGTTCGCCGAGCGTGGCGCACGACATAGCCGAGCACTCGATGTGCCAGCCCGGACGGCCGCGGCCCCATTGCGAATCCCATTTCGCTTCAGCGGGCTCGGATTCCTTGGCAGCCTTCCACAGCACGAAGTCGAGCGGATCGCGCTTACCGGTATTGACGTCGACGCGCTCGCCGGCGCGCAGGTCGTCCAGCGACTTGCCCGACAGCTTGCCGTAGCCCTCGAAGCCGCGCACGGCGTAGTTGACGTCGCCCTCTTCGGTTTTATAGGCCAGGCCCTTCTGCTCAAGCTTCTCGATGATCGAGAGCATGTGCGGCACGTATTCGGTGGCGCGCGGCACCACGGTCGGCGGCAGGATGCCGAGCGCTTCGGTGTCTTCGTCCATGTATTTCTCGAAGCGCGAGGTCAGCGCGCCGATGGTCTCGCCATTCTCGACCGCACGCCGGATGATCTTGTCGTCGATGTCCGTGATGTTGCGCACGTAGTTGACCTCGTAGCCGGACGCCATCAGCCAGCGGTACACGACGTCGAAAGCCATCATCATCCGCGCGTGGCCGACGTGGCAGTAATCGTAGACGGTCATGCCGCACACATACATGCCGACCTTGCCAGTGACCTTGGGAACGAATACCTGCTTGTCACGCGCGAGCGTGTTGTAAATCTTGAGTTGGCTCATTGAATTCCGATTCGGAAGAGGAGCGCCGGGCGCAGCACAGACCGCAAACTCCGGCGCAGCAACAGCAATGCTGGTGCGCCCTGGACGGGTGCGGCGTCGGGTTCGCCTGACTCCTCGGTGTTGTTCTTATTTGATAGAATGGGACGTTGCTCTGCGCACGCCTTTTGTAAAGTATAGCATTGATAAAATCCCGGCTGGCCGCCTACGGTCCAGCTTTATTTTTGGGGAAAACCCTTGACAGCGCCTTGCGCGAGGTCCATCAGAGGAAGCCAGATGTCGTCACCGATCACCCGCCGTTCCCTGCTCGCCCGTATGACGGGCGCCACTGCCGCCCTGGCCTGCGGCCTGCTGCTCCCGGGCGCCGCGCTGGCCCAGGACGCCCTTGATCCGGCGGCAACGCCCGCGGTTGCCGAAGCCCCGGCCATGGTCGGCCCGCAGTATACGATCAAGACCACGATGGGCGAGATCGTCGTCCAGCTGGACCAGGAAAAAGCCCCGAAGACCGTGGCCAACTTCGCCGCCTACGCCAAGTCGGGTTTTTATAAAGGCACGATCTTCCACCGCGTGATCGACGGCTTCATGATCCAGGCCGGCGGCATGAACGAGAAATTCGAGGGCAAAAAAACCCTCAAGCCGGTGAAGAACGAGTCGGACAACGGCCTGTCGAACCAGCCCTATACGATCTCGATGGCGCGCGAGGACAATCCCGACAGCGCGACCTCACAGTGGTTCATCAACGTCGCCGACAATTCCGGCATCGACCATCCCTTCGTCAAGGGCTCGGGCTATACCGTGTTCGGCAAGGTCGTGAAGGGCCAGGACGTGGTCGACAAGATCAAGGGCGTGGTGGTCGACGACGTGCGCGGCATGCAAAACGTGCCGGTCGTGCCGATCAAGATTACCAACGTCATCCTGCTTCAGCGCGACAAGCTAGTAAAATAACGGTTTGCCGCAGTTGCAATACAGAGCAAACAACAACCCATAGAACAGGACAAGCCATGACGACTATTCTCATCACCACCAACCAGGGCAATATCACCGCCGAGCTGGACGCCGAAAAAGCACCGAAGACCGTTGCCAACTTCCTCGACTACGTGGGCAAAGGCCACTTCACCAACACCATCTTCCACCGCGTGATCAAGGACTTCATGATCCAGGGCGGCGGTTTCGAGCCAGGCATGAAGCAGAAACCGACCGAAGCGACCGTCGAGAACGAAGCCAAGAACGGCCTGAAGAACGACAAGTACACGCTGGCCATGGCCCGCACCTCGGCGCCGCACTCGGCATCGGCCCAGTTCTTCATCAACACCAAGAACAACGCCTTCCTCGACTACCCTGGCCAGGACGGCTGGGGCTATGCCGTGTTCGGCAAAGTGACCGAAGGCCAGGAAGTGGTCGACGCGATCAACGGCGTCAAGACCAGCCGCAGCGGCATGCACTCGGACGTGCCGGTCGACGCGGTCATCATCGAAAAGATCGAAGTGCTGTAATGGGCGGCGCGCACCAGCACCAGTCAATCCGATGACGCTGTCCGCGCGCCCGCTCGCGCTGTTCATCTCCGACCTGCACCTGCAGGTCTCGCACCCGCGCACGCTGGAGGCCTTCCTGGCCTTCATGAAAGAGCGCGCGGTGCATGCCGAGCGGCTCTACCTGCTCGGCGACATCTTCGAATACTGGGCCGGCGACGACGACCTCGCCGACCCGTTCAATGCGCAGGTCGTGGCCGCGATCCGCGCAGTCAGCAACGCCGGCACCGCCGTCTACTGGATGGCCGGCAACCGCGACTTCCTGGTCGGCGACGGCTTCGCCGAAGCCGCCGGCCTGCAGCTGCTGCAAGACCCGCATGTGATCGAGGCCGGCCCACGCCGCGTGGCCCTGCTGCACGGCGACGCCCAGTGCACGCTCGACACCGCGTACATGGCGTTTCGCGCCCAGGTGCGCCAGCCTGCCTGGCAAGCCAACTTCCTCGGCATGCCGCTGGCCCAGCGCAAGGCCATCATCGCCGGCCTGCGCCAGGGTTCGCGCGACGCGCACACCGACAAATCGTACGAGACCGTGGACGTCACGCTTGACGCGATCGACGCCGTGTTCCTTGATACCGGCGCCGACGCCATCATCCATGGCCATACCCACCGCCCCGCCGTGCACGAGCACGGCAATCGCTTGCGCTACGTGCTGCCCGACTGGGAGCTCGACGCCGAGCCGGTACGCGGCGGCTGGTTCGCGCTGCATGCCGACGGCAGCATCGTGCGCCACGACCTGACCGAACTCAAGCGATAAGCCGCTGCCGCTCCCCGCTCCTGGCCGCGCGCTCGACCGCCGCGACCAGCCGGCTATTGTGCAGCGCATGCGCGAAGCCCGGAGTGGCGTAGGTGCCGCCGGCGATATCGCGCGCCAGGCTGGCATAGACTTCGCCGACATTGATCGCCGCGCCTGCCCAGAAGTCGGCGGCGGTTGGCCCGACGCCGGACGCGACCGGCGCATCCGGCGCCGCGAACGCCACGCTGGCCGACAGCGCCAGGTCGCCGACCTGGACGCCGGCCAGGTGGGTGCCCGACAAGGTAAGCGTGCCTTCCGTGCCCCGCAGCTCGAGCCTGAACCCTGCATCCGGCGACGCCACGCCCGCCAGGACTTGTACCGACACCGAGGCGCCGCGCGCGGTGCGGGCGATCAGGTCGACGTGGTCCTGGATCTCGCGCACCGAGACCGTGCCGGTATCGACCAGTTCGATCTCCGGCCACAACAAGGCGGTGCGCGCATCGACCTCGACGATGTCGCCCAACACCGCCTCGACCACGTCCAGCACGTGGGCCGTCGTGATCGTCAAGAAGTTCGCGCCGGATGCCGATTTATTGAAATAGTCGTAGGCAGCCATCGATTGCGGACCGAAGCCGAAGGTTGTCGCGCGCACGTGCGCCGACAGCAGGCGCCCGAGCTTGCCCGATGCGACCAGTTCGGCGGCGCGGCGCACCGACGGATTCAGGCGCCCCTGCAGGCCGATCGCCGTATGCAGCCTGCCGGCCGCAGCCGCCATCTCTTCGGTCTCGGCCAGGCTGGCGCCGAGCGGTGCCTCGCAGTAGACCGCCTTGCCGGCGCGCAGGGCCGCCAGCACCAGTTCGCGGTGCGCCGGCACCTTGACGGCGACGGTGACGATATCGATCGTGTCGTCCGCGATGAGCCGGTAGGGATCGGCATACCAGCGCCCGGCGCCGAAGCTGTCGGCCGCGGCGCGCGCGCTGTCCTCGTGGCGCGTGGCCACCGCCGCCAGGACCAGGCCCGGCTGCGAAATGATCGCGGGCACGTGGGAAGCGCCGGCCCAGCTGGCTTTGGCGTCCGCACCGATGATTCCGACCCGTAATGATGTGCTTGCCATCTTGTATCGCTCCGAATGAATAAGGGAGCACCGATGGTAAAAGCTTGATTAGGCATGCGGAAGCCATCAATCGCCACATGACTGTCAAGTTGTGATTTACACTGATGGGATGAATCCTTCCCTGCTCCCCTCGCTCGCCTGGTTCGCGCGCATTGCCCATCACCGCAGCTTTACCCGCGCGGCGGCCGAGATGGGGGTGTCGCGCGCCGCCCTGTCGCAGAATCTCAAGACCCTGGAGCGCGAGCTGGGCACCCGGCTCCTGTACCGCACCACGCGCGACATGGCGCTGACCGAGGCCGGGCAGCGCCTGCTCGACAGCCTGCAACCGGCCTTGCGCCAGATCGAATATGCGCTGCACAGCCTGGGAAATGCGGATGGCGCGGTATCCGGGCTGGTGCGCATCAATACCTCGCGCCTGGCCGCCAGGACCTTGATCGAACCGCAGCTGGCCGGCTTCCAGGCCCGCCATCCCGGGGTACGGCTCGAACTGGTCATGGCCGACGCGCTGTCGAACATCATCGCCGACGGCTGCGACGTCGGCATCCGCCTGGGACGCAGCCTGGCCGAGCACGTCGTCGCCGTGCCGCTCAGCCCGCCAGTGTCGATGGCCGTGGTCGGCGCTCCCGCCTATTTCACGCGGCACGGCGTGCCCGACACCCCGGCTGATCTGGCCGGCCATGACTGCATCAATTACCGCTATCCCGGCACTGGCGCCCTGCACGACTGGGATTTCCGCGAACCCGGCGCCGGGGGCCGCCATTTCACCCAGGCGGTGAGCGGCAAGCTCACCACCAACGACGACGAGGGCATGACGCGGATGGCGCTCCAGGGCCTGGGCCTGATCCAGATCGTCGACATCGCGGTGCGCCGCCAGCTTGCCGACGGCAGCCTGGTGCAGGTCCTGCGCGACTGGCGCCACGAGGACGCCGGCTTCTACCTGTACTCGCCGGCGCGCGAGCACATGCCGCCCGCCGTGCGCGTCCTGCTCGACTTCCTGGTCGAGCGGCGCGAGGCCATGCCTTCACGCTAGAGCGAGCAATGTTCGGGTATGCATGTTTACATTTGCGCAGGAGGTGTTATAGTGAACTACATCACCACCTCAATACCTCACCATGGAGGCAATATGAGCACCACGCCGCAAGACACCGCAAGGGAGACCGACAATGAGCGCCGACTGGAACGATAGCACCCCGATCTACCGCCAGCTCAAGGAGCGGGTGGTCGGCATGATGCTCGACGGCGTACTGCAAGCCGGCGATGCCCTGCCCTCGGTGCGCTCGATCGCCGCCGAGTATCAACTCAACCCGATCACAGTGTCGAAGGCATACCAGGAACTCGTCGACGAGCACCTGGTGGAAAAGCGAAGGGGAATTGGCATGTACGTCACCGAAGGAGCAAGCGAAAAACTGCTGGCAAGCGAACGCGAACGCTTCATCCGCGAAGAGTGGCCGGCCATGGTCGAGCGCATCCGCCGCCTGGGGCTGGATGTCGAACAGCTGCTGCGCGACTGCGGCAATCCACAGGGAGGTGCGGCATGAACACCGTTCAAGACGCGATCCCCAACACAGCCCCGAAGCCAGCCTCGAGCGCGGTCCTGTCCGCCCGCGGTTTGACCAAGCGCTACGGCAAGCAGGTGGCCGTCGACGGCATCGACTTCGAGATCCCGGCCGGCCGCATCGTCGGCCTGATCGGCCCCAATGGCTCGGGCAAGACCACCACGCTCAAGGCGGCC
This sequence comes from Massilia oculi, assembly GCF_017582745.1. Classification (GTDB taxonomy): domain Bacteria; phylum Pseudomonadota; class Gammaproteobacteria; order Burkholderiales; family Burkholderiaceae_D; genus Telluria; species Telluria oculi_A. Next base: position 11,841 of record NZ_JAFVIM010000033.1, read on the forward strand.
CTGGGCCTGATCCCGTTCGAGGGCGAGCTGTCGGTGCTGGGCCTCGATCCGCGCACCCAGCGCGACGCCTTGATGAAGGACGTGTGCTTCATCGCCGACGTCGCCATCCTGCCGCGCTGGCTGCGGGTGAAGGATGCGGTCGACTTCGTCGAGGGCGTGCATCCGCGCTTCGACCGCAGCAAGGCCGAGCGCTACATCGCCAATACCAAGCTCAAGCCGGGCATGAAGGTCAAGGAAATGTCGAAGGGCATGGTCGTGCAGCTGCACCTGGCGCTGGTGATGGCGATCGACGCCCGCCTGCTGGTGCTGGACGAGCCGACGCTCGGGCTCGACATCCTCTACCGCAAGCAGTTCTACCAGCATCTGCTGGAAGACTACTTTGACGAACAAAAAACCATCGTCATCACCACCCACCAGGTGGAAGAGGTCGAGCACATCCTGACCGACCTGCTGTTCATCCGCGAAGGGAAGATCGCGCTCGCGGCGTCGATGGAAGAGATCGGCCAGCGCTACGTCGAGGTGATGGTGCCGAACGAAAAGGCTGCCGCGGCGCGGGCCCTGCAGCCGCTCGACCAGCGCGCCATGTTCGGCAAGTCGGTGATGCTGTTCGATACCCAGCGCGCGGGCGGCCTGTCGCGCAGCCAGCTCGAAGCCCTCGGCGAAGTGCGCCACCCGAGCGTGGCCGACCTGTTCGTCGCCACCATGAAAGGAAGCTACGCATGAATACGCACATGAGCACGCACATGAGCACGATGAAATGGCTGATCCGGCGCGAGCTGTGGGAACACAAGGGCGCCTTCGTCTATGCGCCGCTGGTGGTGGCGGCGGCCCTGGTGCTGCTGCTCGGCGGCGGCTTCCTGTACGCATTGACGTCAACTGCCTTCCATATCCAGCACAATGGACATCAGATGATCACGATCGAGGGCGTGCCGCCGGAGATGTATGCCAAGGCGGCGGCGATCGCGGCCTCGAGCTACCTGGCGATCACGGCGCCGCTGTTCCTGGTGCTGCCGGTGGTGGCGTTCTTCTACTGCCTCGCGGCCCTGCACGACGAACGGCGCGACCGCAGCATCCTGTTCTGGAAGTCGCTGCCGATGTCGGACCAGGAGACCGTGCTGTCGAAGGCGGCGGTCGCCCTGGTTGTCGCGCCGCTGCTGACGGTGGCGATCGGCATCGCCACATCGCTGGTGCTATTGGTGCTCGGCCTGCTGGCCAGCGCGGTCAGGGGCGTCAACCTGATCGCCCCGGTGCTGGCCAACGCCAACTTCTACCTGTCGCCGCTCTACCTGCTGAGCTTCCTGCCGCTGTACATCGTGTGGGCGTTGCCGACCGTCGGCTGGCTGCTGCTGGTGTCGAGCTGGGCCCGCTCCAAGGTATTCCTGTGGGCGGTCGGCGCGCCGCTCATCGCGCTGGCCCTGCTGGCCTGGTTCGATTTCCTGGTCGGCCGCTTCTCGGGCCTGAGCCTGAACGTCAAGTGGTTCGGCGAAGAGGTGGTGGCGCGCATCCTGGGCGGCCTGATGCCCGGTATCTGGTTCGGCGAAGTCAATGGCCGGGCGCTGGCCGAACAGAACGCCGGTTTCGACGGGCCGATGCTGATCGGCCTGTCCTACGGCACGCTGGCCTCGCCCGCGGTGTGGATCGCCGCCGCCGCCGGCTGCGCGATGATCTACGGCGCGATCCGCGTGCGCCGCTGGCGCGACGAGGGTTGATGCAATGCGCGCCATCCTCCTGATGACGATCGGCGCCGCGCTTGGTTGTGGCGTCCCGGGCGCGGTCGAGGCGGGCGAGACCAGCGCGCCAGGCAACCCCGACACTGTCCACGTGAATGCGGTCCGCGACGCCGAAGCACGCAAGTACAAGGTGATCGTGGCCGGGATGGATGCGTTCGAAAAGCACCGGCGCCTCGCGCCCGGAGCCGACGCGCTGCGCTTCCGGGTCGAACGCCAGCGCCAGGCCGACACCAGCCTGGCGCCGGTGGCGCGGCTCGAGGGCGACGAGGGCTTCGTGCTGCCCTTGGCGCTGGACGCCGACGGCGAGATTCAGATGCCGCGCAGCGAGCCGGCCCTGGACGCCAACAGCGAGCTAGTACTCAACCAGAAGCGCCGCGACTACCGTATCGAGCCAAGCGTACGCACGCCGGGTCTGCCGGAACATGTGCGCAGGCTGGGCGACCTGCGACTGGAATGCCAGGTGCGGGTCGCGATGGCGAAGGAAGAACTCGGACTGATGTGGACGCTGGCCATCAACGGTCTGCTGCTCAGCAGCGACTGGTGCAACTTCACGAAAGACAAAAAAGTCCGCTTCAGTTACAGCAGCGCACACACGATAGCCAAGGCCTTCCTGGAAGAAGGTGCGCGCAGCGCGAATATCGAGTTCAGCGGCAAGCGCTTCAGCCTTGCCTTGTACGACCAGAGCTGGAGCGACGACGCGTTGGTCCAGCTCGAATTCGCGCCGCTTACTGGAACTGCTGGCGAAACGCCTCGAACTGCCCCTTGAGCTCATCCATCTCGGCGCGCAGCGACGCGACTTCTTCCTCGAGCTGGGCGATGCGGCCGCCCTGGGTCTGGCCGCTGGATGCCGACGAGGTCTGCTCGCTGCCGGCCACGATGGTGATCTCGCCGCCCAGCAGCTGGCCGTAACGCGATTCCTTGGTGCCCGGCGCGCGTTCGAGCTTGACCACCAGCGGCGGGTATTTATCGATCAGGAACTGCAGCGCCGTCTCGACGTCCTGCACGCTCTTGAACTCGTGCAGGCGGCCGCTGCGGGTACGGATCTCGCCGGCGGTCTGCAGGCCGCGCAGCATCAGCACCGTGAGCACAGCCAGCTTGTCCTGCTCCAGCGTCCACTTGATGCGCATGCGATGCTCGTACTTGACGACGCGGGCGCCGGCCTGCGAGATTGCGTTGACGAGTTTACGCTCGGTGAGGCGCTGCAGGGTGTCGAGCACGATGTCGTCCGAGAGCTGCATCACCGGATCGCGGCTCGACAATTGATTGCATCCGTTCACGATCGCATTCAGCGACATCGGATAGTTATCGGGCGTCAGCGCCTCTTTCTCGGCCAGCACGGCCAGCACGCGCAGCTCTACCGGGTCCAGCACGGCTGCGGCGTCGCTGCCGCCAGTCGCTTCGTTCGTCATGTGGTTCCTTAATCTACTTAATCTACCAGGCGGTTCAGTTGTTCCGAGTCGAGTTTATCACCCTCCTCCACCCTCGGACAGCACAGGCCGGCGGCGCGCAGGGTGTCGGTGAGGCGTTCGATCTGCTCGTCCTGGCGCGCGGCGTGGTCGATCAGGCCGCGCAGGGCTTTCGACAGCGGGTCGTCGCCGTTGGGCGTGACGCCATAGGCGGCGAACATGCGCGCGCTGCGCGACTGGTCTTCTTTCTGGATGATGTGGGCCGGATTGCCGACCGCGGTGGCGCCGGCCGGGACCGGCTTGACCACCACCGCGTTGGAACCGATCTTGGCGTATTCGCCCACCGTGAAGGCGCCCAGCACCTGGGCGCCGGCGCCGACGATCACACCGCGTTCGAGCGTCGGATGGCGCTTGGTGCCGGCCACCAGCGTGGTGCCGCCCAGCGTGACGCCCTGGTAGATGGTGCAGTCGTCGCCGATCACGGCGGTCTCGCCGATCACGACGCCGAAGCCGTGGTCGATGAAGACCCGGCGGCCGATCGCGGCGCCCGGGTGGATCTCGATACCGGTGACGATGCGGGCCAGGTGGGCGATGAAGCGGCCGAGCCATTTCAGGCCCATGCGCCAGCAGGCGTGGGCCCAGCGGTGGGCGACGATGGCGTGCAGGCCCGGATAGCAGGTCAGCACTTCCCAGCCGTTACGGGCGGCAGGATCGCGCTCGATGATGTTGCGAATGTCTTCGCGCAGTCGTGAGAAAAACATGGCGGTGCTTCGGAGGGAACGGCTTTCATGGTAGCCGATCCGGGGATGGAATGCTTATGGAGATGTTAATGCGGAGGGAACGGCCTGGACGCGCTGCCAGGCCGTTGTTGCGGCGATACCGGGGTCAGCCTTCGCGCGCGATGCGCTGGCGGCGCGCCTCGTACAGGCAGACGCCCGAGGCGACCGACACGTTCAGGCTCTCGACCGAGCCGAACATCGGGATATTGACCAGCACGTCGCAGGTCTCGCGCGTCAGGCGGCGCATGCCCTCGCCTTCCGAACCCATGACCAGGGCGGCCGGGCCGGTGAAGTCGGCTTCGTACAGGCCGCGCTCGGCGTCGTCCGAGGTGCCGATCAGGAGGATGTCGCGCTCCTTCAGCTCGCGCATGGTGCGCGCCAGGTTGGTGACGGTGATGTAGGGCACCGTCTCGGCCGCGCCGCTGGCGACCTTGGCGGCGGTGGCGTTCAGGCCGACCGCGCGGTCCTTCGGCACGATGACGGCATGCGCGCCGACGCCGTCGGCCACGCGCAGGCAGGCGCCCAGGTTGTGCGGATCGGTGATGCCGTCCAGGATCAGCAGCAGCGGCGGACCCTCGATGGCGTCGAGCAGCTCGTCCAGGTTGCGCGCCAGCGCCAGCTGGCTGGCGAAGGCGATCACGCCCTGGTGGCGGCGGGTGCCGGTGATCTTGTCGAGGCGCGAGGCATCGACCGGCATCACGCGTACGCCGGCCGCCTTGGCATTGGCGATCAGGTCCTTCATGCGGCCGTCATTGCGCTCGGCATCGACAAAGATCTCTTCCACCGACTGCGCCTCATGACGCAGGCGCGAGGTCACGGCGTGGAAGCCGAAAATCATTTTATTTTTCATTCGCTACTTCTTCTATTACTTCTTCTTGCTGGTTTTGGATGCGGTCTTGGCCGCCTTGGGTGCGGCTTCTTTCGTGGTGCTCCTGGCGGCGGTTTTCGCGACCGGTTTCGCGGCGGCTTTCTTCGCCGCCGGCTTGGCAGCGGCCTTCGCCGCTGCCTTGGCCGGCGCCTTGGCTGCCTCCCTGGCCGGGACTTCGGCCGGGACTTCGGCGACCGGCGCCTTGCCTGCTGCCTTCTTCGCCGCCTTGGCCGGGGCCTTGGCAACGCCGGTGGCGGCGGTCTTGGCCGCGCGCGGCTTGCGTGGCGGCGGCACGAAGACGACGTCTTCCTCGGCCTTGTCCTCGACCACCGGAGCAGGAGCCGGCGCCGGCGCCGGTGCGCTCAACAGGCCCTCGGCCACGGCCTTGGCGCGCGCCTTGCGCGATTTCGGCGGCTTGGTTTCGGTGGCCTCGTGCGCGGCCTGCAGCGCGCGCTCCAGCGGCGACGGCAGCGCCGCCGGGGCGGATGGCGCCTTCGCCTGCGGCGCCTTGGCAGCCTGGGCCTGGGCGCCGGGCGCCGCCAGGGTCAGGTCGATCTTGCGCGACTCCAGGTCGACGCGCGCCACCTTGACGGTCACGCGGTCGGTAAGCTGGTAGCGCTGGCCGGTGCGTTCGCCGCGCAGCTCATGGCGCGCCTCGTCGTACTGGAAGTAGTCGGCGCCGAGTTCCGTGATGTGCACCAGGCCCTCCACGAACAGCTCGTCGAGCTGCACGAAGATGCCGAAGGTGGTCACGCCAGCCACGGTGCCGGTGAACTCTTCGCCGATCTTGTCCTGCATGAAGAAGCACTTGAGCCAGTTCTCGACGTCACGCGAGGCTTCGTCGGCGCGGCGCTCGTTGGCCGAGCAGTGCACGCCGAGGGCGTCCCAGATGGTCAGGTCCTTCTCGCTCTTCTGCGGCTTGCCCTCTGCCTTGTCCTTGGCCGCCTGCTTGCGCGCGGCGTTCGACTGGGTCGTGTTCAGCTTGCCCAGCTCGATGCCCTTCGGCTCGTAGCGCTTGCCCAGCAGGATCGCCTTGATCGCGCGGTGGGTCAGCAGATCGGGATAGCGGCGGATCGGGCTGGTGAAGTGGGCATAGGCCTCGTAGGCCAGGCCGAAGTGGCCGACGTTGTCCGGGCTGTAGACCGCCTGCTGCATCGAGCGCAGCAACATGGTCTGCAGCAGCGCCGCGTCGGGACGCTCGCGGATCTGCTGCATCACGGCGGCGTAGTCGCGCGCGGTCGGCTTGCTGCCGCCGCCCAGGTTCAGGCCCACCTGCTTGAGGAAGGTGCGCAGCTGGTTCAGCTTTTCTTCGGTCGGCACCGCGTGCACGCGGAAGGTGCCCGGGTGCTTGTGGCGCAGCAGGAAGTCGGCGGCGCACACGTTGGCGGCCAGCATGCACTCCTCGATCAGGCGGTGCGCGTCGTTGCGGGTGCGCGGGATGATCTTTTCGATCTTGCCCAGCGCATTACAGACGATATAAGTTTCGGTGGTTTCGAAATCGATCGCGCCGCGTTCCTGGCGCGCCTTGAGCAGCGCGCGGAACACCTGGTTCAGGTTCAGCAGGTGCGGCACGATGGCCGGGCGCTTCTGCGCTTCCTCGCCGTCGGTACTGGCCAGGATGTCGGCCACCTGGTTATAGGTCAGGCGCGCCGCCGAGTGCATCACGGCCGGATAGAACTGGTAAGCCGTGACTTCGCCGTCCTCGGTGACCACCATATCGCACACCAGGGTGCAGCGGTCGACCGCCGGGTTCAGCGAGCACAGGCCGTTGGACAGCTTCTCGGGCAGCATCGGAATCACACGGCGCGGGAAATACACCGAGGTGCTGCGCTCGATGGCATCTAGATCCAGCGCGTCGTTCGGCTTCACATAATGACTGACGTCGGCGATCGCGACCAGCAGGCGGTAGCCGCGGGCGGCGCCGAGCTTGACCGGCTCGCAGTAGACCGCATCGTCGAAGTCGCGCGCGTCTTCGCCGTCGATGGTCACCAGCGGCACGTCGCGCAGGTCGACGCGGTTGGCCAGGTCGGCGGCCACGACTTCGTTCGGCAGGCGCGCGGCCTGTTTCAGTGCCGGCGGCGAGAACACGTGCGGCACGCCGAACTTGCGCACCGCGATCTCGATTTCCATGCCCGGGTCGTCCAGTTCGCCGAGCACTTCGACGATACGGCCGGTCGGCTTCTGGAAACGGCCCGGCTGCTCGAGCAGCTCGACGCTGACCACCTGCCCGGCGCGCGCCTTGCCCGGCGAACCGGAGACCAGGATGTCCTGGCTGATGCGCTGGTCTTCGGGCGAGACGATCCAGACGCCGCCTTCATTCAAGAGGCGGCCGATGATGTGGGTGTTGGCGCGTTCGACGACTTCGACGATCGAGCCTTCCTGGCGGCCGCGGCGGTCCTGGCCGGTCACGCGCGCCATCACGCGGTCGCCGTGCAGCACTTTCTGCATCTCGCGGTCGGACAGGAACAGGTCTGGACCTGGCTCGTCCGGGATCACGAATCCAAAGCCGTCGCGATGCGCGCTGACACGACCGGCGATGAAGCCGGAATGGTCGGCCAGCATATAAGTGCCGCTGCGGTCGGAACGGATCTGGCCGTCGCGCTCCATGGCGTTCAGGCGGCGGCCCAGGACTTCCTGGGCGGCGGGCTTCACCTTGAGGACACGCGCCAGGCCGGCCGCATCGAGCGGTGCATCAGCTTCGCGGAAGACTGCGAGGATTTCCTCGCGGCTTGGAATGGTATGAGTAGGTTGCTTCAAATCGGTTCTTTTTTCTTTTGGCCAGTAATTGCGCCGCTCATGAATAGGAGGCGGCGTCATGCTTGATTGACACCTTGACAGGCGTAGTGTAACGGAGGTCCATCCGATTCGCCTAACGTGGCGTGCTGTGGGACGTCCCTGGAATATTATTCATTGCCCCGATCAGAACTTCATCGTGGGTCTTTGACTATTGAAAATCATCCGCTATAATCTCGCTCTCTTCAGCAACGGCGGCAACGACGAAGCGAAGAAAGCAGCAGTGGCAAGCGGTGTATTTAGCGTGACGATCTGGAAATGTTGATCTAGCGGAAAATGACAAAGCCTGCTATTGTAGCAGAGTTGGTTTGCAGTGCCCACGTGGCGGAATTGGTAGACGCGCATGGTTCAGGTCCATGTGCCGCGAGGTGTGGGGGTTCGAGTCCCTCCGTGGGCACCAACAGATTGACAGGTTGTTTGTAATACAGAAAACGCCCACGTGGCGGAATTGGTAGACGCGCATGGTTCAGGTCCATGTGCCGCGAGGTGTGGGGGTTCGAGTCCCTCCGTGGGCACCAACGTTTTCTGACAGTATGGTTGTGCGGTTGTTTCAGTGCCCACGTGGCGGAATTGGTAGACGCGCATGGTTCAGGTCCATGTGCCGCGAGGTGTGGGGGTTCGAGTCCCTCCGTGGGCACCAAAATCTACCTGGCTGTAAAAGCAGTATCGTCGTACGGTTGTATCAGTGCCCACGTGGCGGAATTGGTAGACGCGCATGGTTCAGGTCCATGTGCCGCGAGGTGTGGGGGTTCGAGTCCCTCCGTGGGCACCAAAATCTACCTTGTTTTTCGGACGAATCGTCCCGCAAAACGCCGTAGCCTTCTCATGAGGACTACGGCGTTTTGCGTTTATCCGCCCTCTTTTTCACTGCGTCGCCAGGTCGTCCAGGATCGGACAATCCGAACGATCGTCGCCATGGCAGGATGCGGCCAGGCTTTCCAGCGTCCTGCGCATCGCTTCCATTTCGGCGATCTTGCGATCCAGCTCGGCGATATGCGCCAGCGCCATCGCGCGCACGTCGGCGCTGGCCCGGTGTTTATCTTCCCACAGCGCCAGCAGATCCCCGATCTGGTCCAGCGAAAAACCGAGCGCGCGGCCGCGGTGGATGAATTGCAGCACCCGCACGTCCTGTTCGCTGTACAGGCGATATCCGGCCTCGGTGCGGCGCGGCGCTTTCACCAGGCCGATCGATTCGTAATGGCGAATCATTTTCGCCGTCACGCCGGAGGCGCGCGCGGCGTCGCCAATGTTCAGGCTGGTGGACTGCATGGCATTTCTCCCGTTGTTTTCCGACCCAAGCATACACCTTCCCACCGTAGGAAGCTCAAGCGGCGCTTGACTTGCAGTCGAGAACGTCCGAGCATGGAGCCATGCAGATTCTCCGACCCGCCGCTCTCGGGCTGGCGCTCGCCCTCATCCTGTCCTCGGCCCTGGCCGGGCCGGCGCCCTACTACCAATGGCGCAGCAAGCTCACCGGCGAACTGGCGTGTTCCCAGACCCCGCTGGGTGAAGGCTGGGAAAAATCAAACGGTCCCTATCGGGACATGCGTTGCGAAAAACTCATTGTTGTTAAATAATGAAAGTGGAAGGCAAGGCGTTTCGACAAACATCGCCTTCCCACTTCATTACATAACAGAGCATCCTCTGAGGAGACAACCATGTTCACCAGCCCGGAGCAGTTCGCAAACGCCACCAAGACCCTGTTCGATCTCCAGATGCAGACCTTCAACGCCCTGGCCGGCAAGACCGTCAAGGGCGTCGAGCAGGTCGTCGCCCTCAACCTGAACGCCGCGAAGAACTCGGTCGACAGCACGATGGCCGCCGGCCGCAGCATGGCCGAAGCCACCCAGGCCGGCAATCCGAAAGCCGCCTTCGACACCCTGGCCGCGCGCATGCAGCCGGCCGCCGGCGTCACCAACGCCACCGAGTACGCGGCCCAGCTCAAGTCCATCATCGACGAGATGCACGAAGAATTCCGCGGCGCCGCCGATGCCCACGTGGCGGAAGCGAAGAACACGCTGTCGGCGCTGATCTACGACGTCACCCAGAACGTCAAGCCGGGCTCGGAAAACGCGGTCGAGATCATCAAGGCCGCGATCGAGAATGCCTTCAAGGGCTACGAGCAGGTGACCCAGGCCACCCGCCAGGCGGTGCAGACCGTCGAAGCCCAGTTCGAGCGCGCCAGCGCCATGGTGACGCCGGGCGCCGCCAAGACCGAAAAAGCCGGCTGACCGGCCCCGTGGACATCCGGCGTCACGGCGCCGGATGCTCGATTCCCAGCAAGTCTTCCAGCCGCGCCAGCGAGGCGTCATCCTTGATCACCGAACGCAGCCAGGCGTGCAGCGGCTGCTCGCCCCAGCGCGCGGCCTTCTCGGCCAGGTAGGCCACCGGGCTGTGCGGCTCGGTGCGGCGGAAGAATTCCGCCACCTGGCGCAGCTGGGCCAGCGCCTGGTCGCGGTGCGCCACCTGCCCGTCGACCCGCACCGGCAGCGCCAGCGCGGTGACCGTGCCGCCGGCTGCAGCCTCGATCGGCGCCGCTCCCGCCATCGCAACCGGCTTGATCAGGTCGACCACGTCGCGCAGCGCGGCCCGCCCGACGCTATAGCCCGGCCCATCGGCGCCGAGCTGGGCGTCGACCACCCGCTCCAGTTCCTGCAAGGCCGCCAGGCAGGCCTCGCAATCGGCCAGCAGCGCCTGCACGAAGTCGCCCTTGCTGCGCGCGCGCGCCGTCTCCAGTTCGGCCACCGCTTCCGGGCCCTTGGCGCGCGCGACTTCCCAGGCCTGCAGGGTCAGCACGCCATTCTCGGCCAGCGGCATCGTCTTGACCAGCGGCGCGATCCGCCCCGCCAGCCACGACAGGTTGCCGATGCGGCGCTCGAAGCCATCCTCGTCGGCCTGCGGGTGCAATCCTTCCCAGTAGCGCTCGCACAGCGCCGCCACCAGCCCCAGGCCCTCGGCCAGCCCGCGCATGCCGCCGGTCTTCGCATTCGCCTCGGCCAGCCACACGGCCAGTTGCAAGTCCTTGCTGCGGGTTTGCAGCAAGCCGGTGCAGCGCTTGCCGACCAGCTTCCAGTCGGCTTCCTTGAGCGCCGTGACCCAGGCGCCCTGCTCCAGCGAAGGATCGTCGGCCAGGCGTGCGCGTGCGATCTCGTCGACCTCGGACGAGAAAGCCAGGTCGTCGCCGCAGGGATTGTCGGGCGCGATCGGCGCCAGCAAAGCATCGATGTCCAGCATGGCGCGCTCCTCAGGCTTCTCTCGGTTCGATCGAGTACTTGAACTTGCCGGCCTTGGTGGCGCCGACCTTCACGCGAGCGATGCCGCCGCCCTCGGCCATGCGCGCCAGCACGCTGTCGGCGATCTCCGGCAGCAAGGTGCCGTTCAGGACGTTGTCGACGTTGCGCGCGCCGGAATCGACCTCGGTGCAGCGCCGCAGTACCGCTTCCACCAGCGCCTCGTCGTACTCGAACTTCGCCTTGTGGTTGTCCAGCACCCGCGCGCCGATGCGCGCCAGCTTGAGACGGATGATGTTGGCCAGCACCTCGTCGCCGATCGGGTAGAACGGCACCACCGCCAGGCGGCCCAGGAAGGCCGGCTTGAAGTGCTTCATCAACGCCGGCCGCAGCAGCTCGGACAGCTGTTCCGGCGTGGGCAGCTCGCCCGCCGCCTTGTTCAGGCAAGCCGCCATCATCTGGCTCGAGCCGGCGTTGGAGGTCAGGATGATGATCGTGTTGCGAAAGTCGATCTGGCGGCCTTCGGCATCGTCCATCACCCCCTTGTCGAACACCTGGAAGAACATCTCGAGCACGTCGGGATGCGCCTTCTCGGCCTCGTCGAGCAGCACCACGCTATAGGGATTGCGTCGCACCGCCTCGGTCAGCACACCGCCTTCGCCATAGCCGACGTAGCCCGGCGGCGAGCCTTTCAGGCCGGAGACGCTGTGCGCTTCCTGGTATTCGCTCATATTGATCGTGATGAGCTTGCGCTCGCCGCCATACAGGATGTCGGCCAGCGCCAGCGCGGTCTCGGTCTTGCCCACGCCCGAGGTGCCGACGAACAGGAACACACCCTTCGGTTTATTCGGGTCGTCCAGGTTGGCACGCGCAGTGCGCACGCGCTGGTACACCACGTGACTCGCATGGTCCTGGCCGAGGATCCGCTCGTCCAGCATCGCTTTCAGGTTGACCACGGTGCGGATCTCGTCCTTGACCATGCGGCCCAGCGGAATGCCGGTCCAGGCGGCGACGATCTCGGCCACCGTGTGGCCGTCGACCTGCACCGGCACCAGGGGAGCTTCGCCCTGCAGGGCGCGCAGCGCCTCGTGCAGCGCGCGCAAATCCTTCGCGCCGCTGTTCTCGTCCCGGCTGCCGGAGGCCTCCAGCTCGGCGCGCAGCTTGCCGATCTGGCCGGCCAGCGCCTGTTCTTCTTCCCATCGGCGCTGCAGCATCTCCTGTTCGGCCGCGGCGCTGCCGCGCTGCTGGCCCAGCGCCGCCAGCGCCTCGGCATGGCTCGCGCCCGCACTGGCGTCGCGGCTCAAGGCCTTGACACGCGCGTCCAGCCGTTCGATGCGGCGCACGCAGTCTTCCAGCAGCGCCGGCGTGGCGCTCTGACCGAGGGCCACCTTGGCGCAGGCGGTGTCCAGTACGCTGATCGCCTTGTCCGGCAGCTGGCGGCCGCTGATGTAGCGGTGCGACAGGCGCACCGCCTCGGTGATGGCGTCGTCGTAGACCCGCACGCCGAAGTGCCGTTCCATCAGCGGCGCCATGGCGCGCAGCATGGCCGACGCCGTGTCTTCGTCCGGCTCCTCGACCTTGATCACCTGGAAGCGGCGCGCCAGCGCGGCGTCCTTCTCGAAATACTTCTTGTACTCGCCCCAGGTCGTGGCGGCGATCGTGCGCAGCTCGCCGCGCGCCAGCGCCGGTTTCAGCAGGTTGGCCGCGTCGTTCTGGCCGGCGGTGCCGCCGGCGCCGATCATCGTGTGCGCTTCGTCGATGAACAGGATGATCGCATGCGGGCTTTTCTTGACCTCGTCGATCACGTTCTTGAGGCGGTTCTCGAACTCGCCCTTCACGCTGGCCCCGGCCTGCAGCAGGCCCATGTCGAGCGTGTGGATCTCGACGCCCTTCAGCACGTCCGGCACGTCGCCCTGGGCGATGCGCAGGGCCAGGCCCTCGACCACGGCGGTCTTGCCGACGCCGGCCTCGCCGGTGAGGATCGGGTTGTTCTGGCGCCGCCGCATGAGGATGTCGATCGCCTGGCGGATCTCCATGTCGCGCCCGATCACCGGATCGACCTTGCCGTCGCGCGCGCGCGCCGTCAGGCAGGTGGTGTACTGGTCAAGGGCCGGCGTGGCGCGGACGGCGGCCTGGCTCAGTTCCGAGGCGGCGTCCGGCCCGGCCGCGCCCACCGCCTCCTCTGACTGGAGATCGGGCGCCTCGGTCGAGCCGCGCGTCAGGCGCTCCAGGTCGTGCTTCAGGCGGTCGAGCGGGAAGCGCGCGAACAGTGGCGAGGCGCGCTGCGCCAGCTGGGCCAGCGACGGCTCGGTCAAGAGCGCCAGCAGCAGGTGGCTGCTGCGGATCCGGTTCGGCTGGCCCGAGCCAAGGGAGGCGATCAGCCAGGCATGCTCGAACAGCAACGGCAGGTGGCGCGAGAACACGGGCGTGCGCGCGCTGCCGGTGGCGAAGCGCCCCACTTCGCGCCGCAGGTCGGCCTCCAGGCCGGTCAGGCTGATGTCGCACTGGCGCGCGATCGCGGCCAGGTCGCTGCCCGGTTGCTCGATCAGGCCCAGGAACAGGTGCTCGACGTCGACCTCGTACTGGCCCAGCCCCATGCAGATGCTGGCGGCGCGGGTGGCAGCTAGGCGGGTGGTGTCGTTCAGCTTGGAGATGAGCGTCTTGAGGTTGATGTCCATCGTGGCTCCCTTGTTGTAGTGGCGTGGTAACGCCGCCTTCAGCCCCTGGGCGGCCTGGCGGTCCGGTTGATCTCGTAGTGCAGCGACGACGGCTGCAGCACCGCATTGAAGTTGACCGGCTCGAGCAGCCCATCGACCGCCAGGCGGGCGTGGATCGCGAAGTGCAGGCGGTTGACGTCGCCCGCCTCCGGCTCGAGCACGGCGCGCGCCTCGAGCAGGCGCGGTTCGTGGGTGGCGATCGCATCCTCGATGCTGGCGCAGACGGCGGCGCGGTCGATGCTGCTGGTCAGGCAAAAGCCGGCGAAGTCGATCAGGCCATAGTGCAGGATCGAGGTGCGCGCCGCGGGATAGCCTTCGAGGTGGGCGACGTCCAGCGCGATGCGGGTATTGAGCAGGGCTTCCAGGTCGCGCGCGACGCTGTCCTTGAGCTGCTCGACGCCCAGCGCGGCGCCGGCCGCGCCGTCCTCGACCATCAGGCGGTCGAGCAGGCCCGGCGTGAAGCCTTTCATGGTGCCTCCCGGGGATGTCGGATGCGCGGCGGACTGCCTTGGCAAGCGCGCAGCCGCCGCGCAAGAACGAACGGCGTCGCCTCTCAGACGACCTTGTTGGCCGCCAGGTCCCAGCCGCCGGAGGTATTGCCGCCGGCGCCGCCGGTGACCTTTTGCTGGGTGTACTTCCACTTGATCTTCGAGAACTTCAGGCCGACCTGCTCCTGGATGATGCTGCCTTCGGACACGCTGGGGCTGATGCCGCCGATCAGGACGTTCTCGAGCTCGATCTCGAAATACTTGATGCGCTCGCCCTGGCCGTCGGCGCGCATGAATTCCAGCTTGGCTTTCGGGATCGTCTTGCCGGCCGAGCAGGTCTGCAGCAGGATCGGCGACGACAGGTCGGCCAGCTTGGTCAGCGCGATCTCCTGGTGTTCGCAGCGCTCGGCCGTGTGGCCGCCGCCGGTGGACGCGGTGGCCGAACGCGGCTGGCTCACGCCCCACGCCACCGAGGTGCACTCGATCCAGTCCTTGTGCTTGTCGTCCATCGATTCGCCCTTGATCCCGTCGATCTGCAGGTACACGTCAATTGCCATGTTCTACTCCAAGTAAGTTAAGAATAAGTGCTAGCTTTTGGTCGACTGCGGCAGCTCCGCGACCAAACGGAGCGAAACGGAGAGTTCGTCGAGCTGGAAGTGCGGCCGCAGGAAGGACACGGCGCGGTAGACGCCGGGACGGCCCGGCACCTCGGACACCTGCACGCTGGCTTCGCGCAGCGGGAATTGCGCCTTCTGGTCCTGGCTCGCGTTATCGTCGAGCAGGACGTACTGGGTCAGCCAGCGGTTCAGGTAATCCTCGACGTTGGAGGCGGCGGCGAAGCTGCCGATCTTGTCGCGCATCATGGACTTCATGTAGTGGGCGATGCGCGAGACGGCGAAGATGTACTGCAGCTGCGACGACAGCACGGCATTGGCATTGGCCGCCTCGTTGTTGTACTTGCGCGCCTTCTGGGCCGACTGGGCGCCGAAGAAAGCCGCATACGAGGTGTTCTTGCAATGCACCAGCGAGATGAAGCCGAGATCGGACAGCTCCTTCTCGCGGCGGTCGGTGATCGCGACCTCGGTCGGGCATTTCAGCGCCACTTCTCCCTCGTCGGTCTTGAAGGTGTGGGTCGGCAGGTTCTCGACCAGGCCGCCGCCCTCGACGCCGCGGATCGCGGCGCACCAGCCGTAGTCCTCGAAGGCGCGCGTCAGGCGGGCGCCGAAGGCATAGGCCGCGTTGCACCACAAGTACTTGGAGTGGTCGCTGCCGTCCACGTCCTCGACGTAGTTGAAGCCCTCGGTGGTCATGCCGTCCGCCGGGTGGTATGGCAGGCGCCCCAGGAAGCGCGGCAGGCACAGGCCGACGTAGCGCGAATCCTCGGACTCCCTGAACGCCTTCCACTTGGCGTATTCGACGGTGTCGAACACCTTGGCCAGGTCGCGCGGCTTGCCCAGGTCGCCGAAGCTTTCGACGCCGAACAGTTCGGGGCTGCTCGAGGTGATGAAGGGTGCGTGGCTGGCCGCGGCCACGTGCGACATCTGCTCGAGGAAGTAGATGTCCTCGGGCTGGCGCGAGATCTCGAAGTCGCCGATCAGGGTGCCGTAGGGCGCGCCGCCGAAAGTGCCGAATTCTTCTTCGTAGATCTTCTTGAACATCGTGCTCTGGTCGAACTCCATGGCCGACTGGAAGTCCTTGACCAGCTCGCGCTTGCTGGCATTGAGCATGCGAATCTGCAGGTTGGCGCTGGTGGTGCTGTTCCTGACCAGGTAATTCAGGCCCGTCCAGCTGCGCTCGAGCTTCTGGAATTCGGGCGCATGCATGATGCTCGACAGCTGGTCGGAGATCATGCGGTCCAGTTCCGCCAGGCGCGCGTCGATGGTGGCCGACAGGTTGGACGAGATCACCATCGTCCCCTGCATCACCTGGGTCACCAGCTCCGAGATCAGGTCGCGCGCGCGTTCGTGCTCGCTGCTCGATGCCGCCACGCGGCTTTCTTCGACGATCTGGTCGAGCAGCGAAGCATCCAGTTCCGGGGCCGCCTTGGTCGCTTGGGTGGATTCGAATACCGCCGCCATCTCACTCTCCCTTGCCCGACTTGCGCAGGCTGTCGAGTTTTTCGGTATTGCCCAGCACCTCGGTCAGGATGTCTTCGAGCTTGTCGTTCCCGGCCAGCTTGTTGCGCAGGTCGGCCAGCTTGGTGCGCGCTTCGAGCAGCCCGGCCAGCGGCGCCACCTGGCGCACCACCGACTCGGGACGGAAGTCGTCCATCTCGCGAAACTGCAGGGCTACCGCGAACTGGCCGCCTTCCGGCGACAGGTGATTGTCGACCTTGAAGGTCGCGACGGGCGCGACGGCGCCCAGCACCTCGTCGAAATTGCCGGCGTCGACGTTGACGAACTTACGGTCCTTGAGGCGCTTCTTCTCGGCCTTGGGATCGAGGCCGAAGTCGCCGACCACGCCGACCACGAAGGGCAGCTCCTTGTTCTCGATCGCGTCGCCGATCTCGACGTCATAGGTCATCTGCACGCGCGGCGCGCGCACCTTCTGCAAGCGTTTTTGTACGCTTTCGCTCTTGGCCATGTCGACTCCAGTGGGGGAAGATGGGATTACTTCAGAACGTCGAACGGACTGCCGCTGCTGGCCGCCGCACGCGCCGGCGCCGCCACCGCGGGCTGGCTCGGGGTCTTGCGGGTCGACGCCGGGCGTGTGGCCGGACGGGTGGTGACCAGCACCTCCTCGCCCAGGCTGGTGCGCAGCAGCTTGGCCAGGTCTTGCGCTTCGCTGCGCACCGAGCCCTGCAGATTGTTCTTGCGCGTCAGGTCGGCCAGCGCCTTGCTGGCCACGCGCAGGCCGCTGACGGCCAGGATGCTGTACGCCAGCGTGTCGTCGGGATCGCGCGCCAGCGCTTCCTGCGCGCTGCTGATGGCGTCGCCGTACTGGGTGGCGTCGAAGCGGATCTGGGCCATGCGCACCCAGGGTTTCTTGTCGACCGGATGCGCCACACTGGCCGCCTTGAGCAGGCTCACGGCCTTCTCGCTCTGCCCGGCCGCGAGGGCGGCATCGGCTTCGGCATAGATGTTTTCGGACACGGCGGCGCGCTTGGCGGTCGTGCCCGTGCCATCGGTGACGCACCCGGCCAGGGCGGCGACCCCGACCAGCAGGGGTAACAGGCGTTTGCGGATCATGTTCGTCTCTCCAGTGGGTGAACAAGCCCCCATTATTCGCATCGCGCTTTTCAAGAAGTTGTGCACTGTCAATGAAAAAGCGAGTTCAGCAATCACTGTTGGATGTCGCTTGCGTTTGCGCCGTGTCAGCGCGGCCTGGCGCGGATGGGTTTCAATCCAAGCCTAGTGCCTTAGGACAATTGCGAGGAGATCGTCGATGAGGAAGCTCAACCGGGTCGGCCTGCTGATGGCGGCAAGCGCGCTGGCAGCGGCGCTCGCCGGCTGCGGCGGCGCCGCGCTGGCGCCACTGGCGGGCGCGGCCCTCGAAGCGGCCGGCTTGCGCAAGCCGGCCGAACTGCCGGAATCACAAAAGCCGCCGCGCAACGTGCCGCTCAAGCTGCACGCCGCCACTCGCCTGAACGTGGATGCTCGTGGCCAGCCGCTGGCGCTGGCGGTGCGCCTGTACAAGCTGCGCCAGAAGGATGCCTTCGAGGGCGCGCCCTACGCCACCTTCCTCGATCCGCGCCTGGAGCGCGAAAGCCTGGGCGCCGACCTGGTCGAGGTGCGCGAGATCATGCTGGTGCCGGGCCAGCGCTACGAGGTGACGGAAAAAGTCGCGCGCGAAGCCGGCCACGTCGGCATCGTCGCCCTGTTCCACACCCCAGCCGCCGGCCGCTGGCGCACCGCGGTCAGCAGCCTGGATGCCGAACGCGACGGCCTGAACGTCGGCCTGCACGCCTGCGCGATGAGTGTCGGCTCAGTGGCGAAAGGCGGTACCGCGGCGCTGGGCTCTGTGCGCTGTCAATAATCGTTTATGACTTTCCTGCAAGCTAGTCCTTTCTGAACGGCGAGGAGGCGTTGTGAGCATGCCATCCAAGGTCTTATGGGGCGAGGGATTGTTCCTGCGGCCCCAGCATTTCCAGCAGCAGGACCGTTACCACGAGGCGCGCCTGAACCAGACAGCCTGCGCGCTGCACCCGTATTGCTGGGGCGTACGCAAGCTGGCGGTCGACCTCGACGCGCTGCGCAGCGACATCCTGCGCATCGACGAGCTCGCGCTGCTGTTCCCCGACGGCGAAGTGGTGCGCGCCCCGGGCGACGACGTGCTGCCGCCGCAGGTGCGACTTGGCGACCTGCCGCCGGCGCAGCAGACGGTCACCTACCACGCCGCCCTGCCGGCGCTGCGCACGCACGGCGACAACTGCGCCAACGGCCTGGACGGACAGGAGACCATCGACGTGCGCTTCGGGCGCATCGACCGCGAGACCCAGGATTTATATACCCAGGCCGCCGACGCGCCCGTCACCTACCTGCGCAAGGCGCTGCGCCTGGTGGCCGACAGCGAGCCCCTGGAAGCCTACGAGAGCTTCGCGCTGCTGCGCCTGCGGCGCGTGGCCACCGGCGGCTTCGAGATCGATCCTGGCTTCATTCCGCCCAGCCTGTCGATCGACGCCGTGACGATGCCCGGCGCCGGCCTCTACGTCGGCCTGGCGCGGCTGATGGAAAAGCTGCTGGCCAAGGTCAATGCGCTGTATGGCGACCTGCGCGAGCCGAGCCGCAACGTGGTCGAGATCCGCGGCGGCGACGTGTCCTCGATCTGGCTGCTGCACACGGCCAGCGCCGGCTATTCGGCGCTGGCCCACTACCTGCACCACCGCGAGCTGCATCCCGAGCGCCTGTACGGCGTGATGCTGGAACTGGCCGGCGGCCTGATGACCTACTCGCGCAGCTACCGGCTCGAAGACCTGCCCTCCTACGTCCACGCCGATCCCGGCCCGCAGTTCGCGCGCCTGGACGGCATCATCCGCGACCTGCTCGATACCGTGATCTCGTCCCGCTACTTCACCATCGCCCTGCACAAGGATCGCGCTTCGTACTACCACGGCGCGCTCGACTCGGGCCGCATCAATGCCCAGACCACCCTGTACCTGGCGGTGGCCGCCGACATGCCGGCGCTGCGCCTGGTCGAGGCGGTGCCGCTGCAGTTCAAGGTCGGCGCACCCGAAGACGTCGACAAGTTCGTGCTGTCGGCGCTGCCCGGCGTGAAGCTGGTGCATGCGCCACAGGTGCCGAGCGCGATCCCGGTGCGTCCCGACACCTATTACTTCGTGCTCGAAGGCCGCGGCGCGCTGTACGAGGCGATGCTCAAGGCCCAGGCGATCTCGGTGTACGTGCCGAGCGGCGTGCGCGAGCTGCGCCTCGAACTGATCGCGGTGTCGGCATGAGCGCCTTCGTCGAGCGCCGCGCCGCGCAACGAGGCGACGCCGCCAGCCGCCGCCAGCGGCTGGTGGACATCATGTACGAGGGCTTCCATGCCCTGTTCCTGCTGAAGAACGGCTGCGGGCCGCAGGACAAGGGCGCCTTTGCCGACAATATGACGGCCTTCCTGGCCGACGTCGACCGCAGCGCCAAGGCGCTCGGCATCGCGGCCGAGGACGTGACGGCGGCCAAGTATGCCTACTGCTCGGCGGTGGACGAGATCATCCTGCGCTCGAGCTACGAGGTGCGAGAAGCCTGGGAAACCCGTCCGCTGCAGCTGCGCGTGTTCGGCGACCAGCTCGCCGGCGAGCATTTCTTCCACCGGCTGGAAGACTTGCGCGCCAAGGGGGCGCAGCAGGTCGAGGCGCTGGAGGTCTTCCATATGTGCCTGCTGCTGGGCTTCCAGGGCCGCTATGCGCTGGACGGCAAGGACAAGCTGGACTACCTGGTGGCGCGCCTGGGCGACGAGATCGCCCGCATGCGCGGCCGCACCCGCGGCTTCGCGCCGCACGCCGAACGGCCCGACCAGGTGGTCAACCGGCTGCGCAGCGACCTGTCGCTGTGGGTGCTGGCGTCGGTGTTCACGCTGGCCGGGCTGGGGGCCTACCTGGGATTCCGCACGGTGCTGGGCAACGAGTCGGAATTCGCGCTGGCGCACTACAACGACCTGGTCAAGCTGCCGCCGAAGGCGGCGCATGTGACCATCACCCTGCCCTGAAATGGGGGATGGCCCCGGGACCCTCGATCCCGGGGCCGCTGTTTTACTGGATAACCTTGAACTCGATGCGCCGGTTGCGCGCCTTGCCCTCCGGCGTGCGGTTGTCGGCCACCGGCCGATCCGGGCCTTCGCCCGACACCGCGATCGATTCTTCCGCGATCCCCTGGCTCACCACATAGGCCTTGACCGCCTCGGCGCGCGCCTGGCTCAGCGACAGGTTGCCGGCGCGCGAGCCGGCGTTGTCGGTGTGGCCGATCACCTCGACCTTCACGCCGCTGAGCTTTTTCAGCGCCGCCGTCATCCCGTCCAGCACCTCGGTGCCGGCCGGGGTCAGGGTCGCCTTGCCCGATTCGAATTCGATGATGCGGTCGGCCAGCGCCGCATCGAGCACGCCCTGCTGCGACACGGTCACCCGCAGGCCGTTGTTGACCGTATAGGTCGGATTGAGCCGGGCCGCGATCTCGGCGGCGATCTGCTGGCGCTGGGCTTCGCTCGCCACGTCGCCGCGCAGGCTGACGCTGTTGCCCTCGACTTTCAGCTGGCCGCCCTTCACCAGGCGCAGGCTCGGGCCGATCAGGCTGCCTACGTAGTTGTTCCAGTTGGCCGGCGTGGAGACCGTGCCGACCGACAGCTGGTCGACCACGCGCTGCGCGCCGTACACGCCGCGCAGGCGCTCGAGCAGCGCGGCCTTGGCGGCTTCGTCGGCGACCATGCCGCTGACCACGACGGGGGCCTCGGCCGCGCCGGGCGGCGTCTGCGCGGCCAGCGGCAGGGCGCCGGCCATCCCGAGGACCAGCAATGCGATGCGCTCTTTCATGTCAGGCTCCAATGAAGGTCTTCATGAACAGGTCGCGCGCCAGCGACAGCGGCAGGTCGGGCTGGGCCAGGTGGCTCGAGAGCTGGCGCACGTCGGCGTCGAACTGCAGCTGCTCGTCGATCCAGTCGGTGTCCAGCAGCCGCACCTGCAGCTCGGCGCCGACCAGCGGGTCGATCACGGCGCGCAGGGTTTCGGCCAGCGCCGCGCAAAAGCCCACCACCAGCACCGGCCGTTCTTCCTGGCGCGTGATGAACAGCGCCAGGTCGAACTGCGCGCGGCGCAGGAAAGGCGTGATCAGTTCGAGCCAGAAGGCGGCCACCGGATAACGCGCCGACGCGTTGTGCGGCAGCGGCAGCACCAGGCTTTTGTGCAGCTCGGCCGGCTGGCTGTGCATGACCGGCTGCAGCAGCAATCCCAGCGCCAGCACCAGCCGGGCCGCGCTGGTATGGGAAGGGCCGCGATCCAGCAAGCCGTCGAGCGAGGCGATCGTGCCGTGCTCCATCCAGCGCGCCAATGCCGCTTCGTCCCCGAGCCCGATCGCGCTGTCGGCGATCGCCTGCAGGTAGGCGGCCGGGTCGCCCTCGCCAAGCACCTTGGGGCAGATCTCTTCCAGGAACACCCACAGCGGCGCGAACGCCAGCGGACAACGGGCGACGAAGGCGGCCGGGTCGCTCACCGCCAGCGTGCGGGTGGCGAGAAAGGGAAAGCGCCGCCCCGACTGGTCGTGGCTGGCCAGCAGGTGGCCGGCCACCGCGTGGTGACGCGCCGGGCCGACCAGGGCGAAGCTCACCGGCGCCATCGCATCGTAGTGAAAGCGCCAGCGCGCGTCCGACGGCAGCAAGGTCATCACCTGCGCCAGCCAGGCGTCGAGCATGCCGATCGCGGCCGGGTCATGGGCCAGCTTGACGAAGTCGGCGCGCGCCGGGACCTTGCCAAAGTAGCCGATGCGGTCCGCGCGCATCATTGGGCTCCCGTGCTGGCCAACGCCGGCGCCGCATTGTGGACATCATGGCGGCCGACGATCGCCGGCGGCAGGCGCAGGCCGCGGAAACCCTGGGCCTGGCCCTGGCCGCCCCCCGGTGGACTGCGGGCTGCTGACGATCTTCAGGTCGACCGCCACCGACACGTTCTGCGCCGTCCAGCGCAGCTCGAACACGCCGCCGTCCTTGCGCTTGCGCTGGGCCGCCTCGAACAGGCGCTGCAGGCCGAACTGGCCCGGCTGGTTGAACAGCTCCACCGTGCGGCCGTCGAAGGTGACGGCCGAGACCCGGGCGCCCGTGACGCCCTGCGGACCAGGATGGACCATATTGCTCCAGCTGGGCGGCGTGTTCCGGTAGCGCAGCTGCTGGCCGTCGATCTCGAGCGTGTATTCGAGCGTGCCGGGCGCGCTCAGGGGCAGCACCTGGAACACCGTCTGGGCCGCCCCGCTGGCCGCCACGCCGTTGTTCGACAACGGCGCCACCCAGCCCGGGAAGGCGGCCACCGCCTGCGGCGCCAGCGAGATGCCGATGTCGGCCCAGGTGCGCGCCGCCAGCACGTCGCCACGCCGCACCACCAGTGGCCCCATCGCCGTGCCCACGAACTTGGCCACCGCGCCTTCGGGGCCGAACACCTGGCCGATCTCGCCGGGGGTCGCCTCGACGCTGGAATCCTGGGCGAACGGGTACTTGGTCGCGAGCGTGCGGGTGAAGGGTTCGACCACCTGCGCCTGCCAGGTCTTGTTGATCTCCGCCTCGGACGGCAGCACGATCATGGCGAAGGTCTGGGTCAGCGGGCGCACCAGCAGCGGGCGCAGCGCCTGCTTCTGGCTGTCGCTCATCCCGGTCAGCATCTGTTCGTCGACGTAGCGCAGCGCATCGGCCAGCTCCGAGCCGCTGCCCTCCAGCGTCTGCTGCATGAACTGCTTGGCGCCGGGGCCCGGATCGCCCTGGTTCTTCAAGGCGTTCAGCCGCGTGCGCAGGCGAGAGAGCGCGTCGAGGTAGCCGGTCATCAGGGACGCCTCCTTCTCCTTGACGCCGACCAGGCGCGCCACGCCGGCGAATTCGCGGCCGATGGGTCCCGCGCCCTGCTGTTGCTGGGCCAGCAGCTGGGCCGGATCGACCGTGTCGGCCAGCGTGCGGACGTCTGACGGCGCGCGCCGCAAGACCACCTGCTTGAACCACTCGATCGCGCCGCGCTCAGTCTTGCCGACGGGCGCGCGCAGGCCGCCCGGATTGTCCCAGGCCGTCTCTTCGTAGATCGTGCGCAGCAGCTTGGCGATCGGCGAGGATTGCGGGTCGCCCAGGCGGTTCATGGCCTGCACGCTGGCGTCGAAGCCGCGCAGGTCGGTAATCGCCACGCCCTGCACGAACTTCGACCATTCGCGCGCATAGTCGGCCTTGTACAAGTCGATCAGCGCCTTCTGGATCTGTTCCGGGCTGCCTTCCAGGGTCAGGTCGTCGCGCGCGGCGGTCTTGAGCACCCAGTCGACCGTGTTCAGTTCCTTGTTGGAGGCGTCGCGGATCGCGCCGAGCACGAACTTGTCCCAGGCCGCGCGGGTGAAAGCGCCGCTGACGGCGTGGCTGCCGGCCACCAGCGCCGCATCCTGCTCGCCAACGATGCGCGCCACCGTCACCGCCGGAAAGCGGGTGGCGGCGCGGGTCTTGATGTCGGCGTACACGCGCTCGCGCGCCGGCGTGCCGCGCACCACGCGGCGCAGGTGTTCGCGGGTGGTGTCGAGCAGGCCCAGCTTGTTGGAAATCTGCGGCCAGGCCGGATCGTCGATGTGGGCCAGGTGGAAGGTCATCAGGCGCTCGGCGCTGCGGATCATCTGCTCGCGCGGCATGCTGCCGCGGTTCGTCTCCAGCCAGCCGCGCCAGTAGCGCGTGAGCTGGTCGTTCAGGTGACCCGGCTCGGCATACGATTTATTGCCCAGCATGAGATAAGTCTTGAGCGCGTTGTAGGCGTCGCCGACATTCGTGGGCGACGCGTCCTGGTAAGGCTGGCCAAGCCTGGGCGCGGCGGAGACAGATGCGGGCGCGGCCGCCTGGCCCACCGGCTCGAGTCCGGCAGCCTTGTTGTTCACCTCCGCCAGCATGGTCTCGAGGGCCCCGGCGACCGGTTCGACCATCACCGCGCGCACCCCGGCGAAGTATTCGTCGCGCAGCTTGCGCGCCAGGACCTCGCCCTGGTACAGGCCGAAGCCCAGCGCCCACGGCTTGTCGTCGGCATAGCGCTCGAGCTGCTCGATGCGGTCCTGCAGGATGTCGAGCGCCTCCAGGCGCGACTGCAGATCAATGCGGCCGGCCTGCATCTTCATCACCTTGTCGAGGTCGGACTGCACGTTGGCGACCAGTTGGCGATTGCCCATGTACGACCACGACCAGCCGCCCATCGCGCACCCCAGCAGGATCGTGGCCGCGAAGAAGGCGCCCAGCTTCCAGCGCGCCGCCGATGGATTCGTGTAGCGCTTGACCAGTTCGCGGTCGGCGAAGATCACCTTGCGGAACAGCTCGAGCAGGAAGTAGCCTGACTGCGAACCCGCCTGCTCCCCGGGGACCTCCCCGCCCTTCCTGTCCTGCAGCGCCAGGTCGAAGCGGCTGGCCACGCGCCGGCTCGACAGGTCTTGCACGCTGCCTTCCTGCAGCGCGCTGGTGAAATAAAAGCCGCGGAACACCGGCTTGAACTGATAGGTATTCTCTTCGAACAGCGTGGCCAGGAAGGCGCGCAGCGGCGTGCGCAGCGCGGCGAATTCCAGCGGGAAGGTGAACACGCCGGAACGCAGCGCCGTGCTGCGGTTGGCGCCCATGCCGGCCAGGCTCATTTCCTTGAGGCCGTCGACCAGTTCGTCGAAGTGCTCGTCGAAGAAGGCCAGCACGTCCTGCGGCGCGGCGCGCCGGTTGTAGCGCAGGGTCGCGCCCCAGATCCGCTCGCGCTCGGCCGGTTCGCTGTCATGGAAGAAGTCGAGGAAGCCGGCGACCAGGTCGGCCTTGGTGAAGACCACGTACACCGGCGCGTGCACGCCCAGGCGTTCGGTCAGCTCCTGCACCCGGGTGCGCAGGTTCTTGGCCAGTTCGTGCGAGGCGGTGGCCGGACCGGCCATCAGCTCGGCCACGCTGACCGCGATCAGGATGCCGTTGATCGGCGCGCGCTGGCGGTGCCGCTTGAGCAGGTCGAGAAAGCCGAACCATTCGGCGCGGTCGTCGTCCTGCACCGAGTAGCGCCCCGCGGTGTCGAGCAGGATGCCGTCGGTGGTGAAGAACCAGTCGCAGTTGCGGGTGCCGCCCACGCCCTGCAGCGCCTTGTTGCCGGGAATCGGGAAGCTCAGCCCCGAGTGCACGATGGCGCTGCTCTTGCCGGCCGCCGGGTTCCCGATGATCATGTACCACGGCAGCTCGTACAAGGCCGCGGCGCCGCGGGTCAGGCCCAGCTTCGAGGTCTTGATGGTGCCGACGGCCTCCAGCAGGTTCTTGCGCAGCACCGCGACTTCGTCCTTGCCGCCGTCGTCGCTGGCGGCTGCGCCGGCGATGGCGCCCGCCAGCTTGCGCGCACGGCGTGCGCGCCAGGCACGGCGCAGCATCCACCAGATGCCCCAGCCGGCCAGCAGCGCCAGGGCGCCAATCGCGGCCCACACGATGCCGAGGCCGAGCAGGCCGGCGCCGATTACCAGGATGGCCGCCAGCGCGGCGACGCCGATCGCGACCAGCACGCGGCTGTCGGCTAGGTACTTCCAGAGTCGTGCCATGGCGGAGTCTCTTGTAGAAAAATCTCACAGGAAATGGTCGCACGGGCATACGGCACGCTGCTTGACTCTGCGCAATGCGGCCAAAATCCGAAAAATTGCGCGACAACCCATATGGCTCAGCGCCCCATGACGCCCCGCATGCGCAACTCGATGTGGCCGAAATCCATCATCTTCCAGCGCCCGCCCCAGGTCAGGCCCAGCGATTCGGCCACCTGGCCATACAGCTGGTAGCCGCGCATGGCCCACGGATCCTTTTCCGAGATCACCAGCTTGCCGTCGCGCAGGAAGGCGCAATCGGCCGCCAGGCCATACTGGTGCCAGCTCTGGAAGGCGCGCGCATTGGTGACGTGGCCGCCGCTTGCGGCCAGCTCGTCCTGGCGCGCCGGGCTGCGGTAGCCTTCGAGCAGCGCCATCTCGTAGCCATGCTGTTCCTTCATGATCTTGAAGGCCAGCAGCAGGCGCTGGCTGAAGTCGGGATGCAGCAAACCCCAGTTGCGGCTGGCGCCGACCAGCATCGGCCGCACCAGCTCGACCTCGGCCGTGGTGAACACGCTGGGCGGCAGCGCCACCGGCGGCACCAGCTGCTCGCCGGCCAGCAGCGCAGCCACCTGCTCGTCGGGCAAGGAGGTGCTGCCCTCGTACACCGGCAGCATGGCCGGATTGCTCAGGGCCAGCGCCAGCAGCGAGGGGATCAGGACCGCCGGGGCGCCGATCGCCAGCAGCACCTGGTGGCGGCGTATTCCCTGCACCACCCGCTCGCGCAGCGACAGGGCGACGCTGTCGCGCATGGCGCCCGCGGCGCGCGTGCCGGCATGGCCCAGGGCCCCGGCGCGGCCGGCCAGGCCCCGCATGGCATGCATGCCGCGCGACATCCATGCACGTCCACTTGGAAAAAGAACAAGCCAAGCGAGGCCTGAAGCCAGACAAACGTACAGAAGGGCGATCAAGATCAGCATCGGACTCCCCAGGATTGTTTCTAATCAGAACAGGAGAAGCCAATCTTAGGAGTAATGTCGTGCGTCCATCAGACGAAAATCAAGACAACCGCATGCATGCCCATATGCGCCCCAACCTGATGTCGTCGTCGCGCCGCGGCGGCCGTGAAGACAGCATCCTCGCCAAGCTCGAGCGCGAGCCGGCGCGCCGCGCGGGCGCCGGTAACGGTATGCGCCTCGCCTGGTATGGCGCGGCAGTGGCGGTCGCAGTCGGCTTGACGGCGACGCTGGCCTGGCTGGCGGCCGGCGCCGGTCCGGCGCCGCTGGAGGTAGCGCGGACCGAGGCGGCGCCCGCCCCGATGGCGGAACTGGCCCCTGCGCCGGTCGAGACGGCCTTGATCGTCGATACAGAGCCGGAACCGGTGCTGGCGGCGGCGCCTCCACCCATTCCCCCGCTGCGCCTGCTCGAGCCGGCCGCCGTGCCCCCGGCCCCGCCCAAGGCCGCGCCGGCCCCGGTCAAGGCGGCTCCGCCGCCGCGCCGTCCGGAGGCGCGCGCCGCCGCGCCCACCCGCCCCCGCGCCCAAGCATCGCGCCCGGCCACACGTCCTTCCCGGACGGTCAACCCCGCGCGCGCCGGCGAGTCCCAGGACGACAGCGACGTCGCCCTGATCTCGGCCGTGATCTACCATGCCAACGGTCACGCCACGCCGGCGGAAGATGAAACCCCTGCTCCTCCGGCTCGCTAAGCATGGCAAATTGGCCGCACCTGCCGGGCGGCCGTTCCCATAAAACGCTATACTGTATATAAGTACAGGTTAGGCGTTTGCTCATGATCAGGGTGTTGGAAAACGAGTTTTATTATCTGGATAACTTCCAGCGGGTTCTCGACTGGATCGGCGAACGCTATGGCGACCTGCTCGACGACGGCGAACAGGCGTTCCTGGCCACGTTTCCTGCCCTGCCGCACAATGCGCGCGCACTATTCGTGCGCATGGTCATGCGCAAGGGCAATCTGTTCCGCGCCAGCAAACTGAGCTATGCCGAGATCGGCTGCCCGGTCGAGGCCGCGCAACATCTGCTCGGCACCGGCTGGATCGAGGCCGACCCCGAACTCACCCTCGACGAGCTGTTCGACCTGCTGTCCAAGCCCGAGCTCCTTGACGCCTTCGGCGCCCAGCTGCCGCGCAAGACGGCGCGCAAGGATGAACAGCTGGACGCCTTGCGCCCCGTGTTTCCCGAGGCGCGGCGCTTCTCCGGCTGGCATCCGGCCTGTCCCGACGTCGCCTGGCGCATCCTGGTCAAGCCGCTGTGCGACCGCCTGCGCCTGGTCTTTTTCGGCAACCTGCACCAGGGCTGGACCGACTTCGTGCTGTCCGACCTCGGCCTGTTCCGCTACGAGAGCGTGGATATCTCGCCCGCCTCGCGCGGTTTTCGCCGGCGCGCCGACGTCGACCACTACCTGCAGCTGCACGCCTGCCGCGAGCGCTTCGCCGCCGGCGAAGACGTGGACGAGGTGGTGCGCGACCTGCCCGTGCACGCCTTCGACAATGACTGGCTCGAGAGCCGGCGCGAAAAACTGACGTTCCAGATCGGCCAGCACTATGAAAAGCTGAAGGACTGGGACGGCGCCTTCGCCGCCTACGCGCGCTGCCGCTTTCCCGGCGCGCGGGCGCGCGCGATCCGCGTGCTCGAAAAACACGAGCGCTTCGAGCAGGCGCATGCCCTGTTGCTCGAAGCCCAGGCCACGCCCGAGAACGACGCCGAGCGCCAGCATCTTGCCCGCATCGCGCCGCGCCTGGCGCGCCGCCTCGGGCACGCGCGCCTGGCCCCGCGCGCCAAGACCCACATCGAGCGCATCGAGTTGACCCTGGCACCGCCGAACGGCGAGCGCTGGGTCGAGGGCGCCGTGCGCGGCCACCTGCACGGGGCCGATGCGCCCGTGTTCTACGTCGAGAACGCGCTGGCCAACACCCTGTTCGGCCTGCTGTGCTGGCGCGCCGTGTTCGCCGCCATTCCCGGCGCCTTCTTCCACCCTTTCCACCGCGGGCCGGCCGACCTGCACAGCGCCGACTTCCACCAGCGCCGTCGCGCGGAATTCGCCGCCTGCCTGGCCGGGCTGGACGACGGCAGCTACCGCGACACGATCCGGCGCACGTATCAACAAAAGAACGGCCTGCAATCGCCCTTCGTGCACTGGGACGGCGTCACGCTAGACCTCATCGAGCTGGCCCTGGCCTGCATCCCACCGGCCCACCTGCGCAAGTGGTGCGAACGCATCCTGGCCGACGTCAAGGAAAACCGCACCGGCTTCCCCGACCTGATCCAATTCTGGCCCCTTGAGGCCCGCTACCTGATGATCGAGGTGAAAGGCCCGGGCGACCGCCTGCAGGACAACCAGCTGCGCTGGATCGACTACTGCGCGGCGCATGACATGCCGGTAGCGGTGTGCTACCTGCAGTGGCTCGAATCGACCGAAATGGCGGCGTAGTACGACGTGAGCTACACCATCGCCGTACGCGCCCTGTGCGAGTTCACCGCCAAGCAGGGTGACCTCGACCTGCGCTTCACCCCGTCCCCCAGCGCCCAGGAAGGCATTGCCGGCCACGCCGTCGTGGCCGGCCGCCGCGGCGACGGCTACCGCAGCGAGGTCGCGCTGTCCGGCCAGTGGAACGACTTGCACGTGCGCGGCCGCGCCGACGGCTACGACGCCAATGAAAACCTGATCGAAGAAGTCAAGACCCACCGCGGCCGGGTCGATGCCATCCCCGACAACCACCGCCACCTGCACTGGGCCCAGCTGCGTGTGTATGGCCACCTGATGTGCCAGGAACAGGGCATGGATTCGGTCAACCTGGCCCTGGTCTACTACGACATTGCCAGCGGCGTCGAAACCGTGCTGCGCGAAACGCGCGACAGCGCCTGGCTGCGCACGCACTTCGAGGAGCTGTGCGAACGCTTCTCGGGTTGGGCCGCCAGCGAAGCGGCGCACCGCGCGGCGCGCGATGCCGCACTGACGTCGCTGTCGTTCCCGCATGCCGACTTCCGTCCCGGCCAGCGCCAGCTGGCCGAGAGCATCTACCGCGCCAATGCCAGCGGCCGCTGCCTGCTGGCGCAAGCCCCGACCGGCATCGGCAAGACCGTCGGCAGCCTGTTCCCGGTACTGAAAGCCATGCCGCGCGAGAAGCTGGACAAGGTGTTCTTCCTGGCCGCGAAGACGCCCGGCCGCCGCCTGGCGCTGGACGGCGCCGCGACCCTGTGCGGCGCCAGCCAGGCGCCGCTCCGGGTGCTCGAACTCACCGCACGCGACAAGGCCTGCGAGCATCCCGACAAGGAATGCCATGGCGAATCCTGCCCGTTGGCGCGCGGTTTCTACGACCGCCTGCCGGCCGCGCGCGCGGCCGCGGCCGACGTGCCCGTGCTGGACCGCGAGGCGCTGCGCGAAGTCGCCCTGGCGCACGAAGTCTGCCCCTATTACCTGGGCAGCGAGATGGCGCGCTGGTCCGACATGATCGTCGGCGACTACAACTATTATTTCGACGGCAGCGCCATGCTGTACGCGCTGGCGCTGAACAACGGCTGGAAGACCAGCCTGCTGGTCGACGAGGCCCACAATCTGGTTGGCCGGGCGCGCTCGATGTACAGCACCGAACTCGATCGCGAGCTGCTGCGCCTGGCCCGCGCCGACGCGCCGCCGACCGTCAAGAAGGCGCTCGAGCGCGTGGGCCGCGCCTGGACCGCGGTCGACAAGACGGCGCCCGCGCCCTACCAGCTCCTCGAAAAGATCCCATCGAAGCTGGTGGATGCACTGCAGGAAATGGGCAGCGCCATCAACGAACACCTGGCGGCCTTCCCCGGCCCGCTCGACCCCGACCTGCAGCGCTTCTATTTCGACGCCATGGGCTTCGTGCGCCTGGCCGAATCGTTCGGCCCGCACTCGCTGTGCGACCTGAGCCGGGACGCCGACCGCCCGACCTTGCGCGACTCGACGATCTGCATCCGCAATGTGGTGCCGGCGCCCTTCCTCGGCCCGCGCTTCGCCGCCACGCATTCGAGCACCCTGTTCTCGGCCACGCTCGGGCCCTGGCACTATTGCCTCGATACGCTCGGCATGCCGGAAGACACGGCCTGGGTCGAGGTCGAATCGCCATTCAGGGCGAGCCAGCTCGAGGTCCACGTCGCGCGCGGCATCTCGACCCGCTACCAGGTGCGCGCTGCCTCGGTCCAGCCGATCGCCGAACTGATCGCGCGCCAGTACCGCGAACGTCCCGGCAACTATCTGGCTTTCTTCAGCAGCTTCGACTACCTCGACAAGGTGGCGGGCGCGCTGGAGCGGCTGGATCCGGCGATCCCGGCCTGGCGCCAGGAGCGCCGCATGAGCGAGCACGAACGCCAGGGCTTCATCGACCGCTTCGCCATTGGCGGCGCAGGGGTCGGCTTCGCGGTGCTGGGCGGCGCCTTCGGCGAAGGCGTCGACCTGCCGGGCGAGCGCCTGATCGGCGCCTTCGTCGCCACCCTTGGCCTGCCCCAGGTCAATCCCGTCAACGAGCAGCTGCGCGAACGGATGCAGGCGCTGTTCGGCGCCGGCTACGACTACACCTATCTGTATCCCGGCATCCAGAAGGTGGTGCAGGCGGCCGGCCGCGTGATCCGCACCGAACAGGACCGCGGCGTCGTGTGGCTGATCGACGACCGCTTCGCCCAGCCGGGCATCAGGACCTTGATGCCGGCATGGTGGGAGCTCGATTCACGCCAATAGCTCGCGTACTCGCTGGTAGCCGCTGCGGCTGATCGGCAGCTTCACGCCATCCCTGAGCACCGCGCAGTGGTTATCCTTGCTGACCTGCTCGATGCGCTCGATCGCGCCGACATTGACGATGTAGGAGCGGTGGATCCGCACGAACACGGCGCCGTCGAGTTGTGCTTCGAGTTCGGACAGGCGCCGATGCTTCAGGTATTTCTTGCCGCCAGCCGCGATCCGCACATAATCGTCCTGCGCCTCGATATGGTCGATCGTGCTGGCGGCGACCACGTGCACGCGGGCGCCGTCGCGGATCAGGATTCGTTCGAGTGGTTGCTGGCGCGCCTGCGCGTCCTTCACCACGGCCTCGATCCGTGCCGGCTGCGGAGAACGCAGGCGCGCCTGATTCAAGGCCTCGGCCAGGCGCTCGCGCGAGAACGGCTTGAGCAGGTAGTCGAGCGCATGCACCTCGAAGGCGCGCAGCGCAAACTGGTCGTAGGCAGTGGCGAAGATATAGTGCGGCTTGCCGCCTGCCAGTTCGACCACCTCGAAGCCGTCCAGCTTGGGCATCTGGATGTCCAGGAAGACCAGGTCGGGATCGTGCTCGGCGATTGCCTTCACCGCCTCGAAACCGTTGGCGCATTCGCCCACGATCTCGACGTCGGGATGGGGCGACAGGTATTCGCGCAGCAGCGCGCGCGCCAGGTGTTCGTCGTCCACGATCAGGGTTCGCATCCCTTATTCTCCTGTGTCGGCGGGCAGCACCAGCTCCACCCTGAAAATATTGTCCACGCGCGCCGCATGCACGCTCGCTTCGATCCCATACTCCGCCAGCAGGCGCGCGCGCACATTGGCCAGGCCAATGCCGCCGCCGGCAGCCGCGCCGGAGCCATCCGGATCGACGTCGTTCTCCACCCGCAGCCTGAGCTGCGAACCGAAGCGCTCGACGTGCACGCGCACCATGCCGCCATCGAGCAGCTGGCCGATGCCGTGCTTGACCGCGTTCTCGACCAGCGGCTGCAGGATCATTGGCGGCAGCAGGCAAGCCTCGGCCTGCTCGTCCACCTGGCGCTCCACGCCCAGGCGCGGCCCGAAGCGCACTCCCTCGATCGCCACGAAGCGCTCGACCAGTTCCACTTCCTGGGCCACCGTCACCTTGCGATGCGCCTCGAGTCCCAGTGTATGGCGAAAGAAGCCCGCCAGCTGCAAGGTCATGTCGCGCGCCGCGCCGGCGTCGATCGCCGTCAGGGCGCTGATCGAATTGAGGCTGTTGAACAGGAAGTGCGGATCGACCTGGGTGCGCAGCATGCGCAGTTCGGCGTCCTGGGCCAGGAGCTTGAGTTCGAGTTCGCGCCGCTCCAGGCCGCGCGCGCGTTCGAATTCCAGCGCCAGGTAGTGGGCGCAGGCCGTCATCCCGTACAGCAGCACGCCGACGCCGAACATCACCGCCGTCAGGGGCCGTGACATCACGACGTCCTGGCCACGGGGCGCCAGCCACTGCCACCACGCGGCCCAGCCGGACGCCGCGGCGCACCACAGCAAGGCCGCGCACACGGCGGTGACAAGGAACACGCCCAGCACCGCCGGCGTCGACTTGCGCGCCAGCGGATAGGCGCGGCACAGGTAATAGGCCGAGAAGCCGCACACGGCGGCGTAGACCAGCACCAGCGGCAGCGCGAACAGCAGGCTCGCCGCCAGGCCGGCGCCGCCGGTGGCGGACAGCAGCCCGGCCAGCATCAGCCCCAGCATCAGCCAGGCGGCCAGGTACAGCGCGGCGCTGCGCCGCGCCCAGAATCCGCCGCCCATCAGTTGCGGATTTCCACGCCACCCATGATCGCGTAGCCGCGGATGACCAGCCTCTTGCTGTTGTCCGGCGGCGCGATGGTCTTTTCCTCGAAGCCGCCCAGGATCGGCGTTCCATGCAACACGATGGCCCAGTCGGGCGGACACTTGATGGTCACGCCGCCCCAGAAGGCGAACACATTGACCACCGCCTCGCCCTGGATCGAGGCGCCGCGCATATCGAGTTCGCAGCCGCCCATCA
Source organism: Massilia oculi (assembly GCF_017582745.1). Taxonomy (GTDB): domain Bacteria; phylum Pseudomonadota; class Gammaproteobacteria; order Burkholderiales; family Burkholderiaceae_D; genus Telluria; species Telluria oculi_A. The sequence goes on from NZ_JAFVIM010000033.1 coordinate 45,253, forward strand.
CCGCCGTGATCTCGCCGCCGCGGAAATTCTGGGTCGTGACGCGACGCTCATAGCCGCCCAGGATGGCGGTGATGTCCAGCACCTCGCCCACGCCCGCGTCCACCGGCGCGCCGTCGACCATCGCCACGCCGTGTTCCAGCGCGCGCTTGCTGCGCACTGCCTTCGCCACCAAAAAGCCGCCGAGGCCGATCAGGACCAGTGGCCAGACGGTGCGCCAGCTGAAGTCGATGATGTCCATCCGGTCCAGCATCAACAGGATGCCGACGCCGACCAGGCCGGCCCCGAGCAGGGTGCCGCCCTGGGTGCGGGTGTCGCACAGCTTGACGGTGCCGACGATGACGAACAACATCGGCCAGAACGAGAAGGCGCGGTGCATGTCGACGAAGCCCAGGTTATCGAGCAGGAACAGCAGCCCCATCCCGATCACGAACAGGCCGAGCACGACCTGGCTGGTCACGCCTTTTGCATGCGGATCATTTTTCATGGCGGTTCCTTTGATTGTTGGCGAAGCGACGCGCGATGAACGGGTCCAGCACCAGCTTGACGCCCCACATCAGGATGAACAGCGGCCAGCTGTTGCGGAAGGTCAGGCCGAAGGCGTTCTCGAACACGGCGAACAGCCACAGGCCGGTGAACACGGTCCACAAGCCGCTGCTGAATTCCTTCGGGCTCGGGTAGCCGATGGTCTGGCCGATACCGACCACGACCAGCAGCAAGGGGGCGTAATGCCAGTAGTCCTGGGCATCGATATAGTGCAGGCGGTCGAGCAGCACCACCGCGCCGATGACGATCAGGAGCAGGCCCCACAGCACCTGCTTGCGCCAGCGATAGGCATCTTCGGACTCCATTGCGTCACTCCTTTTGGTTATCGAACTGGATACACGATAACAAACGGGAAGGCAATCACGAAAGCGCTATTCGGTGAATGGCCGCTGGAAAGCGGCGAATGGAGAGGATGGGGAAGGATGGACGTAAAAAAGCCCGCCTCGCAGGCGGGCCGTGTACGCCGTATGGGGTGGATCAGGCGGCCGTCTGCGCCTGCTCGCGCTGTGCCTGGCCTTTCGGCTGGTTGCGGTACTTGGCGCGGGCTTCCGCCTGGCGCACCGCTTCGCGCGCGACGTTGGCGCGCTTGATCTCGAGGCGTTCCTTCTTGCCGCGGTGCTGGGCGATGTGTTTGCTGCCGATCTTGCTGGTCATGGATGTCTCCTGTGGTGGGCTGGGCGCCGCGTCCTCGCGGGACGTCGGCGCGTAAAGAAAAAGCTCAGGAGCGGTTGGTGCCCATCTTGAGGTCGGCCGGCATCAGCATGCCCCAGCCAAGCTGGCGCCGGATTTCTTCCGGGGTCGGCGGCGGTTTCGGGTCGCGCGAGCGACGTTCGAGATAGGCGCGCACCAGGTGCTTGGGTGGATGCTTGACATCGTACATGGCAACCTCCGCTTCCGTTTGCGGGCCGCGCCTGCACTAGCGGCGGCGCGTCCCTGAAATTGGTGCCGATCCTCGAGGCGACCGGCTAACCTGTTGAGGTTTCGGATGGCAGCGAATCGAATCGCGCGTTCCTCACTCAGACGGGTGCATCTTATCGAAACCCGGGCAGGTGCACCGTTAGGTGACGCACACTGTGCGCGTCAATACGGACGAGCAGGCCAGGTGACAGCTGCGTGACAGCGATGGACGCAAAAAAGGGGAGCCGAAGCTCCCCTCATATCATGCGTTCGCGACGATCAGAACTTGTAGCGCAGGTTCAGGTAGTACTGGCGGCCGCTGACGTCCAGCTTCTGCTGCTCTTCTTCGCTGTAGCGATACTGGGCGCGCTTGGCATTGGTCAGGTTGGTCGCGCTGAACGCGAGTTCCAGGTTCTTGGTGAAGTAGTAGTTGGCGGAGAACGCCAGCGTGGTCACCGCATCGGCATAGGTCGGCGCGGTCGGCATCGCGATGCCGTTGATGACCGAGAGACCCTGGCTGTTGGCGGTCGGCGACGGCGCCGTGGTGCTGTTCACGTATTCGCCGCGGTAGTTGGCCACCAGTCGCGTCGACAGCTTGGCATCCTCGTAGTACAGGCCGACGTTGCCGGTCCATTCGGACGCGCCCACCATCGGACGGCCGTCGTCGACCTTGGTCTTGGCGCGGCTGACGTTGGAGGTGAAGCCGAAGTTGGTCTTGCCGAACGGTTGCTCGTACTGCAGCTCGATGCCGTTGATCTTCGCGCCCTGCTGCGAGGCCGTGTTGATGAAGAAGGTCTTCACGGTCTGGTCGCGCGGGTCGAGCAGGTCGACGGTGGAGCTGCCGACCGCGCCGGTCTTCGGATAGCCGTCGATCGACGAGTGGAACACGCTCACCGCCACGATCGAACGCGGCGCGAAGTACCACGACCACGACAGGTCGAGGTTGTCCGCGGTTTGCGGTTCCATGTCCGGATTCGGACCCGTCACGCGGCAGCCGTTGGCGTCGCAGCCCGGGGTGCCGAAGCCGCTGCCCAGCAGGTTGTAGTTCTGGCGGCCGATGGTGCGGCTGACGCCGAAGCGCGCCAGCATGTCGTTGCCCATGTCGTAGCGCAGGTTCAGGCTCGGCAGCCAGTTGTCGAAGGTGCGCTTGGTCGGCGTCTTGTAGTACAGGATGCCGGCGGTGGGATTGAACGGCTGGCCGTCGAAGTAGGAGGTGGCGTCGCCGGCATCGGTGATCGCGCCCGGATAGGCGGCGCAGGGAACCGGAGCCTGGCCCGGCTCCACGCGCTGGCAGGCGCCGGCCGGGATCGGGGTGGCGATATTGGCCTTGACTTCGGTGCGGGTGAAGCGCACGCCGACGTTGCCCGACCAGCGCTCGCCTTCCAGGTTGGCCATCACGTAGGCGGCGCTCTGGCGCTCCTGCATGTCGATTTCGGAATTCACGCGGCGCTCCCAGGCGTCGCTGGTCACCTTGGTGTTGGCTGCGATGTATTCCTTGATTGCTTCCGGCGTGTAGGTGAAGCCGGTGTTGTCCCAGCCTGCCGGGCCATCGAGACCATCGCCGAAGTCGCCCGGGAATGCCTGCCAACCGGTGGTCGGGGTCGGGGTGTTGGACACCACGCGGCCGGTGACCGGGTCGACGGTGATGCCGTTGCGGAAGGCAGGGCCGCGGCGGCCGCTGGTGCGCTTATGGTCGGCGAAACGCACGCCGCTTTCCAGCGACTGGAAGATGCCGCGGTCGAGGCGGTACTCGGCGTCGAACTGCGCGCTCCATTCCTTGTCCACGGTCTTCACGCCGGATGCGGCGCGGTCGACGATCGTGTAGCCGCTGCCGTCCGGATTAAGGCCCGGCTGGTTGGCGCCGGCGTTGTGGTACTGGACGAAGGGCGCGTCGTCCAGGTCGCCCAATGCGTACGAGATGCCGGTGCCGTAGCGCGCCAGGGTCAGGCCCTGGTCGAGCTTGGTCTGGCCGACACCGCGGGTGGCCGACAGCAAGGTCTTGACGGTGAGGTCATCGTTGACGCGATACTTGGCATCGAGGTCGAGGAAGGAGCTTTCGGCCTTGGCGCCGTCGCGGAAGAAGCCTTCCGAGTTGCCGACGTACTGCGGCGTGGTCCTGTCGGGGAAGACGATGTCGGCCGCCTTCAGCACCTTCAGCGGGTGGCCGTAGACGGTGGTCTCGTCGACGATCACCGGATTGCGGATCTGCGCGAACACGCGCTGGCCGTTCGAATTGGTGTTGGCGGCGGCGGCGGTCGTCTGTCCGAGCGGCTGGTTCTTACCGAGCAGCATGGAGTAGATGGCGCTCGAGGTCAGGCGGCCATGGTTATCCGCATCCATCGCCGAATGGAAGCCGGTCATGGTGACGTCGAGGTCGCGGTTCGGCTTGAACTGCAGCGACAGCATGCCGCCCTTGCGGTCGCGCACCGATTCCACGAACTCCGAGCTCATCGAACCGGGCAGGCGCACGCCGTTGAGGTCGGCCGCGGTGTAGCCGGTGCCGGCCAGCGACTCGTCGGTAATGCCAAGCATGGTCGAGGTGTTGATCACGTCCCAGCCGCTATTGGTGCCGTAGGCGAAGCGCGACACCGAGTCGCGCCGCACGTGGCGTTTTTCGGCGAACAGCGCGGCCAGCACGCCGAAGGTGCCGGACTCGTTCTTCCAGGTGACCGAACCGTTCATGTCCGGCGCGTAGCGGCCCGGCAGGTCGGCATAGCTGGCCCCCACGCTGACCACGCCCGAGAAGCGTTCTTTCTGCGACAGCGGCTTGCGGGTCGTCACATTGATGGTGCCGGCCAGGCCGCCGTCGACGATGTTTGCTTGCGAGCTCTTGTAGACGACAGCCTGCTGCAATACGTGCGACGGCATCAGCGACAGGCTGGTCGAGCGCGAGCTCGAGCCCTGGTCGGCAACATACCAGTCGGCGCTGCTGACCGCATGGCCGTTGAAGATGATCAGCGACATGTCCGGATTGGTGCCGCGCATCGACACCTTCTCCGCTTCATCGTAGTCGGTGCGCACCGCCACGCCGGCGAGGCGCTGCAGGGAGTCGGCCAGGTTCTTGTCCGGCATCTTGCCCACGTCTTCGGCCGTGATCACCTCGACGTTGGCCGAGGCATCGCGCTTGACCGACAGGGATTTGGCCAGCGAGGCACGGATGCCCGTCACTTCCACGGTCTGCATCGGCACCTCGGGGGTGGCTTCCTGCGCCATGACCGGCAGGGCTGCAAGGCTCCAGACGGCCATCGATACGGCCGCTGCGAGCGGCTTCTGCTTGAACATCTTCTCTCTCCTGGGAATAGTGCTATCGTTCTTGCTTAAGGCAGGCTGAAGACTGCCATGATCGGAGTATTCATGATGTATTCCGTCCGTGAATAATCACTTGTGTTCGCTTCTATATAACTTGAAGGAATGTACATAAAGTCGCCCTCCGTGCGGTTATGGCTGGACGAAGAAATTTCATTACCCAAGCCGGGCGCACCAGATTAGCTTGACGTTTTTTCCCCACATTGATGAACGCCATGCGCCTTGCCTGCCTGCTGCTTGCCAGCGCCGTCCTGACCGGGTGCGCGACCGCGCCCGCCACCAAACCCATCCCCGGCGCGCCGCCGCCGCCCACGCCCCTGTCGACGCTGCTGCAAAAACAGGTCTACCAGATGACGCCGTTCGAGGCCGGCCAGTACATCGCCCACATGCAGGGCGCCGAGCCTGACCTGAAGAAGCGCATCGCCGCGATCGGCCGCCAGAACATCGGCCAGCCCTACTCGCTGCACCTGCTGGGCGAGTTCCCCTACGAGATCCACGACAGCCTGCCTCTCTATAGCCTGGCGCAGAGCGATTGCGTGGTGTTCGCCGAGCACACCTATGCGATGGCCTTGTCCGCCACTTGGGAAGAGTTCTTCTGGATGCTGCAGCGGATCCGCTACCGCGACGGCGTGATCGGCGTGGCCACGCGCAACCACTACACCGAGATGGACTGGAACGTGGCAAACCGCTGGCTGGTGACCGACGTCAGCGCCGAGCTGGCCGGCGCCGGAGGCCCTGCATACGAGATGAAGGTCGACCGCGCGCGCTTCCTGGCCACCCGCCACAATACGGTGCGCGACATCCCGGTCGAGACCAGCCGCCAGGCCTATGTGCCGAAGGAACAGGTGGCGGCCATCGCCAGCCAGTTGCAGGAGGGAGATTTCGTCAACGTGATCTCGACCCGCGACGGTGAGTACTGGGCCTCGCACGTGGGCCTGGTGGTGCTGGGACCGAACGGCGAGCGCCACTTCCTGCATTCGGCCGAACCGCAGGTGCGCGAGGAGACGTTCGAATCGTATATATCGCGCACGCTCGAACGCCAGGAGCGCAATGCGCGCGCGGGCAAGCGCGGCCAGGCGCTGGCCGGCTTCAAGTTCCTGCGCCTGAACGAAGGGATCACGGTGCCGCCGATGGCGCCGCAGCCGCGTCCGGGGCGTCCTGCCGCCTGACGTCCTGCATCGTCGACCGCGTTCCGGCCTGCCGGGTCGGGACGCCTTTTTATTTTCGCCATTCCCAACGGCATCCGCCGCCCAGCCCTCCCCCAATATCCCGAATTAAATAAATAGTCGCCGGAAATCATTATCCAGCGCCATTTCCTATATTCACTCCTCCATTTCAAAACTTGTGCTCACGCATTATATCCCCTATCGCTGTTGAGTGACCTCAAACCCATCATTCAATCTCGGACAGATAATAAGCTTATACACATAAAACCAATCGGCAAAACCACCCATCCAGCGCAGAGTTTTATTCAAACACCTGATCGTGCAGTAAACCATTATTTTGATTGCAGTAGCACGTCGTTCTCTTTCAGCGAGAAGCCGATTGCCATGTCAATTCAACGCTACAGCCTGTCTCACCAGCTCTGCGCAAGAATCGTGTCCATGCATCGCACTACGAAGGCCGCCCTGGCCATCGCGGTCGACCTGGTTGCGCTTCCCGCTTGTTTTTTAATCGCAATGATATTGCGCGGTGGCGATTTACAGCTTGCAAAACAATTTGGCCCCGGCTCTTATCTACTGGTGGCGGCGCTGACGATAGCGGCTTTCTGGCTATCCGATTTGTACCGCGCCGTGGCTTTGTTGCATAAATCAATTGAGCGCGTAGTACCCCAAACCCCAGACGGATTTACGGCATGGTCACCGCTACGGTCGTGGGCGTGCCCAAGCGCGTGAAGCGATTGAGGATGGCGGCA
>NZ_JAFVIM010000034.1:0-40082 GCF_017582745.1 Massilia oculi
TCGGCTTGCTTGAGGATGGCGATGATCTGGCTGTCGGTAAAACGGGACGTCTTCATGTAGAGCTTTCTGTTCTTAAGTAGAAAATTCTACTTCTAAACGCGCTCTTTCTGTGGGGGGATTACCAGCTAATGTATGAATGTCTGCTTCGGGTCGACATCTGCCGGCCGAGACATTCCGTAACTATCCAACCCCGCAACCTGTTGAGCTGACCCGAACAGCCGATTTGGGTCGCTTGCAGACGCCAGGCAAGTCCACCATCGACTAAGACATGAATATCTCTCCTGGAGAAGCATTTGAACCTCGAAAATGACAATAAAGAAGACACGGATGATGAAGTTGTCACCCGCGGCTGGGATGCCATCGATGCCAGCTTTGCTCCACTATACGGCGACCAGAAGCCCGAACACTTCGGTACCCTGATCAGCCATCGCTTGGGCGGACCGGATCCGCTGGAGGGCATCAGCGTCTTCCGCCGCGACCTGCCTGTCCCGCACTGGCATTACGTGACGTATGGCTTCACCGAGCTGTATGAGAAGGAATCGGACGACTCGGAAACCAGTGGCTACGGTTTCGAACTGACGTTCAGGCTCAAGACGAAGGGAGAGGAAACAACGGCTCCGAGATGGGTGCTAGCCTTGCTGCAGAACCTTGCTCGTTATGTCTTCAAGACGGGTAATGTCTTTAACCCTGGCGACTGGATGACCGCGAACGGGCCAATCGCGTTGGACACCCAAACAACCTTGTGCTCGATCGGCTTCGTTGCCGACCCCGAGCTGCCGCTGGTCGAATCGCCGAACGGGCGGTTTGCATTCATCCAGGTGGTCGGCCTGACAATCGAGGAAGAACGCGCCGCGAAACAATGGAAAACGGCGCAGCTGCTGGAAGTGCTGTTGCCCTACATGCCTTTATGGATCACGGACCTGCATCGGTCCTCGCTGCTCGATATCGAGGACGTAGCGGCGCAAGTCAAAGCCGCCACGGAGCGTGATGGTTCATCGAGTGGCTTCCTGTTTACCGACGTGCTGGCGGTGCAGCAGCGCAGCCGGCTGTTGCGCTCCCCAATGGCCGAGATAACGCTGGGCGCCCGCCAGGTCGAAGAGCTGGGCGTGCTGCTCGCTTTGCGACTCCCTTTCGACCGACCCTTCCTGCTCGCCGGCCCGGACTGGCGCCTACGCTTCGAGCCGGGTCCGGACTGCGCTTGGCAGATCGACGAAAACTCGATGACGGTGACGATGGACGCGAATGGAGCACGCGAATTCGCTCAAGCCGTGCGGCCACAGGAAGGGCAGTATCGTCTGACCGGTTTGCAGTCGCTGATCTGGAGCGTTCAGCCAAGCCTGATATTCGATTCGAATGGCACGTGATCGAGAAGATGGGCTGATCAATCGAGGCAGCGAGCTTAGCCGCTTGTATGTTGCGATCTTCCAAACGTCAGTAATCGGCCAGAAGCGGATGCTCCGGCCTTCGAAGTATCAATCAGTGGAGTTAAACGTGCCTTCTTCCTTTTTGCTCGTACTGCTCTTCTTGTTTTGCGCTGTCATCAGCCCATTGGTCGCGGCCGGTGTGGTGTGGTCACTGTATACGAAACGATGGCGCCAACTCGGAGAGCGGGCGGGCAAAATGGGAGTCGTCTTGGCTACGATGTCTATCGCCACGTATTTCAGTCTTAACGCGTTGCTGGAAGAAGGCACTGCCGTCAAACCAATATCCGTTGCAATTGCTGGCGGCGCCGGTTTCACCGCCGGGGTTGTGGGAATCTGCGCATGGATATGGGTAAGGAACCGCGAGAGCTTGGCGACAGCCGATTAAGGTCAGCTTTGGGTCGATAGCGGGCATCCCCGACGATGTTTTGCACTACTGTAATAGCCGTATTGATGTACGGATTGATGCCAAGGCCGAACACCTATTCGCCACGGCTATCTTTCGCTGCCTGAACATCTGTGGAAGGGACGCCGAGAAGTTTTGTTCAGCATGCTTGGGCTGCGTTCAGACCACGTTGCGCGGCGCACTCGCGCGCCACGCCTCGATATTATCAACCAGCATGTCGGCCAGCGTCTGCATCGCGCCCGCGCTGGCCCAGGCCACGTGCGGGGTCAGGATGAAGTTCGGCAGGCGCAGGCCGAGCAGGGGATTGCCGGACGATGGCGGTTCCTTGCTCAGGACATCGAAGCCGGCGCCGATGCGGCCTTCCATCAGCACCTCGGCCAGCGCCGCCTCGTCGACCAAGCCGCCGCGCGCGGTGTTGATCAGGAGCGCGCCCGGTTTCATCAGGCCCAGCTCGCGCCGGCCGATCAGGCCGCGGGTCTGTTCGGTGAGCGGCAGGTGCAGGCTGACGATGCTTGACGTCGCCAGCAGTTCGTCCAGCGCCAGTTCGGTCACGTCCGGATCCCGGATCGGCGAACGCGAGGTGGCGGCCACCTGCATGCCGAAGGCGCGCGCGATGTCGGCAACCCGCTTGCCGAGCGCGCCGTAGCCGACGATGCCCAGGCGGCTGCCGGCCAGGTCGCCGATCGGGTGGTCGAGCAGGCAGAAGCGGCTGGAGGTTTCCCATTTGCCCGCCTCGACGTCGAGGGCGTAGGCGCGCAGGTTGCGGCGCAGCGCCAGCATCAGGGCGAAGCAGTGTTCCGGCACCGAGACCAGCGAGTAGTCGCGAATGTTCGAGACCACGATGCCGCGTTCGCGGCAGGCGGCCAGGTCCACGTTGTCCGTGCCGGTGGCCGCGATGGCGACCAGCTTCAGGTCGGGCAGTTGCGCGATCGCCCCCGCAGACAGCGGCACCTTGTTGGTGATCGCGACGGTGGCGCCGGCCAGGCGTTCCACGACCTCGTCCGGGCTGGTGCCCGCGTGATCCTGCCATGTATGCGCGAAGCCGGGCACGCGCACATTGGCTTGCAGGCTGTCGCGGTCGAGGAAGACGATACGGTCCATGATGTCCTTTACGCTGCGGGCAAAAAGCTTATTGTAGAGCAGACATGGCAAAAGACAGGAAGGCCTGTCTTTTGCATGGGGGGGGCGTGGGAACGCCGCGATATGGTGGGGCTCGAGCCGGCTTCTGGTGAGGGCCCTGAGCCAGGGGGATTACTGCGAACGGGCGACGCCGTCGGCCTTCGCTTCGACCTGGTCGGCCTTGGCTTCAGCTTTCTTCTCGGCTGCTTTCGCTTCCGCCTTGGCCACGTCGGCCTTTGCTTCGGCGTTGGCCTTCTCTACCTTTTCATCGGCCTTGGCGACTTCTTTCGCGTGCTTGGCGTCGGCCTTGGCTGCATCTTTATTGGCCTGCGCTTCGGCGTGGGTGGCGGTGGTGGCGGCAGGCGTCTGGGCGAACACGGAAGTAGCGAACAGACCAGCGATCAGGGTAGCGGCGATTTTGCTCATGGTGTCATTCCTTTAAAGTGGTTTGAAACTCGGTTGCTCTCGTGTGGGGCTCCGTAGAGTTGTTTTCCCCGTGTTACTGAGCTGATAACGGGGGGCGTCACGGTCCAGTTGACGAAAATTACATCCGCTTACATTTATCGCACTGGCCCCGGTCAGCGTTCGCTGCCGTACAGTGCCCGGCGCGAGGCAGGAATAGGCTGTGATCAATAGGTTCCAGGAGCACCGCGATGCCCGACGCACTCAAAGTCTATAAAGCCAAGCGCAACTTCACGATCACGTCCGAACCGGCCGAAGGGGGTACACCCGGACTCGATGCCTTGACCTTCGTCATCCAGAAGCACTGGGCCAGCCGCCTGCATTACGATTTCCGGCTCGAGCTGGATGGCACGATGAAAAGTTGGGCGGTGCCGAAAGGGCCCAGTTACGACACCCACGACAAGCGCATGGCGGTGCACGTCGAGGATCACCCGATCTCGTATTCCGATTTCGAAGGAACCATTCCAGCCAAGCAATATGGCGCGGGGAAAGTGATCATCTGGGACAAGGGCACCTGGGAACCGCTGGAAGACCCGCACAAGGGTTTTGCCAAGGGCAGCATCAAGTTCGAGATGCACGGGCACAAGATGCGCGGCCGCTGGACCCTGGTGCGCATGAAGGGCCGCGGCAACGAGAAGCAGGAACCGTGGCTCCTGATCAAGGAGAAGGACGAGTACGCGCGCTCGTCAGAGGAGTTCTCGCTGGTCGACGAGATGCCGGACAGCGTCAAGGATCTGCCGATGCCCGAGCGCGTGCAGCGCAAGATCGAGACGCTGCGCGAAGACGGGCAAGAAGCGCCGGCCCCGAAAAAACGGGCGCCGAAGAAGAAGGCGGCCGCGCCGGCAACCGCCAAGGTTACCTTGCCCGAGAAATTTTCTCCCGAGCTGGCGACGCTGGTGGACGCGCCGCCGCCCGACCCCGAGAACTGGGTGTTCGAGGTCAAGTTCGACGGTTACCGCATGCTGGCGCGCATCGAGGACGGCGCGGTACGCCTGATCACGCGCAATGCCAACGACTGGACCGACAAGCTGCTGCCGCTCAAGGCCGAGCTGGAGCGCATGAAGCTGCCCGATGGCTGGTACGACGGCGAGATCGTGGTCCACGACGAGCACGGCAAACCCGATTTCGGCAAGCTGCAGCTGGCCTTCGACGGCAAGCATGCCGAGCGCATCGAATTCTTCCTGTTCGACGTGCCGTACTTCGACGGCCACGATCTGCGCGAGCTGCCGCTGGTCGACCGGCGCGGCTTGCTCGAAAAACTGCTCAAGAAAAAGAAATCGGACAAGGTGCGCTTTTCCGCCGAATTCGGCGACAAGCCGGACGAACTCGTGATCGCGGCCTGCAAGATCGGCCTGGAAGGCGTGATCGGCAAGCGCCGCGATGCGCGCTATGTCTCGCGGCGCTCGCCCGACTGGATCAAGCTCAAGTGCGGGCTACGCCAGGAATTCGTGATCGGCGGCTTCACCGATCCCAAGGGTTCGCGCACCGGCATCGGTTCGCTGCTGCTCGGGACGTATGATGACGAGGGCGTGCTGCGCTACGCGGGCAATGTCGGCTCGGGCTTCAACCATTCCTCGCTGGCCTCGATCGCCAAGCGGCTGGAGAAGCTGCGCAGCGACGAGAGTCCCTTCCCGCCGCGCGCCGTCCCCGGCCGCAAGCACCATTGGGTCAAGCCGGTGCTGGTGGCCGAAGTCAGCTTCTCGGAATGGACCAGCGCCGGCGCCGTGCGCCATCCGGTATTCCAGGGCCTGCGCGAAGACAAGCCGGCCAAGGGCATCACACGCGAGAAGGCACAGCACATGACCGAAGCGACTCCAAAGGACGATGAGGATCCCGTTGCGGCATCTGGCAAGCTGCCGGCAACGATGAAGATCACGAATGGCGACCGTGTTATCGACAAGGAAAGCGGCGCGACCAAGCTCGACCTGATCCGCTACTACGCGCTGGTCGGCGAACTGATGATGGAACACCTGAAGGGCCGTCCGGTGTCGCTGGTGCGCGCGCCCGAGGGCGTGGGCGGCGAGCTGTTCTTCCAGAAGCATGCCGACGTGCGCAAGATGCCTGGCCTGCGCCAGCTGGACCAGGCGCTCGACCCCGATCATCCGCCGATGCTCGAAGTGGCGAAGGTGGAAGGCATCCTGTCGTCGGCGCAGTGGAACGTGGTCGAGATCCACACCCAGAATGCGTTCAAGGGCAGTTACCAGAAGCCGAACCGCATGGTGTTCGACCTCGACCCGGGCCAGGGCGTCGAATGGCCGGCGATGCAGGAGGCGGCCCAGCTGATGCACGCCTTCCTCGACGAACTTGGCTTGCCTGCTTTTCTCAAGACCAGCGGCGGCAAGGGCCTGCACGTGGTGGTGCCGATCAAGGGCGGCCACGACTGGGATACCGTCAAGGCGTTCTCGCAGGCGATCGTGCGGCATATGGCCGACACCTTGCCCGACCGCTTCGCCTTCAAGAGCGGGCCGAAGAACCGGGTCGGCAAGATCTTCATCGACTACCTGCGCAACGGGCAGGGCGCGACCACCGTCGCCGCCTGGTCGGCGCGGGTGCGCCCGGGACTCGGGATCTCGGTGCCGCTGCGCTGGGAAGAGCTGCCCGGCCTGAAATCGAGCACGCAGTGGACCGTGGCCAACGTGCACACGCGGCTGGACGAGGGTAATGCGCCGTGGGAGGGTTATGCCACGGCGGCCAAGACGCTCACGAAGGCGATGAAGACGCTCGGATTCGAGCCCTGAATAAAAAACCGCCACGCCGGAACTGGAGGTCCGGGTGGCGGCAAGGAGGGAGAACCGGTTGCGGCTTAGTCGACGTTCCTGCCCAGTGCCTTGAGCGAGGCGCGCACGCCGCTGCCATAAGCCGGATCGGCCAGGTCGAAGTGGCGCAGCTGGCGCTGCAGGATGTCCTCGTCCACCTGGCTCAGCGGACCGGCCAGGTTGTCGCACAGGTTCTGGCGCGCCTGGGCGTCCATCAGGCGGAACAGGTTGCCGGCCTGCGTGTAATCGTCTTCCTGGCCGCGGAAGTCGAAGCGGCCGGCATCGCCGTCGAGGGCGAGTTCACGCTCGCCGTGGCCCATGCCGGTGGCGCCGGCGCCCACGCTGTTCAAGGTGTGGTAGTTGCGCGCCGAACCGCCGTTGGCGATCGCCATCGATCCGTCACGCTGGTGGTTGTGGACCGGGCAGCGCGGTGCGTTCACCGGCAGGTGCTGGTGGTTGGTGCCGACGCGGTACAGCTGGGCGTCGTGGTAGCCGAACAGGCGGCCCTGCAGCATCTTGTCGGGCGAGTAGCCCAGGCCCGGCACCACGTTGGCCGGCGAGAAGGCGGCCTGCTCGACTTCGGCGTGGTAGTTCTGCGGGTTGCGGTTCAGTTCCAGCACGCCGACCGGCTGCACGGGGAAGTCGCCGTGCGGCCAGACCTTGGTCAGGTCGAACGGATTCCAGCCGGTGCGCGCGCTCCAGGCTTCCAGTTCCTGGATGGTCGCGACCTGCACCTGCACGTCCCACTGCGGGAAGTCGTTGGCGGCGATCGCGTTGAACAGGTCGCGCTGGGCGTGGTCCGGGTCGCTGCCGGCGATGCGGGTTGCTTCCGCCGCGCTCAGGTTCTTGATGCCCTGGCGGGTCTTGAAGTGCCATTTCACGTAGACGCGCTCGCCCTGTTCGTCGATCAGGCTATAGGTGTGGCTGCCGAAACCGTCCATGTGGCGGTAGCCGTCCGGGGTGCCGCGGTCCGAGAACAGGATCGTCACCTGGTGCAGGCTTTCCGGCGCATTGCTCCAGAAGTCGAACATCATATTGGCCGACTTGAGGTTGGTCTGCGGATCGCGCTTCTGGGTGTGGATGAAGTCCGGGAAGTTGATCGGGTCCTTGATGAAGAACACCGGCGTGTTGTTGCCGACCAGGTCCCAGTTGCCTTCTTCGGTGTAGAAGCGCAGGGCGAAGCCGCGCGGATCGCGTTCGGTATCGGCGCTGCCTTTCTCGCCGCCGACGGTCGAAAAGCGCAGGAACACCGGGGTCTGCTTGCCGACGTGGGAGAACAGGTTCGCCTTGGTCAGCCTGGTGATGTCGTGGGTGACGGTGAAGCTGCCGTAGGCGCCCGAACCCTTGGCGTGGACGACGCGCTCCGGGATGCGCTCGCGGTTGAAATGCTGCAGCTTTTCGATTAGATGGAAATCCTGCAGCAGCAGCGGGCCACGCGGGCCGGCGCTCAGCGAATTCTGGTTGTCGGCGAGCGGGATGCCGGAGGCGGTGGTCAGGCAGGGTTGGCTCATTCGTGATCTCCTCATTGCGTTGAATTTCAATGAGATAGATTCTAATGAGCAATCCCAATTAGGGAAAGATAATTGCTTTAATTATTATGATAGGTTTTTGCAATACTTCGAAAGGAAGAGGTGGCAGAAGGCGGCGGCGCCGCCCTCCGGCATTCAATGCCCATTCTTGAAGATGCCCCGGATATTCATCGCCATCAGCGCCAACTGAAGGGTGATCAGGGCCCAGGCTTCGTCGTGCCAGCCCCAGACGATCCACATCAGGTTACTGAGGATGAACATCCAGAATCCGAAGACCCGGCGTTCGGCGCGCTTGGAGCCGATCAGGAAGGCGGCGTAGAGGCTGACCACCATGGCCGGCCATTGGAGGAGGTCGATCAGTTCCCCCATCCTCACGCCGCCTTCTTGCGTGCCGGCGCCTTCGCCGGGGCTTTTGCGGCTGCCTTTTTGGCCACGGCTTTCTTTGCGGCCGGCTTGGCTGCGCTCTTGCTCGCCGTCGTGCGGGTCGACTTGGCGGCGGTGGCGCCGGAGCGGCTGCCCGCGCCGGCCGTCTTGCGCGCGCGCGGCGCGGGGGCGTCGTCGTCGTCGTCCTCATCGGCCGGCTTCCTCGATTTGCGCGGTGGCGGATCGTCGTCATCGTCGTCATCGTCGTCGTTCAGCGCCGCCAGCGCGGCCTTGGCCGGCTTCTTGCCCAGGCTGGCCTGGAGCAGGGCGACCAGGTCGATGACCTTGCCGCTGGTGCGCTTTTCCTTCTCGGGCTCGGGCTGGGTGATGGTCTTGGTCTGCCTGGCCTTGATCTTCTTCTTGACCAGGGCCAGCACGTCTTCGCGGTAGGTGTCGTGGTACTGCTCCGGCGCCCAGTCCTCGCTCATGCCTTCGACCAGCGCCATCGCCATCTTGAGTTCCTTGACGGTGACGGCGGCGGTCTTCGAATTGGGCGACGGGATCTTGAGTTCGTCCGCGTCGCGCATCTCGTCCGGATAGCGCAAGGTGTTGAGCACGATGGTGTCGCCCACGCACACCAGCGCGGCCAGGTGCTGCTTGACCCGGATGACGACGCGCGCGATGCCGATCTTGCCGGCCTCGCGCAGGGTCTCGCGTAGGAGGGCGTAGACCTTGGCGCCGCCCTTGCCCGGTGCGAGGTAGTAGGGCTGGTCGTAGTAGATGAGCGGCACGTCCTCGGCATTCACGAAGGCCTGGATGTCGATGGTCTGCGTCGCCTCGGGGTTGGCGCGGCGCAGGTCTTCGTCGGACAGCACCACGTATTCGCCGTCTTCATATTCGTAGCCCTTGACGATGTCGTCCCACGCCACCTCCTTGCCGTTGCCCTTGTTGTAGCGCTTGAAGCCCACTGGCGAAAAGTCGCGCCGGTCGAGCATGGTCAGGTCCAGCCCCTTGCTCTCGACCGCGGTGTACATATCGACCGGGATGTGGACCAGCCCGAAACTGATCGCTCCTTTCCACATGCTGCGCATGGATGCTCTCCTCCTCGTTTGCAGAACGGCCTGTCAGCCGACCGAACCGGTGATCGGCAGCACGATGCCGGTGATATAGCCCGAGCACACGGGCGAGGCCAGGAACACATAGGCCGGCGACAGTTCTTCCGGCTGGGCCGGGCGCTTGTAGTCGGTGGCGGCGCCGAATTCCTTCAGCTGCTCGGGCGTCTGGTCGGCCGGGTTTAGCGGAGTCCAGACCGGGCCCGGCGCCACCGCATTGACGCGGATGCCCTGTTCGATCAGGCTCGAGGCCAGCGACATCGTGAAGGCGTGGATCGCGCCCTTGGTGGCCGAGTAGTCGAGCAGCTTCTTGGAACCCTGCAGGCCGGTCACCGATCCCGTGTTGATGATCGCCGCGCCGCGTTTCAGATGGGGCAGGGCGGCGCGCGCCATGTGGAAGTAACCATAGATATTGGTGCGGAAGGTTTCGTCGAGGCGCTCTTCGGTGATGTCGAGCAGCGAGTTCGCATGTTCCTGGAAGGCGGCGTTATTCACCAGCACGTCCAGGCGGCCGAATTCGGCGACGACTTTTTCCACCGCCTCGTTGCAGAAGGCGGCGTCCTTGACGTCGCCCGATATGGTGATGCAACGGCGGCCCTCGGCCTCGATGCAGTGTTTGGTTTCCTCGGCGTCCTCGTGCTCGTTCAGGTACATGACGGCCACGTCGGCGCCTTCGCGCGCGAACAGCACCGCGACCGCGCGGCCGATGCCGGAGTCGCCGCCGGTCACGATGGCGCTCATGCCCTCCAGCTTGCCGCTGCCCTTGTAGCCCTCGGCCATGAATTTCGGCTTGAGTTCCATCCGCGCCTCGATGCCGGGCTTGGCCAGGTGCTGGTCGGGCATCGGCGTTTCCGGCTGCCGCACGCCGGTCTGCACGGCGCCCTTGTCGTCATTCTTGGCCTTCTGCATGCTGCCATCGATCTGGTCCTGGCGGTTCTGGATGGCCTTCTGCTTGTTCGCCACGTCGTCCTGCTGTCCCATCGTGCTTCTCCCATGAATGTGCATTCGATCTGGAGAGTATTGGACGCATGGCCCGGCGCGACGGTGCGGTTCCACACACAGCGCCGCGGTTATGGCACACTCGCGAGGCAAACATGGCGAATCGGTAATGCCTGGAAACGTTTTGGAGGATGAGGATGGGAGAAGAGGGCGCGCACGCGGACGAGGTGGACATCGACTACAGCTGCCTGTTCGTGAACCCGGTGGGCCAGCGCCGCGCCGATTTCCAGAGCGCGTGCGCCGGGGTCTTCTCGCAGTTGCGGGTGGCCTCCGGCGCCGAGCAGGCGCGCAGCCTGCTGGCGCGCGAGCCGGCCGACCTCCTGGTACTGGACCTCGAGCGCTGCGAGCTGGGCATCGACCTGGCTGCCCTGGGCGCCCTGGTGGCCGAACGGGCCGGCAAGCCGACCCTGGTGCTGTGCCCCTTCACCAATGCGCGCTGGCTGCCGGCGCTGATGGCCTTCGGGCCGATCGACTATGCCATCGGCCCGCTGCGCGCGCAGCAGACCCGCGCGCTGCTGGATGCCCGCCTGCGCGCCGGCTTCGCGCCGGCATCCGCGCCGACCTCCGCCGAGGAAGAGCTGCACACGCTGCTGGCGCTGCGCGGCGCCAGCCTGGAGGCCCTGGGTCACGCCGACGACAGCGTGCGCTTTGCCGAGCGCCTGTGCGCGGCCTTGTCCGGCTGGCCGGGCCTGGTGCATGCGGCGCTGTTCCAGCACCGCGACGGCGACCTGCACCTGGAAGCCGAGCAGGGTGTGGCCGGCCTGCACCTGATGGCGCTGCTCCACTATGAGGGGCGCCTGCTGCAGTCTCCGCTGCGCCACGCCTTCCCCGGCCTGCTGGCTGCGGCCACCGGCGAATTCACCCTGCTCGACGCGCCGGAGAAGGCGGGCGAGCCCGAACTGGCGGCCAGCCTGGAGGGCTTCGGCGTGCGCATGGTGGTCGGCCTGCCGATCCCGGACCAGGGACCGGGCGGGCCGCGCGGCTCGCTGTGCCTGATGTTCGACCATGCGCGCGCCTTCTCTCGCGCGCAGCTGCAGGCGCTGGACGACCTGGCCCAGCTGGCGTCCCATGGCCTGCGCATGGCCGAGGTCACGGGCGAGAACGAGGCCTTGCTGGCGCGCGTGACCCACCTGGCCACGACCGACGCCCTGACCGAGGTCGCCAACCGCCGCCACGGCGAGCACCTGCTCGAGCAGGAGATCAAGCGCGCCCGCCGCTACCGCCTGCCGCTGGCGCTGGTTAGCTTCGACATCGACCGCTTCAGCCAGGTCAACGACAGCTTCGGGCATCCGGTGGGCGACATCGTGCTGCGCACGGTGGCCGACACGGTGCGCGCGCTGCTGCGCGCGAGCGACGTGCTGGTGCGCTCGGGCGGCGAGGAATTCCTGGTGATCGCCCCGCATACCAGCGCGATCGACGGCCTCAGGATGGCCGAGAAGCTGCGCGCCGCGATCGAGCAGGTCGAGATCCCGGGCTGCGACCACGTGACCATCAGCCTGGGCGTGGCCCAGTTGGGCGAGAGCGAGAGCGGCGATTCGCTGGCGGTGCGCGCCAATGCCGCGCTGGCGCGCGCCAAGCGGGCCGGGAGAAACTGCGTCGAACTGGCGATGTCCTGAGCTGGCGCCGCCTGTGTTAGCTCATAAACCGAATATGCTTATTCGGTATTTATGCTACGCTAGCGGCCTTTCAAATTGGCAAGTCCTCTAGGGTGACCATGCTTCAATGGCTGCGCGAATACCGGCGCGCCGCGCTGCCGGGCGACATCAGCGCCGGCATCGTGGTGGCGATGATGATGATCCCGCAGGGCATGGCCTATGCGCTGGTGGCCGGGCTGCCGCCGGTGGTCGGGATCTACGCCAGCATCTTCCCGCCGCTGCTGTACGCGCTGTTCGGCACCAGCAGCACCCAGTCGGTGGGGCCGATGGCCATCGTGTCGCTGATGACGGCGTCCACGCTGGCGCCGCTGGCGACACCCGGCACCGGCCTGTATGGCGTGCTGGCGGCCCAGCTGGCGCTGATGTCGGGCCTGGTCCTGCTGGCCTGCGGCCTGCTGCGCATCGGCTTTCTCGCTAATTTCTTTTCGCGCCCGGTGATGAGCGGCTTCACCATCGGCTCGGCGATCGTCATCGCCTGGGGCCAGTTGCGCACCCTGGTCGGCGGGCCGATCGCGCTGGACGCCACACCGCACTGGCCCAGCATCGCGCTGGGCACGAGCTCGCTGGCCTTGCTGGTGATGGCGCGCGAATGGCTGGCGCCGCTGCTGCGCCGGCTGCGCGTCAAGCCGGTCGTGGCCGACATCGGGGCCAAGCTGGCGCCGATGTTCGTCGTGCTGGGCGCCACCGCGCTGGTGCCGTTACTTGCCCTGGACCGCCTGGGCGTGGCCACCACCGGCGCGGTGCCGGCCGGCTTGCCGGGCCTGAACCTGGCCACCTCGAGCGGCCACTGGCAGGCCTTGCTGCAGCCAGCGCTCTTGATCGGATTCATGGTGTTCTTGATCAGCATGTCCGGCGCGCAGGCGCTGGCGCTCAAGCGCGGCGGCGAGAAACTGGCCAGCAACCGCGAGCTGGTCGGCCTGGGCGCGGCCAATGTCGGCAGCGCCCTGAGCGGCGGCTTTCCGGTCACCGGCAGCATCTCGCGCTCGGCGGTCAATTTCGCGGCCGGCGCCAACACCCAGCTGGCCAGCATGATCACGGCCGGCTTGCTGGCCCTGGCGCTGGTGGCGCCCACCGGCTGGCTGGCCCTGCTGCCGCTGCCGACGCTGGCCGCGACCATCATCGTGGCGGTGCTGGGCATGCTCGACTGGTCGACCCTGCGCACCGCCTGGCGCTACGACCGCGCCGACGCGCTGGCGCTGCTGGCCACGGCCGGCGGCGTGCTGGTGCTGGGAGTGGAGGCGGGCGTGCTAGTGGGTGTCGCGCTGTCGATGGGCTCGCTCATCTGGCGCGCCAGCCGGCCGCACATCGCGGTGCTGGGCCGTATCCATGGCACCGAACACTTCCGCAACGTCGACCGCTATTCGGCCGAGACCACGCCTGGCCTGCTGATGCTGCGGGTCGACGCCGGCCTGTTCTTCGGGAACGTCGACGCGGTGAACGAGCGCATCGACGAGGAACTGGTGCAGCATGCCTCTACGGCCCACCTGGTGCTGGTGCTGTCGGCGGTGAATGCGATCGACACCTCGGCCCTGTTCGGGCTGGGGGAATTGAACGCGTCGCTGGGCCAGCGCGGCGTGACCCTGCACCTGGCCGAAGTAAAGGGGCCGGTGATGGACCGGTTGCGGGACAGCGATCTGCTGGGCCAGCTCAGCGGGCAGGTGTTCCTGAGCGCGGCGAATGCCTGGGACAGGCTGGCAGGGTCGAGTGCGGCGGGACGTCCGGCGCCGGCCTGACTGGGCCGGTGCCGAACAGGGGCAGGCGTGTCAGGCGCGCTTGCGCTGGGCCTGGTTTTCGTCCTTCGTGGCGAGGACGATCGGGGCCGCATTCTCCGGGTAGAGGGCGGTGACGTCATGGTAGACCGCGCGGATCGCTTCCATGTCGCGCTCGATGTCGCCCGATAGTTCGAGCGTCTCGGTCACGCGCAATTCCTTCTTCTTGTAGTCGAAGCTGACCAGCAGCAGCGGCACGTTGGCGGTGCGCGCCAGGTGATAAAAGCCGCTTTTCCAGTGCGGACGGTAGCCGCGCGTGCCTTCCGGCGTGATGCCGACCCAGCACCAGTCTTCCTTCAGCATCTGCTGGGCCAACTGGCGCGTGGCGCCCATCGGCGCGCGGCGATCGACCGCGATGCCGCCCCAGTAGCGCATCAGGCGACCCATGACGCCGCGGAACAGCGAGTCCTTGGCCAGCCAGCGAAACGGCGTGTCGAGCGCCCACTTGGCGACCAGCCCGATCGGGAAGTCCCAGTTCGAGGTGTGCGGATAGACCACCGCGATGCCATGTGGACCGGGCAGGGGCTTGAAATACAGCTTCCAGCCGAACAGCTGCAGCACGCGCAGCGCGGTGCGCTGGCGCATGGTGGGCAGTGCCTCGGGACGCTGCAGGTAATCGCTCATCGGGTCTCCGGTTGGGCGTAATAACATGTTGCTATGGGAACTCTCATTACGCTCTAGAAAATCAAGCGTGGGATTCTAGCCGGAGCGGGGAGGGGGGACAAGCAAAAATGCTGGTGCAGGGTATGCACTGTGGTTATCATGCCGCTGTTCGAATGACAAGCCAATGACGATCTGACACCACGCGTAATGACAATGGACATCACGATTTACCACAACCCGCGCTGCGGAACCTCGCGCAATACCCTGGCCGCAATCCGCGAGGCCGGCCACGAACCGAGCGTAGTCGAGTACCTGGCCAATCCACCGACCCGCGAGCAACTGGCGCGCCTGATCGCGGACGCCGGCCTGCAGCCGCGCGACGCCGTGCGCCGCAAGGAAGCCCTGTACGCCGAGCTGGGCCTGGACCGGCCGGAGGTGCTTGACGCGGCCCTGCTCGATGCGATGGCCGCGCATCCCATCCTGATCGAGCGGCCCTTCGTGGTCACGCCGAAAGGCGTGCGCCTGTGCCGGCCATTCGAGCGGGTGCGCGAAATCCTGTAAGCGCCAGGACGCCGCCATGGGGCCGCTATGACGGCGGCGCCGACGGCAGGGCCCCGATGTCGGCCTTGCGCATCGGCCGCGCCCCGGTATTGCCGCTGCCGGGCGGCGCCGACTCGAGCGGCAAGCCCTGTCCGATCGCCGGCGAGCCGCGACGCAGGCGGAAGTCCGGCGTGCCGCTGGCGCTGTACTCGACGAACTGGGGCGGCGCGCTGATGCTGCCCGTATGCTCGCGGCCGGGCGACAGCTTCCAGTCCTCGCCGGCGCTCTGGTACACGAGGTTGTTGCGGAAGCTGTTGTGGCGGCCGATCGCGCCTTGTTCGAGGATGCCGTGGTGGTTGTCGTAGACGATGTTGTTGCTGACGTGGGTGTGGTCGTTCGGCCCCTTGCTGTGATAAAAGTCGCCGCCGCCGACCACGATGCCGGTGCCGGAGGCCGCCACGGTATTGCCACGCACGGTCACGCGGTTGGCGTCGTGCCACAGATGGATGCCCGCGCCGGATACGCGGTAGACGACGTTGCCCCGCACACTGGCCGTGGTGCTGACGTAGATGCCGTGCATGTAGCGGCAGCCGGGTGGGCCGATGTCGTGCACGTGGTTGCCGGTCACGCTCACGTCCACGCCCTTGAAGTAGCTGTCGATGCCGATGCCGGAGCCGCCCTTGGGCTCGCACGGCACGTCGTTGCCGATGTGGTGGATGCGGTTGCCGTGCACGCCGTTGTGCGAGCCGCCGTTATAGATGCCGCTCAGCCATTTCATGCCGCTCTGGTACTGGGTGCCGTCGATTTCGAAGCCGACGATGTCGACGTAGTTGCCGCGGTTGTCCCAGGCCGCGCTCTGGCGCGCGTCGAGCGGCGGCACGATCTTGGCCCCCCAGCGCTCGGTGCTCTGGAAGACGATGCGCGCTTCGAGCGTGCCGCTGGTGGTGGTGCGCACGCCGCCCGAATAGATGCCGGGCGCCACGTGCACGGTCGTGCCCGGCGTGACCACCTGGGCCGCGCGCGCCAGGGTGCGGAAGGGTTCGGCGCGGGTGCCGGGATTGCTGTCTGATCCATTTGGCGCGAGATAGAGATGGGTACGCACCAGCTCGGGCACCACGAGCTCTTCGTGGCCGCCGTCGCGCAGCCGGCACCCGGCCAGCAACGGCCCCGCGAGCAGCGGGCAGGCCAGCAGCCAGAACAGGATCAGGCGCATATCGATCGGGATCTTGGGCAGAATCCGGAACATCGCATCCTCGTCGTCGGATCGGGTGACGGAACCAGTCTGACCTCGCCCAAGCGGGCGGTACGCCGGATCGATCAAACTCGTCCTTGAGCATGCGCAATGCAACCATGCGCGCGGGCAGCGTTTCAGTCTGGTGCGACCACGACGGGCATATAAGTGTCCAGGAACTCGGCCGGCATGCGGCGCGGCCGGCCGCTGCTGATCTCGATGCAGACCAGTTCCCAGCGCCCGCGCAGCACGGTGGCGCCGTCGCTGTCGCGCACCAGCTGGAAGCGCCGTTCCATCGTCAGCTTGCCGTCGCCGCCGACCAGCCAGGTGGCCAGGCTCAGCGCCTCGCCCTGGACCGTGGGCAACAGGTATTCGTAGTCGCCGCGCCGGATCGCCATCGCGCGGTCCAGGCGCCGGTAGTCGTCCAGCGACAGGCCCAGCCCTTCCGAGTGGGCCCAGCCGGCCTGTTCGCACCAGCGCACGTAGACGGCGTTATTGGTGTGGTTCAGGCCATCGATGTCGCCGGCCTGCGGCACGACCGGCAGGATGAACGGTTGCGGATAATCCCAGTCCAATGTGTTTCCTCTGCAAGCGCGGCCGGGGCCGCGGACCCGGCCATTATATGTTCACGATGATCCTGCTGCTGTACCTGCAACAGCACCTCGATGTCACTCTGGAGAGCAGCAGCCTGCGCGGCGAGTTCGCCAGCAGCGCCGAATGCGAGCAAGCCGCCGTCCGGCTGCGCGGGGCACTGCCTACGCCCGAAGGCCATGCGGCGGCCTGGCATGACGCGCTGTGCGTGCCGATCGCGCGCGGAGTCAAGGTGCGCGTGGGCGCGCCGCTCGACCTGGGCACGCTGCTGCGCGAACATCCGCCGGCGGAGTGCGGGGCCGACGGCGCGTGGCGCAGGGTGGCGGAGCTGTGCGTTCCACCGCCGACGGCGACGAGCGGAGCTCAGTCGCGCTTGAACTCGGCCTGGGAGGGGCAGGGCACGAGGCCGGCGACGCCCCCGCCGCCGGGCTTGTCGAACAGGACGGCGCCGCCGCCCTCGGCGCCGAACATGCTTGAACGCACGCCGCCGCCGGTGCGGCAGTAATATTTACCATTCTTGCGGAAGCGGTAGACGATGGTTCCGTCGGGCGAGGTGTAGCTCTCCGAGGTCTGCGTGAGTGAGCTGTCCTTGCGGGCGCCTTCGACGGCGCTGGCAAAGCGCTTCCATGGCGTGTCGGTCGGCTCGAGCGGGGCCAGCTTGCCTTTGCGTAGGTCGCGATCGACGCTGCCGGCGGCACGCCTGGCGCGGCCGGCCAGCGTGGCTTCTTCGGAGGCGGCATCGTCTCGTGGTGCGGGCTGCGCCAGCGGGTCGGGATAGGCTTCAGCGGGAGACTCCGCTAACGGCGCAATGGCAGGAGCGGTCGTGACAGGCTGCGCTTCGACCGGAGGGCGTGCCGGCGAGCGAGCAGAGGAACGGGGAATCGGAGCGGGTGGTGAGGATTCGGGGGCAGGCGGCGGCACCAGCACCGGCACCACGAGGAATTCACGCAGCGCCGGCACGATGGACGGTAACGCCCGCACGCCGGTGGCGTCAAACCACCACCATGCGAGCAGCAGGTGCGCGCCGAGCGTGGCCGCCAGCGGCCAACCCGGCGCGCGGCGCGGCATCAGGCCGGCGTCCGCGCGCATCGAGCGCTTACTTCGGCGCCGTCATCGCCGCCTTGATCGCCACGCAGCGCTGTTCGTCCTGCAGGGTGTCCAGCAACGAGCGGCGGGTGAAGGCCGACAGGTCCTTCATCTGGTCGGCCGCGCGGCTCAGGCGCTGGACGCTTTGCGGCGTGCAGGCGGTCGGGATCATGGTGGTGGCGTAGGCGCGCATATAGACCGGGCCGGCCGCCTTGTCGATCGCAGGCAGGCGCGCCAGGCGCGCGTCGGCCTCGAGCTCGCTCAGCTGGCCCTGTTCGGCCGGGAACACGCTGCCCATCGCCGTGCGGATGCGCGAGAACGGCAGCGGCGTCTTGAGGTCTTCGATCTTCCCGACCCACTCCGCCTTGACCTTCGGATCCGGACGCGACGCGGTGGCCGCCACCGCCGCCACCTGGCCGGCGTCGGATTTGTCGCGTGCGCTTTCCGCCGCGATCAGCCCGTCGGCGCCGGCGTGGTTGTAGCGGTTGAGGTGGGCGATGATCGACCAGCGCAGGTCTTGCGTGAGCTGCAGGCCGGCGGCATCCATCTTGCCGTCGAGGATGCCGGCCAGGCGCGCCAGCGCCTCGGGGCTCGAGGCCACGCTCACGTAGAGATTGAACCAGCGGCGCTGGACGTCGGCATTGGCCTTGTGCGCCAGCACTCCGTCCCAGGCCATCTTTTCAAGCGCGGCATAGGTCTGCTTCGCATACGCGCTATCGAGGCGCATCGCGTCCAGGTAGGCCTTCGACTGGACGACCTTGCCCAGCACGTCGCCGAGCAGGGTGTAGTCCTTCTCTTGCGGCGCATTGTTCAGGGCCACGGTGATGAAGTCGTTCAGCGGCAGCTGGGCGTCGCGCACGCTGTCCCACAGGCTTTGCCACAGCATCGCGCGCAGCAGCGGATCGTCGACCTGCGACAGCCTGGTGCGTGCGGTATCGAAGGAGCGGGCGTCCAGCTGGACTTTCGCATAGCCCCAGTCCTGGTAGTTCGGGTAGACCAGGTCCGGGCAGGCCGCGCCATCGAGGTCCTTGACCGCGGTTTTCGCGCCCTTGTAGGTCACCGGCACGTTCTTGATCAGCGACAGCTTGCCGCCGTCGATCTTGAACGCCGCCACCTGCACGCGTTGTTCGCGCAGGGTCGGCAGCTCCTTGCTCGGGGCTGATTGGGTAAGGGTGAAGTCCTTGATCTTGCCGTTGCTGCAGCTGTAATTGGCCGCGATCGTGTTCACGCCGGCGTGGTACAGCCACTCTTTCGTCCAGCCCGACAGGTCGCGGCCGGCGGTCTTGGCCAGGGTGTTGATGAAGTCGTCGAGGGTGGCGTTCTGCCACGAATACTTGACCAGGTAGTTGTGCACGCCCTTGCGGAATACTTCCTCGCCCAGCAGGTGACGCAGCTGCTTGAGGGCGGCGCCGCCTTTCGAATAGGTGATGGCGTCGATATTGTCGAAGGCGTTGGCCGACGACGGCACCGGCACTTCGATCGGGTGGGTGCTCGCGGTCTGGTCCTGGATGTAGGCGCGCTGCTTGCCGGTCTGGTAGAACTTCTGCCACGAATCCTTGAACTCGGTCGATTCGGCGGTGGCAAGGATGCCCATGAAGGAGGCGAAGCTCTCGTTCAGCCACAGCCCGTTCCACCACTTCATGGTGACCAGGTTGCCGAACCACTGGTGGGCCATCTCGTGCATGATCACTTCGGTCATCGACTGCTTCTGGTCGGCCGTCATGTTGGCCACGCCGTAGCGTGCTTCGGCGAAGGTGATGGCGCCGGCGTTTTCCATCGCGCCGTACAGGAAGTCCGGCACGATCAGCTGGTCGTATTTCTCGAAGGGGTAGGGGATGCCGAAGTACTCTTCGAAGAAGGTCATGCCGGCCTTGGTCTGGCGGAACCAGTCGGCGGGGACCACCTGCTTGGCCAGCGACTGGCGCGCGAACAGGCGCATCGGGTACTTGCCGCTATTGTCTTCCCAGACCTGGTAGGGACCGGCGTGCAGCGAGAAGTTGTAGGGGCTCAGGCGCTTGGTCTGCTTGAAGGTCCAGCGGCGGTTGGCGCCGGCGTCAGTGATCTTCGTCTCGCGGGTGGTGGTGACCACGTGCCAGTCCTTGGGCGCGGTGACGGTGACGGTGTAGCTGGCTTTCAGGTCGGGCTGGTCGAACAGCGGGAACATCTGCTGGGCGGCCACCGGCTCGAAGTGCGAATAGGTGTACACACGGCCGTCGGCTGGGTCGACCATGCGGTGCAGGCCTTCGCCATTGGTGCTGTGCAGGCGCTCGTAGGCGACGGTGACGGTGTTGCGGCCCTTGGCCAGGTGCGCCGGCTCGATGGTGATGAACCAGTTGTTGTAGCGCGCCTGGACCGGCTTGCCGTTGACGCTGACCGACTTGACGGTGGCCTTGTTCAGGTCGAGGGTGACGGCGGAATCGGTGTCCTTGAGGTCGAAGGTGACGGTCGTGGTGCCGGCGAAGGTTTCCTTGCCGGTCAGGGTAAAGTCCAGCACATAGTCGACGTTCGCGATGCGGGCGGAACGGGCAAATGCGTCGTCCTGCGAGAGGAAGGCGGTTTCGGCGCGGGCCGGGGCTTGTTTTGCCGGCGCGGCGTGGACAGCTCCGCCGAAGACGAAGGCGGAAGCGATGGCGACGGCCATCACGCGGTGTGCGGGAAAGTTCACTGAATATCCTCTCTCTCGGTGGGCGCATCTGGGTGCGCGAAATGTCAATCGCGCAAGAATAGCACTAACGTTCCACGCTGGACACCTGTTGGAGAGATTGCGTGCTCTCGATATGCGTGTTCGCTAGTATCGTCAATACGCGCAGAAACGGGACCGTGAAGGTCCCGTCGAAAGAGGCGCCGCCACTTCGCCGGCGGTGGGCGGCGAAGCGGTGGCGAAAGCGATGTATCAGGCAGCCTGTTCCAGAGCCGGATAGTCGGTATAGCCGACCGGGCCCGGATGGTAGAAGGTATCGGTATTCGGCTCGTTCAGCGGCGCACCCAGCTGCAGGCGCTTCGGCAGGTCCGGGTTGGCGATGAACAGCTGGCCCCACGACACGGCGTCGGCGGTGCCGCTGGCGATCAATTCCTCGGCCTTTTCGCGGGTGAGCTGCTGGTTGGCGATCCAGACGCCGCCGAATTCCTTCTTGATCATCGGGCCCAGCGCGTCCGGACCTTGTCCTTCGCGGGTGAAGATGAAGGCGATCTTGCGCTTGCCCAGCTCGCGCGCCACGTAGCCGAAGGTATCAAGCGGGGTCGAATCGCCCATATCGTGCGAATCGCGCGCCGGCGCCAGGTGCACGCCGACGCGGTCCGCGCCCCAGACGTCGATGCAGGCGTCGGTCACTTCCAGCATCAGGCGCGCGCGGTTCTCGATCGGGCCGCCATACGCGTCGGTACGCTTGTTGGTGGAATCCTGCAGGAACTGGTCGAGCAGGTAGCCGTTGGCGCCGTGGACTTCGACGCCGTCGAAGCCGGCCTTCTTGGCGTTCTCGGCGCCCTTGCGGTAGGCGGCGACGATGCCGGGGATTTCATCGAGTTCGAGCGCGCGCGGCGTGACGAACGGACGCTTCGGACGCAGCAGGCTCACATGGCCTTCCGGCTGGATCGCCGATGGCGCGACCGGCAGCTCGCCGTCCAGGAAGGACGGATCCGAGATGCGGCCCACGTGCCACAGCTGCAAAAAGATGCGACCACCGGCCTTGTGCACGGCCTCGGTGACGATCTTCCAGCCCTCGACCTGCTCGTCGGACCAGATGCCCGGCGTATCGGCATAGCCCACGCCCATCGGCGTCACCGAGGTCGCTTCGGACAGGATCAGCCCGGCCGACGCGCGCTGCACATAGTACTCGGCCATCAGCGCATTCGGCACGCGTGCGCCGCCATCGGCGCGCGAGCGGGTCAGCGGCGCCATGACGATGCGGTTCGGCCATTCGAGGGCGCCCACCTTGATCGGGTCAAACATTGTAGTCATCGGGTATTCCTAAAGTCCGTCGTTCAGTTGTGCGAGGAAGGCATGGATGGCTTCCTCGTTCCGTTGGAGGAAAATCCATTGGCCGACGCGACGCGTGTTCACGAGCCCGGCGCGCTGCAGGGTGGCCAGGTGCGCCGACACCGTCGATTGCGACAGGCCGGTTTTCTGGTCGATGAGCTTGCAGCACACACCTATCTCGAGCGGATGTTCCTGCTCGCTGAAGTGCTGCTGCGGCTCCTTGAGCCACTGCAGGATCTGGCGCCGCACCGGGTTGGCCAGGGCCTTGTGGATCGCGTCGATGTCCATGGTTTTCCTTATATCGGATTCTTTCGATCCGAATATCGCCATCTTACGATATTCAAGAAATGTTTGCTGGCGACGGTTCGAAATGCCCTGTTCAAGGACTTACTCGCGGCCGAAGGTCGCGTTCGGGCGGGTCAGGTAATACCACTCGGTGTTGGCGGCGGCGTTCGCGGCGGGGAACAGGATGCGCCCGCCGAATTCGGCCACCACCGGCGTGCCGTCGGCGCGGTGGCCGAGCAGCTCGCCTTCGCTGACCGGGTCGAAACTCTTCCACGGGCGAACGAAGGCGTCGTCCGCGTGCAGCTTGTCGTGCACCACGACCATCGACAGCGCTTCCATCTCGTCGAAGGCGACCGGTTCCGGATCCGCGGCGGCGATCAAGCCCAGGTGGGCCAGCGTGTTCATGATGGCGCGGTAGGCGACGTCCGGCGCGGCCGGATCGTCGTGCTGGCCGCATTCGAGGGTCAGCGCGTAGCCGCCGGTGCTGCGCATGTACTCGGTGGTGCCGACGCCGTAGCGCAGCACGGTTTCCAGTTCATCGGCGCTGCGGCTGCGGCGCTGCACGCCGTCGCCATAGGTGGCCAGCCAGCCGTCGACGAAGCGGCGCACGCCGAGGCGGCGCGCCCAGGCGCGTTCCTTGGCCGCGTGGCGGAACGGCTGCAGGGTGCCGTCGTTGTCGAGCGGCCCGACCATCACGAACGGCTCGCCGGTGGCGGCGAACGAATGCAGGTCGAGCAGCACGTCGTGCTGGCCGAGCAGGGGGCACAGCCAGTTGGCGACCTGGTCCTCGAAGTCCAGCGGCTTCTCTTTCGGGAACAGGTCGCGGTTCAGGTTGCGGTCGCCGTTACGGGTGTTCTGGGCGTAGGCCAGCGGATTGACGATCGGGACGAAGGTGACGCTGCCGGCCGCGATGTGCAGTACGCCGCTGTCGATTTCTTCCATGACCCGCTTGATCGCCTTGGTGCCGCACACCTCGTTGCCATGGGTCGCTCCCATGATGATGACGCGCGGGCCGGCTTGCAGGCCGGCGTAGTTGATGGATTTGAATTGGAACTGACGGGCGGAAGTCATGGCGGTGTGGGCTGTATGGGCTGTGGAACGAAGATGGGTGCTTATTTTATCGGACAACGTGCACGGACTCGATGGCGGGACTCAGCCCTGCGCCTCGATGACCCCGAAACCCGCCGGTGCATCGCCCAGATAGGCCAGCACCGCATGCGCCTGGATATTGGCGTCGTACTGCGCATTGGCCGCGATCGCGGCCCGCAAGCCTGGCACGATGTCCGGCGTATGCGGCTGGCGGTAAGCCTTGATCAACAGGTGCACCAGGTCGGCCGGCGCATCGGCGCGGCGCAGGCGCGATTCGATGATGGACAGCAGCGCGCGCTGCATGCGCGGGGTTGGATTGCGGATCTCGCCGAACACATAGGGCGTGTTGGCGATCGCGGCGCAAACGATGCTCTCCATCCGGTCGGCCTTGTAGTCGGACGGGATGTCGAAATACGCCTTGTTCCAGCGGGTGTGCGGATAGGCGTGGCCGGGCGGGAATCGGTCGGCGTTTTCCAGGCCCATCGCCCGGCTTGCACGCGACCACAGGTCGCCGAGGGTGTCCAGCAGTGCCATTACGAGATGTCTTGCGCTTGTGTCATCCCGCGAGTGTAGCGCATGGCCGGGAACCTCGCATAGGGGGCAGCAGGGCGGTTTGGGGCGCCCTGCTGCCGATCGTTCAAGTGAACCTGCCGGCGCGGAAGTCCTCCACTGCCTGCTGCAGCTCGGCCTGGGTGTTCATCACGAACGGACCGTACTGCGCGATCGGTTCGTTCAGCGGACGCCCGGCCAGCACCAGCACGCGGGTATTCTCCACTGCCTTGATGCGCACGCCGTCGGCGCCGGGCGCGTTATCGAGGATCGCCATGCGCGCCTGTCCGACGCCCTTGCCCTCGATGACCGCCTCGCCACGGAACACGTAGACGAAGGCATTGTGGCCGGCCGGGATTGGCTGGTCGAACGTCACGCCGGCGGGGATTTCCAGGTCGAGATACAGCGGCTCGGTATGCGCGCGCTGCACTGCCCCGTCGACGCCGTGGGTGCTGCCGGCGATCACCTGCACCGTCACGCCATCGTCCGACGTGAAACGCGGCACTTCCTTGAGCGGGATGTCGCGGTACCAAGGCTCGATCATCTTGTCGCTGGCGGGCAGGTTCAGCCACAGCTGGAAGCCCTCCATCAGGCCCTCGTTCTGTTCCGGCATCTCGGAGTGGATCACGCCGCGGCCGGCCGTCATCCACTGCACGCCGCCATCGGTGATCATGCCCTCGTTGCCGGCGCTGTCGCGGTGGCGCATGCGGCCGGCCAGCATATAGGTGATGGTCTCGAAGCCGCGGTGCGGATGTTCCGGGAAGCCGGCGATGTAGTCGCCCGGCTTGTCGCTGCCGAAGGCGTCGAGCATCAGGAACGGATCCAGGCGGCGCTGCAGGGGACCGGTGAGCACGCGGTTGATCTTCACGCCCGCGCCGTCCATCACGAACTGGCCGTTGATGATGCGCTCGATGCCGCGTGTTTTCTGGATTGAGGTGGTGGCAACTGCGGTGTTCATGCTGTTCTCCTGTTGGTTGCGCCGCCTGGCGGGCGGCAAAATTTACGCCAGAGCTGCCTCGATGGCAGCGTTGGCCGCTGCCTGGCCCTTGGCCACGGCTTCCGGGCCCATCGCCATGCCCGACGAGTAGATGAAGGTGTGGTCGTTCAGGCCGAGGAAGTTCAGCAGGGCGCGCATCTGCGGCACCTGCGGGTCGGCCGCTTCGTCGTACACGCCGCCGCGGGCCGCGGCCACGTACACCTTCTTGTTCTTCAGCAGGCCTTCCGGACCGGTCTCGGTATAGCGGAAGGTCACGCCGGCGCGGGCCACCGCGTCGAACCAGCTCTTCAGTTGCACCGGCATCGCGAAGTTGTACATCGGGGCGCCCAGCACGATCACGTCGGCCGCCTGCGCCTCTAGAATCAGCGCATCATCCAGGGCGACGCGCGCCGCTTGTTCGGCACTGCGCTGGTCGGCCGGGGTGAACAGGGCGCCGACGGCGGCGCCGTCCAGCAGCGGGTGCGGCTGGGCGCCGAAGTCGCGGCGCACGACGGTCGCGCCCGGATTGGCGGCGGCCAGCTTGTCGACGATTTGCTGGGTGACGCGGGTCGATTCCGATGCGTCGCCGCGAACGCTGGTGGTGATGTGCAGGATGTTCATGGTCAGGCCCCTTCGTTTGGTAGAGAGTTTCGATGAGGAACACTTTAGCAATTCCAAAATCAGTCCGGAAGCCAGTAAAATGGATAACATTATTCTGCTGATGGGACAATCATGGACGTGGAACCGAATGACTTGCTGCTGTTCGCGCGAATCGTCGAGTCGGGCAGCTTCACCCGCGCCGCCGAGCGCGTCAACCTGCCCAAGTCGACGGTCTCGCGCCGCCTGGCGCTGCTCGAGACGACCCTGGGCGAGCGCCTGCTGCAGCGCACGACCCGCAAGCTGGTGGTCACCGAGTTCGGCGCCAGCCTGTACGAGCATGCGCGCCGCCTGGCCGACGAAGTCGACGCCGCCGGCGCGCTGGCCCAGCACCGCCAGGGCGAACCGAGCGGCAAGCTGCGCATCTCGGCGCCGGGCGACTTCGCCAACAGTGGCCTGAACGAAGTCATCGCGCGCTTCCTGGAGCGCTATCCGGCGGTCAGGCTCGAGATGGACCTGACGCCGCGCCGGGTCGACCTGGTGGCGGAGAATTTCGACATCGCGATCCGCATGGGCGACCTGCCGAACGACGCGACCCTGAGCGCGCGTCCGATCACGCTCGAGCAGCCCGGCCTGTACGCGGCGCCGAGCTACCTGGCGCGGCGCGGCATTCCCGAGCATCCCGACGATCTCGACGCGCACGACGTGCTATGCATCCTGAGCCGCACCGGTGGCGCGGCGCCATGGACGCTGGTGCGCGGGAAGCTGCGCTGGGAGCGCGCGCTCAACGCGCGGCTGACGGCGAACTCGCCCGACCTGCTGGCGCGCATCGCCTCGCGCGGCGCCGGCATCGCGCTCAGCTCGACGCTGTTTGCCCAGCCCTATATGCAGACCGGTGAACTGGTGCGGGTGCTGCCGGAATGGGACATGCCGACCGCCAACGGCTGGGCGGTATTCCCGAGCCGTAAGCTGATGCCGGCCAAGACCCGGGCCTTCCTGGAGATGATCGAATCGGCGTGCACAGAGAAAGGCCACAGCCCGCATGCCGCGGTGGCTGCGTTCAAGGCGCGTGCGGCGCTGGAGGACGAAGCCGTCGAACTCAGGACTTGAGCGGTCGCTCGCCCATCGGTTCGCCCAGGCGCACCTTGCCTTCCGGCGCCCAGGCCGGATTGAAGGCGATGGCACCGCGCTGGAACAGCATCACGACGGTGGAGCCGAGCAGGAAGCGGCCCATCTCTTCGCCCTTTTTGAGGGTGACCTGGCCCGGCTCGTAGTTCCATTCGCAGATGCGCGGCATGCGCGGCGGATTGACCACGCCATGCCAGACGGTGGCCATGCTGCCGACGATGGTCGCGCCAACCAGGGTCATCACGAACGGCCCGAACTCATCGTTCTCGAACACGCACACCACGCGCTCGTTGCGTGCGAACAGGCCCGGCACGCCGCGCGCCGTGGTCGGATTCACCGAAAACAGCTTGCCCGGCACATAGATCATGCGCGTCAGGCGCGCGTCGCATGGCATGTGGATGCGGTGATAGTCCTTCGGGCTCAGGTAGACGTTGGCGAAGTGGCCGTGCTGGAACCGCGCGGCCAGCGACGCGTCGCCGCCGACCAGTTCGCTAGTTGTGAACTTGTGGCCCTTGGCCTGGAAGATCTGGTGGTCGTCGATGTCGCCGAATTGGCTGATGGCGCCGTCGACCGGGCACACGTAATCGCTGGCCGCCAGCGGACGCACACCGTCGCGCAGCGGGCGGGTGAAAAATTCATTGAAGCTGGGGTAGCTGGCGATGTCCGGATTGGCCGCCTCGTCCATGTTGACCCCGTACTTGCCCACGAACCAACGGATCAGGCTGGTCGTCATCGACCCGCCCTTGTGGCCGGCGACACGGCCGGCGAGGTTGGTGATCGCCTGCTTCGGCATGACGTATTGCGGCAAGACTTTTATACGGGACACGGACGATCGCCTTTCTTCGAAAAGTGCGCATTATAACGGGCGTACACTATGGTAGTGCCGAATGGAAATGGTATTTCCATTGCAAGCCTTTGGTCGAGTGTACTCCAGGTGGCGCCGCAGTGGCGGACGCTGGCGCCGGGCGTTTCTTGCCCTGGACGGTGAGAGTACGATTCACGCCAGTCGCACCGCCGCCGCGCCCAGCGCCACCAGTCCGGCGCCGCAGATCCGGGCGCGGGTGGCGCGCTCGCGCAGCACGAAGACGGCGATCGCGGTGGCGAACACGATCGAGGTTTCGCGCAGGGCGGCGACCACTGCGACCGGCGCCCGGGTCATCGCCCACAGTGCGAGGCTGTAGGAGACGGTGGTGGCGACGCCTCCCAGCAGCGGCAGCGTCGGGTTGCGCAGCATGTAGCCGGGCAGCTGGCCGGCGGTACGGCGCCACGACACGACGGCTATGCCGATCCCGCTGGCGATGAAGACCCAGGCGGTGTAGGCGGCAGGAGAGCCGGAGCGGCGCACGCCGAGGCCATCGACCAGGGTATAGGCGGCAATCGTCACGGCGGTGAGCAGCACCAGCACGGTCGGGCGCATGCCGCCCGAGGCATGGCCGCGTGCGCCGAACGTCAGGGCGGCGCCGCCGGCGCAAATCAGGCCGATGGCGCTCCACTGCGCCGCCTGGAGCGTTTCGCCGGTAAGGAAGATGCCAGCCACGGCCACCAGCACCGGCGCAACGCCGCGCATCAGCGGATACGCGTGGCCGATGTCCGCATGCCGGTAGGAGGCGGCAAGCAGCGAGTAATACGCAATGTGGATCAGGCCCGATGCAGCGATGAACGGCCAGCTGGCGCGCGCCGGGGGCGCCAGGAAGGGCAGGGCCAGCGCGCCGATCAGGGCGGCTCCGCTCATCACGGCCAGCGCCGCCATGAAGGTGTCGGTACGCGATTTGAGGGCCGCATTCCAGGCCGCGTGCAGGAAGGCCGCGAACAGGATCGCGGCAAGTACGGACGTCGACATGGATCAGGCCTTCACGCCGGCATATCGATGGCTGCGAAAGTAATGCCACGCCACCACCAGCGCCACCGCCTGCATCGCCGCGCACAGGAAGAAGCTGCTGCCGATGCGCCAGTCGTCGGGCGGCAGGTGGCTGACCGCGCTCAGGATGCCGGTGCCGAGCAGCGGCGTGACGATCACGCCCAGGCTGCCGATCGATTGCAGGGAGCCCATCACCTCGCCCTGCTGCTCGGGCGGCGAGGATTTCGACACGATGCCCTGCAGGGCGGGCCCGGTGGCATAGGCCAGCACATTGGCCAGGATGAAGACGTACATCATCCAGCCCTGGGTTGCCAGGCCATAGGCGAGGAAGGTCAGCATGCCGGAGGTGAGCGCCATCAGCGACAGCCGCACCTCGCCGAAACGGTGGATCAGCTTGCCCAGCAGCCAGGCCTGGACCACCACCGAACCGAGGCCGACGCAGAACAGGGCGATGCCGTTGTCGCGCGGCGTCCAGTCGAAGCGGAAGGTGGTGTACAGCACCCAGGTCGACTGCAGCATCATCTGGGCGAAGGTGGCCAGGGTGATGACGACCACCAGGCCGCGGATGTCTTCGCGTTTCACCAATCGCAGCAGGGCGGAGAAGGGATTCAGGCGCGCCAGCTTGAACGGTGCGCGGCCCTCTTTCGCCAGCGATTCCGGCACGAAGAAGAAGCCATATACCAGGTTCGCCGTCGACAGCGCCGCGGCGACGTAAAACGGCAAATGGAGATCGGCGTCGCCCAGCACGCCGCCCAGCATCGGGCCGCAGATGAAGCCCAGGCCGAAGGCGGCGCCGATCTTGCCGAAGCTCTTGGCGCGATTCTCGCGGGTCGAGATGTCGGAGGCATAGGCCGAGGCGACCGACATGCTGGCCGAGGACATGCCGCCGATGACGCGGCCGACGAACAGCCAGGCCAGGGTCGGCGCCCAGGCGGTGGCGAGAAAATTCAGGCACATCCCGGCCATCGAATACAGCAGCACCGGACGCCGTCCGATGCGGTCGCTGAGCGCCCCGAGCGCTGGCATGAACAGGAACTGCAGCACTCCGAACACCGCCGCCAGCACCCCGTACCACAGCGCCTGCTGGTCCGGCCCGTCGACGAACTGGCCGACCAGCAGCGGCAGGACCGGGACGATCAGGCCGATGCCGAGCATGTCGATGAAGACGCAGACGAGGACGAAATTGAGCTTGCCGGGGACAGCTTGCGGTGCTGCGGTCGAACTGGTCATGGACACCTCGGTCAATACAGTTCGTCTATCTTAGCATTGCTACAAATAGTCTAGGCTCCACTCCATTCGGCCGCGAACTCCTCGCGGAAGGCCAGCAGCTTGCCGAGCCGTTCGCGGCCCAGTTCACGCGCGGCGTCGGTCTGCATCATGTCCGGGAGCTTCTGCAGCTTGACCATGATGTGGTCCAGCGCATACCTGCGGTCGTCATAGTCGCGCTGCACGCCCAGCGGGTCGCCCGGATGCGCCAGTCCACTTTCCATGCGCCCCGCGATATAGAACATGCGCGCCAGGCCCACCAGGCCCAGGCCGTCCATGCGGTCGGCGTCCTGCACGATCTTCGCCTCGATCGTCTCGGCGGGGATCGCGGCCGAGAAGCTGTGCGCCTCGATCGCATGCGCCACGGCGTCCAGTTTCTCAAGCGGGAAGCCCAGGTGGGCCAATTGGTGGCGCGCCAGCCGCGCCGAGCGGGTTGATGCCTGGTTGCGTTCGGGATCGTTCTTGGGCAGGTTGACCAGGTCGTGCAGGTAGCAGGCGGCCAGCACCACCAGGCGGTCGGCTTCGGGATGGTGTTCCAGCAGTGCCTGCGCAGTGCGCCAGACGCGGTCGAGGTGGGCGCTGTCGTGGGCGCCGTCGGTATCGGCGCTGCCGGCGGCCATGGCGGCCAGTCTGGTGCGCCAGTCGGCGAGATCGGTATTGCTCGTTTCGGTCATGTTGCTTGTTCCAGGGTGAGAGGCGGCACGGCGCGCTGCGACAGCGCGTCGGCTCGTGCATTCTTGTGGCGTGGGATCCAGCGCAGCCGTGCCTGCGGCAGGTTGGCCAGCAGGGCCAGCGCTTCGGCGCGGAGCAGGCCCAGGGCCGGGGCATTGGCGCCATCGGGGGCGTTGACGTCGTCGATCACGACCTGGCTGTCGCCCAGCACCAGCAGGTCGTTCGCGCCATGGTCGATTGCCGCGCGCAGCACGGCGTTCAGGGCGCGGTATTCCGCTTCGCTGCTGTTGCCATGGCCGCCGTCGAGCGACAGTTCGATGCGCTGGCCGTCCGGGCCATCGAGGACGGCGCCCAGGCCGCAGCGGCCCGGATTCGGACGCGCCGAACCATCGAACCAGGCGCGCCAGGCGCTGGTCTCCGGCCCGGCGCCACGGGTGCGCGCGGCGGCGGCGCTGGCCTGGCGCCGCGCGGCCTGCAGTTCGGTGTGGCGGCGCTGGGCCTGGCGCTCGGACAGCAGGCTGGCCAGTCCGGCGCTGCCGGCACTGAGCGACAAGGTCCGTTCCAGCGCCTCGGCCTCGGGCATGCCGGTGCGCGCCGTCAGGCGCCGGGCGGCGGACAGCTCGGTCTTGAAGGCGGCGGCTTGCAGGGTGGGGAGGTCGATCATGGCGAGAGCATAACCGATGGCGCTGTAACCGGTAGCTGTCGATGCCCGGCCTTCAGGGCGGCCCGGGCCGCGCGCTTGCGCGGCCTGCCTTTTTGGGCAAGTGCCCGCAGCCGCGGATCGCGTCCCGACCGCGCCGTGGCTCAGTAGCGGTGGGGATTGTCCGGGCGGCGGTCGTGGCGGTTGCGCACCCCGTCGCCATCGCGGTCGCGGTCATGGCGGTCGCGGATGCCGTCGCGGTCCCGGTCGCGGCCATGGTGGCGGTCGTGCTTGCGGTGATGGCGGTCGCGATCGTCGCGGTAGTGGCCCGGTGGCGGGCCGTAATGGTGGGCCGGTCCGCGGTTCCAGCGCGACGGCTCCATCATCCAGCGTCCGCCGCGATGGTGCCAGCTTGGCGGCGCGTAGACATAACCGGGGCGGGCGGTGACATAGTGTCCCGGAACCCAGTGGTGGCGATGCTTGCGCCATTCCCAGAAACCGGGCGCCCAGACGTAGCCGCGGCGTGGTGCGGGAATGACTTAATAGATGGGCGCCGGCGGCGCGGTGCTGATGACGACCGACACGTGCGGTTGGGCGTTCGAGGCCAGCGGGGTGAAGGCAGCGGCGCCGAGGGCGATAAGGGCTGCGATCAAAATAGGGGATTTCATGTTCGTCTCCAGATCCTTGAGCGGATGCAGTGAAATATAGCAATCCGGGAATCGAGACGTGGCGTTTGAAGCAAGTTCTTACAACTGAAACACTGATTAATTCCCCATTTTCTTCATGAAATCATGAGCTTGGACGATTTTAGGGGTGCTTTGAACACACACAATTTACAACTTTTTGACACTGAATATCAATGACTTACACCACGGTTTTCGACGGAATTTCAGACGAGGCCGAGCCGCACCGACCACTCCTGGACGTACGCCGGCCCCTTGTCGCCTTGCGGCCGTTCCTCGCCCTTAAGCAGCATCCCGGCGCCGTGCATGGTGGTCAGCTTCGCTTCGTAGAGCACTAGCAGCGGATCGGCCACCTGGTTGCCTGGACGCTGCAGCTCCGCCACGATCATTCCACCCATGCCGTGCACGACCAGCTCGCCCTCGGCGAACTGCGCGCGGGCAATCTCGTTGTCGGACATACGCTGGCCGCGCTGGCGTAGGAGTTTTACTTTGGCGAGCATCCGGCGAGTGTAGCACCGCTGAGCTGGCCGCCTTCCAGCGGCTCGCCCATCATCCGCTCCATCATCGCTTCAGCCGGAGCCGAGACCTCGCCGCCGGCTATGATGACCAGCCGCGGCCCGGCGTCCTTGCGCTCCTGCCGAACGGTCAGCACATGACCACCGCCGTTCGGCGTGAGCGCGTAGATGTCGAACTCGGTCACGGCGACGCCGCCACGTTCCCGCCGTAGCGGGAACCGCCGAACAGCTGCACGGCCAGCACCATCGCGGCGCGGCGCCAGGTCGCCACCCCGCACGCCTCCAGCGCTTCGCCGTAGACCAGGTCGGCCAGGTCGCGCGTGACAATCGCGGTCTCGTACAGGAAGTCGTGCACGACGGCCGCCTCGTCGCCCACGCCACCGAAAAGCCAGTAGGTGAGCGGCGCGCGCGGCACGCTGGCGAAGTCGGTCACGAAGCCGGTCGGCACGTGGATCTGACGCTCGAGCAGCGCGGACTCGAACACCAGCGGCGAGAGCAGCAGCCGGTCGGCGCTGGCCAGGCCGACGCGGTCGGTGCGCAGCGTCGACAGGAACCGCGCCTTACTTGCCGGCGGCGCCATTGCGCACCTCGTCGCCGGTATAGGTGCCGCTGCACTGCAGGGCCAGGTTCGAGCAGCCGGCCAGGGTGAGCAGGGCGGCGAGCAGCAGGATGCGTTTCATCAGAATTCTCCATTACGCATGAGGGACGCCAGGCGCGTGGCGCGGGCGCCGACCTGCCGGGCCCAGCGGGAATCGAGCATTTCGCGCGCCGCGGCGTCGTATTGGCCGGCACGCATGTGGGTCAGGGCCTGCTCGAAGCCGAGCAGCCGATTGATGCCCAGGTTGAAGCACATGTTGGCCAGCACGTTCTGGCGCGCGGGCGTCATTTCGCGCCACCATGGCAGGCGGCGGTCGAGGTCCTTCTCGACCTCCCGGATATCGTTCTTGAGCATCAGCGCGATCTCGTCGTCGAAGAACGGGCGGTCGGTGATGTTGCGGCCGACGCCGGCCGTCATCTTGCCAACGGTATCGACGTAGGCGATCGCGCGGCGGCCTTCATCGATGACGAGCTGCGCCTCGAGTTTTTGGCGGTCCATGGTCAGCCTTTCAGGTGGGAGACGAGCCAGGTGATGCCGCTGCCTATCGAGCCGGCAGCGCCGCCGATCAGCATCAGGGTGCGCCAGCCGCCGCGCGCCTGGGCAAGCTGGTTGAGCACGCGGTCCAGCTTCTGGTCGAGTTCTTGGTTGGAAGCGTCGAGCCGCGCGATCGCGGCCTTCATGTAGGCGACTTCGACCTGGAGCTGGGCCAGGGCGATCGCGTTGTTCTGGTCGGTGGTGGTGGTCACGTGGACCCTTTCAGAAATGAAAAAAGCCGCTCGAAAGCGGCTTGGGTTGGGGTGAGGGTGAAGCTAATTCAGTAACGATGGCTGGATCTTGTTCTGCAGTTCGGCGATTTCATCCTTGAAGGCGGGCAGTTC
Source organism: Massilia oculi (assembly GCF_017582745.1). GTDB lineage: Bacteria > Pseudomonadota > Gammaproteobacteria > Burkholderiales > Burkholderiaceae_D > Telluria > Telluria oculi_A. The sequence goes on from NZ_JAFVIM010000034.1 coordinate 33,353, forward strand.
GCGCTTGCGCGCCAGCAGCAGGCGAGAGCCGAACGAGGCGCGGACGGCCGATTCGGCTTCCTTGGCGATCACGGCTTGCAGGCGCTGCCACAGGTTCTTTTCGCCGGCGGCCAGGGCTTCGGCCATCCGGTTAAACTCGTTGATGAACGTCTCCTTGAAGGCGGCGGCCTTCGGGCCGGTAAAGCCCATCGCCAGCATGGCGAAGCCGTCCTTGGTCATGGTGACGCATCGCTGAACTTTGCCGCGTGCGTCGATGAATTCTGACGGCGCAAAATTGTGCCGCGAGAATTCCTCCGAGCATTTTAGGTTGTCGAATGCGCGTAGCACCGTTTTATGCTGCTTGCCGAACGCGCGGGCCAGCGTCTGCGAGTCGGTCACGATCCGGTCGTGGTCGATGGTGACAAGGGTAGTCAAGCGATCCTCCGTTTCTGTTGGACGTATTCACGGCGCTCGGTGTGGCCGGCGCCCCATGGATATTCAGCGGCGTATTCTTGGTTCGACATCAGGCCGAGCGACCGGACCACCGACCGGGAGCAGAGCGCCGAGTTCACGAAGTTGTCGTGGACGTTGCCGGCCAGCGTCCGGTTGAGCGCCCGGATGCCCGGTGCCACGCGCTCCCACCAGCTGCGCAGCAACTCGGCCTGGGTGCACAGACTCTCGATGTCGTGCAACGTTTCGTCGTCCAGGCGATGACCTTTTGCCGCCTCAGCTTGAACCTCAACTTGAGGGTCAAGGATGTCCAGCACCCAGCGGCGAAATTCTTTAGCAACCTTCGTGCGGGCGAACATCGCCAACAGGTGAGCCCCGCGGAGTGAAAAGATGCGGACCATCTGCTTGCCGCCGGCGGTCATCATCTCCGTCATGGCAGTCATGCCGGGAGTGAACTCGTCAGCGTGGTTGCGGTAAATGTCGCGGATGCGCGTCACATATCGGGGGGTCGTTTTAGCCGACCCCCTTTCGTCAAGGGGGTCGTCACTTTGGTCATCCCCTTTCTCATAGAGGGCGGCGGCGATGTCGGCAAGGGTCATCCAAGGCTTCCCATTGACATCGATCACGTTGAAGGTTTTGGACTTGAATGTAAGAGCTGGGGTAGAATTCACTTGCGTCTCCTGTCAGGGATGTCAAATCGGTGCCTCGGCTGCGTCAACAGCCGGGGCATTTTTCGTTTGGGCGTCGCGACGAAGGCTTTCGACAAGCCGGCTGACGATTTCGCTATTGAGGCTGCGAAAGTTTTGCTGCGCCTGATTCTCGATCAGCGACTTCACTTCGACCGGGAGCCGGATCTTCATCTGCGGTAGTTCGCGGGCAGTTTCCATACTATCTCCATAAATGAACCGAAACGGTTCATTCGACTATGAACCGTTTCGGTTCCATTGTCAACACCAAAACGGTTCATTAAGATCGCGACATGGAAAACGATGCTCAAATGAAGTTACGGCTCCCGCATGAGCTGCGCGAAACAATCGCTGCTCTCGCGAAGCAGAACAGCCGCAGCATGAATTCGGAGATCGTCGCGCGCCTGGAGAAATCGATCGACGACGAAATGGTCGAGGCAATGAGCGAGGTCGCCACTCCGGCCTTTATTGACCAGTTCGCCGCGAAAGTCGAAGAGATCATCAAGAAGTACGGCGTCGAGTACGCCTTCCCGGATAACAAGTTCGACCCGGAGAAGGGCTTCGAGCTTGGTAAGCAGAAGCATCCTCGCAAGAAGATCGAGCCACCCACGGAACCCGAATGAGCGCCTACCTCACCTACAAGCTGTGGAAGCTCGGCGCTTTCTTCGTCGCTGGGGTGGTCTACAGCTTCATTCGCGCCCGCCGGCGGCGCCGGGCACGATCGCAAGATTTCTCAGCAGGGGATTAGAGAGCCCGTTTTCGAGCGCAGGCGCAGCACCCCCGAGCCCACCACCTGAGCTGTTCACCATGCGCGCCACGAGCGCCTTGAACGTCGCGCTGCGATCCGCCATGAAGGCCGCCGCAGTCGCCGGGTTCTGCGCCAGCGCCGCCAGTCCCACCGGGTTCTTGTTCAATTCCATCAGCGCGCGCCGTTCGGCCACCTTCAACGTCGTGATCAGCTTGGCCTCCTGGGCATTCAACCCGGCGATTTCCGGCACCGCATCCGCGATCTCTTCCTTCAGGCCGCGCGCCAATCCTTTCTGGGCCTCGGTCTCGGCGCCGCCCAGTTGCCCGTACTTCTTCGACAGGGTCTTGTAGGTTCCCTGCTTGAGCTGCTGGGCAGCCTGCACAGGCATGGAGGCGCCGGGGTAGATCGGGTGAGCCAGGAAGTCGTCGCCGACGCGATCGATGGCCGCCAGGTCGGACGTTGGGCTGACCTGGTTGCCGAACATGCGCTTCGTGTCGTCCAGCCTGGTCATCACTTTGGCCTTGTCGATGGTCGCGGTCGAGTTGGCGATCTTGTTGCTGATCTGCGTGTTCAGGCCGCCGATGACCTCGCGCAAGCGCTCTGCGCCTTTGGCGTTTGGGCTGATCCCGTAGTCCAGCATCATCCGCACCGCCGTGGCCGCGTCACCGCTCTGGAGTTGCTTGATCGTCGGCTTGATCGCGCTCTGCATCAGCTTCTCGGCGGTTCGATTGGAAGATCGCTCCAGCGCAGTGCCCACAACACCGCTGGCCTTCATCACACCAGGAAAGGCCGCCCCGATCGCCGCCCCGGCGCCAGCATCCTGCGGATTCACCAGCGCCGCCGACGCGCCGCCAGTGATGCCGCCGCCCAGCGCGCGCACGCCGAGGTCTGCAGCTTTACCGACCAGGGTCGTCGCCGGCGCTGCGCCAGTGACGAAACCGCCACTGCGGATCGAGTTGAGCAGCTTGTTGCCGTGCACGAGCAGGCCGGGAACCTTTGACGCCGTGCCGGCAATGGCGCCGCCGACCGGCAGTGTGGCTGCGATGTTGGCGCCGACGCGGCCGAGCGAGAAGGCCGTCGAGTCCTTGTTCTCCTCGGTCAGCGCGTCGAAGTCGGCATTACGGGTGCGGTTCCACTGCGCCACCGTGGGCGACACGGCCGCCAGCGGCGAGGTAGCCGCGTTCAGCACGGTGTTGCCGATGTCGGCGATGCCCAGGCCTGCGCCTTCCAGGATCTGGCGGGCTAGGCCCTTTTTCGGCTTCGCCGGCGGCGCCGGCTTCGCGGGCTCATCGAACTGGTCGAATGGGTTGCTGCCGGTCGCCGGCGGGTCGAACTGGTCGAATGGATTGCTCATCGTGTCCTCAAGATGGAAGCTGCTGCGCCAGCGCCGAACTTGGCGTCGAACTCGGGCGCCAGGCTAGGGTTGGACCGCAGCATACTGATAGCGCCCGCAGGAATATCCGCTGGCGGCGCCGTCATCCTGCCTGGCCCCGCGTTTGAATTAAGGCCTTGGATGGCGAGCTTGCGGTTGCGCGCCTTCTGTGCGATCACAGCATCGCTGTCGCCTGGTTGCGGGAAATACTGCTTTCTCGCGTTGTCGAACTCATCCATCATGATTGCCGCGCCGGATTCCTGGCGCAGGTTCGCATTGATGAAGTCGCGCTGCGCCTGCTCAGCCTTCTGGTCGTTGTCGGTCAGCGCGAATTTGTTGGTTGCGGCCCCCAGGGCGCCGCCGACGATAGGCCACTCCGAAACCGTCGCCTTGGAATTGATGGCGGCCGGGCTGTAGTCGCCCTGCAGGTCGGTAAGGATTTTGTCTGCCTCTTGCGCGCGCAGGCCGAACGCGGCCGACTTGCCTTGGAACTCGGTCAGCTTCGGCCCTGGTGCACCCTGGAGCGGGATAATCGCGCCGGCTGGGTTCTCCGGCGACGGCGGCACGATGAAGCCGCCGACCGCCTCGTTGTAGGTAAGGCGACCTACTGTGCGCTTATGGGTATTCAACGCCTCGCGATCGAATGCGGTGCGCTCACGCTGCGCCGCAATGCGCGCAGCGGTGTCTGGCGAAACGCCGTTCTCCAAGCTGGATTCCACGTCGCCGGTGAACGGGTTTAGGCCCTCGGTGCGCGGGCCGGTGTCTCGGAAGACCAGCTTCTCGGCGACCTTGTAGTTGTCGGCCGGGCCCCGCGTGCCGTCATCGAAGTATGCAGCGTTGACCACTTCGCCATTTTCGCCCTTGACCGTCTTCCAGTCAGCGCGCGGGCGGAAATGGGCGGCGAGCTTCTCGCGAGCATCGGCCTCTTCGTGAAGGTCCGCCGCGCGGAGCTGGCGGGCCTCCTGCATGAACTGGTGGAAGTAGCCGATCATCGAAGGGGCGGCCGCCGGCCCAACACCAGCCTGTGCGAGGGCCTCCGCTGGCGGCACGCCGTTCGTGCTGGCGGCTTCGGACGTGCTCATACTGGAGCGCTCGGTCGGCGTTGGCATCGCCACCGCCGCGCCGCCTTGCCCCGCCCAGAAGTCTCCGACCTTCTGGCTATGCTGACGCTTCCGGATCATCTCTTCGAGCTGCGCTCCCCGCACCAGGGTCGCCATCTCCCGCTCACGTGTCCGCTCGCCGCGTTCCTGTTGGTCGGCCATCGACTCTTGAAAGGCGACACCGCCAACGCCCATTGCCTGGCCGAAGCTGAACGGCTGGCGGCCGGGCGCGGCGCGCATGAGGATTTGCGATCCCGCCGCCAGCAGGGCCTGGTTCTGCTCCGGGGTCATGTTGGTGAGGAAGTCCAGAGGGTTTGCCATGTATTTCTCCTTTACCAGCCACCGCCGAACGACTGCACAGGCAGATTCGATGGGGCGTAACCGTAGGTACCGGCGGACACCGGGGTGCCGGCGCCGTTCGAATTGCGAATTGAGGACCAGTCCGTGCCACTACCCCCGCCGAACATACCCGCCAGCGAATTGCCCAGCGCCAGCCCCTGCATTGCGCCGCCGAGGCCTGCTGCGCCGGCATTGCTCGCCACCGGCTGCTGGTTCGGCTGACCGGTCAAGTACGGCGCCAGCAGGCCATTGACGCCCTGGGCCTGGTTCAGCTTCCAGCTGTCGTTCGCGTTCACCTGGCCAGAGGCCTGACCGAGAAGCCCGGACAGCAGGCCGGCGCCGGCCAGGTTCGAGCTGTTGTTCTGCGCGTTGGTCGCCAGCTGGGATTGCTGGTTCGCCAGATTCGTTTGGTGGCCGAGTCCTGCATTGAACTGGTTGTTTTGCTGAGCCAGGCTGGCGTTCGTCTTGCTGGCGTCGAACGAGTTTTGAACGTTCTGCATCTGCGCCTGCTGGGCGTACGATGCCTCTTGCTGCGCCACGCCGTACTGCTGCGCGCCCAGGCCCTGGGTAGCGGCGAGCTGACGATTGCGGTCGGCATCGTAGGCGCCAGCCTGGGCCGCTACCGCTGCATCGGTGTTGTTCTGGCCGAACTGCGAAGCGGCGCGCGCCAGGTTGGTGTTCATGCTGTCGATCGCCTTGCCCTCGGCAATGCCCTGGCGCGAACCGCCGAACTGACCAGCCAGCACCGAGTTGCCGCGGATGCTGCCCAGCGCGTCTTGGGTGGCCGCCTTGGCGTCGGTGACCATGTTGCCGAAGGCATTCGAGCTTTGGTTGATGCCCTTCTGGATGGCGCCGGTAAGGTACGGGTTCGCACCCGGAGCGCCATTGATCAGGCTGTTGTACGAGCTCGACAGGTCGATGTTGTTCTGGCTCGGCGCCTGCACCTTCTCGCCCACGGCATAGGCCGGCAGGCTGGCCGTGGCGCCAGTGGCGCCGGCAGCGTGCGTCATCGGCGCCTGATTGCCTTGCATGGCTTGGTAGGCGGCGCCGCGCGTGGCAGCCAGGTCGGCGGCGCCGTTGTTGTTGAGGTACTGCGCATTCGCGTTCGCGAAGCCGGTGGCCGCGTCCGATCGAGGCTGGTTCAGCATGCCCTGATACTGCGACAGTAAGCCCTGCTGGCCGTTCTGGCCCCACAGCATGTTCTCGATACGCGGATCCTGCTTGTTCGCCTGGGCGCTAATCTTGGCTGCGTCCTTGGCGCCCTTGCTTCCCAGCAGGCCGCCAGCAATTGCGCCGCCCGCGCCAATTATCGTTTCGATGCCCATCTTTTGGTGCTCCTATAAGTGCCGTTGTCGTTGATGAAGCCAAGCCGCTCGACAAACCGTCGGCCAGCCTCGGTGGTGGCGGAGGTGGTGGCCTCGCCGTGTTGGTCGATTACCCTGTTCAGCAGGGCCGCTTCGCTCTTACCGAACCATCGGCCGCGCGCCCACGGCAGAACGCATGCGTGCACCTCGGCGCCGTGCACCAGTACCGCGCCGCACAATCGGCCGCCGGCGTGCACCGGATGCACCTCAAACTCGGCCGTCGCTGCGACGAATTCCTCGAAGCTCATGCCGCCGAGGCGATCGGCCGCCGACTGGTAGGCCAGGGCCAGCGGGTGATCCCGGTCGCTCATCCAAGGAAGTGCCAAGTGCCGGCGCCGTACCGATACAGCCCGGCGCCGCTGCCTGGATCCCACGAAAGGCCGTCAGCATTCCTGAGCATGCCGTCGCGCGGCTTGGCCGGCGGCGCGTAGGCAGGTGGCAGGAAACCGTCGGACACCGCGTCAAGGGCCGCTTTCAGCCGCAGAAGCTCCTCGCGCAGGAAGCGCTGCAGCTGTGCCGGATCGGCCGGCGGGTCGCCGGGCTGGTAGCTGATTGCATTTGTGCTTGTTGGGCGCATCTAGAATTCTCCAGCGTCATCTACCAGAAGGGCGAAACCGTCCAGCTTCCAGCTGAAGGCAGTACCGGTCTCGAATCGGATAGCCAGGTATCGGCCCGACACGAAGCGGTCGAGC
>NZ_JAFVIM010000035.1:0-36366 GCF_017582745.1 Massilia oculi
GACGGGGAACGGGTATGCAGCTTTCTGCTTCTTGGGCTTTTTCGTGGTCATTGCATCGGTCATGGAACAGTCCTCTCAGGATTATTTCATGACCCCGTTCCACACAGAAAATCTGACAGGCTCCTACGCGTGTTCTGTTTCCTCAGCAATCATTGCCAAGGCTGCACGCGAAATGAAGCCGCTGCGAGTTTCGTGCCTCGCTTCTGCAAAGCTATCGATCTTTTTTAACACGAAGCGGGGGATGGAAATATTGATTCTTTCCGGCTTGGAGTCGAATTTGGATGCGTCGATATCGACCAAAGCCCAGATCGCCCCCAAAAACTCTTCATTCGATACGAGATCTTGAATCTTCGAGGTCTTGAAGCGCAGGGGTTCTCCACTTTCCGCCAATACCTCGTAATGGCTGTAGATCGCTTCGCGGGCGTTCTTGATTGCTTCATCAACCGTATCGCCCCAGGAGTAACACCCTGGAACATCGGGAACCGTCACGCCATAAACGCTATTCTCATCCTTGTGAATTGCGATCGGCATTTCCATTTTTAATCCCATTATATGAAGGTCGCAAAGGCCGAACTATCTTAATCCGGCTTTCTTGAGGATGCTGTTCACCGTTCCAATCGGCAGATCTTTCTTAGGGTGAGGCACCGTGAGAATCATTGAATGTTCGGGGTGCTTGAAGGTGTGATGGCTTCCTGCCACACGAACTTCTTGCCATCCTGCCGCTGTGAGCATCCGAATCAAGGTTCTTGAATCCATCAGGATTCTCCTTGCCCACGTCTTGGTGTGTAATTTTACACACGAACTAAGCGCCATGTGTAGTTGTGTGTAAAAAAAGCGGACACCGAAGTGTCCGCAAGGAGAAATTCTTGATCAGGCTGGCGCAGCTCAGTCGTCCTCGTCCGCCACAAGCTTGACCTTCCTGAGTGCCCGCTTGGCTTCATGCCGCTCGCTCGATAGCGGCTTGGCATGCGGCCCGGCCGAGCGCGCCTTGGCCAGCGCCGCGATCGGATTACGCGGCTTGCCGAACTGCTGCGAGGGTTCGACCCGCAGCCGCATTTTTTGCCGTGTCGCCAATGCCTTGTTCGCCATGCGGGTCGCCTCCGGAAAGTGACAGCCGTTGTTTACAGCACGTAGCGCGACAGGTCTTCATTGACCGCCAGCGCATCGAGCCGCTCGTTGACATAGGCCGCGTCGATCCGCACCACCTGGTCCTTCTCGGACCCGGCGCTGAACGAGATCTCTTCCAGCAGCTTTTCCATCACCGTGTACAGGCGGCGCGCGCCGATGTTCTCGGTGCGCTCGTTGACCGAGAACGCGATCTCGGCCAGGCGGTGGATGCCTTCGTCCACGAACTCGATCCTGACGCCCTCGGTCGCCAGCAGCGCCTCGTATTGCTTGGTCAGGCTGGCATGGGTCGAGGTCAGGATGCTCTTGAAGTCGTCGATCGACAGCGATTCGAGTTCGACGCGGATCGGGAAGCGGCCCTGCAGTTCCGGGATCAGGTCCGACGGCTTCGACAAGTGGAAGGCGCCCGAGGCGATGAACAGGATGTGGTCGGTCTTGATCATGCCGTACTTGGTGTTCACCGTCGTGCCCTCGACCAGCGGCAGCAGGTCGCGCTGCACGCCGGCGCGCGAGACGTCGGCGCCGCCGTGTTCGGAGCGGGTCGCGATCTTGTCGATCTCGTCCAGGAACACGATGCCGTTCTGCTCGACGTTGGCGATCGCCTTCTGCTTCAGTTCATCCTCATTGAGCAGCTTGCCCGCTTCTTCGTCGATCAGCAGCTTCATCGCTTCCTTGATCTTGAGCTTGCGCGGCTTCTTGCGCGCATTGCCCACGCCGGCGAACATCGACTTGATCTGCTCGGTCATTTCTTCCATACCCGGCGGCGCCATGATTTCCATCTGCGGCGCAGCGTCGGCCACCTCGATCTCGATCTCGCGGTCGTCGAGCGATCCTTCGCGCAGGCGCTTGCGGAAGGTCTGGCGCGTGGCCTCACCTTCCTTCGAGTCGCCATTGCCGCTGCTGGTGTTGAAGCCGAAGTCGCGCGCCGGCGGCACCAGGATGTCGATGATGCGGTCCTCGGCCGCGTCCTCGGCGCGCTGGCGCATCTTTTTCGCTTCGCTGGCGCGGGTCTGCTTGACGCCGATGTCGATCAGGTCGCGGATGATGGTGTCGACGTCGCGGCCGACATAGCCCACCTCGGTGAACTTGGTCGCCTCGATCTTGATGAAGGGCGCGTCGGCCAGCTTGGCCAGGCGGCGCGCGATCTCGGTCTTGCCGACGCCGGTCGGGCCGATCATGAGGATGTTCTTGGGCGTGATTTCATAACGCAGGCTCTCGTCGACCTGCTGGCGCCGCCAGCGGTTGCGCAGCGCGATGGCGACCGCCTTCTTGGCCTTGCCCTGGCCGACCACGTGCTTGTCGAGTTCGGAGACGATTTCCGGTGGGGTCATGTTCATGATGCTGCTCATATCAGTCCAGGGTCTCGATGATGTGGGACATATTCGTGTAGATGCACAGTTCGCCGGCGATGGTCAGCGCCTTCTTGACGACCTCGCCAGGGGCCATGTCGGTGTTCTCGTACAGCGCCTTGGCGGCGGACTGGGCGTAGACGCCGCCCGAACCGATGGCGCCAATGCCGTCTTCCGGCTCCAGCACGTCGCCGTTGCCGGTGATGATCAGGGTCGACTCGCGGTCGGCCACCAGCAGCATCGCTTCCAGGCGGCGCAGCACGCGGTCGGTGCGCCAGTCCTTGGCCAGTTCGACCGAGGCGCGCAGCAGGTTGCCCTGGTGTTTTTCCAGCTTGCCTTCGAAGCGGTCCAGCAGGGTGAACGCGTCGGCCGTGCCGCCCGCGAATCCGCACAGGACCTTGCCCTGGTACAGCTTGCGCACCTTGCGCGCCGAGCCCTTCATGACGACATTGCCCAGCGTGACCTGGCCATCGCCACCCAGCGCGACCTGGTTGCCGCGCCGCACACTGACGATGGTTGTACCGTGAAATTGTTCCATTTTGACCTCTTGATGTTCTAGCCAACAGCAGGTGGGGGCCGGCGACAGGATTGCAAGGTTAGCTCTGCCTTAAATGCATTTAGACAAATGTGCGCCTGGCGCTGGCAGCAGGCTGTACGCTGTCGTTACGCTCATGACTGGAACCGTCAACGATGTTTCTCTTCTTTTCCAACAAGCTCGGCTGTCTAGGCTCGATCCTCGTGTCGCTGGTCGTGACCCTGTTGCTGTTGCTGGCCTTCGGTTGGCTCTGAGCGCCTGAACTCAGTAGCGTTGCGGTCAGTAACGGTGCGGATAGAGCCGCACGCCATCACCCGCGCCGAGCAGGCGCAGCAGGGTAGCGACAAGATGGTTCAGTTCGCGCAACTCGACCGCGCGGCCGGCGGCGCCGTGCGCATCCAGCCGCGCCAGCAGGTTGCCGGCCCCGGCATAATCGATGCGCGCCAGCCGCGAGCAATCCAGCACCAGCGTCTCGCGCTCCTGGGCATAGGCATCGATGGCCGCCAGCAGGGCGCCATCCGGACCGCTCACGACGGACGGCAACATGAAGCGGTCGCCGTGGCCCGGCGCCGGCGCGGCGGTGGACACGCGCAGCGGCGCCTCGAACGAGGGCGGCGACACCTCGTAGGTGACGCAATAATCCATCGCCGCTTCCTCGAATTGTTTTTCGCGGTTGGTCAATAGCAGCAACTCGAGCAGCAGCAGCCACGGCGCCGGGCTGGCGCCGCGTTGGCCGATGACCAGCATCGGCCGCAAGGTGTCGAGCAGGGTGTCGGCGCCGGCCAGCACCAGCTCGCGGCCGGCGCCGCGTAATGTTTGCAACGCCGCCAGCAGGCAGGCGGCGCCGTCGGCATCGATCGCCGTCACCCGGCCGAAGTCCAGGCGCACGACCGGCGCCGTCGCATCCAGCACGCGGGCCAGGCGCGCCGCGACGCTGGCGTCGACCGTGGGGCCGAAGGACTCGACCGCGGCCAGGCCAGGGCCGGGACGGGCCGGATCGGGCGCGGCCGGCAATGGCTTCCAGGCCGGCGGCGAGGTCTCGAAATGGCTGGCGTAGTCGATGGCGATGCTTTCGAAGGCGTCTTCGCGGCCGTCGGCCTGGTACAGGTCGAACAGCATCCACCACGGCTGGCGTTCGGCGCGGCCCAGGGTAGGCAGGCTGGCGCGCAGCAGCTGTTCGGCGGTGTCCGGCTGGCCGTTGGCGTACAGGATGGCGCTTTCGTCGATGGCCGGCGCACTGGCGGGCGCCGCAGTCTGGAGCGGGAGGTCAGGTTCCGGATGCGCGACGCCGGCCGCCGGGCGCCGTACGCCGCTGCCCCAGGCCGGCTCGTCGTCGAACATGTCGGAAGCGAAGGCGAGCTCGATCTCGTCGATCTTGGCGGCGGTGGCGCGCGCGATCTCGCGCTGGCGTTCGCGCTCGGCCTCGGTGTCCAGGCGCGACGGCTCGCCGCGCAGGCGCGACTCGGGCGGCGGCCAATCGCGCACCCCTGCATCGTCGTTCTTTCTCTTCAGGAAGGAGAAAAGCCCCATGCTCACCGTTGTCAATTAGGCCAGCCGTGCCAGACCATAGCACGAACTTCCGGCCTGTGTGCTGTGCACACGCCGTGCAGACTAGTGTATCCGATGGGAAACGATAGCATCTGCATGGCGCGTGAAACGTGCGCAGTCATGCAGGAAACGGGCGCGCAAACAAAAAAAGCATGCGATATCTCGCATGCTTTTCTTGATGGCTACGGCGATAAATCAGTCGCCGTACAGCTTTTGCTTCAGCTCACGGCGCTGCTGGGCTTCCAGCGACAGCGTGGCGGTCGGGCGGGCGATCAGGCGCGGAATGCCGATCGGTTCGCCGGTTTCTTCGCACCAGCCGTATTCGCCGCTTTCGATCGACTGCAGCGATTGCTGCACTTTCTTGAGCAGCTTGCGCTCACGGTCGCGGGTGCGCAGTTCCAGCGCGTGTTCTTCCTCGATCGTCGCGCGGTCGGCAGGGTCGGGAACCAGGACGGTTTCGCGCAGGTGTTCCGTGGTTTCACCGGCGTTCTTCAGCAGTTCCTTCTCGAGTTCCTGCAGACGGTTTTTGAAGAACGCGAGCTGGGCCGGATTCATGTAGTCGTCATCGCTCATCGCCCGAATCTCTTCTTCCGTCAGGAGGCGTTCTTCGGGCTGGGCGGTATTCGGTTTCGTTGTTTTAGTCATGATGCCTTCGATACGACAGAGGTTTTCATTTTATCAGCTTGCCAACTTTATACCCGATAAAGGTGTGCGTGAGGCAAGCTGCCTTGACGGCGACCTGGCGCCATCCCTTCTCTGGCCGCGCCGCATATGCAGCAAGGACAGTTCGCTACAGCAGGCTGGCGGCTAGTATATAGCGCACCGGTGCGTCCGGCGAGTCGGCCGCGACAAACTGTCGCGACGGGTCATCATGTGACCTTGAGTACGCCGGTCAAACCGATGTAGTTTATACCAAACATTGTTCAAGTCCGCGGACAAATACGTCTTTCGGTAAATTTTTACCAATAAAGACCATCTTGGTCGCGGGCGTCTCGTTCTCGCCCCATTTCGGTCCGACGTCGCTGCCCATGATCTGGTGCACACCCTGGAACACCACCTTGCGGTCGACGCCCTCCATCCGCAGCACGCCTTTATAGCGCAGCATTTGCGGACCGAATACCTGCACCAGGCTGCCCAGGAATTGTTCCAGGCGCTCAGGATTGAAGGCGCGCTCGCTCTTGAACACGAAGGCGGCGATGTCGTCGCTGTGGTGGCCGTGGTGGTGGTCGTGGTTGCAGGCTTCGCCATGGGCATGGTCGTGGCCGCAGTGCTCGTGGTCGTGACCGTGCTCGTGGTCATGGTCGTGGGCTTCCTCGACCTTCAGGAAATCCGGATCCAGTTCCAGCTTGTCGTTCAGGTTGAAGCCGCGCAGGTCGAGCACGTCGGAAATCGGCGCGCGGCCGAAGTCGCTGGTCGCGATCGGCGCGCGCGGATTGATGCGGTGCAGGCGCGCCTTCAGCGCCTCGACGGCGGCGGCGTCGACCAGGTCGGTCTTGGACAGCAGGATCTTGTCGGCGAAACCGACCTGGCGCTGGGCTTCCTCGTTCTGGGTCAGCTGGTCCATCGCATGGCGGGCGTCGACCACGGTGACCACGGCGTCGAGCAGGTAGTTGGCGCCTACTTCTTCGTCGACGAAGAAGGTCTGGGCCACCGGGCCGGGGTTGGCCAGGCCGGTGGTTTCGATCACCACCCGATCAAAACTGATCTCGCCGGCGGCGCGCTTCTGCGCCAGGTTAGTCAGGGCCACGATCAGGTCGCCGCGCACGGTGCAGCAGATGCAGCCGTTGTTCATCTCGACGATCTGCTCGCTCGAATCCTGCACCAGGATTTCGTTGTCAATATTTTCCTGGCCGAATTCGTTCTCGATGACGGCGATGCGCATGCCGTGCTCTTCCTGCAGGATGCGGTTGAGCAGGGTGGTCTTGCCCGCGCCGAGGAAGCCGGTCAGGATGGTGCTGGGAATCAGGTCCATTGGTACGCTACTCGTGTTGGGGGTTGGACAAAAGAACCGGGGGATTATGCCGCAATTCTTGCAAGCTCACCATCAACCGTGTCCGGGCTTGATCGAGTTCAAACCATCAACCCGGGGATGTGGCCGGAATGGCGCGCCTGCGTGGTCCGGGCGATTACTTGGCCTTGGCGCGCGGATGGGCCGCGTCATACACCTTCGACAGGTGCTGGAAATCGAGTGCCGTATAGATCTGGGTCGAGGTGATGCTGGCGTGGCCGAGCAATTCCTGCACCGCGCGCAGGTCGCCCGAGGATTGCAGCAGGTGCGAGGCGAAGGAGTGGCGCAGCACGTGCGGGTGCACGTGGACCGGGGTGCCGGCGCGCAGCGCATGCTGCTTGAGCCGGTTCTGCACCACGCGCGGCGAGATGCGGGTGTCGCGCGCCGACAGGAACAGGGCGGCGCTGCCGTCGCGCGCGGCGGGACGCACCGCCAGCCAGGCTGCCAGCGCCTCGCGCGCCGGGCCGCCGACCGGCACCCGGCGCATCTTGTTGCCCTTGCCGGTGACCACCACTTCGCCGGCCTGCAGGTCGAGCCAGCCGAGCGAGGCCGGCTGGCCGGCGCGCGCATCCTGCCACGCGACGTCGAGGCCGGCCAGTTCCGACACACGCAAGCCGCTCGAATACAGCAGCTCGAACATGGCGCGGTTGCACAGCTCGAAGGGTTCGGCGTGGCCGCGCGTATTTGCATCCATCAATTGCACGGCGTCGTCGACGGCCAGCGCCTTGGGCAGGCTCTTCGGGCGTTTCGGGGCGTGCACCCCGTCGACCGGGTTGGCGGCCAGCGGGGTGTGGTTCGACAGCCAGGCATAGAAGCCGCGCCAGCCGGACAGCTTGCGCGCGATCGTGCGCGCCGACTGGCCGCCGGCATGCATCTTGGCGGCGTAGCGGCGGATGTCGAAGTGGGTGAGCCGGGCCCAGTCGTCGTGGCCGGCCAGTGCGGCCAGCTCGGCCAGGTCACGCCGGTAAGCGTCGACCGTGTGCGGCGACAGCTGGCGCCCGGTGGCCAGTTCGCCCAGGTAGCGCGCGGCCCAGTCCATGGCCCCTGGCTCAGGCGCGCAGCGGCGCCAGTGCGGTGGTCGAGGTGGCGGCGATGTGGACCAGGAAGTCGGTCGACATCGCGGTCGTGAAGCGCGCCGGATCGGGCGAGCCCAGCACCAGCAGGCCGAAGCTCTGGCCCGGCTGGCCCAGCGGCAGCATGACGGTCGAGCGGATCGATTCCGCATCGTCCAGCCAGCGCACCGCCTCGAAGTCGTTGTTCGGGCCGCAATACGGCGCGCGCAGGCTGTTGGCGAAGATGCGCGCATCGTCCGACACGCCCTGGGCGAACCATTCGCCGGCATGTTCCGGCGCCACGTTCCACAGGCGCAGGGTGACTTGCGGCACGATGAAATGGGTGCGCAGGCCGTCGGCCAGGTCGCGCGCCATGGCGGCGCCGCCTTTTGAGACCAGCAGGGCCTGGGTCCAGGCGTGGAAGCGGTTGGCGATGCCGGCATTCTCTTCGGCGCGGCGCGACAGGTCGGACAGGCGCAGTTCGAGCGCGCGGAATTTGTCGCGCATCACCTCCATCTGCCGCTCCTGCAGCGACACGGCGCGACCGGTGAGGGGGCTCGACAGTTTGACTTCGCCCAGCAGGCCGGCGTGCTCCTGGAAGAATTGCGGATGATCGATCAGGTATTGCGCGACAGCGTTGGCGTCCAGTGGTGCGATGCTCATGGGGAATTGAATGATGGAATGAATCGAACCATTTTACCCGAGGTGGGCATGGCGCCGAAGTTTTAACAGATCACAAAAAAGACGCCCGCAGGCGTCTTTCCGGGGGAGAGTGAAACGGTCAGAAGCGGTGACGGATGCCCAGCTGCAGGGCGCGGCCATCGGCGCCCGGCGCTTCGGTGAAGCCGCCCGGATTGCCCGAGGTGCCCGGCGAATACTGCGCCTCGTTGTCGTTCTTGATGAAGGCGAGCGCGGTGTACAGGTCGGTGCGCTTGGACAGGAAGTAGTTGTAGCCCACCGCATACAGGTTGGCGTCGCTGTTGGATTCAGTGCGGTCGTTCTGGTGCGCGTACGAGGCCACGATGCGGCCGTTGCCGATACGATAGTGGGCGCCGATCTGGTAGCTGTTCGCGTCCTGCTGGGTGTTGGCCTTGATATTGGTCTGGAAAATGCCGAGCAGGGCATTCCGGGTGCCCTCCGGCACGCCTTGTGCGATCAGCGCCGGCACCACGGCCTGGTTCCAGCCGGCCAGGTAATCGGGCAGCAGCGCCGAATTCTCGTTGCGCTGGCTGTGGAAGCCGGCGAAGAATTTCCAGCGCTCGCCCAGGGTGTAGGAGCCGCCCACCGTCGTGGTGCGCAGGCTCGGCCGGTTCTGCATGTCGTAGCCGTGGTTGTAGCCGACGCCGACGTCGAAGCCATTGGCTTTATAGGTGATCGCGCCGCCGCGGAACTTGTGATAACGGCCGAGGTAGCCTGAATTGCGCGCGCCATACATGACCGAGCCGCCCAGGCCGTTCGGCAGGGCGATGCGGTACTGGATCGATTCCTGCGAGCGGATGTCGGCGCCCAGGGCGGTAAAGCCGGCGGTGCCGCCGGTGATGTGGCCCCAGGTGCCGGCGGTGCCCGATTCGAAGGCGTCGGCCATATTGAACACCTCGTAGCCCGGGGTGTACATGCGGCCCAGCATCACGGCGCCGATCGGGGTGATCAGGCCAACCATCGAGGTGCGGTCGAACAGGGCTTTTTCCTGGTTGACGGCCGGCGCGCCCGGCGGCTGGATCGCTGCCTGCAGGCGGTCGCGGATGGCTTGCGGAATCTGGTCCATGCCGCGCAGCAGGTAGACGCCCGGATTGTCGTTCATCAGGGCCGGCTGCTGCGAACCGTTGTCGAGTTCGACACGGGCCTCGAGATTGAAGATGGCCTTGTAGCCATTGCCCAAGTCTTCGCTACCCCGGATGCCGACGCGCGAGCCGTCGGCGCCGCCGCTATAGATCTTGGTCGGTCCGCCTTTTTGCCACATCACGCCGGCATCGGCGATACCGTAGATCTGGACGCTGGTCTGGGCCAGGGCGGAGCATGCAAACGTCGCGCCGAGCAGGGCGGCGATCAGGCTTTTCTTCATCGTGTCTCCATATTATTTTCTTGTCGCGATGCTTGAGCTCGCTCTACCAATATGCCATTGCCATGGCGCACTGTACAGAACGCTCGTTCGCGGATGCACCTGGGAGGATCAGGCGTTGTGAAAACACTACATGGAGCGCGATGGGGACGCGCCGCTCCCGTTCGCGCCAGAAGGCTAGAACGAGTGGTTGATGCCGATGTCGTACTGGTTGACGGTGCCCGGACTGGTCAGCAGGCCCTTCTTGCGCGAGGCATCGATGTACAGATAGGTGCGCTTCGACAGGCTGTATTCATAGCCCAGCGACAGTTGCCTGACCTTTTCCAGGCCGTCGGTATCTTTCTGGCCATAGCCCGCCAGGAACTTGCCAGGGCCTAGCGCATAGTTGGCGCCCAGCACCCACGAAGAGGTATCGCTGTTGAAGAGGCGGGTATGGTCTTCGTCCAGCCTGGTGAACGTGCCCATGAGCTTGAGTTCCGGGGTCGCCTGGACCGAGGCGCCGACCGACCAGACCTTCGATTCGATCGCATTGCGCTCGTAGGCCGCCATCAGGGCGGCGGGGCCGTTGTTGTAGGTGGCCGAGACCGAGAACTGATTGGCCGAGGCTTCGGCGCCGGCCGGATACTGCGGCGCGCCGGCGCTGCCGCGGCCGATCACGGCGACGCCGCCGTTGTTTTCCTTCGTCGCGATCGCGGTGTTGAGCTGGAAGCCATTGACGATCGGCGAGTTGTACCAGATGGCGTTCGACCAGCGGTTGCCCGAAGAGCCGACCGGGTCGAGCGGCTGCGAGCTGTAGCCGGCGACGCTCAGGTCGGTATAGAAGCCGCCCGCGGTCGGGATCGCATGGAAGGGTTCGAAGTTGCCGATGGTTTCGTGGAACGGGGTCAGGCCGCGGCCGATGCGCAGCATGCCGAAGTCGCCCTGCAGGCCGACCCGGCTCTGGCCCTGGAATACCTGGCGCTGGTTGCCGCCGGGGCCGATCTCGCTGCTGCCGGTATCCGGCTCGTAACGCATTTCTAGGTGGAACAACGCTTTGAAACCATTTCCCAGGTCTTCGGTGCCCCGGATGCCGAGGGTGTTGGCGGCGCGCTTGCCGATGCTGATGTTCTCGCCGCTGCGCTTGACGATGCCGGCATCGAGGTTGCCGTAGACCTGCACCGACGTCTGCGCATGCGCCGCACCGGCGCAAGCGCCAAGCAGTGCGACGGCCAGGAGAGATTTTTTCATTATCGGTGTTCCCAGGATCGAGGTAAGCGCATGCAGAGCGTCGAGGCCGGGCCGCTCGGCTACCTTGATTGTTTCAAACTTCAGGGCTGGCTATTTGGTCAATTATCAGTGGCGCGCTTGGTAGATCGCTAATAAATCCAATCGTGCTGTTGTATTTTTGAAACGTATTCCATATGCATGACACAACGTCGGTGGTTTTGCATCCAAGAAATGGATGTCGGCGTTTTTCCATGAAGCGGCCGCGAGCATGCTCCGATGTCGTGCGGCCACGGTGGCCGGTTTCATCCGCTTGAACCAGCTTTGCGCCCCGTCAACTCAGCCCGGAATCGAATCGAATCGCCGGCGGCAGCGGCTTAGACTTTGGCCAAATTTGCATGAGCGGCGACAGGCCCTGTCAATACCTTGTATATTGGCAAGCTCGCCAGGCCGGCTTGCGCCAAGGCCTGGCAAACGTGATGCCGTCGCCGCTGCGTGTTGCCGACTCACTTTTTTATGTATTCCAACGATGGCTAACCGCGAAGAACTGGCGATCATTCGCAATGCCCGCGCCGGGCAGGTGGCGGCCCAGCTCGAGCTGGGCAAGCTGTATTTGTTCGGCAGCGCCGGACTCCCGCAGAGCCTGCCGACGGCACTGCACTGGCTCGAGCGTGCGGCCCGACAAGACTGCCCGCCTGCCTGGCAGTTGATCGGTAACCATATTCCTCTTGAGCTTGCCCAGCATAACGCCGCCGCCGTCGCCCAGTGGTACGAGCGCGCCTACGACGACGGCAGCCTGCATGCCGGCCTGGTGTTCGCCCAGCTGGTGCTCGATCCGGCGACAGCGCCATCCCAGCAGCATCCGAAGGCCGTGCAGGCGCTCGAGGACGCGGCGCGCGCCGGCTTCCCGCACGCGCAATGGTTGCTGTCGCAGCGCCAGGGCAAGCAGCCGGCGGCCCAGCCCGGTACGCGGGCGGCGCCGTCGGGCGGCGCGGCGCATCCGGCGCCCGCGTCCGGCGCCGTCGAGCGCCCGCCAGCCGGCCAGTCGGGCCAGGAACGGGCGCGGCGTCCGCAAGGCCCCGGTGCGGCGCAGTATGCCGCGCTCGACGAGGCATGGGCAGCGCGCCGCTGGGACGATTACCTGGAACATGCACTGCCGCAGGCGCGCGCGCTGATCGGCGAACGCGGCGAACAGGGGGAAATGCGGCGTTTCGCCCCCGACGAGATCGCCCTGCTGTCGCGCTGTGCGCGCCTCCTCGACCCGGCGCTCGCTGGCGTCAGCGGCCTGCCGGCCCTGGACGCCGGCGCGGCGGCGCGCTGCCAACCGGGCGAACCCGCCGTGTTCTGGGAGCTTGCCGCGGCCGAGCATGACGCTCACGCACAGCTGGCGCTGGGCCTGCGCTGCGCGCGCATGCGGGTCGATGGCAGGCGTTGCACCAATGGCGGCGGGGCTGCCAATGGCCAGGTCGCGGATGCGCATGTCGCCAACGCGCATGTCGCCAACGCGCATGTCGCCCACGCACAGGTGGCAAATTTCAAGAAAGCGATCCGCTGGCTGAACCTGGCCGGAGAGCAGGGCCTGGCCGAGGCCTGGTATGCGCTGTCGCGCATCTATATCAAGCCGGAGTTTTCGCAGCGTAACGTGGCCGATGCCCAGCGCTACCTGGAGCGGGCCGCCGAGATGGGGTATCGCGATGCCCAGCTCGAATGCGGCCACAATGCCTGGCGCGCGCGCCGCGAAAACGAGAACAACGATGTGCGCGCCGTGTACTGGCTGCAGCTGGCGGCGGCCCAGGGCTCGCCAGAGGCCGTCGAGTTGCTGCGCAAGATCGCGCCGCGCGCCACGGCCGCGCCATACACCGAGACCGGGCGGCTGCTGGCCAGCCATGCCGATGCGCTGGCCGCGCATCCCTTGCTGGCCGCGCGCATCGAGCTGGCGGCGCTGTTCGACCTGTCGCGCGCCGAGGCGCTATTGCTGGACGTGGGCGCCGCCGACCAGGGCCATTGCCTGGTCATCGACATTCGCGCCAGCTACGGGCGCAGCAAGCGGCGCCTGGTGATGGTGGAATCGGCGCAGGAGCGCGAGGCGCTGGACCGCATCGTGCGCCTGTTCGAGCAGGTCGACTGCGGCCCGACCGGGCCGGAAGGAAATTATCGGCAACGCCTGTACCGGCTGCGCACCCTGCTCAATGTGGCGCTTCCCGGCAACGACGCCGATGGCGGCGCCGACATCGAGCTCGCCGCATGACGCAAGAACCGTAGGGTGGGCCGGGGCGCGCAGCCGGCTTCGCCGCCCACGCGTTCAACACCACTGCGCTCTGCCACTGCACATGCGTGATTTGAACGCGTGGGCGGCAAGCCGCCCACCCTACGCAATCACAAGGGCTCGTCCGCTCAGATCTCGACTTCGCCCTCGAACACCGATACCGCCGGTCCGCTGAGGTAGACCGGCTGGCCCGCGCCCGCCCAGGCGATGCTGAGTTCACCGCCACGGGCCGAGACGCGCACCGGCGAATCGAGCAGGCCGCGCCGGATGCCGGCCACCACCGCCGCGCAGGCGCCGGTGCCGCAGGCCAGCGTTTCGCCGGCGCCGCGTTCGTGGACGCGCAGGCGGATGTGATGGCGGTCGACCACCTGCATATAGCCGGCGTTGACGCGTTTCGGGAAGCGCTCATGGTGTTCGATCAGCGGGCCGGTCTGTTCCACCAGTGCCGTGTCGACGTTGTGCACTACCTGCACCGCATGCGGATTGCCCATCGAGACCACCGAGATCTGCGTGGCCTCGCCGCCGACCGGCAACGGCCACAGCGTTTCCTCGCCTTCGGGTTTGCCGTCCAGTCCGGCGCTGTCGAACGGCACCTCGGCCGGGTCCAGGCGCGGGGCGCCCATGTCCACCGTCACATTGCCGTCGTCTTCCAGGCGCGGGTTGATGATGCCCGACATGGTCTGCACGCGGATGCTGCGTTCCCGGGTCAGGCCTTTGTCGACCACGAAGCGCACGAAGGCGCGCGAGCCATTGCCGCATTGCTCGACTTCGCTGCCATCGTTGTTGAAGATGCGGTAGCGGAAGTCCACGCCGGCGTCGATCGGGCGTTCGACGACCAGGATTTGGTCGGCGCCGATGCCGAAGCGGCGGTCAGCCAGGCGCTGCCATTGATCGGCGCTGATGCCGTCGACGTCGATCTTCTGGTTGATGGCGTCGATCACGACGAAGTCGTTGCCGGCGCCATGCATCTTGGTGAATTTCAGTTTCATGGATTAATCATACAGCGAAGGTTCACCCGGCGGACGGGTCTTGAAGCGTTTATGGGTCCAGAAATACTGTTCGGGAGCCTCGCGCACGCGCTCTTCGATGAAGGCGTTCATGCGGCGGGTCGCCTCGACCATATCGTCGCCCGGGTAATTTTCCCACGCGGGATAGAAACGCACGCGCCAGCCCTGGTAGTTCGGCAGATAGGTCGCGATCACCGGGATTACCTTGGCGCCGGTAGTGGCGGCGATGCGTCCCAGCGCGGTCAGGGTCGCGGCCTGCACGCCGAAGAAGGGCACGAATTCGGCATCCTTCTCGCCGAAATCCATGTCCGGCAGCATGAAGTAGGGCAGGCCGTCGCGCAGCGCGCGCAGGATCGGCTTGATGCCTTCCTTGCGCGTCACCAGGCGCACCGGGCCGTAGCGCTCGCGGCCATGGCGCAGCAGGCGGTCGAAGGCTTCGTTCTTTTGCGGGACGTACATGCTGCACACCGGGATCACGCGCGAGGCGACGCCGGCCACGTCCAGGCACACGAAGTGCGGGCACAGCAGGATCGTGGGGCCGGCTTCCATCTCGGCCTGCGGCACCGCCGGCTCGACCTGGATCAGGCTGCGCACCCGCTCCTCGGGCGCCCACCACAGGATCGAGCGCTCGACGATGCTGCGTGCATAAGCGCGGAAGTGGCGGTGCGCGATGCGGCGCCGTTCCCGTTCGTCGAGTTCCGGCATGGTCAGGCGCAGATTGGTCAGCGCAATATGGCGGCGTCGGCCCATGATCACAAACATCAGGCTGCCGATCGATTCGCCGATGCGGCCGAGGATGGGCAGCGGCAGGAAATGCAGCAGCCACAGGATTCCAAGCAATACCCTCATGCCGCGGCCTCGCTTTCCGGACCGGCCACGCCTTCCGGCTGCTTGTAGCGGTTATAGCTCCAGAAATACTGGCTCGGCGCCCGCGCGATCAGCTGCTCCATGGCGCGGTTGATCGCCGCCGCCTGGTCGGCGGCGCTGCCTGTCAAATCGCCATCGAACGGCACGAAGCGCACGATGTAGCCCGCGCCGCCCGGGCGCCGCTCGGCATACACCAGCAGGATGTCGGCCTTGCCCAGCTGGGCCAGCTTGGCCGGCAGGGTCATCGTATAGGCGTTGCGGCCGAAGAAGGGCGCCCACACGCCTTCGCCTTCCTGCGGCACCTGGTCGGGCAGCAAGCCGATCGGCTGGCCGCCCTTGAGGGTCTTGGCCAGGATGCGCACGCCGGACAGGTTGGCCGGCGCCAGGTGCAGGTTGTGGCGCGCGCGCGCGCCTTCGACCAGCGGCCGCAGCGCGTCCTTGCGCGGCGGACGATACATGACCGTCAACGCCGTCTTGAGCGCGATCTGCTGCGCCGTCATTTCGAAGCAGCCCAGGTGTGGCGTCAGGAACACAATGCCGCGGCCCGCGTCGAGTTTTTCCTGGACCAGTTCCCAATTTTCTACCATGGCATGCCTGGCAACCCGCTCCGGTTTGGCGCACCATACGAAGGCGAGCTCGATCGCTGCCTTGCCGGCCTCGGACACGGCCTGTTTCCAGTGCGCGTCATAGCCGGCCTGGGCCAGGTTGGCGCGCAGGCGGCGCTTGTACGACGGCGACAGCCAATAGACCAGCCAGCCCATCGCGGCGCCCAGGGCGTGCAGGAATGGCAACGGGAAAATAGATAAGATACGGAAAATGACTACTAGCATGTCGATTGATGGGTGTCGGATCGCGTCCGCATTGCGCGTGCGTTTCCACACCAAAATTCCAAGGAAGCGTAAAATACCACTTTATGCTGGATCCGCCGAGTTAACAGACAACTTGCGAAGCGGAATATAAATGTCGCTAAAGCGTCGCAGGCAACAGTTTGCTGCGGCAATTCATGTGAACAGTAACTGGAGCCTACATGTCGAACGACTACCTCTTCACCTCCGAATCCGTCTCCGAAGGCCACCCGGACAAGGTCGCTGACCAGATTTCCGACGCCATCCTCGACGCCATCCTCGAGCAAGACCCGACCGCGCGCGTCGCCGCCGAAACCCTGTGCAACACCGGCCTGGTGGTGCTGGCAGGCGAGATCACCACGCACGCCAACGTCGACTACATCTCGGTGGCGCGCAACACCATCAAGCGCATCGGCTACGACAATACCGATTTCGGCATCGACTACAAGGGCTGCGCCGTCATGGTCTGCTACGACAAGCAGTCGCCGGACATCGCGCAAGGCGTGGACGAAGGCGCCGGCATCGACCTCGACCAGGGCGCGGGCGACCAGGGCCTGATGTTCGGCTATGCCTGCGACGAAACGCCGGAGCTGATGCCGGCCGCCATCTATTATTCGCACCGCCTGGTCGAGCGCCAGTCGCAGCTGCGCAAGGATGGCCGCCTGCCATGGCTGCGTCCGGACGCAAAATCGCAAGTCACCCTGCGCTACGTCGACGGCCGCCCGGTCGCGGTCGACACCGTCGTGCTGTCGACCCAGCACCACCCCGACGTCACCCACTCGCAGATCGAAGAAGCCGTGATCGAAGAGATCATCAAGCCGACCCTGCCGCGCGAGTGGCTGGAGAAAACCCGCTTCCTGGTCAACCCGACCGGCCGCTTCGTCATCGGCGGCCCGCAGGGCGATTGCGGCCTGACCGGCCGCAAGATCATCGTCGACACCTACGGTGGCGCAGCCCCGCACGGCGGCGGTGCGTTCTCCGGTAAAGACCCGTCGAAGGTCGACCGCTCGGCCGCCTACGCCGCGCGCTACGTCGCCAAGAACATCGTCGCCGCCGGCCTGGCGCGCCAGTGCCAGGTGCAGGTCAGCTACGCCATCGGCGTGGCGCGTCCGATCAACATCACCGTGTACACCGAAGGCACCGGCGTGATTTCGGACGAGAAAATCGCGGCCCTGGTCAACGAGCACTTCGACCTGCGCCCGAAAGGCATCGTCCAGATGCTCGACCTGCTGCGCCCGATCTATTGCAAGACCGCGGCTTATGGCCACTTCGGTCGCGAAGAGCCGGAATTCAGCTGGGAGCGTACCGACAAGGCGGCCGAGCTGCGCGCTGCTGCCGGCCTGGCGTAATTCGCATGTGCGCCGCGGACTGACGGGGACGTCTGGTCTGCGGCGTGTACTTGGGTTCCCGCGCAGGCGGGAACAATGCCATTGGCCTTGTTCCCCCCAAGTCATTTGCACGCCAGCGAGGTATCCACGACTGGTCAGGCGTGCTAAACTACTCCGTTCCGAGGAGCGTTGCGACAGAGTCCCTCTCTGCCAGGCTCGGATATATCCAGCAACTGCGCTCACGTTACTTTTTTCTAAACATTGAAAGGAGGGCGTGATGAGCGCCGTACTCAAAGACTCCCAAGACTACATCGTCGCCGACATTTCCCTGGCTTCCTGGGGCGAGAAGGAAATCCGCATCGCCGAAACCGAGATGCCGGGCCTGATGGCGATCCGCGAAGAATACGCCGCCACCCAGCCGCTGAAGGGCGCGCGCATCGCCGGTTCGCTGCACATGACCATCCAGACCGCGGTCCTGATCCGCACCCTGGAAGCCCTGGGCGCCACCGTGCGCTGGGCATCGTGCAATATCTACTCGACGCAGGACCACGCCGCCGCGGCCATCGCCTCGGTCGGCACGCCGGTGTTCGCCATCAAGGGCGAGACCCTGGACGAGTACTGGGAATACACCCACCGCATCTTCGAATGGCCGGGCGACAACCACGCCAACATGATCCTGGACGACGGCGGCGATGCAACCCTGCTGCTGCACCTGGGCGTGCGCGCCGAGAAAGACATTTCCGTGCTGGACAAGCCAGGCTCGGAAGAAGAAATCTGCCTGTTCAACGCGATCAAGGGCCGCCTGGCGCGTGATCCGTCGTGGTACTCGAAGCGCCTGCCTGAAATCAAGGGCGTGACCGAAGAAACCACCACCGGCGTGCACCGCCTGTACCAGATGCACCAGGAAGGCAAGCTGGCCTTCCCGGCAATCAACGTCAACGATTCCGTCACCAAGTCGAAGTTCGACAACCTGTACGGCTGCCGCGAATCGCTGGTCGACGGCATCAAGCGCGCCACCGACGTGATGGTCGCTGGCAAGATCGCCGTCATCGCCGGCTATGGCGACGTCGGTAAAGGTTCGGCCCAGGCCATGCGCGCGCTGTCGGCGCAGGTGTGGGTCACCGAGATCGATCCGATCTGCGCACTGCAGGCGGCAATGGAAGGCTACCGCGTCGTGACCATGGACTATGCCGCCGAACACGGCGACATCTTCGTCACCTGCACCGGCAACTACCACGTCATCACCGAGCAGCACATGCTCAAGATGAAGGACCAGGCGATCGTCTGCAATATCGGTCACTTCGACAATGAAATCGAAGTCGCCGCGCTCAAGAAATACGAGTGGGAAAACATCAAGCCGCAAGTCGACCACGTCATCTTCCCTGATGGCAAGCGCATCATCCTGCTGGCCGAAGGCCGCCTGGTGAACCTGGGTTGCGGCACCGGCCACCCATCGTACGTGATGAGCTCGTCGTTCGCGAACCAGACCATCGCCCAGATCGAGCTGTTCATGAACACCGCGCAGTATCCGGTGGGCGTGTACACGCTGCCGAAGAAGCTGGACGAAAAAGTGGCGCGCCTGCAGCTCAAGAAGCTCAACGCCCAGCTGACCACGCTGACCGAAGAGCAGGCGAACTACATCTCGGTGAGCCAGGAAGGCCCGTACAAGCCGGAACACTACCGTTATTGATCGGTAGCGGCTTGTAGTCATGTGAAACGTCCTTCGGGACGTTTCGCTTATCTAAACACCGTGCGCCGCATTCTCCTTGATGCGTGCGGCGTACGCGCACCACGAAAGTCTGTACCGATGCGCTTGCTGATTACCTGGCTGATCAATGCCGCGGCCCTGATGGCCCTGCCTTACCTGATGCACTCCGTCGAAGTTTCCAGTATCGGCACCGCCCTGATCGCGGCGCTGGTACTCGGACTGGTCAATACCCTGATCCGTCCGGTGCTGGTGATCCTCACTTTGCCAGTCACCCTGGTCTCGATGGGCCTGTTTATCCTGGTCATCAACGCCTTGCTGTTCTGGCTGGTGTCGAATGTGGTCGGCGGCTTCGAGGTGGCGGGTTTCTGGTCGGCCTTCCTGGCAGCCATCCTGTACAGCATCATTTCGTGGGCGCTCTCTACCTTGCTTCTTTCCGACAAAGATGGAAACTCCTGATTTCAGTATCGAGTTCTTCCCGCCCAAGACGCCGGAAGGCGCCGAAAAGCTGCGCATCGCGCGCGCGAAGCTGGCCGACCTCAATCCGAAGTATTTTTCGGTGACCTTTGGCGCCGGCGGCAGCACCCAGCAGGGCACGCTGGCGACGGTGCGCGAGATCCAGGCCGCCGGCCACGAGGCCGCGCCGCACCTGTCGTGCATCGGCGCCACCCGCGAGTCGATCCGCGACGTCCTCAAGCAATACCAGGACAGCGGCATCCGGCGCGTGGTGGCCTTGCGCGGCGACTTGCCGAGCGGCTATGGCGGCGCGGGCGAGCTGCGCTATGCCAGCGAGCTGGTGGAATTCATCCGCCAGGAAACCGGCGACTGGTTCCACATCGAGGTCGCGGCCTATCCCGAGATGCACCCGCAGGCGCGTTCGCCGCAGGACGATTTGCAGGCCTTCGCGCGCAAGGTGCAGGCCGGGGCGAATGCCGCCATCACCCAGTATTTCTACAATGCCGATGCGTATTTCCAGTTCGTCGACAATGTGCGCAAGCTGGGTGTCGACGTGCCGGTCGTGGCCGGCATCATGCCGATCACGAACTATATGCAGCTGATGCGTTTCTCGGATATGTGCGGCGCCGAGATCCCGCGCTGGGTGCGCCTCAAGCTGGCCAGCTTCGGCGACGACAGCGCCTCGATCAAGGCTTTCGGGCTGGACGTCGTGACGGGGCTGTGCGAACGCCTGCTGGCGGGCGGCGCGCCGGGCCTGCATTTCTACAGCATGAACCAGGCGGCGCCGACCACGGCGATCTGGCAGCGCCTGCGGGCCTGATCCAGTGACGGTCGGGCCCAGGCCCGGCCGTCATTCCTCGGTGATCACACTATCGAGGGGGACGTCGTGTGCGTCGCCCGCGAAATCCACCTGCTGGCACGCATACGCAATTCCCACCGTACATGGCCTTGGCGCCGGCGCCAGGGTCCGGTCATAAAACCCACCCCCATACCCCACGCGATATCCCTGGGCATTGAACCCAAGGCAGGGCACCAGCAAGGCCGGCGGCCGCGCCACCATTCGCAGTTCGGCCGGCACCGCCACGCCCAGCCGGTCCGTCACCGTCGGCTCCCCCGGTATCCATTCGGCAAATCCCAGCGGCGCATCGCGTTCCACCACCACCGGCAATGCCAGCCGTACGCCTGCCTGAGCCAATTCCGCGTAGGCTGGACGCAGGTCCGGTTCGCCCGCGAGCGGCCAATACACGCCCAGCGATTCGTGAGGATGCGCTTGCCACCAGGCGAGCACCCGCGCGCCGATGCGGTCGTCCCAGGCATGCTTGGTGGCCGGATCGATCGCGCGCCGCAGCGCCTTGAGCGTGTTGCGCAACAGCGCCTTGTCCTGTTGCTGGGCCAGTTTGCTCGCTGCCGCGTCTGGTGGTGCCCCATTGGCGCGTGGTATTCTTTGATCGCCGGTCATGGTTTCAATGCAGCGTAATGTGAGAGTTGTGGATGTTTCAATCGAAATTGTCAGCCGGCTTGTGGCCGGCCGCTATTGCCCTTGTTCTGTCCTGCGCACTGCCTGCAGGTGTGATGGCCCAGGAAGACCCCGATGCACCCGCGCCCGACGTGGCGCTGCCGCCCATACCGGCCGGTGCGCCGTCCGTTCCCGGCGCCGGCACGGTGGGTGTTCCCGCTGCCGGCGGGCCGACCCTGGTGGCCGACAACCGCGCCGATGACGACAATTTCCTGCTATTGCGGGCAGCGGCGCGCGAGAACGACGGCGCGCGCGTCAATGCGATCGCCTCGCGCCTGCCGTCGAATTACTCGCTGGCATCCTATGTCGACTATTATCGTCTGAAACCCCGCCTGCGCGATGCCATCCAGGATGAGGTGCTGCAGGTGCTGCGCCGCCACGAAGGCACGGCCGTGGCCGAGCAGCTGCGCGCCGAGTGGCTGATGGAGCTGGGCAAGCGGCGCGAATGGAATACCTTCGAGCGCGAAGCCGGCCCGCTGGCACAGTCCGGCAGCCTGCAGGTCCGCTGCTACGCCTTGCTGGCGCGCGCCGAACGCGGCGAACGGGTGGCCGACGAAGCGCGCGCGCTGCTGAAAACGCCGGCCGGCTATGGCGACGCCTGCAGCGGCCTGATCGCGCAACTGGCGGGCAACGGCCAGTTCACCCAGGCCGACCTGCTGTGGCAGCTGCGCATTGCCGGCCTGGACAATACCACCGGGCCCGCGCGGCGCGTTGCCGTGCTGCTCGGCCTGCCCGAAACGCGCGCCGCCCAGGCGGTCGACATGCCGGCGGTGGCGCTGGCGCGCGGCGTCGGCAAGACCCGCGCCGAACGCGAACTGTACCTGGTGGCGGTCGGCCGCATGGCGCGCACCACGCTCAAGATCGCCGTCGCGAGCCTGGAAAAGAACGGGCCGCAACTGTCCAGCGAAGAACGCGCCATCGGCTGGGCCAGCGTGGCGCTGGCGGCCTCGATCGCGCTGGCGCCCGAAGCGCACGGCTACTGGACCCGCGCGAAGGGCGCGACGCTCACCGAATTCCAGATGCAGTGGAAGACCCGCATGGCGCTGCGCCGCGGCGACTGGAAGGAAGTGCGCGCCACCATCGAGGCGATGCCGCCGAACCTGCGCGCGGACACGACCTGGATCTACTGGCTGGGCCGCGCCCTGCAGGCCGAAGGCCGCACGCAAGAGGCGCGCGCACTGTGGCAGGGCATCGCCGCCCAGACCACCTTCTATACCCAGCTGGCGTATGAAGAGCTGGGCAACCAGATCGTCGCGCCGCCGCCGGTCGCGCCGATCACGGCGACGGAACTGTCGCAGGCAAGCAATAATCCGAGCCTGCAGCGGGCCCTGAAGTTCTACCGTTTGAGCCTGCGCGCGGAAGGCAACCGCGAATGGAACTGGGGCTTGCGGGGGCTGTCTGAACGTCAGCTGCTGGCCGCCGCCGAGCTGGCGCGCCGCAACGAGCACCTCGACCGCATGGTCGAGACCTCGCTGCGCACGCGCACCGAGCTAAGTTACGACCAGCGCTTCCCGGCGCCCCATCTCGAGGTCCTCAAGCCCACCGCCCAGGGCCTGAGCCTCGATAAGGCCTGGGTGTATGGCCTCATCCGGCAAGAGTCGCGCTTCATCCGTGACGCCCGTTCCGGCGTCGGCGCCTCGGGCCTGATGCAGGTGATGCCCGCCACCGGCAAGTGGGTGGCGGCCAAGATTGGCCTGGATAACTTTGTGCACACCATGCTCAACGACCTGCATACGAATATCACGCTCGGCGCCAACTACATGAATATGGTGCTCGAGAACTTCGAAGGCTCGCAGGTGCTGGCCACGGCCGCCTACAACGCCGGCCCGGGCCGTTCCCGCACCTGGCGTGGCCGGCTCGACGCGCCGATGGAAGGCGCGATCTTCGTCGAGACCATTCCCTTCACCGAGACGCGCGGCTATGTGCGCAACGTCATGGCCAATGCCACCAACTATGCCTCGATCTTCGAGGGCAAGCCGCAATCGCTGAAGGCGCGCCTGGGCACGGTCAGCCCGCGCCCTGGCAGTGCTTCGGTGCTGGACTGAGCAGGGGAGTAGAAGCGTGAGCGCGCGGCCACTGAACGTGGTGCTGATCGGCGGCACCGGCTTCATCGGCCAGCACCTGGCCGCGCGGCTGTCCGACGACGGCGTGGGCGTGCTGGCCTTGGCGCGCCACTACGAAAGCGCGAAACAATTGACCATGCTGCCGGGCGTGGATGTGGACGTGGCCAATGTCCACGACGACGCCGTGCTGCGCAAGCTGCTGGCCGGGCGCGACGCCGTGATCAACCTGGTCGGCGTGCTGCACGGCGGCCATGGCCGGCCCTATGGCGAGGGCTTCCGCCACCTGCACGTTGAGCTGCCGCGCCGCATCGCCGCCGCCTGCGCCGACGTGGGCGTGCCGCGCTACCTGCACATGAGCGCGCTCGGCGCCGGCGCTTCCAGTCCCTCGATGTACGGCCGCTCCAAGGCCGACGGCGAGCTGGCCGCGCGCAGCCAGCCGGCGGTCGCGGCCACGGTCTTGCGTCCCTCGGTGGTGTTCGGCCCCGGCGACCACTTCCTGACCATGTTCGCGCGCCTGCAGCGCCACCTGCCGCTGCTGCCGCTGGCGTCCAGCCGCGCGCGCTTCCAGCCGGTGTACGTGGGCGACGTCGCCGCCGCCTTTTCCATCGCCCTGGCCCGGCCAGACCTGCGCGACGCCACGATCGAGCTGGGCGGCCCGACCGTGTACACCCTCGGCGAGCTGGTGCGGCTGGCCGGCCGCTTCGCCGGCCGCGAGCGCCCGGTGCTGGGCTTGCCCGACTGGGCGGCGCGCCTGCAGGCGCGGCTGTTCGAGCTGTTGCCGGGCGATCCCCTCGTCAGCCGCGACAACCTCGATTCGATGCTGGTCGATAATGTCGTGGCCGCCGACACCCATGCCTTGACAGCCGAGTCGCTGGGGATCAAGCTCACGTCGATCGAGTCGGCCGCGCCGCACTACCTCAACCGGCACGACCGCCTCGACGCCTATCGCACCCACGCCGGACGCTGAAAAACCAACGACCAATATGCAGACCATCGAACGCGACCCCATCCTTGCACGCACGCTCAACGCGACCCGTAACCCCGGATTGACCCTGATCATCGGCAACAAGAACGTCTCATCGTGGTCGATGCGGCCCTGGGTCGCGGCAGTCGCCTTCGGCATTCCGTTCACCGAAGTAAAAGTCCTGCTCGACCAGCCCGATACCGCCAACCAGATCGCACGCTATTCGCACGCGGGCCGGGTGCCGGTCCTGATGTCGGGCGACATGACGGTCTGGGACAGCCTGGCCATCGTCGAATACCTGGCCGAGCAGTTCCCCGATAAGCATATGTGGCCGCAGGACGTGGCCGCGCGCGCGCTGGCGCGTTCGATCGTGGCCGAGATGCATTCCGGCTTCGGCGAGCTGCGCACCCATATGTCGATGAACATCCAGGCGCACCTGCCCGGCCGCGGACGCACGCCCGGCGTCCAGGCCGACATCGGCCGCATCTGCGAGATCTGGGAAGACTGCCTGTCGCGCTTCGGCCACCATCAATACCTGTTCGGCGAGTTCTCGATCGCCGACGCCTTCTATGCGCCGGTGGTGACCCGTTTCAAGACCTATGGCGTGGCGCTGGCCCCGGCATTGCAGGCCTATTGCGACCGCGTGCTGGCCCACCCGGCGGTAGCGCGCTGGGTCAGGGAAGCCATGGCCGAGACCGACCCGACCCCGCTGCACGACGCCGATTTGCCGGACGAATGACGATGCGCAGCTATGTCGTGGGCGGCGCCGTGCGCGACGCCCTGCTGGGCCTGCCCGTGAAGGACCATGACCACGTGGTGGTCGGCGCCACCCCCGAACAGATGATCGAGGCGGGCTTTCGCGCCGTCGGCAAGGATTTTCCGGTCTTCCTGCATCCGCACACGCACGAGGAATACGCGCTGGCGCGCACCGAGCGCAAGACCGCGCCGGGCTACCACGGCTTCGTATTCCACGCCGCCCCCGACGTCACCCTGGAACAAGACCTGGTGCGGCGCGACCTGACCATCAACGCCATGGCGCAGGCCGAGGACGGCAGCATCGTCGACCCGCACAATGGCCGGCAAGACCTGCAGGCGCGCCTGTTCCGCCACGTGTCCGACGCCTTCGCCGAAGACCCGGTGCGGATCCTGCGCATCGCCCGCTTCGCCGCGCGGCTGCCCGACTTCACGGTGGCGATTGAGACCAATGCCCTGATGCGCCGCATGGTCGACGAAGGCGAGGTCGACGCCCTGGTGCCCGAGCGCGTCTGGCAGGAGCTGGCGCGCGGCCTGATGGAGGGCCGGCCGTCGCGCATGCTCGCCGTGCTGCGCGACTGCGGCGCGCTGGCGCGCATCCTGCCCGAACTGGACGCGTTGTGGAGCGAAGCCCTGCTGCGCACGATCGACCACGCCGCGGCGCTGGACCACCAGCTGGAGGTGCGCTTCGCCGTGCTGATGCGCACCCTGGCAGCCGTCGAACCGATCCAGGCCGTCTGCAAGCGCCTCAAGGTGCCCAACGAGTGCCGCGACCTGGCCGTGATGACGGCGCGCGAGCAGGACGGGATCAGGCGCGCCCTGGACTTGTCCGCCGAGGCCGTCGTCACGCTGTTCGAGCGCAGCGACGCCTTCCGTAAACCGGAGCGCTTCGCCCAGATGCTGCTGGCGGCCGCCTGCGGGGAAGGGGAGTGGCCGCAGGGACCGCATTTGTCGCGCGCCCTGGCGGCGGCGCGCGCCGTCGACGCGGGCGCGGTCGCCGCACGCCATGCCGAGAACAAAAGCGAGATCCCGGGCGCCGTGCACCGGGCACGGGTCGAGGCCGTCACCGAGGTGTTGCACTAAGCCAACTAAACCGACGTGTATTGACGTTTTCTGTTACATGTCGTTACACGGTGCGTGCAGTGCGGGCGATCGTTTTGCTATCCTTCAGTAACTGTAAATTGTTGCGTTGGAGAAAAACGATGTTCACCTTGCTGGCACGGCGTGTTGCAAGTTGGTGCCGGCGCCGTCGTGTGCTTCTGGCAAGCCTGGCGGTCATCTTCATGAGCGCGGTGCTGGTGTTTCTCTATGTCCGCACCGACGCGGTGGACCCGGAAATCCGCAACAGTGTCATGCTCAACCTGCGCGAGCTGGAAAAGCTCGACGCCGAATGGGACGCCAACATCCTGCGCGCCCATACCGGACGCGCCTCCACGCCGCTCGACCTCAGCTCGCAACTGCCGCGCATGCATGACCTGATGGCGCGTTTGGGCGACACCCTGCCGCTCACCGGCGATAGCGCCGCCCAGGCCGCCTTTTCCCAGTTGCAGGAAGCGCTGCAAAGCAAGGAGCAACTGGTCGCCCAGTTCACAAAGCATAATCCGCCGCTGCGGGCGGCGCTGCTGCACATGCCGCCGGCCGTAGCCGACCTCAAGACCGAGATTTCGGGAATCGAAGGCGCGCTGGCGCCGGGCCGCATCGTGGTGCGGCTCGACACCACCCTGAATGCGCTGCTGACCGAGACCCTGCGCTACAACATCGCGCCGAGCCCGGCGCTGGCGGCGCGCATCGACGAAATCCTGGGCGACGTCGCGGCCCAGCAGATCGCGTTCTCGCCGGCCGTGAACGACAAGATGGATGCCGTGATCGCCAGCTGCCGCGTGATCCTGGAAAAACGTCCGCTGGAAAACCTGCTCGAAGCGCAGATCGCCGCCGCCGGCAGCGACGTGGCGCTGGATCGCCTGGAGCGCGAGTTCGAGCGCTCCTTCGACGCCGTGCTGCTGGAGCGCCAGCGCTTTCGCGGCTACCTGTTCGCCTACAGCGCCGTGCTGATGGTGCTGCTGGTGTACGCCGGCGCGCGGCTGCGCCGCAGCTACCGCATCATCGGCGTCGTCAACCGCCGCCTGCAGTCGGCCAACGAGACGCTGGAACAGCGCGTGGCCGAGCGCACCGCCGAGCTGGAGGCGCAATCGCGCCAGCTCGAGCGCCTGGCCCAGCATGACAGCCTGACCGGCCTGATCAACTATCGCCAGCTGACCCGCCTGCTGGAGCGGGCGCTGGCGCGCGCCGACCGCCGCGACAGCGTGGTGGTGCTGATGTTCATTGACCTGGACGGTTTCAAGGCGGTCAACGATACCTGGGGCCATGCGGCCGGCGACCTGGTGCTGCAGATGGTCGCGCGCCGGGTGCAGGCCAGGCTGCGCGCCGAGGATGCGCTGGCGCGCCTGGGCGGCGACGAATTCGTGATCCTGCTCGAAGACGTGGCCTCGGAAGCCGGCGCGCTGCGCGTGGCGCGCCTGGCGCTGCAGGAAATCGAATCGATCGCCGAGGCCGACGGCCACGCGGTGACGATCTCGGCCAGCATCGGCATCGCCAGCGCGCGCGGCCAGGCAGGCGCCGCGCGCGGGCAGGAAGCGCTGCTGGCGGACGCCGACAAGGCCATGTACGCGGCCAAGCAGGCCGGGAAGGGCCGTTTCGTGGTCAGTCCGCAATCGCAATGGCTGGGCCAGGATCATCCATCGGTGCTGGCGCTGGACGGCGCCACGGGCGACAATACGGATCGCGCCGCCAATGCCGATCCGATCGGCTAGAATCCGAATGTTGCAGTACGTGAAGGTATCGAGATGCTGGACAATCCCTTACGCCGCTGGATCCAGGGCCTGAGAGGCAAGAAGGGCCAGCCGCCGGTGCTGGTCAAGGAACTGGGTGAACGCGACCGCCGCCGCGTGCTGCGCCATCTGCTGGCGCTGGACAGCGAAGACCGCCTGCTGCGCTTCGGCAGCATGATCCCGGACGAACAGATCACGGCCTACGTCGAGAAGATCGATTTCTCGCGCGACATCGTGTTCGGCGTGCTCAACAATGTGTTCCAGCTGGTCGGGATGGGCCACCTGGCCTTCGCCTCGGCCGACGGGCGCAAGTCGACGACCAAGGAGCAGGTGGCCGAGTTCGGTGTCTCGGTGTCGAAGTCGGCGCGCGGCCAGGGTGTGGGCACGCGCCTGTTCCAGCGCGCGGCGACCCATTGCCGCAACTCCGACGTCGACACGCTCTACATGCAATGCCTGACCTCGAACCAGACCATGATGCACATCGCCAAGAAGGCCGGCATGCGCATCAAGCGCGAGTACGGCGAGGCCGACGCCCACCTCGAACTGCCGCCGCCCAGCCCGGGCAGCGTGATGGCCGAGGCGCTGGAAGAGCAGTTCGCGGCGATCGATTACACGGTCAAGGCCAATACCCGGGCGGCGGTGAAGTTTTTCACGCCGAAAAAATAGTAAGGCAGCTTGGGTCCCCGCCTACGCGGGGATGACGTGGTCACACCAACGGCATCGCCGTGGTTTCCTTGATACGCTGCAGCGCAAAGCTCGACTTCACGTCCAGCACCGCCGGATGCTTGAGCAGGGTGCCCATCATGAAGCGCGAGAAATGGTCCATGTCTTCGACGTGCACGCGCAGCAGGAAATCCATGTCGCCGGTCATCGCATAGCAGGCCACGACCTCGGGCCAGGTTCCCACCGACACCGCGAAATCGTTGCGCGGCGACGTTGCCGGCAAGCCCGGCTGGCGGGTGGCGCTGGCCACCTCGCTGTGCTTTTCCAGCCGCACATTCACGTATGCCAACAGCCCAAGCCCGATCTTGTCCGGGTCGAGCAGCGCCACGTACTGGCGGATGACGCCTGCTTCTTCCAGGCGCTTGATGCGGCGCAGGCAGGGCGAGGGCGAGAGGCTTACCCTTTCGGCCACGTCCTGGTTCGACAGCCGGCCATCGCTTTGCAAGATCTCCAGGATCTTGCGGTCTGTTTTATCCAGCTCAATCTTTGACATACCCACCCCAATCAGACTTTTGTATGGCAATTTTATTGCGCAATTCAAGAAGACGGGGGAATTGTTTGGAATTTAATGCTTGGGGGGCAGGACTATACTGGCTCACATACGGCAGACGAGATGCAGGAAATGCGCCGCTGCGGTATCCGCCATGAGAATCTTGGAGACACCATGAACGCACCCACGGACCGCGCCCATCTGGCGCCGCTGGAGCCATCCCCGCCCGCGCCTTCGCAGCCCGATCAGCCCGGTAAGCCCGCACAACCGCAACACGACATCACGCTCGACGACAAATGGACGCTCGAGCGCGGCCGCGCCTTCATGACCGGCACCCAGGCCCTGATCCGCCTGCCGATGCTGCAGCGCGAGCGCGACCTGAAGGCCGGCCTGAACACCGCCGGCTACATCACCGGCTACCGCGGCTCGCCGGTCACCGCCGTCGACCAGACCGCGATGAAGGCGAAGAAGCACCTCGACGCCCACCACGTCAAATTCCATCCCGGCATGAACGAAGACCTCGCGGCCACGGCCGTCTGGGGCACCCAGCAGACCAACCTCTACAAGGACGCGAAGTACGACGGCGTGTTCGCCATGTGGTACGGCAAGGGCCCGGGCGTGGACCGCTGCGGCGACGTGTTCAAGCACGGCAACAACGCCGGCTCCTCCCAGCATGGCGGCGTGCTGGTGCTGGCCGGCGACGACCATGCGGCCAAATCGTCTTCCACCGCGCACCAGTCCGACCACATCCTGACCCACTGCGGCATCCCGGTGCTGTACCCGTCCTCGGTCCAGGAATACCTCGATTTCGGCCTGCACGCCTGGGCCATGAGCCGCTACACCGGCCTGTGGGTGTCGATGAAGTGCGTGACCGACATCATCGAATCGGGCGCCGTGGTCGACCTCGACCCGGACCGCGTGCAGATCGTCACTCCGACCGACTTCCAGCTGCCGCCGGATGGCCTGAACATCCGCTGGCCGGATGCCGTGCTGGACCAGGAAGTGCGGATGAGCAACCACAAATGGTATGCCGCGCTGGCCTATGCGCGCGCCAATAAACTCAACCGCATCGTCTGGGACAGCCCGCAGCCGAAGATCGGCATCATCACCGCCGGCAAGAGCTACCTCGACACGCGCCAGGCGCTGGCCGACCTCGGCATCGACGAGCAGGCCGCGCGCGACATCGGCCTGCGCCTGTACAAGGTCGGCATGACCTGGCCGCTCGAGGCCGAAGGCGTGCACGAGTTCGCGCGCGGCCTCGACGAGATCCTGGTGGTCGAAGAAAAGCGCCAGGTGATGGAATACGCGCTCAAGGAAGAGCTGTACAACCTGCCGGACGGCGAGCGTCCGCGCGTGGTCGGCAAGTTCGACGATACCGGCGAATGGAGCAACAAGAACCGCATGGGCCACGGCGACTGGCTGCTGCCGGCGACCTATGAGCTCAATCCGGCCCAGATCGCGCGCGCCATCGCCTCGCGCATCTCGCACTACTGCGCCGGCCACCCAGTGGCCGAGCGGGTCAAGGAACGCATCGCCTTCCTGGAAGCGAAGGAGCTGGTGCTCAAGAACATTCCGGCGAAACCGAATCCGCAGACCGACCGCATTCCCTACTTCTGCTCGGGTTGCCCGCACAATAGCTCGACCAAGGTGCCGGAAGGCTCGCGCGCCATGGCCGGCATCGGCTGCCATTACATGGTGCTGTGGATGGACCGCGAAACGTCGACTTTTACGCATATGGGCGCGGAAGGCACGACCTGGATCGGCCAGTCGCCGTTCACCGACGAGAAACACGTGTTCGTGAACCTGGGCGACGGTACCTATTTCCACTCGGGCATCCTGGCGATCCGTGCCGCGGTGGCGGCCAAGGTCAACATCACCTACAAGATTCTCTACAACGACGCGGTCGCGATGACGGGCGGCCAGAACGTCGACGGCCCGCTGGACCCGGGCATGATCAGCCGCCAGATCGCGGCCGAGGGCGTCAAGCCGATCATCGTCGTCACCGACGAACCCGATAAATACCCGAGCGACTATGCCTGGGCGCCGGGCACCACGGTGCGCCACCGCTCCGAGCTGATGGACGTGCAGCGCGAGCTGCGCGAAATGCCGGGCGTGTCGGCCGTGATCTACGACCAGACCTGCGCGTCCGAGAAGCGCCGCCGCCGCAAGAAAGGGGAGTTCCCCGACCCGGCCAAGCGCGTCGTGATCAACGAAGCCGTGTGCGAAGGCTGCGGCGACTGCTCGGTGCAGTCGAACTGCCTGTCGGTCGAGCCGCTGGAAACCGAGCTGGGCCGCAAGCGCCAGATCAACCAGTCCTCGTGCAACAAGGATTACTCGTGCGTGTCGGGCTTCTGCCCGAGCTTCGTCACCGTCGAAGGCGGTGGCCTGAAGAAACCCAAGAAAGCAACGACGTCCGAGGCTGCGCCGCCAAGCTTGCCGATGCCGGCCATCCCGTCGGTCGAGACGCCGTATGGCATCCTGGTTGCCGGCGTCGGCGGCACCGGCGTGGTGACCGTCGGCCAGATCCTGGCCGTGGCGGCCCACGTCGAAGGCAAGGGCGCCATCGTGCTCGACCAGAGCGGCCTGGCCCAGAAGGGCGGCCCGGTGATGTCGCACGTGCGCCTGGCCGAACGCCAGGCCGATCTGCACTCGACCCGCGTCGGCACCGGCAGCGCTGACCTGGTGATCGGCTGCGACCAGATCGTCACCGCCAGCCGCGACGCCCTGAGCCGCATGGGCGAGGGCCGTACCTGGGCCGCGGTCAACGCCAGCGGCGCCACCACCGCTGCCTTCGTCAAGAACCCTGACTGGCAATTCCCGGCCGAGGGTTCGCGCGGCGCCATCCAGCAGGCCTGCGGCAAGGACAACGTCGACTTCATCGACGCCGGCCAGATTGCCACCGCGCTGCTGGGCGATGCGATCGCCACCAATATGTTCATGCTCGGCTATGCCTTCCAGAAGGGCCATGTGCCGCTGCAGGAAGATTCGCTGCTCAAGGCAATCGAACTCAACGGCGTGTCGGTCGCCTTCAACAAGGCCGCCTTCAACTGGGGCCGCAGCGCCGCGCACGACCTGGCCGCGGTGAGCCGCGCCGCCTTGCCGTCGAAGGTGGTCGAGTTCAAGCGCATCCAGACCCTGGACGACGTCGTCAGCCGCCGCATCGAGCTGCTCACCGCTTACCAGGACGCGGCCTATGCCGGCCAGTACAAGGCTTTCGTCGACCAGGTGCGCGCGCAGGAAGAAAAGCTCGGCAAGGGCACGCGCCTGACCGAAGCGGTGGCGCGCTACTTTTATAAGCTGATGGCCTACAAGGACGAGTACGAGGTCGCGCGCCTGCATACCGATCCGGCCTTCCGCGACAAGATCGGCGCCATGTTCGAAGGCGACACCAAGCTGAAGTTCCACCTGGCGCCGCCATTGATGGCCAGGCACGACAAGGAAGGCCGCGCCATCAAGCGCGAGTACGGCCCGTGGATGATGAGCGCCTTCGGCGTGCTGGCGAAGTTCAAGGGCTTGCGCGGCACCGCCTTCGACGTGTTCGGCTACACGGCCGAGCGCAAGATGGAGCGCGCCCTGGTCAAGCAATACCGCGAGACGGTGACGGCGCTGCTGCCGAAGCTGTCGGTGGACAACCTGGCGCAGGCGGTGGCGATCGCCAGCATCCCGGAAGACATCCGCGGCTACGGTCACGTGAAGGAGCGGCACCTGAAGGCGGCCAAGCAGAAAGAGGCGACGCTGGTGGCGGCGTTTCATGCGCCGGGTGCGGCGCCAAGGGCGGCTTGATCCGTGAACGCGTGGACGAGGAAACCGTCCACGCGTTCCAAGCGGCGTCAACGATTGTTCGCTTGATATCACTCGTTGTCCGCTAGCCTCAACCGTTACAGTTGGTTGTATTCGGCCCGAATATCGGCGTCTATAATCGGACGCATGAGCACGCCATCTACCTTCCGCAAGACCTCTCCTCTGCGTTTGATTTCCAGCACGCTCGCCGCTCTGCTCGTCCTCGCCGGTTGCGGCGGTGGCGGCGGTTCGCCGAGCGTCGGCGCGCCTCCGCCGGTGGCGCAAAATCCGGCGCCGACACCGACGCCGGTCCCGCCACCGCCGGTCGCCACCCAGCCGACGCCGGAAGACCTGGACCCGAACCTGCTGGGCGACGCCTACGGCAGCTACTGGAACAAGTGCGCCGTCCCGCGCGCGGGCCTGGATGCGAGCGGCAAGCCGTATCCGGACGTGCAGGGCACCCTGCTCGACGAACTGAAATTCCTGCGTGCCTGGGCCAACCAGTACTACCTCTGGTACAACGAGATCCCGAACACCTACAAGATGGCCGATTTCACGAGCGCGCTCGACTACTTCGAGGTGCTCAAGACGCCGGCCCTGACCGCCAGCGGCCAGCCGAAGGACCGTTATCACTTCACCTATCCGACCGCCGAGTGGGACGCAATGCAGACCCAGGGCATCGACCTGGGCTATGGCATCACCTGGAGCCGCAACGCCGACGGCCTGGCGCCGCGCACCTGGCTGGTCACCGCGGTCGAGCCGGGTTCGCCCGCCGCCACCGCCGGCCTGCTGCGCGGCGACATGCTGCTGAAGGTCGATGGCGTCGACTTCGTCAATGCCGACGACGAAGCCTCGGTCGACCGGATCAATGCCGGCCTGTTTCCCGCCACGGCCGGCGCCACCCACGTGTTCACGCTACGGCGCGGCGGCGTGGCTCTTGACGCGACGCTGGCCGGGGCCGAGGTGGTGCTGGCGCCGGTGAAGAACGTCAAGGTGATCGAGACCGCCAGCGGCAAGGTCGGCTATCTGACCTTCGACAGCTTCAACGCCGTGTCCGAGAAACAGCTGTACGACGCCTTCGTTACCTTCCAGCAGGCCGGCGTCAACGACCTGGTGCTCGACGTGCGCTACAACGGCGGCGGCCTGCTGTACGTCGCCAGCCAGCTGGCCTATATGATCGCCGGCCCGGCGTCGACGAGCGGCAAGGTGTTCGAGCGGTCCCGCTACAACGACAAGACGCCTGCTTACCAGCCGATCATGTTCCGCTCGACCGCCTGGGGCTTCGCCTCGAACAACCCGCTGCGCACCGGCACGCCGCTGCCGAACCTGGGCCTGAAGCGTGTGACCGTGCTCAGTACCGAGGGCACCTGCTCGGCCAGCGAATCGGTGATCAACGGCCTTCGCGGCGCCGACATCGAAGTGATCCAGATCGGCGGCACCACCTGCGGCAAGCCCTATGGCTTCACGCCGGTGCCGAACTGCGGCACGACCTATTTCTCGATCGAGTTCGAGGGCGTGAACCACAAGGGCTTCGGCGACTTCACCGACGGCTTCACGCCCACCTGCCAGGCGAGCGACGACCTGTCGCGGCCGGTGGGCGACCAGAACGAAGGCTTGCTGGCGACGGCCCTGGCCTATCGCGCCAATAACGCTTGTCCTGCGTCGACCACGGCGCGAGCGCGCGTGGTGCCGATGCGGATCGTACGGCCGGAGGTCAAGGAGATCTCGATCCACACCACGCCGGGCGCGCCGCCGCGCTGAGCGAAAGGCCTGTATTGACGGGCGGATGGCGCCGCACGCCGTCCGCCCATCGTGTTTCCAACGTTGAACTGTTGCGCTAAGAACACGTCTATAATCGTCGGCTTCTTTCTGTCCTTGCCGGAGCTTTTCGATGATCCGTTCTGCGTTACTGCTGGCCCTGTTATCGGCTATCCCTCTTTCCCACGCCGCTCCCGACCTGACCACCGTGTCGGAACGCTCGGGCTTCACCGCCACCGGCCGCTACGACGAGACGATCGCGCTGTGCGCGGCATTCCAGCAAGCGTATCCGAAGCAGGTGCAGTGCATCGACTTCGGCGTCACGCCGGAAGGCCGTCCGATGAAGGCGCTGGTGGTGAACGGCAAGGGCGTGTTCACGCCGCAGGCGGCGAAGCAGGCGGGCCTGCCCGTGACCCTGATGCAGGGCGGCATCCATGCCGGCGAAATCGACGGCAAGGACGCCGGCTTCCTGGCGCTGCGCGAGCTGCTTGAAGGCCGCGCGGCCAAGGGCGCGCTCGACAAGCAGGTGTTCATCTTCGTCCCGGTGTTCAACGTCGACGGCCACGAGCGCTTCGGCAAGTGGAACCGCCCGAACCAGCGCGGCCCGGTCGAGATGGGCTGGCGCACCACCGCCCAGAACTACAACCTGAACCGCGACTACCTGAAGGCCGACGCGCCCGAAATGCAGGCCATGCTGGCGCTGGTGAACGCCTGGGATCCGCTGGTCTACGTCGACCTGCACGCGACCAATGGCGCCAAGTTCCAGCACGATATTTCGATCCAGGTCGAGCCGGTGTATTCGGGCGACCCGGAATTCCGCAAGGCCGGCCTGGCGCTGCGCACCAATGTGATCAAGGACATCGCCAAGGAAGGCTCGACGCCGCAGTCCTATTACATGTCCTTCGTGAAGCATGACGATCCGATGTCGGGCTTCATGGACGGCGTGTCCGATCCCCGCTTCTCGACCGGCTACTTCCAGCTGCGCAACCGCATGGCGATGCTGGTCGAAACCCACTCGTGGAAGGAATATCCGGTGCGCGTGCGCATCACCCGCAACACCGTGGTGTCGGTGCTCGACCAGGTGGCGAAGAACGGCAAGCAATGGCAGCAGGCCGCGTACGCGGCCGATGCGCGCGCCGCCAAGCTGGGCAACCAGCCGGTGGCGCTGTCGTACAAGGCCTCCGACAAGAAGGAGATGGTCGAGTTCAACGGCTACGCCTACACCCGCACGCCGTCGGAAGTCTCGGGCGCCCTGATGACGCGCTACGACGAAACCCGCCCGCAGGTATGGCGCGTGCCGCTGTGGCAGGACATCGTGGCCGACTTCCAGATCACCGCGCCGCGCGCCGGCTACATCGTCCCCGCCGCCTATGCCGCGATCGTGGGTGAGAAGCTGCGCCAGCACGGCGTCGAGTTCCGCAAGCTGGACAAGACGGTCGAGCGCTATGAAGCCGAGACCTTCCGCGCCGACAAGGCAACACTGGCCGCCGCTTCGGTCGAAGGCC
The DNA here is from genome assembly GCF_017582745.1 of Massilia oculi. Classification (GTDB taxonomy): domain Bacteria; phylum Pseudomonadota; class Gammaproteobacteria; order Burkholderiales; family Burkholderiaceae_D; genus Telluria; species Telluria oculi_A. Next base: position 35,734 of record NZ_JAFVIM010000035.1, read on the forward strand.
ACCAGCGCCTGACGGTGGAAGGCAAGTGGAAGCCCGAGCAGCGCCCGGTCGCGGCGGGTTCGCTGTTCGTGCCGATCGCGCAGCCGAAGGCGCGCCTGGTGGTGGCGATGCTGGAGCCGCAGGCGCCGGATTCGCTGCTGGCCTGGGGCACGTTCAACACTGCCTTCGAGCGCAAGGAATACATGGAAGACTACGTGGCCGAGGAAGTCGCGCGCGAGCAGATGGCGGCCGACCCAAGCGTGGCCAAGGCCTTCCAGGAGCGCCTGGACAGCGATCCGGCCTTCGCCAGGAACCCGCAGGCGCGCCTGGAATTCTTCGCCAAGCGCCACTCCTCGTATGACGAGCGCCTGAACCTGTATCCGGTGCTGCGCGCGAACGTCGCTCCCTGACGTCTCATTCGCGGTCAGGCGCCGTCTCCCTCGAGGCGCCGACCGCCGCCTTCCCTGAGTGCGCGCTGTAGCAGTGACGCCGGCAAGTTCGTCAACTAACATCGGGGTCAGGTCTGACATTCCCCCTGTGTCACGCTAGTTGTCACCTTAATTTTTAGGAGACAACATGAGTAAAGTGTATTCTGCAGCCTTCATCGAGCAAGCCTTGGTGAAGGTTTATTCCCGCGGCAAACGGACCATTCAA
>NZ_JAFVIM010000036.1:0-35463 GCF_017582745.1 Massilia oculi
GCTTGCTTGAGGATGGCGATGATCTGGCTGTCGGTAAAACGGGACGTCTTCATGTAGAGCTTTCTGTTCTTAAGTAGAAAATTCTACTTCTAAACGCGCTCTTTCTGTGGGGGGATTACCGTCCAGCGCCCGGTTGAAGCTGCGGTACGCGTGTTGGCGCGCAGCGCGCTCAAAAGTAGCAAAGGCGCTGGCTGGGCTGCACGCCTGTTCGAGGAATGCGAATATGGAGAGCTGCCCCACTCAGTCATGAACTTCCTGTACGAAGTATTTGGGATGATGGTGGAGCCGGCGGTCAACGGCGCCGGCGAGGAGCAGTAAGCATGGCGGACGTCGATCCGCGCGATCTGATCCTGGACTGTACCGGCCATGCGATGGTGCTGGGTGGGCCGGGCAGCGGCAAGACCACGCTTGCGCTGAAGAAGGCCTTAAAGCGAATTCGGGAAGGCTTAGCGCCGGGTCAGTCTATTCTGTTCCTCAGTTTTTCCCGGGCAGCTGTGGCCCGCGTGCTGGATGCCGCTAACTTAGTAGTCCCCAAATCGAACCTCGTCGCTCTGTCCGTGCAGACGTTCCACTCCTTCTTCTGGAATCAGCTGAAGATCCATGGTTACCTGTTGGGCGCCCCGAAGAAGCTTTCTATCCTGTTGCCACAGGACGAAAAGGCCATCAACGGTGGCATTGACAAGGACGACGCTGACTGGGCGGCTTGGCAACAGGAGCGCGAGCGCCTGTTCCGAGAGGATGGCAGGGTAGCTTTCGACCTGTTCGCACCGAATACGGCAGCACTGCTAGCGGCCAGTTCGAATGTCCTGGCACAAGTTGCAATGACCTATCCGCTCGTCATCGTGGACGAAGCGCAAGATACCGGAGACGATGCCTGGCGTTGCATTGAATTGCTTTCTCCGCATACCCAGATCATTTGCCTAGCGGATCTGGAACAGCAGATCTTCGATTTTTTGCCCGGTGTCGGGCCGGAGCGGATTCGCAGCATACGCGCCGCGCTCCAGCCGCTGGAGGCGGACTTAGGTAACGATAATCACCGTAGCCCGGGAACCCAAATCTTACTCCTTGGTAACGAGCTGCTAGCCTCAACGGTCAACCCCGGCGCCTATGCCGGTGTGGCATCGATCCAGTACGGCGTCGGTAGGCAAGCGCCGAACTGGAATCATCTGCTGCGCCGCGCATTGTGCAGTCTGTTTCGTGATCTGCGGGCAGACGGCAAGGGGGCAGTCAGCGCCGTAGCGATACTCACCATGGGTAAGAGTGGGGCGTTGAAGGTATCGAACGCGCTGAATGGGTTGGGTGCTAACCCGGGGAAAGTCGTGCGCCATAAACTGCTGTTCGACGAAGCAGAGGCTCTGCTGACCGCGCGTCTGGCGGCTTTCCTGCTTGAGCCGAAGAAAGAAGATGCCGAGGCAGCCGATATTGTGACCTGTATGGAATTGGTTGCTGCGGCGCGTCGCTCAACCGGTGGTTCAAAGGCAGCGGTGGATAAGCTGTTGGAACAGGCAGCCAAAATCCGGGCTGGAAAAGCAGTGAACATTAAGTTGGTCGTCGCTTTGCGTGAGATCCTGTTGAAATTGCGGCGCGATGGATTGACAGGAGATCCAGCGGCAGACTGGATGGTAGTGAAACGGTACCTGCGTGCCAGTGGCCGCGAGGAACTGATCCGGTGTGCCACCCAACTTGATTACCTCGTCGCATTCCAACGCGGCCAGCGCATTTCGGCGGCGCTGTCGGACGAATGGTTGAGTGACGGGGCGTACACTCGGGCCCGCGTCGCTCTGGATTCGGCGCTGGCGCAAGAGCAGCTCCTGGACGGTATCGCCGAGCTACCAGGTATTCAGGTAATGAACGTGCACAAGGCCAAGGGTAAGCAGTTCGATGGAGTGATCTTTGTGCGAGAGATTCGCCAAGCGGAGGATGGCCCGACATCATCTTTTGTCTGGCGGGGAGACATCGCCCCCTACGTGCAGAGCCGCCGCTTGGTTCGGGTGGGCGTCACCAGGGCGCGTCGCCGTTTGTTGATCTTGACGCCGGTATGGCCTGCCTGCCCGTTGCACCGATGGGAAAAATTGTGATGACGCAGTCTCGTCTGGTTACATGCCGCCGAGTGATGCCGTGGCAAACTATTACGAGCAATTGATTGATTAGGTTGTCCCACCGACCACGTAAGCCCGTCTCCATGAAAGCCGGGGCGATTCAGTTTGCGAAGTAGGATTTGCAGAAGCTCAGAACGTCGTCTGAGCGATCTCAAGCGGTGAAAAGTGCGGTTCTCAGCTAAGCCCTTGATTTCATTAGTGAGAATACGGCCTGGTAAGCCGTTTAGGTCGGTTCGACTCCGATCCTCGCCTCCAAATAATAAACGAATGGGCCTGATTTGGGGCCCGTTTTGTTTTTACAAGTCGCTTCAGCACGGAATTAAATTCAGTAAAGACGCGGCTCAGATCGAGTTCACCGTCAGCGGCTCAGCAAGCCGTTGTAATCGGCTTGAATGGATGCCACTGTCCCCTTCGCGAACACACAGAAGCCAAGACTCGCCGCTCACCTCAGTCACGCCGGCTCAAAGCATCGATGATCCTGCAGTCACCGACCCTGCCGCCGCCGCAGGACGACAGCAGGCCCGACAGTTGGATCTTGAGCGCCACCAAATCGGCGATCTTCTGCTCGATCGCGTCGAGGTGCTCACGCGCCAGGCAATCGACCGTGCCGCAATCGTGCTCGCGCTGGTCCGACAAGTCGAGCAGATTCCGGATCTGGTCAATCGAAAAGCCGATATCGCGCGCCCGCCGCACGAAGATCAGGCGGTCCAGGTCACCGCTCCCGTAGGTCCGGTAATTGGCGGCGGTGCGCGCCGGCGACTGCAGCAGCCCGATCTTCTCGTAATAGCGCACCGTTGGCGCCGGCGTGGCGGCGGCGCGTGCCAGCTCGCCGATGTTGAAATTTTGCATAGTTCCGCTTGACCTTATAGTGACTTGAAGCTTTATAAAGTGAAGCTCCTTCACCGTCAAGCAACTCCTCTTTCCATGCGAAGTCCATTCATTGCCAGGCGGTTCGCCGCATTACTGGCGATTTTCCCTATTGCCATGGCCCAGGCTTCCGAGCTGACCCTGGACCAGGCCATTGTGCTGGCGCAACAACGGCTTCCGGCCGTGGCGGGCGCTGCGGCGGGTGTGCGTGCCGCGGACGCCGGCCTCGACGCCGCAAGGCTGCGTCCCAATCCTGTCCTCAATGTCGAGGCCGAGAACGTGCTCGGCTCGGGGCCTTACGCCGGCTTCGGCGGCGGCGAAAAAACCTATTCGCTGTCGCTCCCGGTGGAACTGGGCGGCAAGCGCGCTGCGCGCATCGCCGTGGCCGAGGCCGAGCGCGATTTCGCCGGCGTCAATGCGCTTGCCGCACGCGCCGACACCACGCTGCGCATCACGCTGGCCTGCACGGCGGTGGCTGCGGCCGAGCGCCGGCTGGTGGTGGCACGCGAAGAACTGACGCTGGCCGAGCGCGGGGCGCGTGTCGCGGGCGAACGCGTCGATTCCGGCAAGGCCTCGCCGATCGAGCGCCAGCGCGCCCAGGTGATGCTCACCAATGCCCAGGTCAAGCACGACCGGCTGGCGCGCGCGGTCGGCACGGCGTCGAATGCGCTGGCGCGGCTGCTCGACCTGGCCGCACCGGTGACGCTGGCCGCTCCCTGGTTCGACGATGCCGGTACTGGCGTGCCGGCGCCGGTGGCGGGCGCGCTGCTGCCGGTCGCCGCCGCCGACGCCCAGGTCGCCGCCGCGCGGGCGCGCAGCACCGCCGCACGTAGCGCGCGCATCCCCGAGCTGGTCGTGACCGCCGGCACCCGCCGCTACGGCGACAGCCGCGATTCGGCTGCCGTGCTGGGCCTGTCGATCCCGCTGCCGCTGTTCAATACCGGCAGCGCCGAACTGGCGCGCAGCCGCGCCGAACTGGACCGCGCCGAAGCGGAACGCGCAATGGTCTCCAGGGATGCCGAGCAGGCCGCCATCGATGCCCTGGCCGAGGTCGCAGACACCCAGGCCGCAGCGCTGGCGGCGAACGGCCCGGCGCTGGACGCCGCCAGCGAGGCGGCGCGCATCGCCAGGATCGGCTACGCCGAAGGCAAATTCTCGCAACTCGACCTGATCGAAGCCGAGCGCTCGCTGGCCGAGACCCGCGCCACCGCCATCGACGCCCTGGCCGCGCTGCACGAAGCCCGCGCCCGCCTCGCGCGCCTGCAAGGAAGCAGCGCGCCACTCTATAAGGAATAAGAATATGCAAGCACTTCTCCGATCGGCCGTGTGCGCCGGTTTGCTCCTGCTCGGCGCCTGTGGCCGCACGCCGGAAGGCGCACCCGCGGCGGCGGCTGCCAAGCCGGCCGCCGAGGCCGCGCACCACGATGACCATGACGACCATGCGCAAGGCAAGGACGAGCACGCGCAGGAAAAGGACGAGCATGGCCACGCGCACGAAGACGGCCATGGCGACGAGCACGGCGACGAGCATGCCGGGGGCGAAGCCGACATGGTCCGCCTGACCGACGCCCAGGTCGCCGCCGCCGGCATCTCGGTACTGCCTGTGAAAAGCGGCTTTGCCGGCGCGCTCGAGGTGCCCGCCGTGCTGGTGGCCGATCCCGCCGCGACCGGCGTGGTGGCGACCGCGGTCGGCGGTCGCGTGGTCGAATTGCGCCGCAACCTGGGCGACGCGGTGGCGCGCGGCGACGTGCTGGCGGTGATCGAAAGCGCCGATGTGGCCGAGCTGCAGGCCGAACTGGCGAGCGGCCAGCGCCAGCTCGAGTTGGCCGAATCGACCCTGCGGCGCGAAGAGCGCCTGCTGCGCGAGCAGGTCACGGCCCGCCAGGACTTTGACGCCGCGCGCACCGCGGCGCAGCAGGCCCGGATCCGGGTCGACCTGGCGCGCCAGCGCCTGGCAGCATCCGGCGGCGCGGTCGACGGCGCCCTGAACCGGCTCGCGATCCGCGCGCCGATCAAGGGCTTCGTCACCGCGCGCCAGGTCGCGCTGGGCGACGTGGTCGCGCCGAACGCCGAATTGTTCCGGGTCGCCGACCTCTCCCAGGTTGCGGTCGAGCTGTCGCTGTCGCCTGACGACGCGGGCGCGGTCGCGCTGGGCGCGCCGGTGACCGTCAGCGCGGGCAAGCGCAGCGCCGAGGCGCGCGTGATCTCGCTGTCGCGGGTGGTCGATCCGGCCACGCTGCAGGTGCGCGCGCTGGCGATGCTGCCGAACGGCCAGGGCCTGTGGCGCATCGGCGAGACGGTGCGCGCCTCGGTGCCGCTCGGCGCTGGCGAGGGAACAGGGCAGCTCGCCGTGCCGCGCAGCGCCATCCAGACGGTCGAGGACAAGCCGAGCGTGTTCGTGCGCGGCAAGGACGGCTTCGCGGTCAAGCACCTGGTGCTGGGCGCCGCCAGCGGCGCCTGGGTCGCGGTCACGCAAGGCCTCGAGGGCGGCGAACAGGTCGCGGCCACCAACAGCTACATCCTGAAGGCCGAACTCGGCAAGGGCGAGGGAGGCCACCATGACCACTGACGCCATCCTGTTCGTCATCGCGAAGGGCATGCGCGCATGATCGCCGCCATCGTCAATTTCTCGATACGGCAGCGCTGGCACGTGCTGCTGGCCGCCATCGTGCTGGCGATCGTCGGCGCGGTGGCGTTGTCCCGACTGCCGATCGACGCCGTGCCCGACATCACGAACAACCAGGTGCAGATCAACGTGGTCGCCCCGGCGTTGTCGCCGGGCGAACTGGAACGCCAGGTTACGTATCCGATCGAGACCGCGTTCGCCGGCATCCCCGGCCTCGAGTCGACGCGCTCGATCACGCGCCACGGCTTCGCCCAGATCACCACGGTGTTCAGCGATGACACCGACATCTATTTCGCGCGCCAGCAAGTGGCCGACCGCCTGCGCGGCGCCGAACGCGAGCTGCCGCCCGGCGTCGACGCCGAGATGGGGCCGATCGCCACCGGCCTGGGCGACATCTATATGTGGACGGTCGAATTCGCCACTGGCCACGAGAAGGGCGCCAGCGCCGGCGCCCAGGCGGACGGCAGCTACCTGACGCCGGAAGGCGAACGCCTGCGCACCGAGGTCGAGAAAGCGACCTACCTGCGCACGGTGCAGGACTGGATCGTCGCGCCCCAGCTCAAGAGCACGCCGGGCCTGGCCGGGGTCGACGTGATCGGCGGCTACGTCAAGCAATACGTGGTGCGGCCCGACGTGCAGCGCCTGGCGGCGGTCGGCATGAGCCTGGCCGACCTGGCCGCCAGCCTGGAGCGCAACAACACCAGCAGCGGCGCCGGCATCGTCGACCGCAACGGCGAAGCGCTGACCGTGCGCGCCAATGCGCGCGTGACCAGCCGCGCCGAACTGGCGCGCACCGTGGTCGCGACCCACGACGGCACCCCGGTGCTGCTGTCCCAGGTCGCCAGCGTGGGCACCGGCCAGGCGGTGCGCTTCGGCTCGGCGTCGGAAGACGGGCGCGAAGTGGTGGTCGGCACCGCCGTCATGCGTATCGGCGAGAACAGCCGCACGGTGGCGATGGCGGCCGACGCTCGGCTCAAGGAAATCGCCCATTCGCTGCCGCCGGACGTCGTGATCAAACCGGTGCTCGACCGCACCCAGCTGGTCGATTCGACCATCGCCACCGTTGCGAAAAACTTGACGGAAGGTTCGCTGCTGGTGATCGCGGTGCTGTTCGCGCTGCTGGGGAATTTCCGCGCGGCGTTGATCGCGGCGGCCGTGATTCCGATTACCATGCTGCTGACGGCAACCGGCATGCTCCAGACCGGCTTGAGCGCCAACCTGATGAGCCTGGGCGCGCTGGACTTCGGCCTGATCGTCGATGGCGCCGTCATCATCGTCGAGAACGCGTTGCGCCGCATGGGCGAGCGCCAGCATGCGCTGGGCCGGGTGCTGGACACGGAAGAACGCATGGAAACGGTGGCCGCGGCGGCGCGCGAGATGATCCGCCCGAGCGTGTTCGGCCAGGCGATCATCATCCTGGTGTATGTGCCGCTGTTGGCCTTTCAGGGCGTCGAGGAACGCATGTTCGCGCCGATGGCGATCACCGTGATCCTGGCGCTGGCCTTCGCCTTCGTGCTGTCGCTTACCTTCGTGCCGGCCATGATCGCGCTGTGCCTGACGAAACACGTGGACGAAAAGGAGAACCGCATCGTCGGCGCCGCCGCGCGCGGCTACCGCCCGTGGCTGGAACGCGCGCTGCGCCGGCCGCTTCTCACCGCCGGCATCGGCGCCGGCGCCTTCGCCGGCGCGCTGGCCCTGTTCACCACGCTGGGCCAGGAGTTCCTGCCGACTCTGGACGAGCACAACGTGCTGCTGCAGGTCTCGCGCGTGCCCGGCACCTCGGTCGACCAGAGCCAGGCGATGCAGTTCGCGGTCGAGAAGGCGCTGGCCAGGGTGCCCGAGGTAAAGCTGGTGTTCTCGCGCACCGGCACCGCCGAACTGGCGGCCGACCCGATGCCGCCCAACGCCACCGACACCTTCGTGATGATCAAGGACCGCAAGGACTGGCCCGATCCAAAGCTGGACAAGTCCGAGCTGCTCGAGAAGATCGAGGCGGCGGTGTCCGGCATCCCGGGCCAGAACTACGAGTTCACGCAGCCGCTGCAGATGCGCTTCAACGAGCTGCTGGCCGGCGTGCGCGGCGACATCGCGGTCAAGGTCTATGGCGACGACTTCGACGCCATGACCCGGAGCGCCGAACTGGTCGCCGCCCAGTTGCGGACGGTGGAGGGCGCCGCCGACGTCCGGGTCGAGCAGGTCGAGGGCTTGCCGCTGCTCGACGCGGTGCTCGACCGCGACGCCATGGGGCGCCTCGGCCTGTCCGCGGCCGACGTGTACGACACGCTGGGCGCCGCGCTGGCGGGGCGCGAGGCCGGCCATATCTACGAGGGCGACCGCCGCTTCGACGTTGTAGTGCGCCTGGGCCAGGAACAGCGGCAGGACATCGAGGGCCTGGCGCAGTTGCCGGTGCCGCTGCCGGGCGGGGGCTTCTTGCCGCTGGGTGCGGTGGCGCGGCTGAAGACGGCCAAGGGCCCCAACCAGGTCAGCCGCGAGAACGGAAAGCGCCGCATCGTGGTGCAGGCCAACGTGCGCGGGCGCGACATCGCCGGCGTGGTGGCCGACGCCAGGGCCGCCATCGACGCCAACGTGCGCCTGCCGGCCGGCACCTGGCTGGCCTGGGGCGGGCAGTTCGAGAACCTCGAGCGGGCGCGCGACCGCTTGCTGCTGGTGGTACCGCTGTGCTTCGCGCTGATCGTGTTCCTGCTGTATTCGGCGCTCAAGTCGTGGCGCGCCACCGCGATCGTGTTCACCGGCGTGCCGCTGGCGCTGGTCGGCGGCGTCGGCGCGCTGTGGCTGCGCGGGATGCCGTTCTCGATCTCGGCGGCGGTCGGCTTCATTGCGCTGTCGGGCGTGGCGGTGCTCAACGGCCTGGTGATGGCGGGCGCCATCGACGGTCTGGCCCGGCGCCTGCCGTGGCGCGAGGCCGTCAGCAGTGGGGCCCTGAGCCGCCTGCGTCCGGTGCTGATGACGGCGCTGGTGGCGTCGCTCGGCTTCGTGCCGATGGCGCTGGCCACCGGCGCCGGGGCCGAGGTCCAGCGCCCGCTGGCCACGGTCGTCATCGGCGGGCTGGTATCGAGTACCTTGCTGACCCTGTTCGTGCTACCGTCGCTGTACCTGCGCTTCGTTCGGCCCAGGGACGCCATGGCCGCCAAGCCGGCAAGCCATGACTGAGCGCGCGACAGACCGCCGCTGGGTGCTGTTGTTCGGCGCTTGGCTGGTCGCGCTGCTGTCCAGCGGCGCGGTGCTGTTCGTGGGCGAGGTGATGGGCCAGGCGCCCTGCAATCTGTGCTGGTTCCAGCGCGCCTTCATGTTCCCGCTGGCGATCGTGCTGGGGCTGGCCAGCCTGCGCGGCGACGCCGGCGTTTGGCGCTACGCGCTGGCGCTGAGCATTCCGGGCGTGCTGGTGGCGCTGTTGCACAGCCTGGTCTACCTCGGCCTGGTGGCCGAGAGTATTACCCCTTGTGGTGGCGGCGTGTCCTGCGCGGGCGCCGACATGACCATCCTGGGAGGGCTGCCGCTGCCGTTGCTGGCCCTGGCCGCCTTTTCCACCATTACGCTGTTTCTTGTCTTGATCCGATCGAGGACCCCCGCATGAGTACACGCACTGGTATCGTCATCTTCACCGCCTTGCTGGCCATTGCCGCCTTCGTCGCCGGCGCCTCGTGGTATGGGCGCGCGCAGCAGGAGCAGGGCTCCAGCCTGGCCGCTGCGCACGCGGGCAGCATGGAACGTCCGCATTTGCCCATGCTCGGCCCGGCTGCCGCACCGGTCACCATCGTCGAATTCCTCGATCCGGCATGCGAGGCATGCCGCGCGTTCCATCCCCACGTCAAGCAGATATTGCGCAGCCACCCGGAGCGGGTACGGTTGGTGATCCGCTACGCGCCTTTCCACGGCGACGTCTCCGTCACCGGCGTCCGGATACTCGAAGCGGCGCGCCGCCAGGGACGCTTCGAGCCGGTGCTGGACGCGTTGATGCGCGGCCAGCCGGTGTGGGCCAGCCACGGCGCACCGGCCCCGGAGCGCGCTTGGGAGTTCGCGCGCGAAGCGGGTCTGGAACTGGGCACGGCGCGCGAATTCAATGCCGGCGATACGGTGGAAAAGATGCTGGAACAGGAAGTCGCCGACCTGCAGGCGGTGGGCGTGCGCTTCACGCCGACCTTCTTCGTCAACGGCCAACCGCTGGCGGAGCCGGATCCCGCTGCGCTGTTGCGGATGGTCGAGGAGGCGCTGGGCGAAGCGCGCGCCCAGTAGGCGCGTCACGTGCTTAACATCATCTTAACACGCTGTTTTCTACGATCGGCCCGGCGGGTTCAGGGCCAGGCCCCGCAAGCGATCTTGTCGAAAGGATAATCATGGCCCATACCAATAATGCACTGCGTCTCGATATTCCGGTGCTGCTGCCGGGTGTCCTCGACGCCGATGACGCGGTTGTCGGCCGCTTGTTGGGGGAATTGCAAGGCAGGGAAGGCGTGCAGCATGTGCATGTCGAGGCACCCGCCGGCGACGGTCCGCCGCAGCTGTGCATCCACTACGACCCGGCTGTGCTGCCGCTGGCGCGGGTGCGCGAACTGGTGCAGGCCAGCGGCGCGCGCGTCGGCGAACGCTTCGGTCACGTGCTGTGGGAGGCGGACGGCATCGGCCATGCGCGCCGAGCGCGCACCGTGGCCGAGCGCCTCGGGGGTGAGCCAGGCGTGCTGGCGGCGCAGGTCAGCGCGGCGGGGTTGGTGCACCTGGACTTCGACCGCAGCCTGACTTCCGAGGACGCGCTGCGCCAGGCAATGGCGGCGCTGGGCGTCACGGCGCCGCACGACGGCGGCCATGGGCATGCGCACAGCAATGAACACGAGCACGAACACGAGCACAAGCATGGTGAGGAGCACGGCCACGCGCATGGCGGCCTGCTCGGCCCTAACACCGAACTGATCTTCGCACTCGCCAGCGGCGCCATGCTGGCCGCCGGTTTCGTCGCCGAACGCTGGTTCGCGGGCGCGCCGGACTGGCTGCCGTTGGCCTGCTACCTGCTGGCGTATTTGTTCGGCGGCTTCTACACGGTGCGCGAGGCGATCGACAACCTCAAGCTCAAGCGTTTCGAGATCGATACCCTGATGCTGGTCGCGGCGGGCGGCGCCGCGGCGCTCGGATCCTGGGCAGAAGGCGCGCTGCTGCTGTTCCTGTTCAGTCTCGGGCATGCGCTGGAGCATTACGCGATGGGCCGTGCGCGGCGCGCGATCGAGGCGCTGGCGGAGCTGGCGCCCGACAATGCGACGGTGCGGCGCGAAGGCGCGCTGCTGGTGGTGCCGGTCGAGCAGCTCGAGATCGGCGACATCGTGCTGGTGAAACCGAACGAGCGCCTGCCGGCCGACGGCTTCATCGTGGCCGGCACCTCGGCAGTCAACCAGGCCCCGGTGACCGGCGAGAGCATCCCCGTCGACAAGCGGCCAGTCGAGGACGCGACGAGCGCGCGGGTACGGCCTGACGCCGTCGACGCTGCGTCGCGCGCCTTCGCTGGCACCATCAACGGCGCTGGCAGTCTCGAGATCGAGGTTACCCGGCGCGCGGGTGAGTCGGCACTGGCGCGGGTCGTCAAGATGGTGAGCGAGGCCGAGACCCGAAAGTCGCCGACCCAGCGCTTCACCGACCGCTTCGAGCGAATCTTCGTGCCGGCCGTGCTCTGCCTGGTGGTACTTCTGCTGTTCGCCTGGGTCGTGGTCGACGAACCGTTCCGAGACAGTTTCTACCGCGCGATGTCGGTGCTGGTCGCGGCTAGCCCATGTGCGCTGGCGATCGCCACGCCGAGCGCGGTACTGTCGGGGATCGCTCGCGCGGCGCGCGGCGGGGTGTTGGTCAAAGGCGGCGCGCCACTCGAGGAACTCGGCGCGCTCGACGCCATGGCCTTCGACAAGACCGGCACGCTCACCGAAGGCCGGCCGCGTATCGTCGACCTGGAGCCTGTCGATGGCAGCAGCGAACAGGAATTGCTGGCAGTCGCGGTCGCGGTGGAGTCGCTGAGCGACCACCCGCTCGCCGCCGCCATCGCGCGCGACGGTGGCGCACGCCTGGGCGGTCTGGCGTTGCCGGCCGCGAGCGGCCTGCGTAACCTGATCGGGCGGGGCGTTGGCGCGAAGATCGACGGCCAGCCGGTCTGGATCGGCAAGGTCGAGATGTTCGGTGCCGACGGCGTGCCGGCTCTGGGCCCGGCTGCGTCGGCCGCTGCCGAAGGCTTGCGCCAACGGGGCCGCACCACGATGGTGGTGCGCATGGGCGGGCGCGACCTGGGCGCGATCGGGCTGTTGGACACACCGCGCGCCGGCGCGCGCGAGGCGCTGCAGACGCTGCGCGGCCTCGGCATCGAACGCTTGGTCATGATCTCGGGCGACCACCGCAAGGTCGCAGAGGCGATTGCCGCCGACGTCGGCCTGGACGAAGCTTGGGGAGACCTGATGCCGGAAGATAAAGTCGAAGCGATCCGTGAGTTGCGCCGCCAAGCGCGTGTGGCGATGGTCGGCGACGGCGTGAACGACGCGCCAGCAATGGCGAACGCCACTGTCGGTATCGCGATGGGCGCGGCCGGCTCCGATGTCGCGCTCGAGACGGCCGACGTCGCGCTGATGGCGGACGACCTACGCCACCTGCCGTTCGCGGTGGGCCTGAGCCGCCAGACCCGCAGGATCATCCGCCAGAACGTGTTCGTCAGCCTGGGCGTGGTGGCGATCCTGATCCCGGCCACCATCCTCGGCCTCGGCATCGGACCGGCGGTCGCGATGCACGAAGGATCGACCCTGCTGGTGGTCTTCAACGCCCTGCGCCTGCTCGCCTACCGCGACGCCGGCGCCAAACCCGCACTGAAAGGAGCCGCATGAGCGGACATCATTCGATCGAAACCAGGCCGGCGGACAGTGCCGACGCCGGCAAGCAGCAATCGGCGTTGCTGAAGGTAATGTTCATCAACGGCGGCCTGGCGGCAGGCCTTTTCGCGGCGGCCCGCGCGTCCGATTCCAGCGCGCTGATGGCGAACGCGCTCGACAACCTGTCGGATGCGACAACCTATGCGGTCAGCTATTTCGCCGTCACCCGGTCGCTCAAGTGGAAGGCCGCGGCGGCGGCGATCACCGGTGTCATGCTGCTGCTACTCGCCGCAGGAGTGCTTTGGGACGCTTGGGGGCGCTACCAGGAAGGGTCCGAACCGCTGGGGCCGGTAATGGTGGTAATGGCCTTTCTGGCCGTCGGGCTAAACTACTGGTGCATTCGCATCCTGCGCGCTTTCCGCAGCGAAGACGTCAACCTGCGCGCTGCGTGGACCATGAGCATCAACGACTTCGCTTCCAATACCGGCATCGTCGTGGCCGGCGTGCTGGTCTACCTGTTCGGCGCCAACTGGCCAGACTTGCTGGTGGGCGCGGCCATTGCTCTCGTTGCGATCTACGGCGGCGTCGGCACGCTGCGCGACGCCTGGAACGAATACCGCAAGGCGAACCGAGGCGCCTGAGTCGGCGCCGCGGCGCCAGGTCAGGACGTGCTTAGCGCGTCCAGGATGGCACAGGCGCCTCCGGCGCCGCCGCCGCACTGGCTGCGCAACTGGCGCAGTTGCGTTTCGAGCGAGGTGAGGGCAGCGATGCGCTGGGTGACGTCGCCGATGTGGCGATCGATCAGGGCGTTGACGTCGGCGCAACTCTGTTGCGGATGGTCGCGCAACGCCAGCAGGGCGCGGATCTCATCGAGTGTCATGTCGAGCGCGCGACAATGTCGGATGAAGCCGAGCCGGTCGGCATGCTCCTGTCCGTAGCTACGGTAATTGTTGGCGTGGCGGTCAGGAGGAGGAAGCAGGCCGACCCGCTCGTAGAAGCGGACGGTCTCCACCAAGCATCCGGTCCGCTGTGCTAATTCTCCGATCTTCATTTTTCGATCCTTTGCAAGAAAAGCCTTGACCCTGTACCAGGTACAGGCTGTTAAATGGAGATATTACACACTTCTCGAGGACACGTCATGTCGGACTGCAATTCCAAGTCCTGTTGCCAGCCCAAGCCGCCGGCCCGGACCATCCCAATCGCTCCGACAGGACCGGTGATCCGGATTATTCCCGCGGAATTGGACGAGCCGAACGTCCAAGCCGTTCCGGATGCCGCGGCGCCCAACGCACGGCAGATGACAGTGCACATTGCCCAGATGTGCTGTCCCACCGAGGAACGCGTATTGCGCAGTTCACTCGGTAAGCTGCCCGGCGTCGAACAGCTCGACTTCAACCTGATGCAGCGCGAACTGCGGATCACCCATACGATGGCCGATCCGGCGCCGATCCTCGATACAATCCGCGCGCTGGCGATGGTGCCCGTGATGGCTCCGGCTGGCACGCAACGCACCGCCGCTATGACGGAGACGGCGGCCACGCCGCCTGGCGCGACGGCGGCGCCCGCGCCGGGCGCTGCGCAGACGCCGGCGGCGTCATCGCGCGCGCCGTTCCTCAGACTGTCGCTCGGCCTGGTGGCCGCAATCGGCGCAGAGGCCTGGGCCTGGACGACAGGCAACGACGGCGCCTGGCCGGTGTTCGCGCTGGCCGTGATCGCGATCGCGCTGACCGGCCTTGGGGTCTATCGCAAGGGCTGGGCCGCGCTGCGCCACCGTGACCTGAATATCAATGCCTTGATGTCGATCGCCGTGACCGGCGCCGTCCTGATCGGGCACTGGCCCGAGGCGGCGATGGTAATGGTGCTGTTCGCGCTGGCCGAGCAGATCGAGGCGCGCGCGCTGGACCGGGCGCGCAACGCGATCCAGGGTCTGATGGCGCTGACGCCCGAGCGCGTAACCGTGCGCGACGCCGACGGGCAGTGGCGCGAACGCGCCGCGGCCGGCGTCACCGTGGGCACGCTGGCGCGGGTGGCGCCGGGCGAGCGGGTCGCACTCGACGGCGAAGTGACGGCCGGCGAATCGAGCGTCAACCAGGCGCCGATCACGGGCGAGAGCATGCCGGTGCCGAAGGGCGCCGGCGACCGGGTGTTTGCGGGCAGCATCAACGAAAGCGGCTCGTTCGAGTACCGCGTGACGGCCGCCCACGACGATTCGA
This sequence comes from Massilia oculi, assembly GCF_017582745.1. GTDB lineage: Bacteria > Pseudomonadota > Gammaproteobacteria > Burkholderiales > Burkholderiaceae_D > Telluria > Telluria oculi_A. Next base: position 14,654 of record NZ_JAFVIM010000036.1, read on the forward strand.
CCCTGGCGCGCATCATCCGCACCGTGCAGGAAGCGCAAGGCAAGCGCGCGCCGACCCAGCGCTTCATCGACCGCTTCGCCGCCGTCTACACGCCGATCGTGTTCGTGGTGGCGCTGCTGGTGGCGCTGCTGCCGCCGCTGCTGATGGGCGGCGCCTGGGACGACTGGATCTACAAGGCGCTGGTGCTGCTGGTCATCGCGTGCCCGTGCGCGCTGGTGATCTCGACGCCGGTGACGGTGGTCAGCGGCCTCGCGCGGGCGGCGCGTGCCGGCATCCTGGTCAAGGGCGGCGTCTACCTGGAGCAGGGCGCCTCGCTACGCAGCGTGGCGCTCGACAAGACGGGCACCGTGACCCAGGGCCGGCCGGCGCTGACGGACATGGTGCCGCTGAACGGCGATGGCGACGAGGCGCTGCGCCTGGCGGCGGCGCTGGCAAGCCGCTCCGACCATCCGGTTTCGACGGCTATCAGCCGCCACTGGCAGGAACAGCGCGAGGCGCAGGTCTTGCCCGAGGTTGACGACTTCGCGGCTTTGCCCGGAAGAGGTACCCAGGGCCGTGTCGCGGGCGCCATATATTCTCTCGGCAACGCCCGGCTGTTGGCCGAACTCGGCAGCGTCGATGTCGAAGCGGCGCGCGCGATCGACCGGCTGGAAGGCGAAGGCAAGACTGCAGTGGCGTTGTGCGCGGGCGCGCGCGTGCTGGCGGTGATCGGCGTGGCCGACACCATCCGCGCGACGAGCGTACAGGCGGTGGAACGCCTGCACCGGCTTGGCGTTCGCACCGTCATGCTTAGTGGAGATAACGTGGTCGCCACCGCCGCGATCGCGCGCCAGGTCGGCATTGACGACGCCCGCGGCGGCCTGTTGCCCGAAGAGAAACTGGCGGCGGTGGAGGCCGAGGTGGCGCGCTACGGCATGGTCGGCATGGTCGGCGACGGCATTAACGACGCCCCGGCGCTGGCGCGCGCCAGCATCGGCTTCGCGATGGGCGCGGCCGGCACCGACACCGCCATCGAGACCGCCGACGTGGCGCTGCTCGACGACGACTTGCGCAAGTTGCCCGAATTTGTTGTCCTGAGCCGGCGCACGTTTGCCGTGCTGCGCCAGAACATCGCGGCGGCCTTGCTGATCAAGGCGGTATTCCTGGTGCTGGCGATCGGCGGCTGGGCAACCCTGTGGATGGCGGTTTTCGCCGATGTCGGCGCCAGCCTGTTGGTTATTTTCAACGGTTTGCGTTTATTACGTGCAGAGTTGCACGAGCGCAGCATCTAATCGGCCCCGATGGTATACTTCATCCCATGACCCGCCGCATCCTCTCCTGCCTGCTGCTGATGCTCGCGTTCCAGTTCACCTGGAGTGCGATCAGCGCCTATTGCATGCACGAGACCGGCGCCGCAGCCAAGCACCTGGGGCACCACCAGCATAAGCAGGACGACCTCGAGGGGCAAGCCGCCGAGCGCCTGGCAGCCGTCGACGACGGTAAGACGGCGTCCGGCAAGAAGACCGCCGCCCACACGCATTGCGCTTCCTGCGTTCATGCGGTGCTGGCGCCGGCCGCCGTGGCGCCGGCACCTTATTTGATGCTGGCCAGACTCGCGCCGGCCACCACAGAGGTGCGTTTCGCCTCGGTCGTCCAGCTCCCACCCGAGCGCCCCCAATGGCGCGCCGCCGTGTAAGTCCGGCGGCATTTACCTGCACTTGATGTAGCCCACATGGCCCGTGGCCGCGCGTTGACGCGCGCGCCGCATGGGAGGCCTGTCGCCGGATAGCTTTCGATTCAATTCTTTCGGAGTTATCCATGCAACCCAGATTCCTGATCATGGGGGCGATCGCGATGCTCGCGCAGACCGTCCCCACCTATGCACAACCCATGGCGCAGGCGGATGCGCTTGCCGCCACGCCGCGCGCCGCTGCCGTGGCCGCCGCTGCGGTGGGCGGCGAAACGGCGCCCCTGACCTTGCAGCAGGCGCTGCAGGCAGCCTACGTCCGCAATCCCGACCTGCGCGCGGCAGGCCGAGCGATCGGCATCGCCGACGGCCTGCGGGCCCAGGCCGGCGTCTTGCCCAACCCCGAACTCGGCCTCTCTACCGAGGGAACCGACCGCCGTAGCCGGGTCGAGACCGTCGAGATCTCCCAGGCCATCGAGCTCGGCGGCAAGCGCAGTGCCCGCATCGCCGCCGCAGAGCAGGAGCGGGCGCTGGCCCAGGCCGCTGTCAGCGGCCGCCGCGCCGAGCTGCGCGCCGACGTCATGGCCGCCTATCTCGACGCCCTGACCGTGCAGGAACGCGTCGCGCTGGCCCGTTCGGCGATTGAGGTAGCCAGCCGTGCCACCAATGCCGCAGCGCGCCGGGTCGCGGCCGGCAAGATCTCGCCGGTCGAGCAGACCCGTTCCAGTGTCGCCGAAGCGGCGGTGCGGCTCGAGCTGACCCAGGCCACGGCCGAGCTGTCGCAGGCACGTCGCAAGCTGGCTACCTTGATGGGCAGCACCGGCACGGTCGAGCAGCCGCTGGTCACACCGGAGCTCGAATTCGCCGCCATCCCACCGGTGGCCGAGCTGGAGCAGCGCCTGGAGTCGGCGCCGCGCCTGCGCCAGGCGCGCGTCCAGGTCGGGCGTGAGGAAGCGCTGGTGCGGGTAGAGCGCTCGTTGCGGATACCCGACCTGCGCGTGACAGTCGGCAGCCAGCGCGACCGCGAACGCAACGGCGCCACCCAAACTCTGCTGGGGGTGTCGATTCCACTGCCGCTGTTCAACCGCAACCAGGGCAACCTGGCGGCCAGTCTGCAGCGCGCCGACCAGGCCCGCGACGAGCTCGACGCCGAACGCCTGCGCCTGCACGGGGCGCTGATGGATGCGCGCGAGCGCGCAGAGGTCGCCCAGCTCCAGCTCGACAGCCTGCGGCGCGACATGGTGCCAGCCGCCCAGCAAGCCTACGACGCCGCCGTCACCGGCTTCGAGCTCGGCAAGTTCGGCTTCCTCGACGTCCTCGACACCCAGCGCGCGCTGATCCTGGCGCGCACCGAATACCTGCGCGCGCTGTCGGCGCGCTACCTGGCCGCGACCGACATCGAGCGCCTGGTGCCGACGCCAGGCGCCGGCGGCACCGCCATTTTCAAGGAAAGCATCCAATGACTGCCCCCAACAAGCAAAACAAGAAATCCATGCCGCTGATCGCGGCGATCGTGGCTGTCGGCGCCGTGCTGGCGCTGGCGATCCTTTTCTGGAACCGCGAACCCGCCGGCGACGACGACGGCCACGGCCACGCCGAGAGTGCGCACACCGAGGCACCGAAGGCCGCCGCTAAAGATGGCGCCAAGGAAGGCGCCGAGGAAGAGCATGGCGACGAAGACGTCGTCAAGCTCGGCGCCGAGCAGATCAAGTCGGCCGGCATCACCAGCGCCATCGCTGGCCCTGCCACCATCACCAACACGATCCGCCTGCCCGGCGAGGTGCGGGTCAACGAAGACCTGACCGCTCATGTGGTGCCGCGCCTGCCCGGCGTGGCCGAATCGGCTCCGGCCGAGCTCGGCCAGTCGGTGAAGAAAGGGCAGGTGCTGGCGGTGATCTCGAGCCCTGCGCTGGCCGACCTGCGTAGCAGCCTGGACGCGGCCCAGACCCGCTTGGCCCTGGCCAAGACCCTGTACGAGCGCGAGAAGAAGCTGTGGCAGGACCGCATCTCGGCCGAGCAGGATTACCTGCAGGCCCAGCAGGCGTTCCGCGAGGCCGAATTGGCCGCGCAGACTGCTCGCTCGAAGCTGACCGCGCTGGACGTAAAGACCGGCGGCGGCGCCCTTAACCGCTACGAACTGCGTGCACCGTTCGATGGCGTGGTGGTGGAGAAGCACATCACCATCGGCGAAGCCGTGGCGGAGAACACCAATGTGTTCGTGCTGAGCGATCTGTCGCGTGTCTGGGTCGATTTAGCCGTAACACCGAAGGACCTGGGCACCGTGCGTAGTGGCGTCGACGCCACCATCACCGCCCCGACCGCTGGATTGTCCGCCAAGGGCAAGGTGAGCTACGTGGGTTCGCTGGTTGGAGCCCAGACCCGCAGCGCGATTGCGCGCGTGATCATCGACAACCCCGAGGCCGCCTGGCGTCCGGGCCTGTTCGTCGACGTCTTGCTGTCCCAGGGAACCCGCGTGGCGCCGGTCACGGTGCCGGTCGGTGCCATCCAGACGGTCGAGGACAAACCTTCGGTCTTCGTGGTGACGGAAGAGGGCTTCCGCGCCCAGCCGGTCAGGACCGGCATCGTGGATGGTCCGGCGGTCGAGATTCTAGAGGGACTGGCGCCGGGTGTGCGCTACGTGAACAACGGCAGCTTCGTGCTCAAGGCCGAACTCGGCAAGGGCAGCGCCGAGCACGCACACTGACCAGGAGAACCCATGTTTGAACGCATCATACGTTTCGCCATCGACAGCCGCTGGCTGATCATGGGGCTGGTCCTCGCCATGGCGGCGATCGGCGTCTATAACTACCAGCGCCTACCGATCGACGCAGTGCCGGATATTACCAATGTCCAGGTCCAGATCAACACGTCGGCGCCGGGCTATTCGCCACTCGAAGTCGAGCAGCGCATCACCTACCCGGTCGAGACCGTAATGGCGGGCCTGCCCGGCCTGCAGCAGACCCGGTCGCTGTCGCGCTACGGCCTTTCGCAGGTGACCGTGATCTTCAAGGACGGTACCGACATCTATTTCGCGCGCCAGCTGGTCAACCAGCGGCTACAGGAAGCGCGCGAAGGCCTGCCGGAAGGCGCGACCCCCGTCATGGGCCCGATCTCGACCGGCCTGGGCGAGATCTACCTGTGGACCGTGGAGACCGAGGAGGGAGCGAAAAAGCCGGATGGCAGCGAGTACACGCCGACCGACCTGCGCGAAGTCCAGGACTGGATCATCAAGCCCCAGTTGCGCCAAGTGCCGGGAGTGACCGAGATCAACTCGATCGGCGGCTTCAACAAGGAGTACCACATCACGCCGGACGCCAATCGCCTAAGCTCCTACGGATTGGGCCTGGGCGACATCGCGCTGGCGGTGGAGCGCAACAACGAGAACACCGGCGCAGGCTACATCGAACGCTCCGGCGAACAGTTCCTGATCCGCGCGCCGGGCCAGGTGGCCACCATGGACGACATCCGCAACACCGTGCTCAAGAACGTCGACGGGGTACCGGTGCGCATCCGCGACGTGGCCGACGTCGCCATCGGCAAGGAGCTGCGCACCGGTGCCGCCACCGACAACGGCAAGGAAGTCGTGCTCGGCACCGTGTTCATGCTGATCGGCGAGAACAGCCGGCAAGTGTCGCAGGCGGTGGCAGAAAAGATGGCCGAGATTAACCGTACCCTGCCGCCCGGAGTCAAGGCGGTGCCGGTGTACGACCGGACCGTGCTGGTCGACAAGGCGATCGCGACGGTCAAGAAGAACCTGATGGAAGGCGCGATCCTGGTGATCGTCATCCTGTTCCTTTTCCTCGGCAATATTCGCGCCGCGATCATCACGGCGATGGTGATCCCGCTGTCGATGCTGTTCACTTTCAGCGGCATGGTGACTGGGAAGGTGAGTGCCAACCTGATGAGCCTGGGGGCGCTCGACTTCGGCATCATCATCGATGGTGCCGTCGTGATCGTCGAGAATTGCGTGCGCCGCCTCGCCCATGTGCAGGAACACCTGAAGCGTGACCTGACGTTGAAGGAACGCTTCCGCGAAGTGTTCGCTGCCGCCCAGGAGGCGCGCCGGCCGCTGCTGTTCGGCCAGCTGATCATCATGGTGGTGTACCTGCCGATCTTCGCCTTGAGCGGGGTCGAGGGCAAGATGTTCCACCCGATGGCGTTCGCGGTCGTGATCGCCCTGCTGGGCGCGATGATCCTTTCGATTACCTTCGTGCCGGCCGCGGTGGCGCTGTTCATCGGCAAGCGCGTGGCCGAGAAGGAGAACCGCCTGATGTCCAAGGCGCGCGACCTGTACGCGCCGGCGCTCGCTGCCGTGCTGCGCAACGGCCCGGTGGTGCTGACCGGCGCGATCGTCGTCGTGGTGCTGTCCGGCCTGCTGGCCACGCGCCTGGGCAGCGAGTTTATCCCCAACCTGAACGAAGGCGACGTCGCGATCCAGGCGCTGCGCATCCCGGCGACCAGCCTGACCCAATCGGTCGAGATGCAGCAAAAACTCGAGGTGGGATTGAAGGCGAAGTTCCCGGAGATCGAGCGCGTGTTCGCCCGTACCGGTACCGCCGAGATCGCATCGGACCCGATGCCCCAGAATATCTCGGACGGCTACATCATGCTCAAGCCCGAGGCCGACTGGCCGAAGCCGAAGCGCAGCCACGCCGAGCTGGTCGCGGCAATCCAGGAAGAGGCCGGCAAGTACACCGGTAACGCCTACGAGTTCTCGCAGCCGATCCAGCTGCGCTTCAACGAGCTGATTTCCGGGGTGCGCAGCGACGTCGCCGTCAAGCTGTATGGCGACGACATGGACGTGCTGAACCAGACCGGGGCGCGCATCGCAGCGGTGCTGCAGCGCGTGACTGGGGCTGCCGAGGTGAAGGTCGAGCAAACTACCGGCTTGCCGATGTTGACCGTCAAGATCGACCGCGACAAGACTGCGCGCTACGGCCTGAACATGTCTGACGTGCAGGAAACCATCGCCGCCGCCACCGGCGGGCGCGAAGCCGGCACGCTGTTTGAGGGTGACCGCCGTTTCGCTATCGTGGTGCGCTTGCCGGAAGTCCAGCGAACCGACCTCGACGCGCTGCGGCGCCTGCCGATCCCGCTGCCGGCGCAAGTCGGAGCGGAGGGCAGCGCCGGGAGCGGCAGTGGCGCGGCTCCCTCGGCGGGCGCGGCCTTTATCCCGCTGGGCGAGCTGGCGACGTTGGAACTGGCCCCGGGGCCGAACCAGATCAGCCGCGAGGACGGCAAGCGCCGCATCGTGATCAGCGCCAATGTGCGCGGTCGCGATATCGGTAGCTTCGTGCCCGAGGCGCAGGAGGCGATCGCTGCCGGCGTGAAGATCCCGGCCGGCTATTGGATGAAGTGGGGCGGCACTTTCGAGCAGCTGCAGTCCGCGACCGCGCGCCTGCAGATCGTGGTGCCGCTTGCGCTGTTCCTGGTGTTCACGCTGCTGTTCATGATGTTCCGTAACGTCAAGGATGGTTTGCTGGTGTTCACCGGCATCCCGTTCGCCCTGACCGGCGGCATCGTGGCGCTGGCGCTGCGCGGCATCCCGCTGTCGATCACCGCGGCGGTGGGCTTCATCGCATTGTCCGGGGTGGCGGTGCTGAACGGGCTTGTGATGATCTCGTTCATCCGCTCGCTGCGCGAAGGCGGCATGTCGCTCGACCAGGCGATCACCGAGGGTGCGCTCACGCGCCTGCGTCCGGTCCTGATGACGGCGCTGGTAGCCTCGCTCGGCTTCGTGCCGATGGCGATCGCGACCGGCACAGGCGCCGAGGTCCAGCGCCCGCTGGCCACCGTTGTGATCGGCGGCATCCTGTCGTCGACGATCCTGACCCTGTTGGTGTTGCCGCTGCTGTACCGGATGGCGCACCGCAAGGACGGCGACAAGCCGCTCGTTGCGGAGCCAGTGGTGGTGCCGCACTGAGCGGTCGCAGCGGACGTCGCCTCGCCTCGTCCGCTGCAGTCTTAACGCCATCCTGACGTACCGCCGCCTATCATCGGATGATTTGAGCGGCGGATTTGAAAAGTGAAAGAAGACATCGTCAGTGAATACAAGAGCGTCGGCGGCCTGCGCCGCGTTGGAGCCGCATTCGGCTACTCCGTCAAGGGATTGAGGGCGGCCTGGGCGTTCGAACATGCTTTTCGCCAGGAACTGCTGGTAGTGGCGCCCGGCATGCTGCTGGCCCTGTTCCTGCCCGTCGCGCGGCTGGAAAAGCTGGCTCTGGTTGTTGTGCTGTTGCTGGTGCTGGTGGTGGAACTGTTGAATTCAGCGATCGAGGCGGTGGTCGACCGGATCTCGCTCGCCCACCACCCCTTGTCCGGGCGTGCCAAGGACTTGGGGAGCGCCGCCGTACTGCTGGCGATCGCCATCGCAGCGCTCACCTGGGGGATGCTGCTCGCCCCACTGTTCATGGGCCTATGGGCGGTCTGACGCGCGGCGTTTAGCGGAAACTTAACGTCCGCCTGACATCCGCCTGAGCACCGGCTGTCTATTCTCTCGCACAGCGCGCCGACTCCCGGCCGCGGTTCGAGGAATGGAACGGGTGGAAATCACAGCCAAGCGGCGCATCGGCGCCTTCACATATTCGCTGGGCGCGGCCGTGGTGTTCGCGCTCGCCTTCAATGCAGGATTCTGGATCGACCTGGTCGATGCCGTCGGCGGCCTGGAGCCCGCGCGCCTGCCGCTGCTGGCGGCGGCGCTGTTGGTGCTGATGCTGTTTTTCGTGGCGCTGCTGGCGCTGGCCAGCTTCCGCTGGGTCTACAAGCCGGTGCTCGTGGCCGGCATCCTGGCGTCGTCCGCGATCGGTTATTTCATGTACCAGTACGGCATCGTGATCGACCGCACGATGGTCCAGAACGTGCTCGAGACGGACGTCCGCGAAGCCGCTGAGCTGGTCAACTGGCAGATGGGCATCTACCTCGGGCTGACCGGCCTGTTCCCGGCGTTGCTGGTGGCGCGCGCCCGCATCGACTATCCTGTCGGCCTCCGAGGACTGGCGACGCGTGTCGGGGTGGCGGGCGGGGCGCTGCTGCTCGCGGCCGTGGTCCTGCTGCTGTCCTTCAAGTCGCTAGCGCCCGCATTCCGCGAACACCGCGAACTGCGCTACCAGCTGACGCCGATGAACCTGGTGCATGCGCTGCAGGGGCACATGCGCAGCCGGCTGCGCACGCCAGTAGCCGTGGCCGCGCTCGGGCGCGACGCGGTCAAAGGCCGGACTTGGAACGGCCAGGCGCGGCCGACGGTCGTCGTGCTCGTGGTCGGCGAAACGGCGCGCGCCGCCAGTTTCTCGCTCAATGGCTACGCGCGCGAGACGAATCCGCTGCTGGCGCGTGAGCCCGGCCTGATCAATTTCACCAATGTGCAGTCGTGCGGCACCGCCACCGCGGTCTCGCTGCCCTGCATGTTTTCGGGCATGGGTCGCGAGGAATACGACAGCGCGACGGCGCGCAGCCGCGAAGGCCTGCTTGACGTGCTGTCCCACGCAGGCCTACGAGTGGTATGGCGCAACAACAACTCGGGCTGCAAGGGCGTCTGCGACCGGATCGAGGTGGTCGACTTGTCGATCCCGCAACCGGGCGCCTCGCATTGCAACGCCGCCGAATGCTACGACGAGCGCCTGCTGGAAGGTTTGCCGGAGATGCTGCGCCAACCGCAGCGCGACCTGGTGGTCGTGCTGCACCAGAAGGGGAGCCATGGGCCGGCATATGCGCGCCGATATCCGGTCGGCTTCGCCCGCTTCGGGCCGGTATGCGAGACCACCGAATTCCAGAAATGCCGGCGCGAAGAAATCGTCGCTGCCTACGACAACACGATCCTGTACACCGACCATGTCCTGAGCCGGGCGATCGGCATGCTGCGCCGCGCCTCGCAGGAGGGGGGCGCAGACACCGCCTTGCTGTATGTGTCGGACCACGGCGAGTCGCTCGGGGAACGCAACCTGTACCTGCACGGCGCGCCCTACTTGTTTGCGCCTGCTGAACAGACCCGGGTGCCGATGATGCTGTGGATGTCGGATGCGTTCAGCACGCGCTTCCGTATCGACCGCACTTGCCTGGCAGCACGCCGCGAGCAGTCTTTCTCGCATGACAACCTGTTCCACTCGGTGCTAGGAATGCTGGACATCAATACCGCGATCGCTAATCCGCGCCTCGATATTTTCCGCCCGTGCATCCGCAGCAGCTGAGTGCGATCGGCGGTGTTCTGCGCCGCACGCCGGTGATATACTGACGCGCATGACCCGCCGGCTCTTCCAGTTGTTGATAGTGACGCTCGCGCTGCAGTTCAGCTGGAGCGTGGTCAGCGCCTATTGCATGCACGAGACCGGGCGGGCGGCCGAGCATTTTGGCCACCACCAGCACAAGTCCGAGGTACACGATCCACTGGCCTCGGCGGACCTGGACCATCCAGCCGCATCCAAGAAGGCGAGCGGCGCCCATTCACACTGCGCCTCCTGTAGCCACGCGGTTTCCGTGCCGGTCGCGGTCGGCGAATCCGTCTGGCGCGCCGCGCGCGTCGGCGCTCGCCCGGCCAACCAAGAACCTTCCTTCTCTTCTCGCGTACTCGCCCCTCCCGAGCGTCCCCAGTGGCGCTCTATCGCCTGAGCCCAACGACAGCCGCGATTCTCCAGTCTGACCGGTAGCGCCACGCGCTGCCCGGCGGCCGTCCGGCATGCACTCCAGTCGTTCCAGATGACCGGCGCGCGCTCGCGCGTTGTGCCACGACACGATCGACAGCAAAACATGGGCCATTGTGCCCGACATGACAGGAACGCGGGGGCTAACGCTGCGCGTTCCAGGAGGTTCATTCATGACGCCTATACCTGATCCGTCCGGCCGCGCGCTAGCGCGCGCCGCCACTGGCGCCGGCGTGTTGGCGGTACTGGTGGCTGCCGCCAGCGCCAGCCTGCTGGAAAGTATCACCCTCGCCGCGGCTGCCTTGTATCAGCTTGCCCTGCTGTTGCTGCACGGCCCGCGCCTGCGCCCAGCCCTGCGCATCGCGCTGGCAGTCGCGCTGCTGGCCCCGGCGCCATTCCTGATCGGTGCCGCGATCCACGCACTGACCCATGTGCAGGCGTTCTCGCCACTGTCGATGGTCCCGGCGGTGCTGTCCAGCCTGCTGGCGGCGCTGCTGCACGGCCTGCTCCCGCAGCGCCGGCGAGGGGACGGTGGCGTCGACCACCCGGCCGTGGCGCCGCCCGCGTCGGCGCAGATGCTGGCGCCGGGCATGGTGACACTGTGCGTCGCTGCCGCGCTCGGCGCAGGTGCCTGGCAGGCCGACGCAGTGATCGGCATCGGCCTGCTGCTGGCGATGCTATTCGGCCTGCTAGGCCGGCATCTACTGCAGGCCGGCAGCCTGCTCGACTGACGTGCAGGCATCCAAGCAACCCTTACAAGGAAATACGATGTCTCATTTTTACTATCGTGCCGATGGCGGCACGTCCCAGCCATGCGCATCCTGATCATCGAAGACAATCCCGACATTCTTGCCAACTTGTACGGCTATCTGGAGCCCAGGGGCTACGTCGTGGACTCGGCCCGCAACGGCTACGGCGGACTGGCCCTGATCTCGGAAAACGCCTACGACGCAGTCGTTCTGGACTTGATGTTACCCGGCCTGAGCGGACTCGAGCTTTGCCAGAAGATGCGCGCGGAATTCCGGCTCGATACCCCGGTGCTCATGCTCACGGCGCGCGACAGCCTGGAAGACAAGGCGGCCGGCTTCAACAGCGGCGCCGACGACTATCTAGTCAAACCTTTCTCGCTGGCCGAGCTCGACATGCGGCTGCGGGCGCTGGCCCGGCGTGCTGCGGGCCGCCATGTTCCCGATCGCACGCTGCGCTTCGGCGAGCTGGTGTTCGACCCGGACTTGCAGAGTGCTCACCGCGAAGGTCGTCGGGTTGCCCTGACTCGGACCGGCTACATCCTGCTGCAGGTGCTGATGGAGGCGGCGCCACGCATCGTCCCGCGCGCGGTCCTCGAGCATGCGGTGTGGGGCGAGGACCGTCCGGACAGCGATGCGCTGCGCACCCATATCCACGCGCTGCGCCAGTCGCTCGACAAGCCCTTTTCCGCTCCGATGGTCTTGACGGTGACCGGAGTCGGATTTCGCCTGGTGCTGCCCGATGCCTGAGGCCAGCTCGCTCAGACGGCGCATCGTCGCCGTATTCGTCCTGTTCGGCGTCGTGCTGTCGATCCTGGTGGCCATGCTGGCCGCCATCGCAGTGGAAGGCATCGAGGCCTCGCTGGTCGATGACCGGCTGGCCGAAGTCGCCAAGTGGGCGTTGCCGCGCGATGCGGCCGGACTTGAGGTCGACCTGCCGGCCGGCCTTCGCTTTCATCGCGGCTCCGACATCCCGCCTGCGTTGCGCGGCCTGCCGGCGGGCGTATCCGACCCTGACCTTGGCCGCGACGGTGTGCACGTGCTGTCCGGAGCCGATGCCCGCGGGCCCTACGTGGTGGTTGACCACGAGAGCGACTACGAGAAGGTCGAGCTGGTCGTGTACGCGATGTTTGCAGCTTCGTTCGCGGTGTTCGTCCTGCTGGCAGCCATGCTGGGTGCAGTAGTGGGGCGTCGTGTGGTGGCGCCGATCAGCGCACTAGCAGCTGCGGTTGATGCCGGGGCAACGCCCCTACCTGAGACCGGCCGCGAGGACGAACTGGGCTTCCTTGCCCGTGCTCTCGATAGCCATACGACCGACATGAAGCGGGTACTGGACCGCGAGCGTTTTTTCACCGGCGACGTTAGTCACGAGTTGCGGACCCCGCTCATGGTCATCGCAGGGGCAGCCGAGATACTTCTCGCCGAGCCAATGACCGCGGCGCTGCACGCCGCCGCTCAGCGCATTGCCAAGGCCGCGCGCGAGGCTGCCGAATGTATCGATGTTCTCCTGCTGCTGGCGCGCGAGCCCTACGCGGACCGATTGGCGCCAGTGTCGCTTCGCGACCTGGCATGGCGCGAAGTGGAGCGCTACCAACCCATGATGGCGGGCAAGCCAGTGATCTTGCTGTGCCTGGGCGATGCGCCATTGCCAGTACGTGCGCCCCCTGAGCTCTGTGCCTGCTTGGTGGGTAACCTGATACGCAACGCTTGCCAGTACACCGAACAGGGTAGTGTGACCGTAATGATCGAGGATGGGCTCCTGAGCGTGGAAGATACCGGCCCGGGATTACCCGATGCTGTGCGTGTAACCCTGGGACATGGTGATCGGGCCGCGCCGTCGAGCGGTTCGGCCGGAACAGGTCTCGGATTGTCTCTCGTGGCCCGGATCTGCGATTACCTGGGAGCGTCGTTCAGCTATCAGGATCGCGTGAATGGCGGCAGCAGATTTGTCGTGGGTTTTCCTGCATTGCAGGCCAGAGCGGAAAATAATTGAGCGGCGGCTGCGCAATGCTGGATAGTCCCGCTACTGGCGCTCTTCCTCTCGTATTGCGTGTACAAATCGGCAGACCAGCTATGGAGGCCTGCTCCCCTGGACACTGATGTGTGTAGTGGCCTCGTATTTAACGTACGTTTAACAAGTTGTTTTCTAAGATATCGCAGAAATCAGGCGGGCAGCACGGCGACGTGATATCCGCAAAATCGTCGGATGATATGCGCAGGAGAGCCTATGAATATCGGTAGTATTGACAGCAGCCGCATCCAGGCCATGATGGAGCAACTGAAGTCAGCGGCGGCCAAGCCGGCCAATAGCCCGGACCCGGTGCCCGCATCGACCGCAGTCGATGGCAAGCCGGTAGCCAAGGTTGATTTTGCCCAGACATTGCATAATACGCTTCAGGCGGTAAGCGATCGCTCTGCGGAAGCGCGTGCCATGGGGCAGCGGTTCACTGCGGGTGACAACTCGGTTAGCCTGGCGGACACCATGGTGGCCATGCAGAAATCAAGTATCGCTTTTCAGGCAACGCTGCAGGTGCGCAACAAGGTCGTTTCCGCTTACACCGACATCATGAACATGCAGGTGTAGTGAGCATAGTGAGGTGACAATCCGCACTGGTTCGGACGCGCGCTACCGTAACAAGCTCTCTGTAAATCCCCCTCTTTGCAGGTCACTGCTCAATCGAGGAGCTACACTAAAATCGTTGCACTGTCTTTAGGCCGAGTCTAGCGCCCGGCAATGCTATGGAAGGAGAGGGCCTAAGGAGTGCGTGGCAACCTCGAGTGTTCGTCAGCCCGACGAGGTTGCCATCGTTGGCGACACCGATCAGGCGGCGAGCCTTCCAGACTTTTTGAGATGACGTACCAGAATGTACGAGCCCAGCCAAATTGTGAAAGCGGTGATGAGGATGGTGCTGTCTGGCACGACACTAATGCCCTGGACTTGGTAGCTCGACCAGAATACCCCGAGTGCCAAGGCGAGCACGACCACGAACATGGTGTTGTATTCCTTGACGATCACCCGGGTCCAATTAAATGTCAGCTTCGACATCGTGTGCCTCCAGTCGTGCCACTTTGGGAGCCAACGATTCACGCTTCGGCAATATTGGACGTACTCGTTCCCGAATTTTTCGGACAAAAATTTTTCTTCGGCAGAGACGATTGAAATATAAGCGATCAACACAAAAGGAAGCACCGTCAGATAAAACAACGTGGAGTGAATAACAAGTGCCAGTCCAACGGCGAGTAAGATGTTTCCCACATAAAGGGGGTTTCGGCAATGGCTGAATACACCTCCAGTAACTAGCTTGCTGGCATAGACCTTGCGATCTCTTCCGCCCCGCTCGATGTATTCGTATCCAATTGTAATAATCCTGAGTCCTTGCCCGAGCAAGGCAACGAAGATGCCTGCGAGATCGAGTAAAGCGTTTAATTTCGGTCGATTCAATGGGTAGGACGACTTGCCAAAAAAAATCGCGATCAGGAATATTGATGGTCCAATAATATTGCGATAACGGAAAAAGTAGCTGCCTAGATTTTGAAGCATGGAGACGCCCTAATGAATGAGTTCTGAATTTTTTTAAAACTTACTTAACGGCGAGAAATCCTTCAAAACAAACATATTTCTGAATGCTAACGATGTCGGAGAATCCAGCCCGTTTCAGCATGTCGATGTTTCCCTGTGTGGAAAAAGGCTCCATCACGCATTTGATGCTGCGTGCCTTGCCGATGATCTCAGCCTCGCTGAAACCGTGTTTCAATTTGAATTCAGTGTACACTTGGTTTGCGTAATCCTGAAATCGGCTGTCTGGCGCACGCACTTTCTCGAACATGAAAAAGGCGCCCCCCCCCCAATTCAGCGATTGATAAATGGCATTCAGAAGATTTTGCCTAACACGTGGAGGGAGAAACTGTATTGTATAGTTGGCGACCACCATATCGGTTTTCTTCATGTCGAAATCGAGGGCATTCCCAACCACGAACGAAAGGCGCGGGTCATCGACAGGAAGACGCGATGCAAAATCGATCATGTCCTGGACGGTATCGACCCCTATCATCTGCAAGTTGGGCTTGTGCTCATGGTGTCGGGCCAATCTTGCCAGAAACTGTCCAGTGGAACATCCGATATCGTAAACGACACTATCGGGTTTGAGAAAAAAATCGCTGTAGTGACAGATTAGTTCATGCCCTTGATCATATAACGGAATAGATTTCTTAATGTGTTCATCAAAATTGTCGCTAATATTTTCGAACAACCAGCCGGCGTTATGCTGGTTGATGTTTTTGTCAACATTGACCATATTATGGCCCTCACTAAATGAATGATGGCGACATTGTCTGTTGTTGAGCGTCTCGTGGACGTTAATTCGAAGTTATATCGACGTTAAATGGACAAACTGCAGGTTGGATAATCTACTTAGTGTCTTGATAGACAGAGGCTATACCATTTGAGGGAACTCAGGGGCCGCCAGAGCGCTTTGTGGCGCGCGCAGCAGACCTTGGGATATGGAGCGTGGACCGCCCGGACAAAATCACGCGATGCTTACCTAGATGCACTCGCCGCGCTGGTCTTTCTGCAGCACAATTATCGCGGTGATGACCTGGATGCAGACAAGCGACTTCGAACTGTAAGCGATGAAGTGCCAAGTTGTGAAGCCGTATTAGAATTGCGGCAGACGCAGCCCTGTGTTCGTCCGCGCGAGACTGAATAAGCAACGCAGGGTAAGGCCCGAAGCTAGCCGTGCCGGCGAGGAGGAAATCATGTCACTTATAGCCTTAGAGCTCCCGCTCAATGTCGCCGTTGAGCTCCAACGTAACGAGGTGATCGGCGCAGGTGGGCTTACGCCACAGATGCCGCAAGTCTTCGAATGCCTCTTGCCCGACTTGGAATGGCCTGCTGTCGAAGCCCATTTGATTTCTCAGAAGGTTCCGTTTAAGGTGGAGCTGCCAGGCGCCCCGAGCGAGTCCCTTTCAATGGCGCGAGTTGGTAGAGAAAACCGGCGCCAACGGCGTCCCGATCCGGCCAGCGTGGGCACACGGGAAAAAGCATAATAAAGTAATTACCTTTCGGTGCTGATCCGTATTTTCAATGATCGGGTTGACCACGTGGCGTATGCTGTCGCCGTGGGTACGGCGATCGGAGTGATTCTGCGATATGTCAGCGGAGCTCCAATCACCGCGCGTGGCTAACAGAGCGAGTAACAGGTTTTGTCAGGCGTTCGAAGCGTCACGATGCCCGAGCATAGAGCGAGGATTTGTCTGGGAAACGCAAGTAGCTAGCTATCACCGGATGTGCGTCTGCTACGACCCCAATGATCCTCGGACAATGAACCTTTAAAAATGGATTCTAGGATAAATGGAGAAAGCGACTCCCGAAGGTAAAGACCCGTTTCTTTCGAAAATCCAAGATGCCTTGTTCGAGAATTTGCGAGCCTCGTTAAGTGCAAAAATTAGTTCGGAAGAAACGGTAGCTGAGATAGCTGAGGCAGATGTCGAAGGGGCTATGGACCCAGCTATACTCGATCATCTGTCGGACGAATTTCTCAAAGCATTTCTTGACCGGGCACCGCATATGCTGTGCGAACATAGGGTTGCCGACCGAGGTTTTGAAAGGCGGAATTTTAAGCGATGGCGGCAAGCATTTGATCTTCTAGAGACGATGCTATCTATCGCTGAAGAGTTAGGTGAAGCCTGTGATATGGAGGGTCGCGAGTTGGCCGTAGCCAATAACGATTATCGGTTTGAAGCCTTGAGCCAAATCTTCCCCAAAGCGATACTTGTCGGACGCGAATTGGTCCATCTTTTGAAAGGCGGTTTTCCCGACGCGGCGCTAAGCAGATGGCGCTCACTACATGAACTAACTGTAACCGCGATTTTCCTTTCTGCGAATAATGACATGATCTCGCTACGGTATTTAGCACACTTTGATTTCCAGGCACGAGCTGCTGCTAGGCAGCATAATAAGTACGCGAAGAGAGCGAACCTTAAACCATTCTCCGACACGGAACTTCAGGAGTTTAACGAGCGGTGTAAAATCGCCGCCGAAAGTGTAGGCGAGGAAATGGATGGGCCGTGGGACTGGGCAAAACCTGTCCTACCTGGGAATCCAACGTTCTTCCGCATTGAAGAAGCAGTTGGAATGGACCATTGGAGGCCGCGATACAAATGGGCTTCTCAGCACGTACATAGTGGACACCGACCAAATTGGACTTTACTTGGCGCGTGCGAAGCAAGAGAGCCCTTGGTGTTGGTCGGCCGAAGCAACGGCGGCCTTGTCGATCCGCTGCATATGACAGCCATCTCGATCTGGCAGATATCGTCGATAATTTTATTGCACACCCCCACAATTGACCGTGTTATTTACTCAAGAATTCTGATGACTTTGTCTGATCGCGTAGCACAGGAAGCGATCAAATGTGAACGGGGGTAAACTTCCGCCACCACGCCACAGCCGTTCCCTTACTCACGGCGCACACCTGCTAAACTGAGCGTTTCTTTGTGTTCTTCTGTGAAGACGCCACAGAGCTAAAAATACTGCATACTAGAGCACTGGCGGTAAAATACACTTTATACATTTCGCTTAATATTTATAATCCGCTATTTATGATGCTCGCCGGACTTAAAAGGAAAAATTGAGTAATGTCGGAGTTGGCAGCCCCAAGCGCTCAGCTCATCATGGCAGTCCGTGGGAGGCGAAAAATCCCATTCTGTCACGAAGGGCCGGATATTATTTAAAGGAGACGTTAAGGGAGAGTGGTTAGTGCACCGATAAGTCTGCGTTAGGAGAAAATAGAGCAAGCTCAAGGTCTGAAATCGTTGGTACCCGATTCATTTCTAACATCTTTGTGAGGACTCGGTGCGCTAAAGACAACGTTTCATGCCAATCATCTGCAGAAGGAATTTTTACGCCATGCGCGACAGACGACCGAACGTCATAGAGTTTTATTATTTTTTTGTGTAGCTTTAGTCGCTCGCTTCCCGCAGTTTCTAAGAATGTGGCTATATTCGCGGACACGCGAAAGCGTAACTCTTGTTTTCCTGGAGAGAACAGATGTTCAAATGCGCCCCAAATAGCTAACGTGGCAACAGCTCTAGTCGGCATCGCACTCGCTGCATCCAAGGCTTGGAAGGCGTCATTGAACGCACTATGATTTCTCATCAGCTTATTGCCCGACAGCCAAACTTTCTTTAGCCATTGAAGATCCTCAATAGAGAGCTCATCAAGGTTTTTCGCTCCTGAGAGTTGTCGTGGGACTACTTCGGCCGGCAGCGCTTTGGCCTCACTCCAGTTTTTTTCGATATCAGAGAACGGTCGATCTGATATCACTGGTAATTGTGCCCTACTAGCGCCGCGCAGCCGCATTAGCGCAGTAAGCCACCAAAGCGTATTAAGACGATCAAAGAAGCCCTCTATTCGAAAAGACGAGGGGATGAAAAGTTCCAGTTCAACATCGAGGCTAATTCCATCGCTCACGGCACTCAATTTTCCAAAGCTATCACGTGCACTCGGGGGAAATTTCAATAAAAAAGGAGCGATAAATTTCGCGGAGGTTCGGCTCAAAATGACACCATAACCAAGTTCGAACCTCTCTACACCAAGCCGTACTCCAGCAATTCCGCCAAATAACGAGTCATATTCTAGATTCATAGGTGTCGTGTCTCAACTGAGTGATGTAGGGGAAGGCGAAAATTGAGCGCCCGCTTTTGACCGACAGCGGTCCTCGGATTGGTGTACGAGATTGTCGCTGCCCGAGCAATTAAAGAGAATTATTATCGATTCTACAAGTGTGGTGTCGTATGCTGAACAGCCTTAACGAAGTTTAACTAGCGCACCAAATTCGGTATAAATTTGCGGAGTTACTTCGGCCTCTTCGAATGAGGAATGCGGTTCTTAGCTAAGTCCTTGATTTATCTTAGTCATTGTTGAGCAGTCAGGCTATCCCGGCCTGACTCATACGAACCGGCCTCCACGAAAGCTGGGGCGATTCAGTTCTTGGTCGACGGCGGCGCCGCGACCAAGGTCGTGTCGACGATTTTCCCCTTGCGCATCATCAAGCCTTCGCGGGTCAAAGCCCGTAGATTTCGTCGAAGATCCTGCGTGTCAGACTGTACTTCTCGAGCAGGCGGCGGAACTTGAGCAGCGTCGTAGCGTCGGGCGCCGACTCGTGCGTCAGGTCGATGCCGACAAATCGGCGAATGGCCTGGCTGTCATAGATCGCGTCCTCGATACCTTCGTCCAACAGGCTAAACCATTGCTGCGCGAAGTATATGCGCAGCATTCGCTCCAGATCGACTGGTGGCCGCCCGCGTTCATCCCCGTGAGGGTAGTACGGCAAAAAGTCAGCAATCAACGCGTGCCACGGCGTCACAGCCTCGATCTCGGCCAGAGACCGATCGTGTCAAGTCTGCTTCTTTTTTTTGGTGAATTCGGCGTCAGAGAACGTGGTTTGCCTCATGGTGGCTCGGCAGGAATCAAGACGGTATTGTGGCAGCTCGGACACAAGCCGCGATCGATCGGTGACTAAATGAGCGCTTCCCTAGGCTACGTGCTACCAATGTGGATGCGGTGACAATGCGTGATTTTTTTATTTCGGCAACAGTGATACTCTGTAGCTAACAGTAAATATCAAAAAATCGCATTTGTGCCTGGACATTAGGTCAGATGATAGGAAGAAAGAAAAAGCCCGCAGTGTCTAGTTCATATTCAACTATCTCGGCAGCACAGTTTTCTACGGCCTTAGCTCTAAGGCCCAATCTGGTGGCTTGGTTTCTTAGCGCCGGCGCCTCAGCCGCTTCCGGAATTCCCACTGGCTACAACATGATCCGGGACTTCAAGGCGCAAATCTTCTGCAGGGAAAACAACCTCTCAAAACGCGAAATCGATACTGGCGATCAGGTCTGGATCGACCGGATAGACGAATACTTCCGGCGGACGTCGATCCTTCCACCGGACGGCGATCCTACCGAATACGCCGCCGCGTTCGAGGCGGTCTACCCTAATGCGAGGCACCGGCGCCAGTTCATCGACGACGCGATTTCGAAAGGCACTCCATGCTTCGGGCACCGGGTATTGGGCTGCCTTATGGCAGCGAGTAAGGTCGACTGCGTGTTCACGACAAACTTCGATCCGCTGGTTGAGGAATCAGTGCTTTCGGCCAATTCGCTCTTGCCCGTAGTGGACCAGAGGAGACCGACTGTTGCGGCCATTGACTCGGGTGATCGCGCGATGCGATGTCTGAACGAATCGGATTGGCCCTTGGTTGCAAAGCTCCATGGCGACTATCAATCCATCGCCATCAAGAACACCCATTCTGAACTGGAGCAACAGGACGAACGCATGAGGCATGTTCTCGTCGAGGCAAGCAAGCGTTTCGGCATGCTGTTCGTCGGCTACAGTGGTCGGGACGCTTCGATCATGGAGGCGCTGAGTTCTGTCCTGCGAGAGACTGCGCCTTTTCCAAATGGTCTGTATTGGGTTACATCGTCTGCATCCCGGCTCCTGCCCGCCGTTACCGAATTTCTCGAGAATGCTCATTTAGCCGGCGTCGATGTTGCTGTTGTGGAGTGTAAGACGTTTGATGAATTAGTCGCCGAAGTCGTTAAGCATGTTGACCTACCACAGACTCTCTTGGATCACGTGATGAAGGGTAAAGTGGACCCATCAGTCAAGACACTCAGCCGGTTAGTTTAAGCTGTGTCCATTTCCACTTCAGCAGCTGCCCGGCGCTGCCCCGTTTCACTGTTTTTCTCCGGCTCCTGGTCCGTGTCGCC
>NZ_JAFVIM010000037.1:0-34374 GCF_017582745.1 Massilia oculi
TGCAGACCAGGACGACGTCAATCGGGAAACGCATTCCTTTGAAGCTGAGCATATCGGATCGTCAATGTGCGGCGTTGCAGTCTACCCGATCGGGACAACCGCTCGGCTAACGCGACAAAACCCCCAACAATCCCTATCTTGCTCTGACTCAGGAAGGATGACGCGATTCGGGCATTGATCGCCACCGTCGTGTGGCGACGATCAATGCCCCGCGAAAATTGGCAACATTTGGCGAACTGAGCTACTCGGCCCGTGCCAACTCCTGTGCAAGGAACGGAGCGGTTCTGCTGCCAGGCGTTCGGGCCACCTGCTGAGGGGAGCCCGCCACCACGATGCTGCCGCCGGCAGCGCCTGCACCAGGCCCTACGTCGATCACCCAGTCGGCCTGCGCCACCGCGCGCATATCGTGTTCGATCATCACTACGGTATTGCCGGCATCGACCAGGCGCTGCAACTGCACCAGCAGCCGGTCGGCGTCCGACGCATGCAGCCCGGTAGTCGGCTCGTCGAGCACGTACAGGCTTCGGCCGCGCTGGCTGCGCTGAAGCTCGGTCGCCAGCTTGATGCGCTGCGCCTCGCCACCGGAAAGCTCGGTCGCCGGCTGTCCCAGGCGCAGATAACCAAGTCCGATATCGCGCAGCAGTTGCAGTGGCCTTGCCACAGCGTCTTCACCCGCGAAGAATTCGCTGGCTTCGTCCACGGTCATCTGCAGCACCTCGGCGATGTTGCGCCCGTTCCATTGCACCTTCAGCGTGGCCTCGTTGTAGCGTGCGCCATGGCACGTCGGGCACGGCGCGTACACGCTGGGCATGAACAGCAGTTCCACGCTGACGAAGCCCTCGCCCTCGCAGGTCTCGCAGCGTCCCTTGGCGACGTTGAACGAGAAGCGCCCGGCGTCATAGCGGCGGCGTCGCGCATCGGGTGTGGCGGCGAACAGCTTGCGCACATGGTCGAACAGGCCGGTGTAGGTGGCCAGGTTGGATCGGGGCGTGCGCCCGATCGGTTTCTGGTCCACCTGCACCATGCGCTGTATGGCGTCCACGTCGCCCGCCAGACGACCGCCAGTCGCTTCGATCACTGCCGGCCCTTCGCTGGTGGCGCTTTCGGCTACATCGTCTTCCGGCCCGTGGCCCAGGTGCAGCAGCACCAGCTCCGGCAGGGCCTGCGCGACGAGGCTGGACTTGCCCGAGCCGGAGATGCCGGTGACGGCCGTCAGCACGCCCAGCGGAATGCGTGCATCCACGCCATGCAGGTTGTGGCGGTGGATGCCCTGCAGTTCCAGCCAGCCGGTCGCTTCGCGTGCCCGGCTTCCCGGCGCGGGGATCTCCTCGAACAGATAGCGGGCGGTGCGCGATTCGGCAATCTTGCGCAGGCCATCCGGCTCGCCGCTGTAGAGCACGCGGCCGCCACGCTCCCCAGCATCC
This sequence comes from Massilia oculi, assembly GCF_017582745.1. Lineage (GTDB taxonomy): Bacteria > Pseudomonadota > Gammaproteobacteria > Burkholderiales > Burkholderiaceae_D > Telluria > Telluria oculi_A. The sequence goes on from NZ_JAFVIM010000037.1 coordinate 1,425, forward strand.
GGCCCGACATCCACGAGCCATTGCGCGCGGCGCATCAGGTCCAAGTCGTGCTCCACCACGAACACCGAGTTGCCGGCGTCGCGCAGCCGGTCGAGTGCGTCGTACAGGGCCTGGCTATCGGAGGGGTGCAGGCCCGCGGAGGGCTCGTCGAGCACGTACACGACACCGAACAGCAGGGAACTCAATTGCGTGGCCAGCCGCAGGCGCTGCAACTCGCCGGCCGAAAGCGTCGGTGTGGCCCGGTCCAGCGTCAGGTAGCCCAGGCCCAGCCCACGCAGTTGGCGCAGGCGTGCCATCACGCCACCGGCCAGGCGCTGCGCGGCGAGGCGCTTTTCTTCCGATAGCGCCGAGGTGCGGCGCACGTCGGGCGATACCGCATGGACGGCGCGACCGGAGGCCGCGCGTTCGGCACGGTCGCGTCGGGTCGCTTCCTTGTCCGTAGCCGCCCCCGCTGCATGGGCGCGGAAATCGCCCTGGGCGATGGGTTCGAGCAAGGCCGCCAACTGGTCCAGCGGCATCTGCATGAACGCGCCGATGTCCACGCCGGCGAAGGTGACCGACAGCGCCTCGGGCTTGAGCCGCTTGCCGTGGCAGGTGGGGCACGGTTTGCCCTCCATGAACCGGGACACGCGCTTTCTCATCAGCGCGCTCTGGGTGTTGGCAAAGGTGTGCATCACATACCGCCGGGCGCCGGTGAAGGTGCCCATGTAGCTCGGCTCCATCTTGCGCTTGAGCGCGGCGCGGGTTTCGGCGGGCGTGAAGCCGGCGTACACCGGCACCGTCGGTGTTTCCTCGGTGAACAGAATCCAGTCGCGATCCTTCTTCGGCAGGTCCTTCCACGGTCGGTCAACGTCGTAGCCCATGCTGACCAGGATGTCGCGCAGGTTCTGGCCTTGCCAGGCGGGGGGCCAGGAGGCGATCGCCCGCTCGCGGATGCTCAGGGAGGGATCGGGCACCATGATGGCCTCAGTCACCTCGTACACATGGCCCAGGCCGTGGCAGGTCGGGCACGCTCCCTGCGGCGTGTTGGGCGAAAAATCCTCGGCGTACAGCATGGGCTGGTTGGCTGGGTAGGCGCCGGCGCGCGAATACATCATCCGCACCAGGCTGGACAAGGTGGTCACACTGCCCACAGAGGAACGCGCGTTGCTGGAGCCCCGCTGCTGTTGCAGCGCCACCGCCGGCGGCAGGCCGTCGATCGCATCGACGTCCGGTACGCCGGCCTGGTCGATCAGTCGCCGCGCATAGGGGGCCACCGACTCGAAGTAGCGCCGCTGGGCCTCGGCATAGATGGTGCCAAAGGCCAGCGAGGACTTACCGGAGCCGGAGACACCCGAGAACACCACCAGCGCGTTACGCGGGATGGAGACGTCCACCTCTTTGAGGTTGTTCTCGCGCGCGCCACGCACCTGCACGAGGCCGCTGGCCGCAGCGGTACAAGAGGATTCACCGAAAGACTTGTTTGGCATGTTCTTATCTTGCAGTTCGTCCCGCTCAGGACGGGACTTCCTGAGTTCGGGTGCCGCGGCGGCTAGCTTCGAGCGCTGCGGTGACAGAGCGGGCGTCGTAGCTGCCGCGCAGGCGGCGACCCTCGACGAAGAACGTCGGCGTGGCGTGCGCACCGCTGGCGACCGCACTGGCGAGGTCGCGCTCGACACGCTCGATCACCGCAGGGCTGTCGAGATCCGCGATGAACCGATCGACGTCGAGCCCAAGCTCTGCGGCGTAGCCGATCAGATCCTCGCGCTCCAGCGCGTGCTGACGGGTGAACACGAAGTCCAGCCACGGCCAGAACATCCCCTGATTCGATGCCGCCTCGGACGCACGCGCGGCGATCGGCCCATGCGGGTGGTGCGGCAAGTGGCGCACCACATACCGCAGGTCGTCCCCGAAGTGGGCGCGCAGATCCTCCCAAGAACCGGTAGCGTGCGCACAGTACTCGCACTCGAAGTCCACGTACTCCACCAGCGTGAGCTGCGCGTCCTCTGGCCCGCGAATGTGATCGACCTCGGGATCGACCGGCGGCTCAAGCACCATCGGCAGATCGGCGTTCTCCTCACCCCACCTGCGAGCGGCAACCTTGAAGATGAGCCACCCGAGCAACGTGGCGAGCATCATCGACACGAGCACGCCGACCGTCGCCTGGCGGCCCAGGTCGGAGGTCGTGCCGAACGCGAGCCCGATGATGAGCAGCGACACGGTGAACCCGATCCCGGACAGTGCCGCACCACCGAACACGCTCCCCATTCCGACGCCCTCGGGCAGCCGGCCCAGGCCGAGACGGACGGCGACGAGCGTGGTGAGCCCGATGCCCAGGAGCTTGCCGAGCACGAGCCCCGCGATGACGCCCCAGGTCACGGGCGAGCCGAAGGCCTCAGCGAGCAGCCCACCACGCAGGTCCACCCCGGCGTTCGCCAAGGCGAACACCGGCACGATCAGCAGCGCTGTCGGCAGCCGCAGGAACTCGTGCAGCCGCTCGTTCACCGAGATACCCTGGGACAGCCCGCAGTCCACCGCGCGAGCCGATGCGGCACTCGGAGACTGCCAGAAGTCACGGAACAACTGTCTTGCCGCAACGACCCCGTGACGTTGCGTCGCATAGGCGGGGATCAGGAGCCCCGCGGCCATCCCGGCGAGGGAGGCATGGATGCCGGAATACACGGTTGCGAGCCACAGCACGATCACGATCAGCACATACGGCATTGCCCGCCACTGGCGGGTGCGCCCCAGTAACCACAACCCGACGAGACTGGCGAGGGCGATCAACAACGGGACGACCCGGATCTCCTCGCTATAGACGATGCCGATGATGGACACGGCGAGGAAGTCATCGACCACGGTCAGGGTGAGCAGGAACACACGCAATTCACCGGACAGCCGCGGACCGACGATCGCCAGGGTGCCCAGCATGAACGCCGTATCGGTGCCGACCACCGCACCCCACCCGTGCAGGCCCTGACCTCCGGCCAGCCCCACGAGCAGGACGTACACCAGAGCGGGAAGCACAACACCCGCGACCCCCGCGATCAGGGCGAGACCGGCACGGCTGCGATCCCGGAGCGATCCGTGGGCGAACTCCTGACGCACCTCCAGGCCGATCAGGAAGAAGAAGACGACCATCAGGCCGTCGTTGACCCAGTGATGCAGGTCCATGTGCAGGCCCAGCGGCCCGAAGTCAAACCCGACGTCCAGGTGCCACAACTCGAAATAGGCATCGGATAGCGGCGAGTTCGCCCACGCCAGCGCCACGACCGTGACGATCACCAGCAGCACCGCAGCACCAGACTCCGTGCGCAGATAGCGGGCAACGCGTCCCAGGCTGACATTCGCCGAGGATGCACCGAAAGAAGTGGCTGACATGTTCTTATCCTGTTCCTGTAGTTCGTGAAGTCGCGATGAGCCGGTTTCGGAGGCGACCGGTCAGGCGTCCGCCTCTGGCAGCGTCCCATCATCCAGCGAGCGCAGCCAAGTAAGCCATTCTCCCAGCCTGCGCTCAACACCTCTGTCCGTTGGCTGATACCAGCCCGGCCGCGCCACGCCCTCGGGAAAGTAGCTTTGCCCAGCGGCATAGCCGTTGGGCTCATCATGCGCGTAGCGGTAGCCTTCATGATATCCCATCTGCTTCATCAGCTTCGTCGGCGCATTGCGAAGATGGAGAGGCACAGGCAGGGAGCCGCTGTTCTTGACGAAGGTCTTCGCCTTGTTCCAGGCGGCATAGGCAGCGTTCGACTTGGGGGCGGCAGCAAGGTAGGTCGCCGCGTGGGCAATCGGTATTTCGCCTTCGGGGGAACCCAGCCTCTCATAAGCCAGCGCGGCATTGAGCGCCAGTTGCAGCGCCTGCGGGTCGGCATTGCCGATGTCTTCGCTGGCCACTACCACCATGCGGCGGGTCACCTGGCTGACGTCGCCGCTACCGTCAAGGTTGCGGGCGAGCCAATACAGGGCCGCATCAGGGTCGGAGCCCCGTAGCGACTTGTGGAAGGCTGAGAGCTGCCAGTAGAACTCGTCACCGCCCTTGTCGAACCTGCGCAGCGATGGACTGGTGGACAGCTTGGCGGACTGGCCATCGACCACGGTCTTGCCAGCGCCCGACGCCGCATTCGTCACCTGCTCAAGCAGATTGAGGAAGCGCCTGCCATCGCCATCGGCAAAGCCCTTGAGCAGATCCAGCGCGTCCGCGTCCAACGTGACGCCCTGGAGATGCGGCAGTGCGCGTTCGTAGAGCTGGTTCAGTTCGTCGCTGGACAGCGGTTCGAGGGTATAGACCTGCGCGCGCGAGAGCAGTGCGGAATTGACCGCCAACCCCGGATGCTCGGTCGTCCCCCCCACCAGGGTCAGGAGCCCCGACTCGACATGGGGCAGCAGGGCATCCTGCTGCGCCTTGTTGAAGCGATGGATCTCATCGACGAAAAGCACCGTCGATCGACCATGGTTGTCCAGTTCGGCCTGGGCCTCGTCGATGGCTTGCCGGATGTCCTTCACCCCGGCCTGCACGGCCGAGATGGCGATGAATCGGCTGTCGGTCGCACTGGCGGCCAGGCGCCCCAGGGTGGTCTTGCCCACGCCTGGCGGCCCCCAGAGGATGAACGAGTGCAACTTGCCCGCCTCGAACGCGAGACGCAGCGGCTTGCCGGGGCCGAGCAAGTGCCGTTGCCCGACGAATTCGTCCAGCGTCTTGGGCCGCAGGAGTTCGGCCAAGGGAGGCTTGGGCTTTGTCGTGAATAGATCGGTCAAGTTCCTCTCCCTGGCATTTCTGATAGTTGACGTTCCGATAAGGTGGGCACCTCAATCCAGAGAGCCGGATTTATCCAACGCCGTGGGCTCTTTGTCGGCAATCGCATGCATGATGATGCGAGAGCCGCGGTAGCCGATGCTGTGGTTCCATACCCAGCTCAAAGCGACACTGAGACGATTTCGCGTGCCGATCAGAAAGTAGATGTGCGCCAGCTTCCAGATCCACCACGCAAAGGCACCACGCAGCTTCACCCGCCCCATGTCAATCACCGCCAGGCTGCGGCCGATGGTGGCCAGGTTCCCCTGATGCCGGTATTTGAAAGGCCCGTCAGCGGGCTTGCCCTTCAAACGCCGTCCAATCAGGTTAGCGACGTACTTCCCTTGCTGTTTGGCGGCCGGGGCGATGCCCGGCACGGGCTTCCCATCGGCCATGGTGCACGAGGCTGTATCGCCGATGGCGAAGACCTCCGGGCGACCGGCCACCGTCAGGTCAGGGCCAACGACCACTCGACCAGCACGATCAGACGCAGCGCCCAACCAGCGAGCTGCGGGAGACGCCTGGACTCCGGCGGCCCAGACGATGGTCTTGGCCGAAAGGGGCTTGCCGCCATACACCACGCCGTCGGCCGAGCATTCGGTGACCGGAGTACCCAGCACGACCTCGACCCCGAGTTTTTCGAGTGCCTGGCGCGTATAGGCCGAAAGATCCTCTGGAAAGACCGACAACAGACGCGGGCCAGCCTCGATCAGTACAACCCGCGATGTGCTCGGGTCGATCGAGCGGAAGTCACGCGCCAGCGTGTCTCGTGCCAGCTCGGCGATGGTTCCGGCCAATTCAACCCCGGTGGGACCACCACCGATGATGACGAACGTCTGCAGCGCGGCACGCTGCTGAGGATCGCTCGTGCGCTCAGCTTCCTCGAAAGCCGCGAGGATTCGGCCCCGAATGGTCGTGGCATCTTCCAGCGTCTTCAACCCCGGCGCGAAAGCCCCCCATTCGTCGTGTCCGAAGTAGGCATGGGTAGCACCTGTCGCGAGCACGAGCGTGTCGTAGGTTTGCCGCATTCCATTGTTGAGAATGACCTGACGCGCGTCCTGGTCGATACCTTCCACTTCCGCCATCAAGGTGTTCACTTCCGGGCGATTTCGGAAGAGATAGCGAATAGGCCAGGCGATCTCGGATGTCGAAAGTGACGCACCTGCGACCTGGTAAAGCAAGGGTTGGAACAGGTGATGATTGCGCCGATCGATGATCGTCACATCGACCTCGACACCAGCAAGCTGGTTGGCAACCTCGATCCCGCCGAAGCCCGCTCCGATAATGACGACGTGATGTCGGTTTTTGGAGGTCTTTGTCATGACCTGATCTCCTCTCTCAGCGTTTCAGCGCCGATGCGTGGTGTGCCATATGCTCGCCAATGAAGCTGGCAATGAAGTAGTAGCTGTGGTCGTAGCCTGGGCGCAGATTCAACGTGAGCGGGTGCCCCGTCTCGTCGCAGGCTTTGCGCAGCAGGTCGGGCTGAAGCTGGCTCTCCAGGAACTCGTCGCCCAAGCCCTGATCAACCAGCAACGGCAAACGCTCCTGCACGGTGCGAATCAGCTCCACGGTGTCGTACTGCTTCCACACTTCCCGATCGCTGCCCAGGTACGCCTCGAAGGCCTTGTGCCCCCAGGGAACCTGGGTGGGGGCGACGATGGGCGAGAAGGCCGAGACGCTTCGATAACGGCCCGGGTTGCGCAGGGCGATGACCAGAGCGCCGTGTCCTCCCATGGAATGGCCGCTGATGCTCCGCTCCGCTGTCACGGGAAAGTGGGCCTCGATCAGCGCCGGCAATTCCTGCACGACGTAGTCGTACATCCGATGATTCGCAGCCCAGGGTTCCTGTGTGGCGTTGACGTAGAAACCCGCCCCCTGTCCGAGGTCATAGGCAGGATCGTCGGCAACGCCTTCGCCGCGAGCACTGCTATCGGGCGCGACGACGGCAATGCCATGTTCGGCCGCGTAGCGCTGGACGGCGGCCTTGGTGATGAAGTTCTGCTCGGTGCAGGTGAGGCCTGAAAGCCAGTACAGCACCGGCACCTTGCCGTGCTGTGCCTGCGGAGGCAGATAGACGCCGACCTTCATCGTGCAACCGAGCGTCGTGGATTCATGCTGATAAACGTCCTGCCAACCATCAAAGCTGGCGTGATGTTCGATGCGTTCCATGTAGTTCTCCTATGTTCAAAGGAACGGCGCAGCTCTCGCGCGCCAGGACGGCAGCTCGTCAGGAAGATTTCTCTTCCGCTGCCGTGTCGCCGTGGGCGTGTCTGATCCTGCGCACGATCCACCAGATCGTCAGCATCACCGCAGGCACCAGAACCGCCATCACCGGCGCCACGCTGTCGTGAACCATCGGAATGCCCTTGAGCAAATAGCCGAGAAGACTCACGACGTAATAAGAAATTGCCGCGACCGACAGGCCTTCGACGGTTTGCTGAAGGCGCAATTGCATCTTGGCCCGGTTGTTCATCGACGCAAGCAGATCGCGGTTCTGGCGTTCAAGCTCGACGTCGATCCAGGAACGCAGCAACGCGATGGCCCGGGTCAGCTTGTCGGAGAGCTTGGTCTGGCGCTCCTTTACGGATTGGCATGTCCGCATGGCGGGAGCGATGCGACGCTGCAGGAAATCCGCCCAGGTGCAGTACCCGGATACGGCCTCTTCCGAAAGCGCTGCCAGCCTTTCCTCGACGATCTCGTAGTAGGCACGACTGGCGCCGAAGCGATAGAGATTCGCCGCAACGCCAGCTTCCAGTTCGGCAGCCAGGCCGGTCAATTCGGACAGCAGCACGTCGCTGTCGCGCCGTTCCACCAAGCTCGTACACATCTCGTCGGTGATCGCCGCAAGGCGCGACTCCATGCGCCGCAGCTCCGACGTCATCGACCGCGTCAACGGCAAGGACAGCAACGCCAAGGTACGGTAGGTCTCGATCTCCAGCAGACGTTGAGCCAGCGCACCCGCCCGCGCCGGGGTCAAATCGCGGGCAAGGACGAGGATCTGCGTCAGGCCATCCTCATCCTGTCGGAAGTCGGTGAGGATGGCGGCAGAGCCGTTCTCCACCAGCGAGTAGCACAGGCTGGCAGGATCGAAGCGATCGGCCTCCTTCTCCGTTTCCGGCGTCCATGGAAGAAGTCTCAAACGGATGCCGGATACGACCGGGCCGGGAGGAACAAATCCATGCTTGAACGGATTTTCGCCGCACGGCTCTCCCGTCTCGGAATCCAGCGAAGCGCACCAGAGATACGTTGAGAACTCGGTGTGCTTTTCACAGTGCAGGTCTCCCTCATCCCATGTCATGCCGTGAAGCGGCGTAGCGTGGTCGGGCTCGGCAACGCCGAAGCGATGAGACAACTCACTCATCGCCATCTGATCCCTGGCCTGATCGCCTTCGGTCATGAAAGCGAGCTGCAATATGCCGCGGGGGGCCTGAATCAACAGATGCGGGCGCGCATGCACTTCACCCACGGCCGCAGCACGATCGGCATAGGCCGGCATGCCGTACACGGTGGCGGTCGGGGCGGGTTGTACGGTCGTCGCATTGATGTTGGCCGGCTCTTGCATAACGACCTCATTTCTCATTGGTTGAAAAACACGCTTCAAAGCAAATGCCCGCAGCCATGCGTTTCGCACATGGCTGCGGGCCGATCTTCATGAGCAGGCACCGCTCTACACGGTCCGTCTAATAGGCTCGCCGTATAGAGGCTTGTGCTGGCCCTTTCAGAACGCCCTCAGCTTCCTTGCTTTCAGACGAAGGTGTACGAGCAGACCTTGTTGCCCGCCGGATCACGCAGGTAGGCCGCATAGGCACCCGGCAGGTGACCACGTGCGCCAGGCTGGCCCTCGTCGGTGCCGCCTGCGGCAAGGCCGGCAGCATGGAAGGCATCCACTTCGGCGGGAGTGGCGGCCGCAAAGCCGATCGTCACGCCGTTGCTGGAGGGCGCTTCACCATTGCCCGGACGGGCGATGATGAAAGCCGGCTTTTCGCGACCGAAAAGTACCCATCCGTTGTTGAAAGGACCGAGGTTCTTGATGCCAAGAGCACCCAGAGCGGCGTCGTAGAACGCGACCGACTTCTGAAGGTCGGCAGCGCCGATAAAAATGTGCGAAAAGATGCCATCGCCAGAAATGACAGGAGTGGACATGATTAATTTCCTTGGTGGTTGGTGTTGAATGGGTAGTGGGCGGTCAGTAGTGGATCACCGTGCGAATCGACTTGCCTTCATGCATCAGGTCGAAGGCCTTGTTGATGTCGTCGAGGCCCATGGTGTGGGTGACGAACGGGGCGAGATCGATCTCGCCTTTCATTGCGTCCTCCACCATGCCGGGAAGTTGAGTGCGGCCCTTGACCCCGCCGAAAGCCGAGCCCTTCCAGGTGCGACCGGTGATCAACTGGAACGGGCGCGTCGAAATTTCCTTGCCTGCACCAGCGACGCCGATGACGATCGACTGGCCCCAGCCACGATGTGCTGCTTCTAGTGCCGAGCGCATCACGTTGACGTTGCCGATGCACTCGAAGGTGTGATCGACACCCCAACCGGTCATCTCGATGAGAACCTCGTGAATCGGCTTGTCGAAGTCCTTCGGGTTGAGGCATTCGGTCGCGCCGAAGGTACGAGCCAGCTCGAACTTCGCTGGATTGGTGTCGATGGCGATGATGCGACCTGCCTTGGCCTGGCGTGCCCCCTGAATCGCAGCGAGCCCGATGCCGCCGAGGCCGAAGATGGCCACAGAGTCACCCGGCTGAACCTTGGCCGTGTTGTGAACAGCGCCGATGCCGGTGGTCACACCGCAACCCAGCAGGCAGACATGCTCGGGATTGGCGTCCGGGTTGATCTTGGCCAGCGAGACTTCGGCCACCACCGTGTATTCGCTGAAGGTCGAGCAGCCCATGTAGTGGTAGATCGGCTGGCCGTTGTAGCTGAAGCGGGTGGTGCCATCGGGCATCACGCCCTTGCCCTGGGTGGCGCGCACCGCGACACACAGGTTGGTCTTGCCGGACTTGCAGAACAGGCACTCGCCGCACTCGGCGGTATAGAGGGGAATGACGTGATCGCCAGGCTTCACGCTGGTCACACCTTCACCCACCTCCACGACGATACCCGCACCTTCATGACCCAGCACGACCGGGAAGAGACCTTCGGGGTCGTCGCCCGACAGGGTGAAGGCGTCGGTATGGCAAACGCCGGTGTTCGTGATCTTGATGAGCACCTCGCCCTTGCGCGGCGGCTCGACGTCGATCTCGACGATTTCCAGCGGCTTTCCTGGCCCGAAGGCAACTGCTGCACGTGATTTCATGATGTCGCTTCCTTTACTAGCTAACTAAATTTGCCCTCACCGAGGGCACCCTGGTGCATCTACCGCAGGTAGGAGCGGACGATAGAGATGGTCTCGTCAATGGACTTGTTCTGCGAATCGCTCCTGATTTCGCTACTGGGAAACTCTTCCCGCAGATAGCTCTCCAGAACGGTTGCCATCAATCCGTTGACTGCCCCACGAACGGCCGCAAGCTGCTGAAGAATTGCAGGGCATTCCGCACCTGCATCGAGCGCTTGCTCAAGAGTCGCTACCTGACCTTTGATGCGCCGGATGCGCGTCAGGGCTTGCTTCTTTTCTTCCGGGCTGTGTGGCATCGAACACCTCTCTACTTGGGTACACCGCCCCATTATACAATACTCCACCATAGTATATGCGGCCGAACTTCGCCACAAATTCTGTGCTCTTCGAGCACTATTACAGGCTAGGGTTCTGTCGCGTTGTTGATCAAACGGCGGAAATTGGCCGAAAACGGAGCTGCGCCCCTCACACTGGACGGACCACTCCTGCCATCGCAGAAAATTGGTCGGCGAACGACATCGCCTCGGCGCCGTCGATCTCGAACTGACCTTTGCGGATCATGTGAATCAGCTCAATTCCAGCCAGCACCGAACTGGCGGACCGGAACGATTTGAAGTTGAGCATCGGCCTGGTCACCCGCTTAATAGCGCGATGGTCCTGCTCGACGATGTTGTTGAGGTATTTGACTTGGCGTACCGCAATCCGGACGTCGCGACCAGCGTTGACCTCGTCGATCGCCGCCTTATTGGCACCACTCTTGTCCATCGCGATCTTGTCGGGATTGCCGTTCGCACCCATCGCCTTTTCGAAGAAGCGCTTCGCTGCAGGCATGTCGCGCTTGGCCGTTAGCAGGAAGTCGACAGTCTTGCCCTGCTTGTCGACGGCGCGGTAGAGGTATTTCCAGACCCCTTTGACCTTGATATAGGTCTCATCCATTCGCCAGCTGCCACCGACGGGGCGCTTGTATTTCCGGGCCATCTTCTCGATGAGCGGCAGGAAACGAACCGCCCACCGGTTGATCGACGAATGGTCGACCGACACGCCGCGCTCTTCCATCATCTCCTCGAGGTGCCGGTAACTCAGCGGGTAGGCTGCATACCAACGGATGCAGACCAGGATCACGTCGATAGGAAAACGCATCCCTTTGAAGTTGAGCATATCGATTCGTCCTGGGTTCGGGCGCCGCAGTTTACCCGATTGACCCGTCGACGTTCCCTAATGCGACAGAACCGATGATGTCGTTCACAAGGCAATGGAGCACGTCCTGGTGATGACGAACCCGGATCTTTGTGCGAGCTTCAATAAATCAGCGGCGAGGCTTGAGCGGGTCCGCCATGACTACTCGCTGCGCAATTTCGTGCGGGAAATCACATTGCTGGATTACGATGCGAGCACTGGCCGAGTCAAAATTCGGGATATCATGGCCACTTCGCTGCTGGTTGCCACGAACACGAACTTCTTGACCTCAAGTGAAGGCGAAGGCTTCGAGGACAAGAAGGTTGTGACCTCGCTTACCTTGAGCACTGACGGCGGCATTGCAGCGTGTGTGAAGAACAAGTACTCGGTAGTGGAAAACGGCTCAGTTACTGTAAAAATTCCGGTGTTGGCTGGCAAGGACTACAGGATCACGCGTGTTGTAGATCAAGAGTACGAGCTGCGCAAGGACCCGATCATTCAGCAGGAATTTGCTCGCTTCGTTGACGGAATGACGCTCAAGGTCATCAACACTGTTCCCGAGAAACTGGACTTCACCGTTCGCTTCTTGAACTTTTCAGACCAGGTCGAGCCCGATGTCCTGCCTGGCCCAGGAAACTCGACCATCACGAAGACGTACACCTTGGATTATTTGACATTCCCGCTCCAAGCGTTTATCGTTACTCTTACAAACAAGCCACAAGGAGAAGACAATGAAACGAAGCATTGACAAGATCTAAGCCTCATTGCGAGCGTAATTGACTTCCTAAGCCCCCAACCGATTCGGTCGCTGGGGGCTTCTGTTTTTGGGAACCACCTTCGAGAGTTCAGTACAAAATGACGACTCAGCCTTACGCCTCACGACTGCTGAGCGGCGCCGCCGCGCTATGCGCGGCTGCTGCCTTCGGAGGCTTCACCTTGGGCTTCGGCGCCGACGATGGTGGGGCACTGGCGCTGGCTTGTTTTATGGCCGGGATTTCGCTGTCCCTGTGGCTCTGGATGCGGTGCGGCCGCCTGGAGCAAAGTCGTGTGGGCTTCAATCGCTTCATGGTGCCGATGTTCTGCATCATGGCTGGCGTGGCGCTCTACAGTAACGCGTCGTACCTTTTGTGGGGCCTGGGCTACCCAATGGCGATCCGCGCTATTGAAACCGGCGCAATGGAAGGGCGTGCATGGCTGCCGCCCTTAAACTTAGTTTGGGCTGTGTTGTGCTGGTGGGCCATCGACAAGCGAAAGAAGAGGGCTTGACGTATAATGCGCGCCCGCCCGCCCGGCCGGTAGCCGGGATTCACCGAAGGGAGCGAACATGGCCAATGGTCGAAACGACGCAGTCCAGATGGACGAAGACAAACACCGTGAAGAGTGCGGCAACATTATTGCGGACATCGCCGCTAACCTCGTGGCCGCTGGCGACATGGGCCGTAAGGACGCGATCAAGGAAGGTGTAAAGTGGATTAGGAGCAGCCGTGATGCAGCCGGTGACGTTACGGGAACGCTCGATACCGAACTCGTGTACCCGAAACCGTCGAAGCAGGCACCGTCCGATCAAGTCTACAAGATAAAGCAGGAATTGATGGACGAAGCTCAAGAAGCCGCAGAGGATCTGTAACTAGGACCTTGCAGCCCACATGCCGCCTCCATGTGGCATGTGGGCGAAAAAGGATGTTGCCTCATCGAAAGGTGATGTATCATTGACCCTGTCGCTATGCGGCATTGTTGTAAATTCAAACTGCTTCTCCGTCCAGCTACGGACGAGCAATGCTCAAATCTTCCTAAGCCGACTCTCGGCATCTGATTTAGCTGCGCCACCGGCCAGCTTCTTCTACAACCCATCGGGGACCTGTCCCCGTAGGGACAGCGTTCCTCCTTCCCGGAGATACGCAGCATGAATACCATCAATGTAATCGCAATCGCAAACAGCCACCTCGAGGGCGAAATCGCCATGCGCCGTGGCCACGCCCTGCGTAGCTTCTTCAAGCGCCAGAGCCGCCGCCAAGTGCGACAGCGTCTGGCGGCTGAACTGCGCGCCAACATGGGTCATCATCTCGCGGAAGCGGGGGAAATGATGTCCATGCGCGCCGGCGACGTCGACCGCAACCCGGTCATGGCAACGACGGCGACGATCATCGCTTTCCCGAGCCAGGAGCAACGCACTGCTCGTTCGGTGCTGGTCGTGCGCAAGTCGGCACGTTCGCCATTCGAACGCAAGCAGGTACACGTCGAGTTGCTGGCCGCCTGATCGCTCAATCGCAAGATTGCAGCGACCATCGTGGCCAACCTCGGCATCACACAAAGATCCCAGCTGTGGCAACGCGGGTACCGGCACGGTAACCGGTCAGATCACCAGTCCGAAATTCTGTTGAACATGCCCCTCGAGTATTACGAGGGCGTGGCCGAGGGAGTTCGCGACTGGGGATTCGACTGTTTTCCCGACTACTGCCCCTAAGCAGCGCCACCGCCTACAACAACAGCGCCCTACCGATTTCGGTGGGGCGTTTCCCTTTTCGCAGGACCACACCATGCAAACCACCACCAATCTGGCCCGCGCAGTTCAATCGACCACGGGCCGCACCTTCCAACTCCGTCCCGCCTGCCCAAGCGACTGGGCTGGGGAATGGCCAACCGACCGCAGCGGGGATATTTTGATCTCCGAAGCACCAGGCAGCGTCGACGGAAGCGTCTTCGCATACTGGCTCGGTGACAAGACCCTGACCTGTGACGGTGTTCTTCCCGCGATTCAGGCGCACATGGACGACCACGACGTGGTCGGTGTCCGTGTGATCTTCGCCTTTCCCGAAGATGCCCACTCGTCGCTCAAGGTCGACCTGGCCGAAATGAAGAAGCGATCTGCGACAACGGGCCTGCTGGCTGTGCGCGAGGGCATCCGCGTTCGCGTCCGGACCAACCAGGCACGCATCGGAGGCGACAAGTATCCCGGCCGCGAAGGTATCGTCCAAAGCGATAACGGAGTGGCGCCGGACTACTGGAACGTACGGCTCTCCGCTACAGCGCGCGCACCGGAACGTGTCGAGCTGTTCAGCGTCGACGCGCTCGAGGTGCTGACGACAACCGAAGAACTGGCCACGCTGCCGCCGATCTCCGGCAGGCAGTTTGCGGACCAGCTCGACAAGGCTGAGTCGCTGCTGTTCGCCGGCGCATCCTACGTCCTGCTGCCGCACCAGGTAGCCGGGTTGAAGGATGGCTGGGCGATCAATGCGGCCTACCCCAATGGCTCGCACAAGCAGTTCGGCCAGCACCATCCGCTCACGCGGTCGCTGGCGCTGAAAGTGGCGGCACAAGACGCAATGGACTGGTGGCTGAACCGCCGTGAGGCGCAGGCACAAGTAACTTTCGGCTGATCCCGACCACAACACATACAACCCTAGTGGGCTATCCCACACGGGGTAGCTCCATATCTCTACCGGAGCATCACAATGCCTTATTCCTGCGCGGACTTCGCAAGCAATTTTATCAACCACCTTTTCGACAGCGGGCTGATCCCCGCCGCGGTTGCCGGCTCCGACGACCTGGAGTTTCAGGCGACCGAAGCGATGGCTGCCATCACCGACCTCGCCGCGCGTGCAACTGCTTCGCCGGCGCCAGTCACCAGCTCGGCGAACGCCACCGGCCCCGCACAACGCCAAGCACGGTCCGCCCAGTTCATGACAGAACTGCTGGACGACCACGAAACCCTGACCGGCATCGGTGAGCAACATGGAATGCACACGCTGGCCGACTGCATGTACCTGCTGAGCGCGATCCAGAAGGGCACTTCGATTTCGGTCGAGTATCCGAGCGAATCGCAGGTGGCGGACATCGTTAAAGCCCTGCCTTCTGGCTCCCTGTGGATGACCTACGTACACGAAGTGCACGAGGTGACCGAATGAGCCGCATGACCCCAACGCAGATCCGCGCGCTCGCTACCGTGAGCCTCGGCGTCATCGAAGCTGTTGAAGCGGGCGGCGAGCAGGGCGCTCCTGCAGGTGTCTTGTATGCCGCAATGCAGGCACAAGGCGGGACGTTCAATCAATTCCTGGGCGTGATGGGAACGCTGGTTCGACCCGGTTACCTCACGATGGAAGACAACTGCTATTTCAGCACCCCTACGACGCAAGAACTGAAAACGAAACTGACGAACACCCTCGCGGCACTCGCCAGTTAAACCCCTTTCGATCCAGATGACACACCGGCCTTGCGCTGGTGTGTCGCACTGGACTGCTTTACTGACCTTTGCCCTCCGCATAGATGAGTAGATGCACCGAATTCATACGCCGGCATCCGGCATCTCATATCCGGCCACAAGCCGCCACAACATTCGCCATCGGGCATGCGCCCGATTGGGCCGTCCCTTTGGCCCACCTGGAGCAACGAATGCAAATGCAACAGCAACCCCACACCGCCAGTACCCTCGGCAGCAACATCGCAGACCTGTTGGCGATTCTCGAAGGTGAGCCAGCGGTCGCAGTGAAAGTCCAACCTTCCACCCACAAAACTTCAATCCAAGAGCAGGGCATCCAAACACTGCTTGCACTGATCCGGCGCGGCCATCCTCTCCATCTGCGCTTCAGCGGTGGCAAGGATTCCACCACGTGCGCGGTACTTTTGATTGAGGCCGTACGACGCGCGGTCGCCGAGGGCATCACCACCACGCACCACATCTCAAGCAGCTCTACAGGCATTGAAAATCCCGCTGTCGAACAACACCTGTTCGAAGTGCAGGGCGAGATGCGCAGGCACTTCGCTACGCACTCGCTGCCGATCGAAGTACACCTAACACATCCGTCCTTGGCATCGTCGTTCATGGTGACGACCGTCGGCCGCGGCACGCTGCCTCGGTGGCCCGAAAATGGCGCTGCCCGACAGTGCGCAGCCGATTGGAAATACCTGCCGGCGCAGCGCCTGGCCACCGAACTGGAGGCACGGGCACTGGAGCAGACCGGCCGGGAAATCATCACTGTTATCGGTACGCGCTTCGACGAGTCCACGGCACGCAAGGCCCGCATGGAGCGCCGTGGCGAGTCGTCGGTTGAGCCGGTTCGTGGTGAGTCCGGAGAGCTCGCACTGAGCATCATCGCGCTGTGGACGCTCGACGACGTGTGGAACACGTTAGAGGGACTCCTGGAACCGGAAAGCAGCCCGTATCTCTCAGCCATTTCGGTCGAAAGCGCCCACCGTCTTTTTGCGATCTACCAGGACAGCAATGATGGCGTTTGCGGCGTAGTCCTCGGAGACGCTGGCAATCGTTCCGCGTGTGGTTCGCGCACAGGGTGCGCCTGGTGCACGGTAACAGGGGAGAAGGACAAGAGCATGGAAAGCATGCTCACTCTCGAAAAGTACGAGTACATGCGTCCGTTGAACGACTTCAGGAAACTTCTGATGGCTACCCAGTTCGACTTGGACACACGCGAGCTTTTGGGACGCAAGTTGAGCGCTGCAGGCTATCTGCCGATCAGGCCCGATGTCTACTCGTTCGACTTCCGCCAGCAGATGCTTCGCTACCTGCTGACGATGGACGCGAACGAACGGAGCCGTGCGGAGGCAACGGAGGCAGCGATTGTCACCGGCCGCCTGCCAGACACCAAAGAGAATAGGCTGATGGCATCCCCAACGTTCGAGTTGGTGAGCCTCACGCAGCTTGTGATGATCGACTACCACTGGTCGAATCACTATGCTGCACTCAGCGCGTTTCCCGCCCTGCAGATCTGGTACGACGTAAATGTGCTTGGAAGGCGTTTCGCGATTCCGAAGCGGCAGAAGGCAGCCAAGATTTCCATCCCAATCAAGCGATGGCTAAAGGTTGGGAATTACGACTATGCGGCGCCGTCTGAGGGTATGCGCAGTTTCAGTAATGAGCTGTGGAATAAGCACCTGCACCCTGACCGCTTGTTCACTCACCGCGAGGTAGCTGGAAAGCGAACGTCCTGGTTCGAAGAGACGGAACAGCTGAGCGTCGACGCGGAGCGCGCATGTGAGTTCATCACCTGCACGTATCCCGCAATGGCTGTCGAGTGCAACCTGATGCCGGCATCTGAGTCCGCGTCGTTCTGGCTCAACCAGGGCATCGTGACACTGCCAGCCGGCCACGCTCATCGGTATCAGGAAATGGCCCTTCGCAACCGCTACATCGCGAATCTGGCCGAGCGCTACAACCTGGGGCCTGTCGAGTTGAACGAGTATTTCCGCAAGAACTCGATCACGAACGCGGAACACCAGAAGCTAATCCCGCCGGACCGGCAAAACGACCTGTTTACCGAAATGGCGCTGGCTGCGTAGCTCCCAGCAACTCCAAAAAATAACTTGGCTGAATACACTTAGGCCAACCACAACCTCTTCAAGGAGAAAACTATGGCCTCGCCATTTCTGAGAGAAGTCCCGACCTGGGGCTACATTGCATTCGCGGTGCTGTTCACACTCCCGGTGAGCATCCCGGTAGTGAACATGGTTCAAGCGCGCCTCGAGTTCGAACGATGCACTTCTGCCGCGGCCGAATGGGAGACGGACACCGGCAACGGGCGGCTATTCGCTCAAGCGAACACCGGCCATTACGGCGTGCTGTATGCATCGTACAAAAAGGCCTGTCCGAACGGCAGCTTTTTAGTCGACGAGAGCAGGGTGCCGGCAGCGATAAAGAATGCTGCGGACAACCTCGTGCAAAAGTAACTTTCAACGACCCCGCTTATGCGGGGTTTTTTTTTGTCTTCGTTCTCGATCCCTCTAGTCATGCCAGCGTCGAACCATCGTAATTGGCTAGCGACAGCTGCTATGTAATAAGCCCGCGCCTCAGTACATGACGTTCATCATATTATCCCGATCATATTCGCCGTCGGCCCGCCATTAGGTCGTGACGCTTTTCCGAGGACGTCGCTTACCATCTTGCTATGGGGCACGTTTCAGGGTAATCTGGCCCCATACTGCCTCTGAACAGAACTCGAAGGAAGCCTAAAACGAATGGCGAAAGCACCCTATATCGAAGAAGGCCGGTTACGGCATCTGCTGAAAGTCGCCGCCGTCTCGGGCGAATCTCCCTTGCGCAATGTGGCCCTTCTCACGACCGTCTACGGCACGGGTATGATGTTGACCGAGATTGCCAGGCTGCCGCTCCGCGCATATCTGAACGGCGACGGCTCTATTCGCGTGAAGTCATGCGTTGATGCTCGCATCGCGTACAACGGGAAGGAGCGGCCGATTTACTGGTCTAATTCCAAGGTGACGAGTGCGATCGACGCCTACCTGGCATATCGTTCCGCCCATCGGCAAGGTGTTACGCCTATGGCCACGGCATATCGTGGCCTGGACCCGGACGGCCCGCTCTTCCTGACCGGCGATGGCGAGCCTTACAAGCTCATCGAGCGCCGCACAGGCAGCGGCACGCCAAGCTATTCGTGCGATTCGCTCAGCCAACTCTTTCGCAAACTACACCTCCAGGCTGGCATTGAAGGCGCGAGCGCGATGTCCGGCCGGCGCACCTTCGCAGTGCGCCTAGCAAACAACGGCTACGATCTTCGGCACATCAACGAGTTGCTAGGTCACGAAACTCTAACGGCCACGAAGCGCCTGATTGACGCCAACCCTGTACGGCTTGGCGCGATAGTAGCTCGCGTAATCTAATAAAACTAACGGACGGGCATTGTCTTAGTAACGCACCGTTACTATAATGTAACGGTCACTAGCAGTTTGAATAGGAAGGGATGTTGGTGCAGAAAGAATTTTTTCCGCGAGCACTGCGGGCCCCGTGGCCTGTTGAGTTTCCCGATGTGGTGATTCATGCCAGTGAGACCGCTGTAAAGCAGCATCCTGCGTACGCTGCAGCGAAGGCGGGCGATGTTGAAGCTGCCGCGCAGCTCGTGATGGATAGCGTAAGCGATGAAGCAATAGGGACTTTGATTGACATAGGGAGCGCCTGGGAACCAGTCCTAATTAGCGTGCATGCAGAAGAACGCGTGGGAGTTAACGCGATTCCCGAAGTTATGGCTGATCTGTTGGGCCACATGCTCGACTGGGAAGTTGAACGAGACGTTGTGCAAGCGAACGTGGTCAATCATACCGGAGCCAGCGGCTTTTCGAGACTGGCGAAACAAGCGTTCTTTGAGGGGATTGTAAAGCCTGAAGTTTTTGTCATTGTGGACGACTTCATCGGGCAGGGCGGGACGATTGCGAACTTGCGCGGCCATATTCAACAGCAAGGCGGGCTCGTGCTGTGCGCAACGACTCTAACTGGCAAGCCGCACTCGGCATATTTGCATCAACGGCCTGAACAACTTATTGAGCTAAGGAACAAACATGGTCAACTCGAAGAATGGTGGAAAGAGCGTTTCGGCTTCGGATTTGAGTGCCTTACGGCCTCCGAAAGTCGTTACCTCATCAACACTGAAACAGGCGAAAGAATCCGCGATCGCATCGAAGCAGCGGATACTGAACAGTAGAGGCCAATCTGTTCAGTATGTCGTTCAAGGGGAACGGAGGGCGCCAGTCGGAACGACTCGGGTGTTGTCCCGCGAAGAGGTAGATTCGCTTCGCGAAACTAAGCGTCAGGTAGCAACGCATGTTTCACGTGAGTTTGTAGGGCGTAAGCGATAGGTGGCTGATGACAAAACCGATACAAGGACTATTCGAGCGGTGGATGACGCTAGAACGCGCAGCTGGGCGGTCATTAATCGACATCCTTACTGACTTGAACGCAGCGGCCGGCACGAGCTACAAACACAATTGGCCCTCAGTCGTAGCATCGCGAAACTTCGAGCTCGAACGCTGCCCCGTGGCAGTGAGGCGCTACATGATGCGCAAAGTCCTTGAAGATGAGTTGTCAGGTTTGGGTATCGACCTTACGAAGAATAAGCTCGATAAACTCGTGATCGCGTTGACATAGTAACGTAGCGTTACTATAATGATGTTTATGGGCACGGTGAGAAAACACCTTAACTGAGACGGAAAAGGCCCAACACTACCCACGCCGCGCTCGACGCGGCTGTGGCATTGAGAGCGGTGCTAACCTAGTGCCCCGAACCGGCCGGAAGCCGACAAGGAAGAATTCAATGTTGATTCGTGTTTTCGGGAATACCTACTTGAATCCCGATGCAGTCGGAAAGTTGGAGATGGATGTCTCAGTCAACGACGAGGTGCGAACCACAGTGACGCGAGTGTTTGATATGACCGGCCAGCACGTTTTGCTGGAAGCCGCAACGACGGTATCGGCTGGACGAGAGTTGAGCGAACGCGAGCTGCAGGCTGTGCGCCGCGACAACGAAGTGCACAGGCGAATTCGAGTCGCCTTATGCGAACGCCGTGACGCTGAAACTGCCGCAGAGGGGTGATTAAGCACTGACTGATTCAAACGAAGCCGCTGAGCGTTCAAACCGAAACCCTAGAAGTTACAGAAGATATGAACTTTATTCTCGCAGCCGTCGCATGCACGATCATCGCGGTACTTGCTTACACGGTACGTCGGCAGTACCAGTCCAGTAAAAGTATGGACGAATATCATTTGCACCTAGCGGAAGAAATCGGCCACTTGCGCCGCCAGCTTGGCGCCGTTGCAGCGGTCATCGAGCGTAGCGGTGGCGGCGTCGAAAAACGCATTCGCGAGCATCAAGAAATCGTCGCGGCAATCACGACCCGGCAGCCTACGCTGTTCAACGACGAGCCGGGTCTGCAACACTGGCTGAGCGCGAACAACGAATTTTTCAATGCGCTGAAGTCTGCTGCGGCCGGCGAGCACGTCTAACTACGGAAAACAATGTCCACGCCATTTCTAGCAGCATTTGTAGTTGCAATCTTCCTGTTGGGGGTCTTAGCTATCGGCGTTGGCCCAGGTAAGCAACGTGAGCGAATTGCATTAGTGGGCTATGCGATAGGGCTGGTCGGGTTAGCATGGTCATTTCTGACCTGACCTAAACAAATGTACTGATGAGCTAGGAAAAGAACATGGCAACGGTCTTGAGCAGAGGTGACGCCTTTCAGCCTGGCGAAGTATGGGAGACGCCGAAAGGTGGGCTGTATCGCGTGATGGGCTATGAACACAAACCGGGGAAGCCGAAACAAGCAGTGCTGCGGGTAGGCGCCGATGGCGCCGGACGCAAAGTGTTGCGCGACTGGGATGCGGTAATCGGCTGGACGATTGTCCCCTCGTATCATGTCACAGAGGGAGTGAGCGGGACTTGGTTTTACCATCTGTCTCACACCACTACCAATGCCACCGGACTTTGCGGCGCCAGGACAATGAACACGGCGCTCCCGATGAAGTCGTGGGGTGTTCGAGGTCACCTTAACGAAAGGTGGTGCGCCACCTGTGCAGAAATGGGCGCCGCGGCGTTGGCTGCTGCCGGTGCTTCGATCGAAGTGCGGAAGTAACGGAAAACGATGAAATCGACGCAAGCGGGAGTTGGAAAAATATTGACCCAAGGGGAGATTCTGTCTGGTATTGCGGCACGTCCTGCTACTCCTCGCCCACGTGGATGCAACGGAATTCCGGCGACTTGTGTGAGGCGGCAGGATCGGAACGCGCCATATTGTGCACGGTGTCAAGCTCTTTAAACTAGGACGGAAAAGACCATGAAGAAAACGAACATCATTTTGTTGGGACTGACGCTTGCATTAGCCAGCGTCAGGTATGTCCTCCTGCCAGACAACCAGGCGTTCGGGGTCATTACAGCGCTCGTGGCAATCGCGACGGGCGTCAGCGTGCTCTTCGTGATGATGGATGCGGCTCATGACGAACTGCGGGACGCCAAAAGGCAAGACGCCCGCACGGCTCAAGATCGCTAGGAAAAGCGCCTATGTCCTACAGCCATCAAGAGCTTTGCAGCCTGGCCGTGAACTGGCTCAAACGTGCGCCTGGTCGCAGTGGACCAGCGTGCCAAGTCGCCTTTTCGGAGGCAAAGTGCGGCTGGAACGGCGAGATCCCGGATGCGATCGGATTTAGGACGACAGCGGAAGACGAAGGCTCGGTTGTTGTAGAGGTCAAGGTAAGCCGCGCCGATTACTTGGCTGATCGAGCCAAGGCGCATCGGCAAAATAGTTCGCTGGGCATGGGCCTCTATCGCTACTTCATGGCTCCGGAAGCGATCATATCGACCCAAGAGCTGCCGCAGGGCTGGGGACTGATAGAAGTATCGCCCAAAGGCGTGTTGCGCGTTCTGGCCGGTCATGTGCTCTGCAAGCGTGCTGAGCAAGCGATCTGGCGGCATGAGCGCGCACTGCACCGCGAATGGCTTTTGCTGGCGGCGATGCTGTCTAGGGTAGGCAATGTAGAAGCGCTTCATACGGAACTAAAGAAGGCGAACAACGAACGATCCCGACTGGCGCGGGAACTCGACGCCGTACGTGCGCGTGAGCGTTCAAATATGCTGGAGCGGGCGGTCGCTGACATCGCTCCAGGTGTTCAAATAATCGCCCGGCGCAAGAGCGCGTAGGCACCGAGGAAAAATATGGATATGCCCAAAGCAGAGTTAGACCTAGATTCCGAGCCGTGGGTCGTTAGTAGACGACGTACGATCGACAAGCAAACCATGATCGACATCATGTTGTTTGTAGAGTTCCAGGCGAGACGGACTGAAATGCTCGAGCGAGCTGGTTTCACTGATGATTTCTGTTCAAGCGACAAGATGTTCGACTACGTGCTCGATGCGCTTGGCGCTCCTGCAAACGGCGAGCAGCTCATCCAGAACGGCGTGACCCGGTACTTTTCGAGAGAGTGGTTCTACCAGCTTTTTTACTCGGACTATATCCTCCAGAAAGGTGAGAATGGCCTCTCTGTCGCTGAGGTCCTGAAGCAGATCGTACAGGAGTTGGCTTCCGATCTCTCTGCGCATTGCCACGCGGAGCACCGTGGATTTCCGGTTCAACGCATCGTACGGTAGCGCTAGGAAAAGAGCATGAATATTACGCTACCAAATTGCCCGAAATGCGGCCATGCCGAAACGGCTCCCGTCCGACTCGGCATGAGCGCCTTGCCTTACCAATGTCCAAACTGCCACACGGCGTTTAACCTGGTGGTGGCGATGTCGGACGTTTCGCAGCTGCGGAACGCATACACGAACTCGCACGCCGACGAAGTGACGGTATCGGCCAATTGTAAGATCGTCTTCCCGTCACCCTAACTGTCCCGGAAAACGACATGGCCACACCTACTTACTCCCCGGTCGCATACTGCTACTGGTCCTGGCGCGTAGCGCCGGGGAAGCCGTGGGAGAGGGAAGACCCGGCACCGAAAATTTGTCGCGCCAGTATTGGCGAACGCTGGGTGACGGTGTGGCTTCCTCGCGGCGCGAAAATCCGTGTGCGTCGGCCGCGCTTCCAAGCTGATCGCGGGGAGTACAGCCATGTGTATGGCCAGGATCGCGACAACCTTATCGAAATTCGTGTTCCCGACGCGGCCCGACCGCTCGAACACGCTTAAGACGGAAAAGTTAGTTGATCGGCCGGTGTGAATTTCGGAGAGTCTTCCCCTATACGTCGTCAACTATCATGTTCGCCTTCGCCTTCGCCTTCGCCGCGCTCGACGCGGCATTGGCATTGAGAGGGCGGCGCAGTGCTGCCTAGCGAAAGAAAAAACGAGTATGTCCCACACAAGCCTCACTCTAGAGTTCGACGACCGACTGACCACTATTTCACACTACTCTCATTATCCGGAGATGATGGTAGCAGTCGGTGATCTTTACCGAAACGCTACTCTGCGTATCTTAGTCCTGGGCGAAAGCCATTACGTTGATCAAGCCGAGGCATCGAATCATCCTGACCTGTGGTACGAAGGCCGAAACATCTCGTGTGTGGCCACGATACCTTATATCTGTACGCGCAAAATTTTCGACAATGCCATCAATGGCCGTAAGAAAAGTAAATCGAAAGCGATTTTCCACTCGTTGGCGAGCGCACTTAGGGCTAGTGGAGTCGTCGGGACCTTGCCTGGCAGCCCGTTGCAGTCGATAGCGTATATGAACTATTTCCAACGGCCAGCGGAAGAAAGCGGCAAATCGCTGAGGGTCCACCCACGCGATGTCATCGAAGCTACGAGCGTTGTCAACGAAGTGGTTTCGATCTTGGAACCTCAATTGGTCGTCTTTGCTTCAAGACTCGCATGGAAGCATGCAAAGGCTGGCTTGGCTGATCAGTTGCAGCAAGTAGGTATCCACACCTTGGACGTTCCTCATCCTGCGACATCTTGGTGGAATCGGCCGTCACAACCGATGAAAGGACAAACAGGTCGCCAGCGATTGGTCAGTGCCATCTTAACGGCGTCATCAAACAGTATGGCCGATCGAAATACGAGCACGAAAAGCTAGGAAAAGGCCCAGCAGCACCCGAAGCCCGCCATGAGCGGGCAACGGCATTAAGAGGGTAGGCACGGTGCCGGTCCAGCGAACGAAAGCGACACATGAATACGAACGAGCAGCAGTGCGTCGGCTCCATCCGCCTGGTGTACGCCGACACGACCAGCAATGAAGTAATCACGCTGGGCGGCGCCGGTTTCATCACCCGCGAGGAAGACGATGCGGCATGGGCGAATGTCCCGGCCTTCGCCGGCGCAACCAACCTGGTTGCCGATCGCCTCGACGCCAACGGCGACATCGTTGACGACAAGCCGGTGTCGGTCGAGACGTGCGAAATCCTGATGGGCGCTTCGATTGAGCAGCTGATCGCCGCTGGCCGCGCCAACCTGGCCGGCGAGCTGGCGAGCGCATAACTGGACCGGAAAACGACATGAGCGACAAAATCAAAATCCGCGTGGCGATCAGCACGCAAAAGATCAACAGCGAGTGCGTGGTCGAGCTGGAGTTCGACCGGGCCGAATGGGAAGGCATGACCGACAAAGAGAAGGATGACGCTTGCCGGGAGGCTGCGTTCTCGATGATGGAATGGTACTGGAACGAAGTCTGACGCCGAGGAAAAGGCCCAGCAGCACCCGTAGCCCGCCGTCGAGCGGGCATCGGCATTGAAAGGGTTGGCACGGTGTCGGCCCGTCGAACGAAGCGGAGAAGTAGATGCGAAAACCTTTGACTGTCCCATTGAGCCTAGCAGATAAAGGCCAAATCGCAACGGCAGTTATCGTCGTTGTTGCTCTCGTGTTCTGGATCGCGTCACCGTGGGTAATCTCAATAACGGCGTCGCTGGACGCCATCGTGTTGCCGACGCCGTTTGATCGCTTGTCCATGGGTAGCGTGGCCTATGGCATCCTCGCAGCGTGTCTACTGACGAGCGCCCCCTCGGTGTACCAAGGACTATGCACGGCCTTAGTCCAATCGCGCGCCCTGGTCGTCAACCACGACTAAGCACGGAAAAGCATGAGCACCTACTATTACCTCGTGTGCCTGGAAACGATGCAGTCGGTTGAAGTGGCCGCCAGCATCGGCGGTATGGACGGCGGCAGCGTCCGGTCAACCCAAGAGCCGAAAGCGCTCGCAATGTTCTGCATAGCGCACGCCGGGATGGGCGTCGAAATGATGAACGACGACCAACTGGAGGGTCGGAAAATGGATCACGGCGAGCTTACCGAATGGACCGCCGCGAACGCTGAGGAACGTTTTAAAGCAGTGGCCGGCGAAACCCCGCCGAGCTACGACTAGACCAGCGGAAAAGGGCAAGAGCGATAGGCGGTTTGATCGGCTTGACGGCCTGGTACTTTGACCGCGAGCAGGACTAAAGGAAACACCCAGCAGTAACCATGCCGCGCTCGACGCGGCTGAGGCATTGAGAGGCTGGCATCGTGCCGGCTGCAATAGGAGCAGCCATGACATATCAACGGACAAAGAATGGAAACACATTCACACTTTGGATCGCGATCGCGGTTGTACTCACCGGATCGCTCGGCTATCAGCTGAATAGTTATGACAGCGATACAATGGTTGCCGTATTGGGCGCTCCGTTTCGACATGCGGTCGCATCCAAAGCAATGTTTTGGGTAGCGGTGTTCACGATACACATTGGTGGCTTATTGGCGTTCTTAATGGAAGAACGTCGCATCAAAATCCTATGCACCAGCGCGTTCGTATTACTAAGTGCATACGTAGCGGCGTTCCTGGCTGTAACCGCTCCCTAACGATATCGGAAAAGCGCCGCGTGCGCCCGACAGCCGGCCGGTAGCCGGTATTGTTTGAAAGATGAGTATGACGAACACCGTTGCTGAACGTGTGATTGACTTCTTGGGGAATCTGCAAGGCATGGACCGCTTCATGTCCTTGATCGAAAACCCTCGCACCGCTGTGATCGACCTGAACACTGGTGCCATCATCGAAGCAGATCCCGGCTTTCCCGAGGCCGATATGCTGGTCTACGAACGCGCGAATGGGGTCAAATCGCGCGTCCACACCTATAAGCTCATCGAGCCGCTTTTTCTGCGCCATGCCTATGAGCTGTCGATTACGGAAGGTGGCACGGTTAAAGAACAGTACCAGCATATTTCTGAGCACTTCCGACGCAAGACCGGATACGGCGAGTAAGGCCGGAAAACGGTCTTTAACGGTCAAAACGAAACTCAAGGGATTACGAAAACTATGAAATCGTATTTTGAAAGAAATCAGCGGTGGCTTAAGCCGACCTTTGGCGGCCTCATGATCGCAATGAGTGCGATCATTGTCCTGGTGATGGGTGGGCAGAACGCCGATACGGTGCCGGCGTGGCTTCCAGCAGTTGGCCTCATCGTTGCTGGCTTCGGTGCTGGCCTCGGCGCCATGTTCACTGATACCACTTCCGCCTACATCGTCCGCTTCGTTGGAACCGCAGCTGGGTTTGCCGTCATCCTCAACGCGATCTTCAGGTAGGCCGGAAAAGCCGCTCGGTAACTAAAACGAAACTCTAGGGATTACAGAAAAAAGTCATGGGCAAAATCTACACCGCTATTTTTGCAACTCTTTTCGGCGTATCTGTTCTCGCTGCCCTTGTTGGCGGCGTGATGTGGTTCGCCGTGACCTGGTTAGACTTTTCTTCCCCCACTACACTTCCGTTGGGGTGGGCTGCAATCGGCTTCTTCGTCATGGCCCATGTCTTCGCATTTTTGATGGTATTGGCTCGCAACTTGAGCAAGCCAGTGGCGGCATAACAGTCTCGGAAAACATGGAAATTACCTGGACTAGAAGCGGTGCCACGATGCCAGGCGGCTTTGTGAGCGATGTTCTTGGCTACCTTGTTTTTTTGAAGCCAGAGATCAGCCACGGGATCATTCTGTGGCACTGGACTGTCCAGAGCGGCGGCGGTTGGAACTGGCTGGGCGGCGCCGAGGTAAAAGTACACAGCGAAGGCCGTTGCCCAACGGTTGGCACGGCCGAGGAAGACATCCTCGAAGCGCTGCAAAATCTCGGCGTCGAGTTTGAATAGGAAAACTAGATCATGACAATGCCGGATCTGACCAATCCAACTACTACTGTTCTCGGACACATCGTAGTCCGTTTGTGGACCATCACGATTATCGGCGTCAGTGCGTGGCTCTCGGCGCTCAGTATCAAGTGGCTAAGCTCAGTGTTAGACAATACGATAGTCACCGTTGCAGCAAATCTGACAGTGATAACGATGGCATTCGGTTTCCCTATTTTGATGGTTGCTGTTGCTCTTGGCTTGCTCGATCGCCTAAATCCGTTCTATGGTCTTTGGAATGAGTTTCAAGACCACAAGAAACGTGCGTGACCTCGGAAAAATCTATGTTCTCGAAACTTGCTATATTGGCTGTGTCCGTTGACGCCGGCACGCGAGACCATGGTGAGATGGGAAGCAGACTAATCAGGTGAATTGACTAACGATGATGTTGTATCGGAGCGGGTGAGTGGAAGCGTCAACCGTGCGATAACGCCGCCGCCAGGATTTTCGATTAGTTCTAAATTCCCCACTGGACCGTGGAGCTGCCTAAGGCGTTCTCGAAGGCTGAGCAAGCTAGTACCAAGACGGTGGCTAAGTGGATCGGCCACTAGTCCTCGGCCGCTGTCGCGCACTTCGACGCGAAGAAATCCATCATGGATGAGGGCGCGTAAGACGATCTCGCCCCCATCGATCATAGGTTCTACCCCGTGCTTCACGGCGTTGTCTACCAGCGGCTGGATGAGCATAGGTGCGATAGACAAACAGCGCAAATCGGTGGCTGCGTCAATGTGCCAATGCAAGCGAGCACCCATGCGCACATCAAGCACCTGGAGGTAAGCGGCGGCCAAGTCCAACTCGGCGCCCAGCGTGACGATACTGGTCCGGCTAACTGCCAGGCTTGTCCGCAGGAAGTCGATCAGACCTTCCAGCAACCGCCGTGCTTGGGCCGGCTGACTTTCGATCAAACTTACCGCATTTGCCAAAGAGTTATACAAAAAATGCGGTTCAATCTTAGCCCGTAAGGTACTCAGCTGCGACTCTGCCATTAACCTCGCTGCATTGGAAATTTGTTCCTGCTGACGTGACGCGGAGGTCTGGCGCTCGATGCGACGCTCGCCAGCGACCAGCATCGCAAGCATGGCCACGCCAATCACCAGTCCACTGGCAAGCAATCCGCCGATATCGCCAACATCCAGGTATGGCGCGGTCAGCGTTCCGGCAAGGATGCTCGCCGCTAGGGTGATGCCGAAAATGCTGGCCAGGACGATCGCTGTCAGTTTGAGCAGCCGCCCAATTAATCGACTAGAGGAACGCGGCACTGCGGCGCCCAATACCAGAAGCGCGCAGTGGATTGCAAAGCCAACGCATTGCGAGATTAGCAGGCTATGGCTAAATAAAAGGTGGAATGGCGCTGGTCCAATGCCGAAGCTGTGTAGCGCTGCTGAGATCACCAAGGCTATTAGCGTGTTCAAAAGCGCAGTGTAGAGCAGGTCGCACGCATGTGACCTTGGCCAGCATTGAAACACTGGGAAGAGATCTAGAGGATGGCCGCGTCGTGGCACTGAGGTTTGCAAAGTCGATTTCATTGTTGGCGAGCAACCTTATCGTTCGCTAAGAATAATTCAAGGTAAGCCATCGTGCATGAGCGAGACGATGCGCACGCTGGTGCGCTTGCTCGGCAACAAGATGGAGCGGTCGGGCAAATTTGGTGTGAAGTTCTGCAGAAGAAAGTTAGTTCATTTCAGACGCCAATGGCAGATGACATGAACTATTGTGAACGGTCAGCTAATGCTGCAGGATGGTTTGCGACGAAGCAGCGCATGCTGTCGCCAGATGTCACTAGACGGCGCGAACTGCACGCGCCGTATGAGCTGGAGCAGCGCCGGCGCTCCGTTATCGCTCCATGAAAGCGGTCAACAAGCTTGTGCCGTTCATAAACCTCCGATGATAACTCGTATTATCATCGTTGCTTTTATGCTTGTTTTGGCCGTGAAACACGTTTAGGATGGGGTATCTCGGCAGTTTTCGTTGCCGACAATAAAGTTTGATACTGCCCATCCGAATGTACTCATCGATCGAACGCAACAGCACCGCAAGCATCCAGCCGCCGCACCTTGCCACCGACCACCAGGTGGCGGCATGACCCAGCACACTACCGTCGAGCTACCGCAGCTAACCTACAATCGCAGCGATTACACCGCGCTGCGCGCATACGTCCTGAAAATCCCCCTGCAGCGCATCGCTGATCTGTACTACAGCGAAGACAGCCCTCAAGTCGAACAAGGCCTGGAACGCTGGCTACTCGACATGCGCGCGAACCTGATCGAGCGAGCCATCGCGCACAACCCAGGGGCGGCCGAGGCGCTCCAGCACGCCCGCCAAGGTGGCGCGATCACGACCAAGGCGCTCGAGATCCTGATCCAAGCTGCGGACCTGCCAGAACCAGTACCAAGCCGGGTGCAGCGCATTTCGCAATGGTTCAAGCCCAAGACCGTAGAGGCGTTCAAAGACGAAGGCATCCTTACGCTCGGTGACCTGGTCGACCTGATCAACCGCCGCGGCGCGAGCTGGTGGCGCTCGGTACCGCGCATTGGCGCCGGCCGCGCTGGCTCGATCATGCGCTTCCTGCAGAAGTGGCCCGACGAGCTTGGCGAGATAGGAGTTGAGCGCAACCACCTCGTGCCAGCCGACACGTTCGATCTGCTGCCTGTGCTTGACCCTACTAGAAAGCGCGAAATCGCGCCGTTCGGTACGTTCCAGCTGCCACGATGGCTGGCAGGCTACGACGGCGCCAATCGCGCTCCAGCGTTCTGCTTTATCTCAGCCCGGAACGACCTTGAAGCAATCCAATGCTTCCTGGCGCGGTACGCTGGCCAGACGCACACGCTGCGCGCTTATACCAAGGAGCTGGAGCGCTTCATCCTCTGGTGTGCTCTTGTCGCGTGCAAGCCGATGTCGTCGCTGCTGGTGGATGACTGCGAGGCATACAAGAATTTCTTGGTCGCTCCCCTGCCGGAGTTTTGTGGCCCCCGCACGGTCAAGACAAGCAAGCGCTGGAAGCCGTTTGCAGAGACGCGCATGAGCGCAGCGTCACAGAAACAGGCGCTGCTGGTCCTGCGCGCTGCGTTCGATTGGCTGGTCAAGGTCAGATATTTGTCAGGGTCGCCCTGGGCGGCTGTGAAAGACCCTACGGTCGTTGAACAGGTCGAGAAGATGGATATCGAGCGAGCCTTGCCGAAGGACCTTTGGGACAAGGTGATCGATGTCCTCACGGAGCGCTCCTCTATTCCGGAAAACCAGCAGGACCGGGTGGCCCTCGCCGCGATCCTGCTGATGGGTGACTCCGGGCTGCGTCGCGCAGAAGCGGCCAGCGCCCGTCGCGGTGCGCTCAAGAAAAGCCGGTACGGCACGACGGTCTGGATGCTCGAGGTGCTGGGCAAGCGCAGCAAGATGCGCAAGGTGCCGGTTAGCCCAAGGACAATCGCGGCGTTACGCGCCCACTGGCTCGATCGAGATGCGGATTTCGATGCGCAGGGGATCGATCTGCCTCTACTCGCTCCGATCGTGGTGCCTGGGACGGAACGGGCCTTGTCGAAGCACGTCGACCTCGGCACGAAGGGGTACAACCCGAACTCGTTCTACGACCTCATCGCCGGGGCCTTACGGCGCGTGAGCAAGCATGGCGGTGCGCTGGCGCCTGAGCACACCGCGAGCCTGACGCCAGAACACCTGGCACAGCTTGCCGCGACCTCGCCACACGCATTCCGGCACACGTTCGGGACACTGGCGGTGGAAAAGGACATGCCGATCGTGGTGGCGCAGGAGATCCTGGGTCACGCAAGCGCGTCGACGACTGCCATCTATGTCAAGGCGCGAGAGAAGCGCATTGTCGAGGAGGCAGAGATGTATTACGCCCAAGAGAAAAGCGGCAGTCCCGGTTGATTGGATACGCGCTGGGAGCCGCCTCCCGTATCAAGAAGGACGCTTTATGAGAATGACGTGGATAGGTGCCGTCGTTCCTTAAAACGTAATACTAAGGGTAGTTCGCCGCCTACGAGCGAGCTGTACCGACATATGCGATAGGGTCCATGTCATTTTCTTCCTCTTTCCAAATCAGCAAGAACCGCGTCAATGTCAATTTCTTTTTCGGTGAATGTGTAGTTATCGTTCTGGTAAGTTTTTATGTATAGATATTTGACTGGGGAAAATGCTTGCTCAACCTTTTTCGAGACCTTCATAAGCCCCAAAAGCACTACCAATACCAACGGACTCCCGTTTTTGAAGTTCTTCTCACGTACGCTGACGCCGAACGAAGCGATATTAGTGCGCTTAATGCGGGCGCTACCGATTTGAATAAATTCACTCATCTCACATCCCTAGTTCAAAGATGCATCTTACCACCGATATTTCCCTGTCGAAACATTCAACGCATGACTTGAGCCTGACGCCCGAGACCCTTGCTCAGCTGACGCTACCTCGCCGCAGGCCTTCCGGTATACTTTCGGGACGTTGGCAGTCGAGAAGGCCATGCCGATCGTGGGCGCAGGAGATCTTGGAACACGCAAGCGCGTCGACCACGGCAATTTGGCTCAAGGCCCGGGAAAAGCGGATAGCTGAAGCGGCCGAGAACTACTATGCTGCCGCGGAAGCCGAAACGCTGGATCGTAGCGTTAATAAGGGAACGGAATAGTTGAATGTCGCTGGGAAAAAGTTTCACCATTGCGGAAGCTGCAGAACTACTTGGCGTGTCGGTACCGACTTTATACAACTGGAAAAGGGACGGCACATTGCGTCCTAACGGAGAGCCTACCGGGCGCCAGCGCATAGCGTATTCCGAACAGCAGCTTCGCGATCGCCTCAGTCTCCCACTCGACGCGCCTCCACTTACGTCTCCGCAACTGATCCGCTTGAGCGCCGCCGTGGTCGCAAAGCAACTGGGCATTTCGATCGATCAACTGGACCGTCTCGAGGATGCTGGCCCCACAGTTAACGCTGCTCGTTCCATCACCAACCGGCGACTCTACACCGCTGAACAGATTGGCGCCCTGCGTGCCAGACTGGCGGATGGTGGGCCTATTCTGCCGGGTGTATCGCCTCGGGTAGCTAAAAGCCTGGTAAGCCGCAGTGAAGCTGCGGAACTTTGCAATGTAAACGTCCGGACTTTGCATCGATGGGAGACCCATGGGAAACTCGTCCCGGTAGCGCGCTTCGGCCAACAGTGTTTTTACCTGAAAAAACAAGTCATTGAGGCTTTGTTGCATAAATCAATTGAGCGCGTAGTACCCCAAACCCCAGACGGATTTACGGCATGGTCACCGCTACGGTCGTGGGCGTGCCCAAGCGCGTGAAGCGATTGAGGATGGCGGCAC
>NZ_JAFVIM010000038.1:0-31956 GCF_017582745.1 Massilia oculi
GCCGCCATCCTCAATCGCTTCACGCGCTTGGGCACGCCCACGACCGTAGCGGTGACCATGCCGTAAATCCGTCTGGGGTTTGGGGTACTACGCGCTCAATTGATTTATGCAACAAAGCCGCTTTCGAGCCAGAGATAACGAGAATCTCTCGTGCACGCGCAGCAAGGAGGGAGACTACGTCTGCAACTTCGGCTTCGATCTCGTCACTGGGAAGAGCATCGGTGGAAGCATTTGCTGAATATCTTCGCCACCTTCGACCAGAT
Organism: Massilia oculi; assembly: GCF_017582745.1. Classification (GTDB taxonomy): domain Bacteria; phylum Pseudomonadota; class Gammaproteobacteria; order Burkholderiales; family Burkholderiaceae_D; genus Telluria; species Telluria oculi_A. The sequence continues at coordinate 264 of NZ_JAFVIM010000038.1, forward strand.
GCCTGCTTTGTAGAATGCGTCTCACCAATCGTGCGGCATCAGTGGCCGCTTGCTTCTTTGTTGTGGTCCATCCCAGCATGGTCCTGGCTGAGGTTAGCGACAAAGTGCCGAGCGCAGAGTTTTCTTGGGCAGTTGGACTCGCTGCGGGAATCCTGAGTCTGTTCATCGCCCGCTTGAAACCGTAGCTCGCAACGATCTGCGTCACGCCCGCTGCAATCTGGTTTATCAGCCTGTTTTTGGAAATTCACTCACCTGACGTCGGTCCCCATTTGAAGCTGGAACAAGGCAGTAGCTACTATCTGCAAGCCTATGGTGCATTCGCACTTGTCGTAGGCGGACTAGCCTTAGGTTGCCTCTGGCATCGACGCAAGCAATCATGACCGACGCGAACGCGCTGGACGAAAAAACCGGGAAGGCGGATGTAGCTTATCGCGCGCCATCTTCAACTCTGCCACTAGGCGACCGGATTTTTTCGGAAGCGGTACATCAAGCAGCGGGCATTCCGCAGATGCCCCAGTTTGGCACGTCAGCCGCGCCAATAGTCACGCGGAACGGTCGCCAATTTCCGATTGTCAGACCTAATCACGTCCGTGGAATCGTCTGTAGCTACCTCTCGCATAGGCTCCAACTTTCCTGATGATTGGATGGCAACAGCGCGTCAGAAAAATGTGGCACCATCATTGCATCATTTACCGGAGCTGGAAGAATTAAGTGCTCGCTATTATTATTTCCGCGTCTTTATTTTACTCTGGCAAGTCATGCCCAGCCCGATTTTATATTTAACTCACAGGGACATCATCATCAACTTTGGCGTTATCCAGCCGCGTAGAAAGATAAGATATTAAGCTTAGAACATTCAGGCAATCGACTTCGGAAATTAAAGACGGCACGACACGGGACATCGGCGCATGACTGATTGGATTTCGAAACCCTTTGATTAAACCTCTTGTCAGAAGCTGCTGACCCTCTTGAATATTAATACCAGTTTCGCTTTTAAGTTCTGAAACTTGGATTTTCGGATATTTTTTTATTACCCTCTTATCCCTGTGCACGGAAAAAAGGTCAGCCAATTCTGCACCGTCCATATCAGCGCCAGAGAGATCCCTCAACATTGCGGCATATAACTTAACACCCTGATCCGCGGCATGACCATATTGCCTGTTTTTATAATATTCCGCCACTCCATCCTTTATGCCGACATGCAAATGCCTCCAGTGCAGCAATGGATACTCCGGAATCAGAGAGTAAAGAGCCTTAACAACTGGAGTAAAAGTTTCAGCAACATCTTCGCTGTACTCTAACTTTGAAACAATTGAAGCAACGGAGTTTCTGATTTCATTTGGCAAAGTACTAAACCATTGCTGTTGATCAATTCCTGTAGCCTCCTCAAGATCTTTCTCTTTTTTCTCAGCCCTTCTCTTTCGCCACTCTTGACCAACCTTAGAGATGAGTTGGGATAAGTATGCCTTGAATTCGGCCATTTCTGGATTATCCCAATTAATCGACTGACGGTTTGTAGAAATTACGTCCTCATCAATCAAGTCGATAAAGTCAGCCTTAATCCATCCAGTTAAGTATTGATAGAAGTGACTTGAAGCACTCTCAGAAAAATATTCCGGCAAGTTAACTATCTTCCCCCTGGAAAAAATCGCTATTCCTCGCAAACCGGAACTGGGCGGTATCGGCGTTTTTGCTGTAATGAAATTTAACTCCAACTTGCCAAAGTACTTCGAGCCTCGCTTGACTAAGTCTGTGTGAGACCAACTAAATTGCTTCTCTACCGTTTTATAACGACGATCGTTCGTTACTTTTACTTCATTACCCTTCGAATCTTTAAGTGTAATCTGAAAATCCGCATCGACAATAAAAATTCTCGACAAACTGTCGGCTATAGAATTTATATCAAAAGGAGTTTTCCTCTCCAGCGAAGATAACTGGATGGTAGTTCCGTTTCGCCGTCGCATTTTCTTGTCAACGATTCCAGCCACAGGATTATATACCCCTTCAGCTTTCAACAACGAATCCCAATTCAGGGTAAGCTGATTTTGCAAACCATTTTGAATCGTATCCACTGTCACGCTTTTCGCCAATCCGAATAGCGCTAATTTGCCTAGGCCTTTTTTTCCTGTAGGCAACCGATTGAACCTCGGTGACGGAGTATCACCATCAACTCTTCGTCGATTCCTCCCAATGACTAGAAATTTTTTTTGTATATCGTCCGACGACATCCCGATTCCGTCATCAATAACGGTTATTGCCTTGGGATTTCCATTTTGCTCTAGGAACTCCACAGTAACACTACTTGCGTCCGCATCATAGGCGTTCGAGATCAGCTCAGCAAGTGCAGGCGGCAGTGTGGCATACATCTTCACGCCCAAGTGCTCGATAGTTTTGGGATCGAACTTTAACTCATATTTACCCATTTATTAATCCCCGCAAATGTGCACTGTATTGAACTGCTTGACGTCGTATGAATTCTGGCGGCAAGGCGTTACCTATCATTAAAGCAATCGCCTCTTTCCCCTTCGCCATTGAAAATTTATAATTTGGGGGAAATGATTGCAGTAATGCTGCTTCTCGTAGCGTGATTGCTCGATTCTCTTCCGGATGAATAAATCGTCCTTTTGAAGGATTGGTGCACCCACTAGTGATGGTGGGAGCCACGGTCTTCCACGCCATTCGACCATAAACATCTCGATAACTTCCCGGCCTTTTCAGATGACACTCTAACCAGTAATTTTTAGGCAAATCGGTCCTTGATCCACCATTTTTGGGAACTAGTGAAATTAGAGTTTCAACCTTCGCACTTCTATTTGTAGGAAAGTCATGTAGTGGGTCGTTACTCTGTCCTACTAAAGGAAGCCGCGAGATTGTGTCGGCTACTGTTTTTCTTTTCTTCAGTGGCTTAGCATCTGGGATACTGCCAAATCTCGATGCCTTAACTAGAAGCCTTTTTCGTCTCTGAGGAACGCCGTAATCTGCAGCATCCTTTACTCGGGCAAATGATTCGTCAATATGATAGCCGAGTTTGTGCAGCATCTTTTGCAACTCTTGAACTCTCCAGTCTTTAGCTAGGCCTGGAACATTTTCAAGCATCACCGTTTTTGGCAGCATAGCCTCAACATAACGAATAAATTCAAATACCAGATCGTTTCTTTTGTCTGAGTTAGAAACTGCTCGATTTCTTGTTCGGTGAGTTGAGAAACCTTGGCATGGGGGACATCCAGCCAAGAGATCCAAATCACCTCGGTTGAGTTTCAGATCTCGCATTATCTTTTCAGGCGAAAGAGAACAGATATCTTGCAAGTAAATCTTTGCCTTTTTATTGTTAAGCTTATAGGTCTCTGCAGCAATTTTATTGTATTCGACTCCTGCCAGAACATTAAATCCTGCTTTCTTCAGGCCAGCGGTTAGTCCCCCAGCACCACAAAACAGGTCAATTGCAGTGAATTTTATTTTCGGCATAAATTCTTGAAGCTCTAAGCGATACAGACTATTATCACAAAACAACTGTGAAGAAAAGAACCTGCGAAATTTTTATTTAACAAAAACATCAATTTGGTTGCATTTCCGCAACCAAGCTCTGAGACAGCGGCTTCCTTACTTAGTATTTATGTCTATTGCATAGCTAACCGCAGTTGGAAATTTAGCTCATAGGTAAATGCATAGTTGAGGAAACCAGAATAAAAAAGATATATTAATAGTTAGGTGGAAGTGGGGAAAAAGATGAAATTTACGAAAGCTTCGCGTGCGGTCTTGGCAGATGTGACTTTGGTTCGAGCCATTCTTGAAGATGAAGTTAATACTGCTCAATGGCGACTTCATTGGATACTATCCGTTGTATTACTTCGGGCAGTTGGACATGTTCTTGATAAGGTGGATGGCAGATCAAATGCTGAGGTACGGAAGACTGCAAACGAAATGTTTAAACAATGGAAGACAGATGATAAGCATAGGATTTTCAATCAGTTCATTGACCTCGAAAGAAACAGTATTCTGAAAGAATATGAAACACAAATGTCTGAAGGGCCTGTTCCGATTATTGTAAAACTACTTGGCCCCGGAAATATTATTAAAGACGAACAGTTTTTTATCGACGAGAATATATATCGACCAGTTGTCGGAGGTTTCTACAGCGGTGAAGACGGCCGCACCTTAATCGATGAGGCGCTGACATGGTGGACGGAACAGCTGGATGAGATAGATCGTCGGGTTCAATATTCACATGAGCGTCGGTAAGCTGTGTTTAAGCCCTCAGGTAAAAAAAAACGGCACCCCTCAGGGTGCCGTCTTCACTAACAACTTACGCGATCACTCGCCGTCGTTATGCTGCTCAGCCGAAGCCTGCGCAGTCTGCTGGTCTTCCATCGCCTGCAGCTCGGCAGCCATATTGGCCTTCTCTTGCTGCAGCAGTGCCTGACGCTCTTCCGCTTCCCACACTTCCTTCTCCTTGCGGGCGCGGTGGAATGCCAGACCGGTACCGCCAGGGATCAGGCGGCCGACGATGACGTTCTCTTTCAGGCCGCGCAGACCGTCGCGCTTGCCCATGATCGCCGCTTCGGTCAGCACGCGGGTAGTTTCCTGGAACGATGCGGCCGAGATGAACGAATCGGTCGACAGCGATGCCTTGGTAATACCCAGCAGCACGTTTTCGTACTGCGCCGGCAGCTTGCCGACTGCGTTGACGCGGTCGTTCTCTTCCAGCAGTTCCGAACGCTCCACCTGCTCGCCAACGATGTAGTCGGTGTCGCCTGCTTCGGTGATCTGAACACGACGCAGCATCTGGCGAACGATCACCTCGATGTGCTTGTCGTTGATCTTCACGCCCTGCAGACGGTACACGTCCTGCACTTCGTCAACGATGTAGCGGGCCAGCGCTTCGATACCCAGCAGGCGCAGGATGTCTTGCGGATCGGCCGGGCCGTCCACGATCATCTCGCCCTTGTTCACCACCTGGCCGTCGTGCACCAGCACTTGCTTGTCCTTGGTAATCAGGAACTCGTGCTTGTTGCCGTCCATGTCGGTGATTTCCAGGCGCTGCTTGCCCTTGGTCTCTTTACCGAACGCCACGGTACCGGTGACTTCCGCCAGCATGCCAGCGTCTTTCGGCGAACGTGCTTCGAACAGTTCGGCAACGCGCGGCAGACCACCGGTAATGTCGCGGGTCTTCTGCGATTCGGTCGGGATACGTGCCAGCACTTCACCCACGGTCGCTTGCTGACCGTCCTTGACCATGATCAGCGCGCCGACCTGGAAGCCGATCGTCACGGCGTGTTCGGTGCCGGCGATCTTCACTTCCTGGCCTTCTTCGTTCAGCAGCTTGACCTGCGGACGCAGCACCTTGCCCGAACCACGACGCTTCGGATCGATTGCCACCAGGGTCGACAGACCGGTCACTTCATCGACCTGACGGGCGACGGTGACGCCTTCTTCGACGTTCTCGAAGCGGATCGTACCGGCGTATTCGGTGATGATCGGACGGGTCAGCGGATCCCAGGTCGCCAGGGCGGTGCCAGCCTTCACGGTCTGGCCATCCTTGACGATCAGGGTCGCGCCGTACGGCACCTTGTGACGCTCGCGCTCACGGCCGTGGTCGTCGGTGATCAGCACTTCGCCCGAACGGGTAATGACGATTTGCGCGCCCTTGCCGTTGGTGACGTAACGCATGGTCGCGGTGAAGCGGACCGTACCGTTCGACTTGGCTTCGACCGACGATGCCACTGCTGCACGCGATGCCGCACCACCGATGTGGAAGGTACGCATGGTCAGCTGGGTACCCGGCTCACCGATCGACTGTGCTGCCACCACACCGACTGCTTCGCCGCTGTTGACCAGCATGCCGCGGCCCAGGTCGCGGCCGTAGCACTTGGCGCACAGGCCGTAGCGCGTGTCGCAGTTCAGCGGGGTGCGGACCTTCACTTCGTCGATGCCGACGCGTTCGATCTCTTCGACCATGTCTTCGTCCAGCAGGGTGCCGGCTTCGTACAGGGTTTCCTGGGTTTCAGGGTTGACGACGTCGGTGCCTGCCACGCGGCCGAGGATACGGTCGCGCAGGGCTTCGATGACTTCACCGCCTTCGACCAGCGCCTTCATGTGGGTGCCGTTGCTGGTGCCGCAATCGTCTTCGATCACCACCAGATCTTGCGTCACGTCCACCAGACGACGGGTCAGGTAACCCGAGTTCGCGGTCTTCAGTGCCGTATCCGCCAGACCTTTACGAGCGCCGTGGGTCGAGATGAAGTACTGCAGAACGTTCAGGCCTTCGCGGAAGTTCGCGGTAATCGGCGTTTCGATAATCGAACCGTCCGGTTTCGCCATCAGACCACGCATACCCGCCAGCTGGCGGATCTGGGCTGCCGAACCACGGGCGCCCGAGTCGGCCATCATGTAAATCGCGTTGAACGATTCCTGGGTGCCTTCGGTGCCGTCGCGCTTGGTGACCGGCTCGATCTTGAGCTGGTCCATCATCGCCTTGCCGACTTCATCCGAGGTCTTGCCCCAGATGTCGACGACCTTGTTGTAACGCTCGCCGGCGGTGACCAGACCCGAGGCGTACTGCTGCTCGATCTGCTTCACTTCGGCTTCGGCGGTCGCGATCATGCCCTTCTTGACGTCCGGGATCAGCATGTCGTCGACGGCGATCGAGATGCCGGCGCGGGTCGCCAGGCGGAAGCCCGACTGCATCAGCTTGTCCGCGAAGACGACGGTCGCACGCAGGCCGCACTTGCGGAACGACGTGTTGATCAGCTTCGAGATTTCCTTCTTCTTCAGCGCACGGTTCAGCACCGAGAACGGCAGGCCTTTCGGCAGGATCTCGGACAGGATCGCACGGCCAACGGTGGTCTCGTAGCGGGTCAGCGTCTGGTCGAAGCCGCCTTCGGCGTTCTTCGGGAACTCGACGATACGCACGGTAATGCGGGTCGCCAGCTCGACTTCCTTGTTGTCGTACGCGCGGATGACTTCCGACACGTCCGGGAACATCATGCCTTCGCCCTTGGCGTTGATCGCCTCGCGGGTCGCGTAGTACAGACCCAGCACGATATCCTGCGACGGCACGATCGACGGTTCGCCGTTCGATGGGAACAGGATGTTGTTCGACGCCAGCATCAGGGTACGCGCTTCCATCTGCGCTTCGATCGACAGCGGCACGTGGACTGCCATCTGGTCACCGTCGAAGTCGGCGTTGAACGCCGCGCAGACCAGCGGGTGCAGCTGGATGGCTTTACCTTCGATCAGGACCGGCTCGAACGCCTGGATACCGAGACGGTGCAGCGTAGGCGCACGGTTCAGCATGACCGGGTGTTCTTTGATGACTTCTTCCAGGATGTCCCAGACCACCGGCTCTTGCACTTCGACCAGCTTCTTCGCGGCCTTGATGGTGGTCGCAAGACCCATCAGTTCCAGCTTGTTGAAGATGAACGGCTTGAACAGCTCGAGGGCCATCAGCTTCGGCAGACCGCACTGGTGCAGTTTCAGCTGTGGACCGACCACGATGACCGAACGGCCCGAGTAGTCGACGCGCTTACCCAGCAAGTTCTGACGGAAACGACCGCCCTTGCCCTTGATCATCTCGGCCAGCGACTTCAGCGGACGCTTGTTGGCGCCGGTCATCGCTTTGCCGCGACGGCCGTTGTCCAGCAGCGAGTCGACCGCTTCCTGCAGCATGCGCTTTTCGTTACGCGTAATGATCTCTGGTGCGCGCAGTTCCATCAGGCGCTTCAGGCGGTTATTACGGTTGATGACGCGGCGATACAGGTCGTTCAGGTCCGACGTGGCGAAACGGCCGCCGTCCAGCGGGACGAGCGGACGCAGCTCTGGCGGCAGGACCGGCAGAACTTCCATGATCATCCACTCAGGCTTGATGCCCGAACGCTGGAACGCCTCGAGCACTTTCAGGCGCTTGGCGTATTTCTTGATCTTGGCTTCGGATTTCGACTCTTTCAGTTCCACGCGCAGGGCTTCGGCATCGCGGTGGATGTCGATCGAGCGCAGCAGTTCACGGATACCTTCGGCGCCCATGAATGCGGTGAAGTCGTCGCCGTACTCTTCGTACTTGGCGGCATAGTCGTCTTCCGACATGATCTGGCTCTTCTTGAGCGGGGTCATGCCAGGATCGGTCACGACGTATGCTTCGAAGTACAGCACGCGTTCGATATCGCGCAGGGTCATGTCCAGGACCATGCCCAGACGCGACGGCAGCGATTTCAGGAACCAGATGTGAGCGACCGGCGAAGCCAGTTCGATGTGGCCCATGCGCTCACGGCGCACTTTAGCCAGGGTGACTTCGACGCCGCACTTCTCGCAGATCACACCGCGGTGCTTCAGGCGCTTGTACTTGCCGCACAGGCATTCGTAGTCCTTGATCGGGCCAAAGATCTTGGCGCAGAACAGGCCGTCACGCTCAGGCTTGAACGTACGGTAGTTGATGGTTTCCGGCTTCTTGACTTCGCCGAACGACCACGAACGGATTTTTTCAGGCGACGCCAGGCCAATCTTGATGGCGTCGAAACTTTCGTTTTGCTGAACTTGCTTGAATAGATCGAGCAGTGCTTTCATGTATCACTCCAGGTGATTGAATTCTGTACTAACTTACCACCGCCAGCTTCTCACCGATTTTCGCCGGTGCTTGCGCGGCCTGCTGCCCTTAAAACGGTCATTCCCGCGCAGGCGGGAATCCAAGTTTGCCGGCCAACAGCGCCGGGCTTAGGCTGCGAACTGCTCCGCAGCGACGTTTCAGGAGCAGCAGGCCGTGCCCGAAGGCTGGCGGCCATGCTGGCCCTGCTTAGTTGCGCTCGAGATCGATGTCGATACCCAGCGAACGGATTTCCTTCACCAGCACGTTGAACGATTCCGGCATGCCGGCGTCGATCACGTGGTCGCCCTTGACCAGGTTCTCGTACACCTTGGTACGGCCGTTCACGTCGTCCGACTTCACAGTCAGCATTTCCTGCAGCACGTACGATGCGCCGTACGCTTCCAGTGCCCACACCTCCATCTCACCGAAGCGCTGGCCACCGAACTGGGCTTTACCGCCCAGCGGCTGCTGCGTCACCAGCGAGTACGGGCCGGTCGAACGGGCGTGCATCTTGTCGTCGACCAGGTGGTGCAGCTTCAGCATGTGCATGAAGCCGACGGTGACCTTGCGCTCGAACGCTTCGCCGGTACGGCCGTCGAACATGGTGACCTGGTTCTTCGACGGCGTCATGCCCAGGTGGGCAGCGATGTCGTCCGGGAACGCCAGGTCCAGCATGCGGCGGATGTCTTCCTCGTGGGCGCCGTCGAACACCGGGGTCGCGAACGGCACGCCGTTCTTGAGGTTCTGCGCCAGGCTCAGGATTTCTTCATCGCTGAAGCTGTCCAGGTCTTCCTTGCGGCCGGTTTCGTTGTAGATCTTGCCCAGGAAGGTGCGCAGATCTGCAGCCTTCGCTTGCGCCTGCAGCATTTCGCCGATGCGCCAGCCCAGACCCTTCGCAGCCCAACCGAGGTGGGTTTCCAGGATCTGACCGACGTTCATACGCGACGGAACGCCCAGCGGGTTCAGCACGACGTCGGCTGGACGACCGTCCGCCATGAACGGCATGTCTTCCACCGGCACGATACGCGAGACCACACCCTTGTTACCGTGGCGGCCTGCCATCTTGTCGCCCGACTGCAGGCGGCGCTTGACGGCCAGGTAGACCTTGACCATCTTCTGCACGCCAGGCTGCAGCTCATCGCCTTGCGTCAGCTTCTTGCGCTTCTCTTCGAAGGCCAGGTCGAACTGGTGACGCTTCTCGTTGATCGATTCCTTGATCGCTTCCAGCGCGTTCGCGGTGTCGTCTTCCGCCGGGCGGATGTCGAACCAGTGGAACTTGTCCAGATCGGCCAGGTATTCCGAGGTGATCGCCGCGCCCTTGGCCAGCTTCTTCGGACCGCCGTTGACGATCTTGCCGACCAGCATACGCTCCAGACGCTCGAAGGCATCGCCTTCCACGATACGCATCTGGTCGTTCAGGTCCAGGCGGAAACGCTTCAGCTCGTCGTCGATGATCTGCTGGGCGCGCTTGTCGCGCTGGATGCCTTCGCGGGTGAACACTTGCACGTCGATCACGGTGCCGACCATGCCCGAAGGCACGCGCAGCGAGGTGTCTTTCACGTCCGACGCTTTTTCGCCGAAGATCGCGCGCAGCAGTTTTTCTTCCGGAGTCAGCTGGGTCTCGCCTTTCGGGGTGACCTTACCGACCAGCACGTCGCCGGCTTGCACTTCGGCGCCGATGTAGACGATGCCCGACTCATCCAGGCGCGCCAGTTGGTTCTCTGCCAGGTTCGAGATGTCGCGGGTGATTTCTTCCGCGCCCAGCTTGGTGTCGCGAGCGACGACCGACAGCTCTTCGATGTGGATCGAGGTGTAACGGTCGTCCTTGACGACGTTTTCCGAGATCAGGATCGAATCCTCGAAGTTCAGGCCGTTCCACGGCATGAACGCCACCAGCATGTTCTGGCCCAGTGCCAGCTCGCCCAGGTCGGTCGATGCGCCGTCGGCAATCACGTCGCCACGGGCAACGCGGTCGCCAACCTGCACGATCGGACGCTGGTTGATGTTGGTGTTCTGGTTCGAACGGGTGTACTTGATCAGGTTGTAGATGTCGACGCCGACTTCGCCAGCCTGCGCTTCATCGTCGTTCACGCGAATGACGACACGGCCCGCATCGATGTAGTCGACCACGCCGCCACGCAGGGCTTGCACGGTGGTGCCCGAGTCGACCGCAACGGTGCGCTCGATGCCGGTGCCGACCACGGCTTTCTCTGGACGCAGGCAAGGCACGGCCTGGCGCTGCATGTTGGCGCCCATCAGTGCACGGTTCGCGTCATCGTGCTCCAGGAACGGAATCAGCGATGCTGCGACCGACACGATCTGGCCTGGGGCGACGTCCATGTACTGGATGCGCTCTGGCGAGACCAGGATCGTTTCGCCGGCTTCACGCGCCGAGACCAGTTCGTCGACCAGCTGGCCTTCGTCGCTGATCGCCGCGTTTGCCTGGGCGATGATGTAGCGGCCTTCTTCGATCGCCGACAGGTATTCGATCTTGTCGGTGACTTTCGAATCCTCGACCTTGCGGTACGGGGTTTCCAGGAAGCCGTATTCGTTCAGGCGGGCGTACAGAGCCAGCGAGTTGATCAGGCCGATGTTCGGGCCTTCAGGCGTTTCGATCGGGCACACGCGGCCGTAGTGGGTCGGGTGCACGTCGCGCACCTCGAAGCCTGCGCGTTCGCGGGTCAGACCGCCCGGTCCCAGTGCCGAGACGCGGCGCTTGTGGGTGACTTCCGACAGCGGGTTGGTCTGGTCCATGAACTGCGACAGCTGCGACGAACCGAAGAATTCGCGGATCGCGGCCGAGATCGGCTTGCTGTTGATCAGGTCGTGCGGCATCAGGTTGTCCGCTTCGGCCTGGCCGAGGCGTTCCTTGACGGCGCGTTCCACGCGCACCAGGCCGGCACGGAACTGGTTCTCAGCCAGTTCGCCGACGCAACGCACGCGACGGTTACCCAGGTGATCGATGTCGTCGACTTCGCCGCGGCCATTGCGCAGCTCGACCAGGATCTTGATCACGGCCAGGATGTCTTCGTTCGACAGGGTCATGTCGCCGGTCAGTTCGTCACGGCCGATACGGCGGTTGAACTTCATGCGGCCGACAGCCGACAGGTCGTAGCGTTCCGGCATGTAGAACAGGCCGTTGAACAGGGCTTCGACCGATTCTTCGGTTGGCGGTTCGCCAGGACGCATCATGCGGTAGATCGCCACGCGTGCGGCGGTCTGGTCGGCGGTGTCGTCGGTGCGCAGGGTTTGCGAGATGTAGGCGCCCTGGTCCAGGTCGTTGGTGTACAGCGTCTGGATGTCGGTCACGCTGGCGTCGCGCAGCTTGCCCAGCAGCTCTTCGGTCAGCTCGTCGTTGGCGACGGCGATGATCTCGCCGGTGTCCTGGTCGACGATGTTCTTGGCCAGCACGCGGCCCAGCAGGTAGTCTTCCGGCACCGAGATGCTCTTGATACCGGCGGCTTCGATGTCACGCACGTGCTTGGCGTTGATGCGCTTGTCCTTGGTGACGATGGTCTTGCCCGACTTCGGATCGACGATGTCGAAGCGCGCGACTTCGCCGCGCAGGCGCTCGGAAACGAACTCGAGTTCGCCGCCGTCGTTACGCAGGGTGAAGTTGTCGAAGACGAAGAAGTTCGCCAGGATCTGCTCCGGCGTCATGCCGATGGCTTTCAGCAGGATCGTGACCGGCATCTTGCGGCGACGGTCGACGCGGAAGAACAGGATGTCTTTCGGGTCGAACTCGAAGTCCAGCCACGAGCCGCGGTAAGGAATGATACGTGCCGAGAACAGCAGCTTGCCCGACGAGTGGGTCTTGCCGCGGTCGTGTTCGAAGAACACGCCAGGCGAACGGTGCAGCTGGGAGACGATGACGCGCTCGGTGCCGTTGATCACGAACGAACCGTTCGTGGTCATCAGCGGCAGCTCGCCCATATAGACTTCCTGCTCTTTCATTTCCTTGACGACTGGCTTGGTCGGCGATTCCTTGTCCAGGATCACCAGACGCACCTTGGCGCGCAGCGGCGACGCGAAGGTCAGGCCACGCTGCTGGCACTCTTTCACGTCAAACGCGGGGTCGCCCAGCACATACGACAGGAACTCGAGGCGCGCAAAACCATTGTGCGACACGATAGGGAAAATCGAGGAGAAGGCCGATTGCAGGCCTTCGTTCTTGCGCGAGGACGGAGCGAATTCGGCCTGCAGGAAGTTCTCGTAGGATTCCAGCTGGGTAGCCAGCAGGTAGGGAACGTTGTGAACGTTGGCGCGCTTCGCGAACGACTTGCGAATGCGCTTCTTCTCAGTAAATGAGTAGTGCATGGACACTCCGTGAGTGACAGAAAGGATGGAGAATTCAGGAATTGCCAGTGGCGAACGCCACTACCACACGCAAGCCCTGAAGTCTCTTACTCTTTCGCGCCAGATGAAAAGGACAAGCAAACTGCTGTGATACGATGCTGCTGAAACGGGGTACTACCAGTTCCCTGTCGTCAATTGATAATTGACGTTTGCCGCAGGGACGACAAAAGAGCCAAAGCCGCATCCCCTGCCTTCCGGCAGGTTTTGCAAGCTTTGACTCCCGCGCTGGGCACTGTATTTCAAGCGCCCGGTGCTGATGTATTACTTCAGCTCGGCCTTGGCGCCAGCTTCTTCCAGCTTCTTCTTAGCGGCTTCAGCGTCAGCTTTTGGCAGGGCTTCTTTCACGGTCTTCGGTGCGCCGTCGACCAGGTCTTTAGCTTCTTTCAGGCCCAGACCGGTGATTTCACGGACTGCCTTGATGACGCCGACCTTGTTCGCGCCGACTTCCGACAGAACAACGTTGAACTCGGTCTGCTCTTCAGCAGCAGCTGCACCGCCAGCGGCGCCGCCAGCTGCCGGTGCTGCCATTGCAGCTGCCGACACGCCGAACTTCTCTTCGAATGCCTTGACCAGTTCGTTCAGGTCCATAACGGACATTTCGCTCACTGCGTTCAGGATATCGTCTTTGCTAATTGCCATTTGAAACTCCAGTTGTATATTGTGTGTTTTCAGTTAGTACTTGAGAAAAAAGGCTGTGCTATTAAGCAGCAGCGGTTTCTTCGGCTGCAGGAGCAGCTTCCGAACCTTCGCCTTTTTTCGCTGCCAGTGCAGCCAGACCACGTGCAAAGCCCGACACCGGAGCCAGCATGACGCCCAACAGCTGCGAGATGAGGACTTCACGGGATGGGATGCTTGCCAACGCGGTAACACCAGCTACGTCGAGCTGCTTACCTGCGTAGTTACCGGCTTTCAGGACCAGCTTGTCGTTGGTTTTCGCGAAGTCGGCGAGGACTTTAGCGGCAGCAACGGCGTCGTCCGAGATCGAGTAGATCAGCGGACCGGTCATGGCGTCAGCCAGCGGGGCAAACTGCGTGCCTTCGACAGAGCGGCGAGCCAGCGTGTTCTTCAGAACACGCAGGTACACACCCTGGGCACGTGCGGTTGCACGGAGCTTGGTCAAGTGACTAACCTGGATGCCACGGTACTCGGCCACGACGATGGTTTGCGCAGTTGCTACTTTTGCGGAAACTTCTTCGACGACGACCTTCTTGTCATTCAGATTAAGACCCACGGTCAATCTCCTTAAATGATGCAAACAAAATGTTCGCATCGGTTCGAACACACGGCGTCCGAAGTTAAGAAGTCTTAAAACTGGGCGGATACATTCACACAGCTGGACTACAAAACTTGTTCGGGTACACCATCTGCGTTGGGTGGTCTATTAACCGTCAGCTCAACCTCTGCTTTCGGCCCAACGGTCTTTGATTGCCTGCCGGAGCGGTGTTCAGCTCCGGCAGCCCAAAGATGCGCCCAGTGCCGAGGCACCGGGACTTAATGCTTGCTAATTAAGCAGCAGCGACGATCGAAGCGTGATCGACACGGACGCCAGCGCCCATGGTCGACGACAGGGCGACCTTACGCAGGTACACGCCTTTCGAGGTGGCTGGCTTGGCCTTGTTCAGGGCGTCGATCAGGGCGACCAGGTTGGTCTTCAGATCTGCGTCGCTGAACGACTTGCGGCCGATGGTCGCGTGGACGATACCTGCCTTGTCGGTACGGTACTGGACCTGACCGGCTTTGGCGTTCTTGACGGCGGTAGCGACGTCTGGGGTCACGGTGCCGACTTTCGGGTTCGGCATCAGGCCGCGTGGGCCCAGGATCTGACCCAGGGTACCAACGATACGCATGGTGTCTGGCGAAGCGATGACGATGTCGAACGGCATGTCGCCGGCCTTCACGCGCTCTGCCAGGTCTTCCATGCCGACCACGTCGGCGCCAGCTGCCTTGGCAGCTTCAGCCTTGTCGCCCGAAGCGAACACAGCGACGCGCACGGTCTTGCCGGTGCCAGCTGGCAGCACGACCGAACCGCGAACCACCTGGTCCGACTTCTTCGGGTCCACGCCCAGTTGAACGGCGACGTCGATCGACTCGTTGAACTTGGCGGTGGCGAATTCCTTGATGATCGACACAGCGTTGTCGAACTCGTAGACCTTGTTACGGTCAACTTTTGCTTTGATTGCTTTGACGCGCTTGGACAGCTTAGCCATTACAGACCCTCCACCGTGATGCCCATCGAACGTGCCGAGCCAGCGATGATACGCACTGCTGCGTCCATGTCGGCGGCGGTCAGGTCCGGCTGCTTGGTTTTTGCGATTTCTTCAGCTTGAGCGCGGGTCAGCTTGGCAACCTTGTCGGTGTGCGGCTTGGCCGAGCCCTTGGTGATGCCGGCGGCTTTCTTGATCAGGTAGGTTGCCGGTGGGGTCTTCATCACGAAGGTGAAGGACTTGTCGGCGAACGCGGTGATCACGACCGGGATCGGCATGCCTGGTTCCATACCCTGGGTCTGCGCGTTGAACGCCTTGCAGAATTCCATGATGTTCAGGCCACGCTGACCGAGTGCTGGACCGATCGGTGGGGATGGGTTTGCCTTACCAGCTGGGACTTGCAGCTTGATAAAGCCAATGATTTTCTTTGCCATGTCTGGCTCCTATCTTGACTTGAGTAGTAGCGCCCCACCGCGACTACTCGTCTTGGCGGGGCTCCTCTTACCGGATTCCGCCTGACTACTGCGACGCTCCGATTGTAGCGTTTAGACTTTCTCGACTTGCCCGAACTCCAGTTCCACCGGAGTTGCGCGGCCGAAGATGGTGACCGAGACACGCACCTTCGATTTCTCGTAGTTGACTTCCTCGACGTTGCCGTTGAAGTCGGTGAACGGGCCTTCCTTGATGCGGACTTGCTCGCCCACTTCGTACAGCACTTTTGGCCGTGGCTTTTCGACGCCCTCTTGCACCTGCTGCATGATCTTGTCGATCTCGCGTGCTGGAATCGGGGTCGGCTTGTTCGATTTGCCGCCGATGAAGCCGGTGACCTTGCTGGTGTTCTTCACCAGGTGCCAGGTTTCGTCGGTCATTTCCATCTCAACCAGCACGTAGCCCGGGAAGAAGCGGCGCTCGGAAACGGCTTTGGAACCGTTGCGCATCTCGACGACTTCCTCGGTCGGCACCAGGATCTGGCCGAACTGTTCTTGCATGCCCGCGCGCTCGATGCGCTCGGTCAGTGCGCGCATCACGCTCTTTTCCATGCCCGAATAGACATGGACGACGTACCAGCGCTTATTGCTGACCGGCACGCTCAGCGGCGCACCAGCGTCAGAGGCCGGGACATCGCCCGGCACTGGTGCATTGTCTTGCACGTTATCGCTCATGTTATTTCCAACCCAGGACAAAGTCGTACAACAGGAGCTCGAGAAGCTTATCCGTGCCCCACAGGAAAATCGCCATCACGACCACGAAGGCAAACACGATGCCGGTGATCTGCATGGCTTCGCGGCGGGTAGGCCAGACGACCTTCTTGGTCTCGCGCACCGACTCCTTGGCGAAGCTCAGGAAATCACGGCCAGTGGTGGAAGTCCACAAAAGCAGGACAGCAAAAACTAAACCAGCCACGAGGGCGCCTGCGGCGACCAAGGCTGGTTTGTTCTGGCCAGTCAGGTAAAAGAACCCGACGACGCCTGCAATCGCTGCAACCACCGCCAGCGCGACCTTGAACTTGTCATTCGAGGTGCTGACAGTTTGCACGGATTGATTAGACATTCTTCTTTACTTTCGGTGCTGCGCACCAGAATTCGGTGGCAGGGGCGGAGGGAATCGAACCCGCGACCTTCGGTTTTGGAGACCGACGCTCTGCCAATTGAGCTACACCCCTACGAAAACTTTCCTTCTGAATCCAGCATTATACAGCAAGCGCGCGCTCGCTGGCAAATGCTGTTCGAGGGAAACAGAAACGCTTCCGCTTCCCTCTACCTTGGCTAATTAGGCCAGGATCTTGGCAACCACGCCGGCGCCGACAGTACGGCCACCTTCGCGGATTGCGAAGCGCAGACCTTCTTCCATCGCGATCGGAGCGATCAGCTTGACGGTGATCGAGACGTTGTCGCCTGGCATGACCATTTCTTTGTCCGCTGGCAGTTCGATCGAACCGGTCACGTCAGTCGTACGGAAGTAGAACTGAGGACGATAGTTGTTGAAGAACGGGGTGTGACGGCCGCCTTCGTCTTTCGACAGGACGTACACTTCGCCGGTGAAGTTGGTGTGCGGCTTGATCGAGCCTGGCTTTGCCAGAACCTGACCACGCTGGACGTCTTCACGCTTGGTACCGCGCAGCAGCAGGCCGACGTTGTCGCCAGCTTGACCCTGGTCCAGCAGCTTGCGGAACATTTCCACGCCGGTGCAGGTGGTCTTGACGGTGTCAACGATACCGACGATTTCGATTTCTTCGCCGACTTTGATGATGCCGCGCTCGACACGACCGGTCACGACGGTGCCGCGGCCCGAGATCGAGAACACGTCTTCGACTGGCATCAGGAAGGCGCCGTCAACGGCACGTTCCGGGGTCGGGATGTACGAATCCAGGGCTTCTGCCAGGCGCTCGATGCAAGCTTCGCCCATTTCGCCAGCCTGGCCTTCCAGCGCCATACGTGCCGAACCCTTGATGATTGGCAGGTCGTCGCCTGGGAACTCGTATTTCGACAGCAGTTCACGGACTTCCATTTCGACCAGTTCCAGCAGTTCTGCATCGTCGACCAGGTCGCACTTGTTCAGGAACACGATGATGTATGGAACGCCAACCTGACGCGCCAGCAGGATGTGCTCGCGGGTCTGTGGCATCGGGCCGTCAGCGGCCGAGCACACCAGGATCGCGCCGTCCATCTGCGCAGCACCGGTAATCATGTTCTTGATGTAGTCGGCGTGGCCTGGGCAGTCAACGTGAGCGTAGTGACGGTTGGCGGTCTCGTACTCGACGTGTGCGGTGTTGATGGTGATGCCGCGTGCTTTTTCTTCCGGAGCCGCGTCGATCTGGTCGTAGGCCTTGGCTTCGCCGCCGAACTTCTTCGACAGGACGGTTGCGATTGCAGCCGTCAGGGTGGTTTTGCCGTGGTCAACGTGACCGATGGTGCCGACGTTGACGTGCGGCTTGGTCCGTTCGAATTTTTCCTTTGCCATTTCAGACTCCTAAGATCTAACGATATTTTTGAGAATTACCAGGCACACCTGACGGACCAGTGCAACGCGACTGCCGTACAAAATTCTGGTGCCCTTGACGTGGATTGAACACGTGGCCTCTCCCTTACCAAGGGAGTGCTCTACCACTGAGCTACAAGGGCTGATTTTTGCGATGTAGAAACCACCGCACTAACTGGAGCGGGTGAAGGGAATCGAACCCTCGTCGTAAGCTTGGAAGGCTTCTGCTCTACCATTGAGCTACACCCGCGAGGTACAACTTCAAATCCGACTTCACGATCTTCTTTTTTGGTGGTGGGGGCTGGATTCGAACCAGCGTACTCAGAGAGGGCAGATTTACAGTCTGCTGCCTTTAACCACTCGGCCACCCCACCGCGAAGAACCGCAGAGTATGAAGCAAGCTCAACGTACTGTCAATCAGGTTTCGGTAGAAGATTTTCTACTTCGCCTGACAGCGTTGCTTCGGGGCGTGATTGTAACGGTCGGACTGTAAAGCTGCAAGGGTGATTTTGCCAAGTGCGAAAAAATCTTTATGAACTGATTTGGAATTGTTCCGGCGGGCGCTATCGATCACCGCGTGGACGGCGGAGCCGTCCACGCTACGAGTTTGCGCCGCCGGGGGCCAGCGCCGCCAACACTTGCGCCTTGAGCGCCTTGATCAGCGCCGTCTCGTCCGGCGCCACGCCCTCGGGCGCGGTGAAGATGCGGTCGGCGTAGATCAGGCCTACCCTGGCCTTGCCAACCACCAGCGGCAGCACGATGAAACTCTCGGCGTCCGGCAGCAGGGTCTTGTACCAGACCGGCAGCAGGTCGCGGATCTTGGGGCTGAAGGCGTCCGCGATCATCATGTCGGCGTCGTTTTCGAGCGCCAGGTGGAACACGTCGCGCGAGAAGGCGCAGGGGAAGGCGAAGCCGTCCTGCAGGTCGGTGCTGCCCTCGCCCAGCGACACCCGCGCGCGGAACTGGCCAGTCCGCGCATCGCGCAGGCACACGGTGGCGAAGCGGAAGCCCAGCGCGCCGTACAGGGTCTCGAGGACGGCATTGACCACGTCGTTGACGCCGGCGCCGGACCCTCCCAGCAGGGCTACGTCCTGCACGCCCGCCAGCAGCAGGTCGCGCGCATTCTTCGGCTTGCCGCTGGGGTGGAACTCGCCTTCGTCGTCCTCGCCCGCGTCCAGGGTGGCCAGCGCCAGCACGTTCGGCAGGCTGCTGCCGGCCTTCGGATCGGTCTTCGGCGCACGCTCCATGTTCATGCTCTGCAGCATGCCGTTCATGCCTTCCTGCACCTCGTCGTACAGCGCCACCATGGCCGGATGGTCGACGCCCAGCGCCGCGCCATAGCGCACGATGAGTTCCTGGGTCTCGGGGGCGGCCGCCGGATCGTGGTGACGCCCCATCAGGCGCGCCACGTCGCGGCTGAAAGCGGCCACTTGCCGCATCCATTCGTCACGGTCGGCGGCCACCTCGAGCGGCCCCGGCGGCAGCGCCGCCTGGGCTTGCACGATGAGCTCCGGCATCTGCCACTCGCGCAAGACCGCCTCGGACAAGGTCTCGAAGCTGCAGCCCAGGATCAGTTGCGCAGCCTGGCTGGGGCTGTGCTTGCCGGCCGCCACGATCGCGGCGATTTCGCGGTAGCGCTCCGGTTCGTGGCTGGCCAGCAGCAGCGGGCCCAGGTTCTTGAACAGCGCGCAGATCGCCGCTTCCTCGGCACCGGGGATCGGGCTGTGGCGCGCCAGCTCGCGGCCGACCAGGCTGGCGCACAGGGCGGCTTCGAGTTCCACCCGCACGCCGTGCTCGGCGGTGTCGAGCGCATCGACCAGCAGCATCGCCAGCGCGGCGGCGCGCACATTGTCGAAGCCGAGCAGGGAAATGGCGCGCGAGATCGTCGTCACCGGCGTGCCGGACAGGGTGCGGTACTGGACCGTGTTGGACAGGCGCAGGATGCGCTGGGTGAGCGCCACGTCGGACACCACGTAATACGCGAGGTCGGCCGTGCCCAGGTCGTCGCTATAGCCCATGCCGATCACGTGCATGATGGCGCCGCCCAGGGTGAACATGCGCTCGGTGCCGCTGAGCTTGCGCATCAGGGCGGGTCGCACGCGGCGCGGGGCGCCGTCCTGGGGGATGTCGGTCATGACGTCGATCCGCTCAGCCGGCCTTGCGCAGCGGCGCGGCGTGCGCGCCCTGTTTATACTGTTTGAGCACCTGCTGGTGCAGCGCCGCCAGCGCCGGCAGCTTGGGATTGAGCGCATCCAGCTTGCGCACATTGCCGATCAGGGCAGGCACCTGGGCGCCGAGACGGTTGTCCCAGCCCTCGTGCTCGAGGCAGCGCAGCACCGCCAGCGCGGCATTGAAGGCCACCGCCGGATTGCTCGGCAACTTGGTGGCCGCTTCCAGCATCAGCCGCACCGCGCCCTGGTAGTCGCCGTTCCTGGCGCGCGCGGCGCCGCCGGCGACCAGGTCGACCACCTGCTGGCGGCTCTGTTGCGCCAGCGTCTGCGCCAGCTCGCCCTTCCCTGCCTGCTCCAGCACGCCCATGGCGCGCGTGACCATGGCATCGCTCGAAGCATTGCTCATCACCTCGCGCACGATCTCGGAAGCACCTTCTTCGCGGCCATTGTCGATGCAGGTGCGCGCCAGCTCGAGCTTGAGGTCGGCCGAAAGATTGGGCGCGTCCTTGGCTGACGCCAGGGCCGTGCCCAGCGCTTCGCCCAGGCGCTGCTCGTTGCCGGTGTACTCGTGCACCAGGGCCGAGGCGATCGCGCTGCACAGCGGGGTATTGGCGCGCCCGCCCATCGAGCGGTCGAGGTCGCGCACCACGGCGGCGGCCCCGACGGGATCTCCCTTGTGCACCAGTGCGCGCACCAGCTTGACGTGGTCCTCGGGGTCGCGAAATTCAGAGTATTTCGCCTTGCCCACCACCTGGCGCAGGGCTTTTTCGGCGGTGTCGACGTCGCCCGCCTCGAAAGCGGTGTCGGCCAGGGTGCGCAGGCGCCGCACTGCATGCGGCGACACCGCCACCGCGTCGCTCAGCACCGCCTGCGATTTCTGCAATTCGCCAACCGCCGCGTGGGTGCGCGCCAGCCAGTCGTAGGCGTCGACGAAGTTACGGTTGGTGTCGACCAGGTCTTCCAGGATGTCGCGCGCCTCGCTGAATTGCTTGCGCACGAACAGGGTCTTGGCCAGGCCAAGCCGGGCCCAGGCGATCGCCTTGATCTCGACCAGGTGGCGATAGATCGGCTCGGCCTGGTCGGCCTGGCCCAGGAACATGTGCAGCTCGGCGCGCAGGCGCAGGAAGTCGACCGCGTAGCGCGCGTGCAGGCGCTGGCCTTCGATGCAGGCGGCGATCGCCTCTTCCTGGTCGCCCGCCTCCATCAGGTTGTACACCGGCAGGAAGGCATTGCGCTTGTCGAGGGCGCGTGCGATGCGCTCGAGCAGGCGATCGGCGGTAAACGGCTTGAGGATGTAGTCGGTCGGCGCCAGCTCGGCGGCGCTGACCACCTTGCTGTGGTTGCCTTCGGCCGTGACCATGAAGAACATGGTGGCCAGCTGCATCAGCTTGTGGTGGCGCAGGTCTTCCAGCAATTGCTGGCCATCCTGGCCGCCTTCCAGGTCGTATTCGCACAGGATCATGTCGAACTGGCGCAGGCCCAGGTGTTTCACGGCCTGGTTGGAGGTGCTGGCGTGCTCGATCCGGGTCAGGCCGCACAGCGTGAGCATGCTGTGGATGCTGGCCCGCATCCCCGCGTGGGGCTCGATGATCAGGGCCGTCAGGCCTTCCAGTTCGTTCATGATGGTCCGTATAAGCCTGCGTTGGGCGTAGCGCCGTGGCTGCATGGGCGCGCGGCATCTGGCCAGTATATTACGGCGCGGAACGAAAATAATGAAATCGGGTAAGGTCCTGACAAGAGAAAGTGTCAGTACGCCGAAAAAACGACAGGTAGACTGGATGTCCGGATTACTGGATGTCGGCCGCGGCCTGGCGCAGGGCCGTGTGGCGGCCGTCACATTCCGACTTGCTGGCGCCGTCGACCACGTTCTGGTAACGCACCTCGTACTTGCCGGCCGCCAGCTTGTCGAAAGTAAAATTCGAACGCTGCTGCACGAAGGCATGCCTGACGTTGGCGCGGCGGTCGAGGTCGTACAGCTTGACGAAGACGGGCGCCGCGTTGGCGCTGTTGTCGATCACGACCTGCATCTCCGCCCCCTCGTTGCCGACCGGGTAGCCGGGCACATAGGAAGACTCGAGCGGCCAGGGATCGCCGCTGGGCGACGCCAGGGTCTGCAGGTCGGTGCTGCAGTCGGGGGCGCGGGCCGGCACCGCCAGCTGGGTGACGGCGAGCGCGCGCACCGCGGGCGGCGGGCCCTTGGCGCCGTCCGGACCGATGCGGCGGGCCCAGTCGTCGCTGCTGGCGTCGACGCCCAGTGCGTCGGGACGGCCGGTCTTGACGGAGTCATGGGCGATGCCGCCCCAGGCCAGCGCGCTGGGGATAATGTCCGGCTGCTGTTCGATCGTCAGCACGGCGACGACGGCGCCGGCCACGAAGCAGCCCGACATGCCCAGCCACCAGCGCGGATCGCGCCACAGGCGCTTGCGGCGCGGCTTGGGCGGCGGCTGCGCATCCCATTGTTCGCCATTCTTGCGCGGCTGGCCTTCCTTGGCGTTGGAGCTTTCCAGCCACTCGACTTCCCACTCCTCTGCCGCGATCCATTCGTCGTGTTCCTTGCGGCGGACGGGATCGGACAGGACGTTGTAGGCGGTATTGACGACCGCCATGATGCGGGCGGATTTTTCGTCGCCCGGGTTTTTGTCCGGGTGGTATTTCTGGCTCAGGGCCTTGTAGGAAGCACGAATGACTTCCTGGGGCGCATGACGCGACACCTTCAGGTTGTCATAATGTGTGTGAATCTTGGCCATGATCTGTCAAGTCTACCCGCTTCTACCCTGCGCGTTCTGTCTGTCCTCGGCCGAAGCCCGTCATGTGACGAGACGCGGGAATACCTCACAGCTTAGCCGGATTTGTATCCGCTGTGCAAGATATCATAAAGTCTACAAGCGATGACTGCGGTCCGCGTGCACGATTGGCTCTGGCAATTCTACGTCCTGTCCGACCACCAGGACCTTGAACAATTCGCCCATTTCAGCAGGAGAAACCAGTTTTTGCACGGCGCGCGATTGGGGCAGGAACTGTTTCGCATCCTCGGGGTCGTTTTCCAGCAACAGTTCGCCGATCCCGGCGCCGAGCAGGAAGGCGGCCTGGCTCATATAGGCCAGCACCGGCAGGCCGGCATCCTGGGACGCCAGCGCCATCGCCGTGAAATCGACGTGGGCCGTGATGTCTTGCAGGCCCGGCAAATAAAAGGGATCCGGGTGCGCATGGTGGCGGTAATGACACATCAAGGTGCCGCCGATGCGCTGGTCGAGGTAATACTCGTGGGCCGGGAAGCCGTAGTCGAACAGGATGGCGGCGCCGCGGCCGCCCGCGAACATCGTCGCCAGCGAGCGCATGAAGCCGGCGCCGACCGGGTGCAGTTCGGTCACATAGCCCTCGATCATCTGCTCGTGGTCCGGCACCTGGCGCGCCAGCTGTGCGGCCAGTTCATCGCCGAGCGGCGCCTGGACGAAGGCGAAAGCGCCGTCCTCGACCGTGACCATTTGCCGGCGCCAGCCGTCGCGGGTGCGGATCACCAGCTCGACCGGCATGGCGTCGAGCACCTCGTTGGCCAGCACCACGCCGCTGAAGCGGTCCGGCATGGCGTCCAGCCAGCGCATCTGCGGCAGGTCGGCCAGGTTGGCCTGCTGGCGCGCGCGCAATTCGCCGGACAGTTCGATGATGGTATACGAGCGTACTTCGACGCCCTGCCTGGCCAGCTCGGCCAGGACGTCGCGCGCCAGGCGGCCGGTGCCGGCGCCGAACTCGATGATGTCGGGCGCGCTTTGGGCGATAATAGCGGCTGCCACGCGCGCCACGGCCGCTCCGAACAGCGGCGTCATCTCGGGCGCGGTGGTGAAATCGCCGCTCGCACCGAGCTTGGCTGCGCCGCCGCTGTAATACCCGAGCCTGGGCGCGTACAGCGCCAGTTCCATGAAACGAGAGAATGCGATCGCGCCGCCGTGCTGTTCGATGTCGGCGGCGATGAGCTGTTGCAGGGAATGGGACGCGGCCAGGGCGTCGGTATCGGGTGCGGGCAGGGACATGCCGGCATTGTAGCCAGAATAGCTTTTATCAACAATTTAAGACAATGATGACGGATAGCCCTTCGATCTCCCTGCCCCGGGTCGCGCTCGTGACCGGCGCCGGCCGCCGCCTGGGGCGCGCGATCGCGCTCGGCCTGGCCCGGGCCGGGTGGGACCTCGCCCTGCACTACCGCCATTCCGAAAGCGACGCGATCGCGACCCGCGACGCCATCCTGGCGCTCGGCCGGCGCGCCACGCTGCTGCAATGCGACCTGGCCGACGAGGCGGCGGTACGGCAACTGGTCGGCCAGGCCAGCGCTGCGCTGGGCCCGCTGTCTTGCATCGTCAACAACGCTTCGTTGTTTGAATACGACAGCGCCACCGCGTTCTCCTGGGAGCTGCTCAACACCCATATGCAGGCGAACGTGGCCGCGCCGGTGCTGCTGGCGCAGGAACTGCATGCCGCCACCCCGGATGGGCGGCAAGCCGTCGTGGTCAACTTGCTGGACCAGAAACTGTACAATCTCAACCCGGATTTTCTGTCGTACACGCTGTCCAAGGCGGCCCTGCACACGGCGACCACGATGCTGGCCCAGGCGCTGGCGCCGAAGGTGCGCGTGGTCGGCGTCGCCCCCGGCATCACGATGGTGTCGGGCGACCAGAGCGAGCAAGGCTTCGCCGCGGCGCACCGGATGACGCCGCTGCAGCGCTCATCGACCCCGCAGGACATCGCCGACGCCGTGGTCTATGCCGCATCGGCGCGCGCGCTGACCGGCACCACCCTGCTGGTCGATGGCGGCCAGCACCTGATGCCGTCGCAGCGTGACGTGATGTTCCTGACTGAACCAAATAACTCCATCAAATAAGGCTATCCCATGTTGTCCGCCCTGTCCCACCCGAGCTTGCGCGATTGCCGCCGGCTGTTCCTGCGCAATTACGAAGTGATGATCAATATCGGCGTGCACGATTTCGAGAAGAAGGGCGAGCAGCGTGTCCTGATCAATGTTGAGCTGTACATTCCGCTGGAGCTGTCGACGCCGAAGGCCGACCAGCTGGCGGAAGTGGTCGACTACGATTTCATGCGCGAGACCATTGCCCAGCGCATCGCCAAGGGCCACATCCACCTGCAGGAAACGCTGTGCGACGACGTGGTGGCCGCCATGCTGACCCACCCGCGCGTGCGCGCCGCCGGCGTGTCGACCATGAAGCCGGACGTCTATCCGGATTGCGAAGGCGTCGGCGTCGAAGTATTCAGGATCAAGGAAGAAGCATGAACGAAACGGTGATTGAACGCGTCGTCGAAGACGACTTCCCGACCGCCGGGGCCGGCATCGACGCGAAGAAGCAAGAGAAGATCGCGCGCGAGGACAACAAGCTGCACAAACGCCTGTGCCGCCTGGTGGGCCAGGCGATCGGCGACTTCAATATGATCGAGGACGGCGACAAGGTGATGGTGTGCCTGTCGGGCGGCAAGGACAGCTATGCGCTGCTCGACATCCTGCTCACCTTGCGCGAGCGCGCGCCGATCCACTTCGACATCGTCGCGGTCAACCTCGACCAGAAGCAGCCGAACTTCCCGGCGCATATCCTCCCGGCCTACCTGGACAAGCTCGGCGTGCCGTATCACATCGAAAACCAGGACACCTACAGCATCGTCAAGCGCCTGGTCCCGGAAGGCAAGACCACCTGTTCGCTGTGTTCGCGCCTGCGGCGCGGCATCCTGTACCGCGTGGCCGACGAACTCGGCTGCAACAAGATCGCCCTGGGCCACCACCGCGACGACATCCTCGAGACCTTCTTCCTGAACATGTTCTTCGGCGGGAAGCTGAAGGGCATGCCGGCCAAGCTGGTGTCGGACGACGGCAAGCACATGGTGATCCGCCCGATGGCCTATGTGAAAGAAGCCGACACCGAGCGCTATGCCGAAGTAAAAGGCTTCCCGATCATCCCGTGCGACCTGTGCGGCTCGCAGGAAAACCTGCAGCGCAAGCAGATCAAGAACATGCTGCGCGAATGGGAAAAGAAGCATCCGGGCCGGGTCGAGAATACTTTCTCGGCGTTGTCGACCGTGGTGCCGTCGCATTTGCAGGACAGGAACCTGTTCGACTTCGTCGGGCTGAAGACCGATGGCGTGCCCAATCCGCTGGGCGATATCGCGTTCGACGAGGAGCCATGTTCGACGCCGGCGGCGAATACGATTTCGTTGACGCAGCTCTGACAGCCGCGTATCGATGAAAGCAGAGGCCAGGCCTCTGCTTTTTTTTCGTCCCGATCCACGCAACGACGCCATGACCGACATCTCTGCCAGAACCAGCCTGCACGCCCATTACGACACGATGTGGGAACACGCCTTCGCTGCGATCGCGCGCGGGGACGTCGACTACGACGCGCGTCTTGCGGCCGGTCCCGACCCGCGCCGGGGCATCAGCCTGATCGCGCGGCCCTGCCCTTCGCTGCGAACGCGCCTCGACGGCCTGCTGGACCGCCTGGCCGGCGCCGAACCGCGGCAGTATCGCTATCCGGCAGCCGATATGCACATGACGATCCTGTCGCTGCTGACCGCCGGCGCCGGCGTCGCCATCCACCCGGCGCTGGTGGATGACTATCTGGCGGCGGCCCGGGCCGCGGTGGAAGGCATCGAGGCAATCTAGATCGACTTCGGCGGCATCGCGCTGTCGCGCGGCGCGGTGATGGCGCGCGGTGTTCCACGCGGGCGATCGCTGGAGATCTTGCGCGAGCGCCTGCGGACCGCATTGCGCGAGCGGGGCCTCGACGGTGCGCTCGACCGCCGCTATCGCCTGGTGACCGCGCATATGACGCTGTTTCGTTTTACCGAACCCTTGCGGGATGCGGCGCGTTTTACTGCGCTGCTCGCCGAGCTGCGCGACGAGCCGCTCGGCGTCATGCGCATCGAACAGGCTGAACTGGTGATCAATGACTGGTATATGTCCAGCCAGTCGCTGGTGCGGGTGGCGGCACTGCCGCTGCGCGCATGACATGGATGCTTCCGGCATCGATGTCGAATCACTCCTTCGCCCACGATTATTAATGATAATGCAGTATCATTATCGTTGAGAGCGGTCACGCGGCATGATGCGCGTGCACGTCCAGGCAAAGGATTCCAATGAAACAAGCTACCTCGAACGTATTCGATCAACCCGTGTCCATTACCCCGGTAGAGCAGGCCGCCGTCAACCGACGTCGCCTGCAGAGCCTGGACGCACTTCGCGGCTTCGTGATGGTGATCATGTTGCTCGACCATATTCGAGAGAACTGGTACCTGTACATGAACGTGCCGGACCCGGTGAATCCGGTGACCGTGGAACCGGTCATGTTTTTCCTGCGTATCGTCACCAATTTGTGCGCCCCGGTGTTCGTCGCCCTGACCGGGCTGGGTGCCTATCTGTATGGCCAGAATCATACCCGGGTCGAGACCGCCGCCTACCTGCTCAAGCGCGGCCTGCTCCTGATGGCGATCGACGTCACCCTGCTCACCTTCGCCTGGACGGTCAAGCTGCCGATGACGTTCTGGCTGCAGGTGATCTGGGCTATCGGTGTGTGCATGATTGCCCTGGCCGCCCTGATCTACCTGCCGAAGAAACTGCTGCTTGCGCTCGGCCTGTCGATCGTGGCCGGCCACAATCTGCTCGACGGCATTCGCCTGGTACCGGGCGAGCCCGGGTTCGTGGCCTGGGCGCTGCTGCACCAGCGCGACATGATCGCGCTGCCGTTCGGCGCGTTCGCCAGGACCTCGTATCCGGTGCTGCCGTGGATCGGCGTGATCGTGCTCGGCTACCTGCTTGGCAGCTGGTACGAACGCGACAAGAGCAGTGCCGCGGACAGCGGCCGGCGTGTACGGCGCCTGCTGGCATTGGGATTCGGCATGCTGGCGGCATTCGTCGTGCTGCGCGCGCTGAACGTGTATGGCGACAAGCCGTGGGTGGCGGGCGACTCCGCGCTGCACACGATCATGGGCTTCATCGCGCTGACAAAGTATCCGCCATCACTTCTGTTCCTGCTGCAAACGCTGGGCGTGGGGGTGGTCCTGCTCGCCTTGTTCGAACGCTGGGAAGGCCATCCCTGGCTGAATGCGCTGGCGGTGTTCGGCGGCGCGCCGATGTTCTTCTACATCCTGCACATCTATGTGCTGCGCGCGCTGTACCACGTCGCCTTCATGATCTGGGGACCGACCCACGGCGTGAGCTTCGGGCTGGATGACGTCAACTGGCTCTGGCTCTGGTACGCGGTTCTTCTGCCGGTGCTATATGTGCCGACCGCATGGTACTCGCGCCTGAAGGCGCGCCGGCGCGACATCACCTGGCTCAAGTATTTCTAGAACGCTGCAGTGCCGGGCCGGGGGGGCCAGGACGACCGGATCGTGCTAGGCTTGCTGTGAATTCACTGTCAAGAGAATGGCATGCACTTGCCCTCGATCCAGCCTGCGCGCCTGCTACGCAATCTATCCCTGGCCCTCGCCGTGCTGTTGCCGGGCATGGCCTTCGCCGAACCCAGCGCAATCTACCTGGTCCGCCATGGCGAAAAGGCCAGCATCGGCAAGGACCCAGCCCTCACGCCGCAAGGCCAGCTGCGCGCGCAGAACATCGCGACGATCCTTCACCGCACCGGCATCCAGGCCATCTTCAGCACGCCGACCGCGCGCACGCTGCAGACCGCACAGCCGCTGGCACGGCAGCTGGGGTTGCAGGTCGGGCAGTACGACCCGGCCGCGCCGAAAGCGCTGGTCGACAAGGTGAAGGCAGTGCGCGGCCCGGTGCTGGTGGTGGGTCACTCGAACACGCTGCCGGAACTGGTGCGCCTGTTCGGCGGCGAGCCCGGCCTCGATATCGCGGACGACGAATACGACCGCCTCTACCAGCTCACGCCTGACGCCGGCGGCGCGGTCAGGACGGTCATCCTGAGCTCGCTACCCGCGTCCTCCGGCACGCCCTGAGCGGCAACTGCGGCGTTCCGACAACAGCCGCTGTCTTACGTTTTCCACAATTAACAATTGTCTCAAAATTGTATCGACCAAGAGTCGAATGCCCGATAGCATTAGTATTTATGCAAAAAAAAGTATCGGGAGAGGAATTGTGGACCTGTCACAGGCGCGCTTCGACCGCATCGTCAATCTCATCTACGACACGCTGGACGACCGGGGCGCCTGGCGCCGCATGCTCGACAGCGTGCATGAGGCGATCGGCGGACGCGCCGTCCACATGCTGGCCTTCGATGGCGAGCGTGGCGCGCTGTCGTACAGCGACGGCGCCGCGATGGCGCCGCAGATCGACCTCGAATACATCCAGAAATACCAGTTCATCGACCCGCGCGTGGGCCTGCTGCGCCAACAGTCCACGGGCGACTGGCTGCACTGCCACGAGCACTTCGACGACGGTTTCGCCGCTTCCCACCCCTTCTACCAGGAATTCCTGATCCCGCATGGGGCGCGCTATGTGTCGGCCTGCAAGCTGGCCGATACGCCGGAGGCGACCGTCATCTTCTCTTGCCTGCGCAGCAGCGGCGAAGGCCCGCTGCCGCCGGACGCCCTGGCCTTCCTCGACCGCCTGCGCCCGCACATGGAGCGCGCGGTGCGCATGGGCCTGGCCCAGTTCGTGTATTCGACCCAGGCGCTGGTGGGCCATGCCCTGGTCGACAAGCTGCGCCAGCCGGTGATGCTCCTGACCGCGACCGGCGACGTCGTATTGGCCAACGCCGCGGCGCGCAGCCTGCTCGCCTCCACCAGCCTGGTGCAAGTAGCCGATGGCAAGCTGGTGCTGCCGCAGCGCTACCGCACGTCCTTCCTGATGCAGTGCGGCGAGCTGGAAACCCGCGTGCGCAATGCCGTCGCGCAGGGCAAGCCCGACGACAAGGAATCGCGCGCGCTGCACATGCGCAGCGAAGCCGCCTCAGGTGCGGCAGCCGATGCGCTATATGCCTTCTTCACGATGCTGGTCCCGGAACACACGCTCGGCAGCTTCGGCCTGCGGCCGCTGGTGATGCTGTTCTTCTACCACCCGACCTCGGTCCAGGTGATCGATTCGGCCCTGCTCACCGCCGCCTTCGGCCTGTCGCATGCCGAATGCAAGATCGCGTCGATGCTGGCCGATGGCGTGCCGCTCAAGACCATCGCCGACCTGCTCGGCGTGCAGTACGACACGGTGCGCAAGCAATTGCTGTCGATTTACCAGAAGACCGCCACCAACCGCCAGCCCGAGCTGGTTCGGCTGTTGATGAACCTGCCGGCGTCACAGCTACAGCGCGCACTCAGGGAAGGCAGCGGTCGGCGCCTCGAGGGAGACGGCGCCTGACCGCGGATGAGACGTCAGGGAGCAACGTTCGCGCGCAGCACCGGATACAGGTTCATGCGCACTGCGGGGTCACGCACTGCGGGGTCACACCGCACTGCGGGGTCAGGTCTGACATTTGGACACGGCCTCTACAATGATCTGCTTTTATTTGCCTTCTCAAAGCCGGCAACCGCTCTGCTGACCGTTTTGGTCGCCACACCAAACGCGCGTGCAATCTCCGACATGGTGAAGGCGGTAGAGGCGTAAGCACGTGCCATTGCCTCTCCCCTGTCCGGGTACCGGTCCTGATAGTCAGACAACGGAAGCGCAACTGCGCGTCGTTCAGATCTCTTGGTTTCTATAAGCTCTTCGGATTGCTGCAGTTGCTGATGCACCGATATGAAAGTTTCATCGCCAAGAAGGATTTGATGACGGGTAGCCTCGAATGGACTCGGTTGTCCGAGCCCAGCAAGCACAAATTCTTGGTACGCCACGATCGCGCTCGTCGACGTATCACCAAACTGCCTTAAAAGCCAGTTGCGCTCAAGCCAGTCAGGTGAAACGTCATCACCAATAAAATAATGGTAACTGCTCCATCTCCATTCGTTCAGGGCCGCTACCGTATTAGCGCGCAGAGGATTTAGAACAATATAACGAGAAACCTCTAGAAGATAACTATCTTTCTGAACCAATATCGCCTTATAGCGCCCTTGAAACAAGTGCCCAACAACACGATGCCGTCGATTGAAATGCTGTGAGTAATGACCGTTGAGCTGGCGCATACAACTCGGTAGATTCCCTTCGACCGTTTCCACTAATAAATGGTAGTGGTTGGTCATCTGGCAAAAACTGTGAATGATGCAATGATGGCGCTCGCAAACCTTCGCAAGCACATCTAGCCAGATACGTCGATCAGCGTCATCCCGAAAGATAGGTGCGCGTCGGTTTCCGCGCGACGTCACGTGGTAGAGCGCCCCCGGAAAATTGACTCTGAGTGGGTAATCCCCCCACAGAAAGAGCGCGTTTAGAAGTAGAATTTTCTACTTAAGAACAGAAAGCTCTACATGAAGACGTCCCGTTTTACCGACAGCCAGATCATCGCCATCCTCAAGCAAGC
>NZ_JAFVIM010000039.1:0-29200 GCF_017582745.1 Massilia oculi
CAATGCCGCGTTGTAGTCTTTCCAGTTGGTCGTTCGGTACTTCAGCTTTACGGGAGCAATCATGCCGTCAGTTTACCCGTGCTGCGCCTCGGCCGCTGATGGGCCGATTTGTGCAACAAAGCCATCGCCAGATGGGACGTATGCACACGATTAGAAGCGTTTTAAGCAGCTTCAACACATATTGGACCGTTCCCAACCAGCATTCTGAAAGCGCCGTATAGGGCGTCCCGTAGCCTCCTAAACCCATACAGGTTCAACAGCCCTATGAACCCATTGAGCCAGCAGGTCCAAACGATACCCTTGCCCATACCGAGCGCCATTCCCCTGCGTCGTATGCCCAAGGATTTGATCCTGAACGGAATCGGGACACTCAACCGCACGCAAGAGGTCTTTCATGGAGTGCCGTAGGCTGTGGCAAGTCAGTCCCGATCCTTCAAGGCCAGCACGGTTGTTGATCCATTTATTCAGGGTTGCCGAAATCGAATTGACATTGCACTTCGTTGCAGTAGTGTAACGGGGAAACAGGAATTCGGAATCATTGCTGAGGGCTTGGGCAGCCCTAATAGCTTCAATAGCGCGAGGCGTCAGGGGAACCTTACGCACAGTGGCCTTATCATTTTTCAGTGAGCGCCAAGGGTGCACTTTGAGGTCGATGTAGGGAGTTTCGGTATCCAGATAAACATCGGAGGATGCCAAGCCTGCGATTTCTCCCAATCGGCAGCCAGTTTCAGCCACGATTGAAATGACACAGCGGGGCTGGTCCCAGCCATTCTTCTTGATAACCCATTCATCCACTGCATGGTGCAGTGATTTCAACTGGTTCATTTCAAAAGGAAGGCGCTTCTCGGAATCCTTGCCAGCATTAGGAATCTCTACGCCCGAAAACTGATTCCTAATGTCGAGTTCGTTTTCCTTGATGGCACGTTTTACCGCAGCATTGATGCCATTTAAATAGCGTGAAACAGTCGCGGTCGTAATCGACTTACCGTCCTTGTTGTGTCCACCAGCCAATAGCCACTTCACGAATTCATTTACATCTTGCCGACGGATCGACCCGAGCGGCAGGTCCGATTTAAAGAAATCCATCAGATACCCAAAGGCAATCTTTGCTGACCTCGCACTTTTCGCTGTACGGGACGCAAAATACTGCTCACGGCAGTCGCTTAGGGTGAACTCCCTGCGACCTTGGGCGATCTGGAACGCCGTAGCAACAGCAGGCGACAGATGGGGATCAATATCCCGCCTTGGATTGATCGGGTGACCCTGTTCGTAGGCTTCTTGTAGATCGTCCTTTACCTTGCGGGGGAGACTTTCCTCAACGCTATCGAAGAAATGGCCTAGTGCCTCTTCATCCTGCTTGGGCGCAGTAGGGTCAATCCCCCAATTCCTGAGTAGCGATTCCGCTTGAACCACCGTGCCAGCCTTGGAGGGCTTACGCAACTGTTCCCATTCCTCGTCGTGCTGTGCTGCCAGCTTGGCAACCATGGGGGCTGCCACCCTAGGGTCCGTAGTTTGAAGACTGATTACAATTTGCGACCGACCAGCCCACTTAGACCCCGAGACTTCCAGCAAGGGTTTAATGTCATCAGGGATGCGGCGACGATAATAGAGAAGAGAACTGTTAGGTTTCTTCCAGACGTGTTTCAGTTTGATGGAAACAGTAGGGGATAGGGGAAATTGTGGCATATGTCAGCATGAGTGATACGGGTATGAACCCAAATGTGATACCACTCGTACTGAAATTATCCATAAATCCCATTTAAATCAATGACTTACGAAACTTGAGGAAGTGAAACTGGTGCCGACTGCAGGACTCGAACCCGCCACCTGATGATTACAAATCAACTGCTCTACCTGATGAGCTAAGTCGGCACATGATCGTTGAACAACAATTATACGCTATTTGATCCGGGTCAAGGTCGGCCGTCCACCCTTCTTGGGCGGCTCATCATCCCCACCAGGAGCAGTGGGCGGCGCATCCGCCACCACCGGCGAATCCACACCCTTCGACGGCACCGCCGACAGGGCAGGCGCAGCCGGCGCACTCTCAACGGAAGCACCCGACGACTGTTCATCAGCCTCCGGCGCAGCACCCACCTCGAACGCCATTCCCTGCCCATTCTCATTGGCATAAATCGCCAACACGTTATGAACCGGGATATAGATCTCCCGCGACACGCCATTGAAGCGCGCGCGGAAGTGGATCGCGTCGTTGTCCATCTTCAGCCCCGACGTCGCGCCGTAGCTGATGTTCAGGATGATCTCGCCCTTGCGAACATATTCCATCGGCACGGTGGTCCCGCCATCGACCTTGACGGCGATATAGGGCGTGAAGCCGCTGTCCGTGCACCACTCGTAGATGGCGCGCAGCAGGTAGGGTTTGGTGGAGATCTCTGCCATGGTGATGTTGTCTAGAAATACAGGCGTTTGCGCCAGTTTACCGGAATCGTCCGACGGACGTCCAAAACCGGCGCGTGTGAAGCGATACAGCGAACAGGGCAGGATACAAAAATCCCACCCCAGAACACATCAACGACGCATCACTTTCTCGGACGGGGTCAGCGCCTCGATGTACGCCGGACGCGAGAAGATACGCTCCGCATACTTCATCAGCGGCGCCGCGGTCTTCGACAGCTCGATGCCGTAGTGGTCCAGGCGCCAAAGCAGCGGGGCAATCGCCACGTCCAGCATCGAGAACTCGTCACCCAGCATGTATTTGTTCTTGAGGAACAGCGGAGCCAGCGTGGTCAGGCGATCGCGGATTTCCGCGCGGGCCTTGTCGTGGTTCTTGTCGTTCGCCTTGTTGCGCTCGCTTTCCAGCGTGTGCACGTGGACGAACAGCTCTTTCTCGAAGTTGAACAGCATCAGGCGGGCACGGGCGCGCATCAGCGGGTCGGCCGGCATCAGTTGCGGGTGCGGGAAGCGCTCGTCGATGTACTCGTTGATGATGTTCGATTCGTACAGGATGAGTTCGCGCTCGACCAGGATCGGCACCTGGCCGTACGGGTTCATGGTCGAAATATCTTCCGGCTTGTTGAACAGGTCGACGTCGCGCACTTCGAAGTCCATGCCCTTTTCGAACAGGACGAGGCGGCAGCGTTGGGAGAACGGGCACGTGGTGCCGGAGTAGAGAACCATCATGGTTTATAGTTCCTTAAGAAACAAAGGGGTGTAGCGCCAGGGGAACTTTAGTGGCTCCCTAACACTCACCCCAGAAAAATGATTGCCCGTATTATAGCCAACCGGGCAAGGAAAACGAATTACTTCACTTCTTTCCAGTACGATTCGTTCAAACGCCAGGTCAAAAAGACGAATACGGACAGGAAGAGCAGCACGATCACGCCCAGCTTTTTGCGGGTGGCCTGGGCCGGTTCGGCCATCCAGACCATATACGCGACCAGGTCGGCGGTGGCTGCATCGAACTCCTGCTGGCTCATGGTGCCGGGCGACACTTGCTCGAAGCCGGCGAACTTGTGCACCATCTTGCCCGGCTCATGCGGATCGGCCTCTTCGGCGAACTTGGCGGTACGAATCCCCTGCTGCTGCCACATCGCATGCGGCATCGCAACATTGGGCACCACCATATTATTCCATCCGGTCGGACGGGTTTCGTCCTGGTAGAAGCTGCGCAGATAGGTGTAGAGGTAGTCGGCGCCCGAGCCGACCGGCGACGCCTTCGCGCGTGCGATCACCGACAGGTCCGGCGGCACCGCGCCAAACCAGGCCGCCGCATCTTTCGGGCGCATCGCCGTCGTCATCATGTCGCCGACCTTGTCGGCAGAAAACAACAGATTGTCACGAATCTGGTCTTCCGACAGCCCCAGGTCGCGCAGGCGGTTGTAGCGCATCGAGGCTGCCGCATGGCAATTCAAGCAATAGTTGACGAAGATCTTGGCGCCATTCTGCAGCGACGCCATGTCATTACGGTCCGGTGCACGGTCCAGCGGGATGCCGCCCTCGGCGGCGAAAGCCAGTCCCGGCACCAGCGCCAGGACTGCAATCAGTTTCTTTGCAAACAATTTCATGTCGTGTCCTTGTGCTCTTGTCCGGTGATCAATGCGGGGTGAAGGTGACACGGGTCGGCACCGGCTTGAAGGTGCCCATCGTGCTCCACCATGGCATCAGGAGGAAGAACGCAAAGTAGGCCAGCGTGCACACTTGCGACAGGATGGTGAAGGCCGGGGTCGGCAGCTGGGTGCCCAGGTAGCCCAGGGTCACGAACACGAGCGCAAAGACGGCATAGATCCATTTATGCCAGCTCGGACGGTAGCGCAGCGATTTCGCAGGCGAGTGGTCGAGCCAAGGCAGGCCGGCAATGATCATCACCGACGAACCGAACAGCACCACGCCCCAGAATTTCGCGTCCAGCACCTGCGGCAGCATGCCGATCACCAGCAGCAGGCCGACCACGGCGATGATCGCCTTGGTGCGGAAGTGCAGGCGCGATTTCAGCCAGATGAAGGCCACGTACAGGGCGATGCCGATCATCAGCACGTACATGAAGTCGGCCGTGGTCGCGCGCAGCACCGAGTAGAACGGGGTGAAGTACCAGGTCGGCGCGATGTGCGGCGGCGTCTTCATCGAGTCGGCCGGCAAGAAGTTGTTGTACTCCAGGAAATAGCCGCCCATCTCTGGTGCGAAGAACACGACCGCCGAGAACAGCAGCAGGAACACCGACACGCCGAACAAGTCCTTGGTGGTGTAGTAGGGGTGCGACGGGATGCCGTCCAGCGGATGGCCGTCCGGGCCCAGGGTTTCCTTGATCTCCACGCCGTCCGGGTTGCTCGAGCCGACTTCGTGCAGCGCCGTCAGGTGGGCGGCCACCAGGCCCAGGATCACCAGCGGCAGTGCGATCACGTGGAAGGCGAAGAAGCGGTTCAGGGTGGCGTCGGAGACGACGTAGTCGCCGCGGATCCACAGCGACAGGTCTTCGCCGATCACGGGGATCGCGCCGAACAGGTTGACGATCACCTGGGCGCCCCAGTACGACATCTGCCCCCATGGCAGCAGGTAGCCGAAGAAGGCCTCGGCCATCAGGCACAGGAAGATGCCGAAGCCGAACAGCCAGACCAGCTCGCGCGGCTTGCGGTAGGAGCCGTACATCAGCCCGCGCGCCATGTGCAGGTAGACCACGATGAAGAAAGCCGAGGCGCCGGTCGAGTGCAGGTAGCGCACCAGCCAGCCCCAGGGGACTTCACGCATGATGTATTCGACCGAGCCGAAGGCCAGCGCGGCGTCCGGCTTGTAGTGCATCGTCAGGAAGATGCCGGTGACGATCTGCAGCACCAGCACCAGGGCCGACAGCGAACCGAACAGATACCAGACGTTGAAATTCTTGGGGGCGTAGTACTTGCCCCATTGATCGTTCCACAGCTTCGATGCGGGGAAGCGGTCATCGACCCAGGCCAGGGCTTTCTGGGCCACCGGTGCGTCGGCCGGCAGCTTGGTCTCCTTGAATGCGCCCATCTTATGCCTCGCCTTTCTCGTCTTTGCCGATCACGAGCTTGTTATCGGACAGATACATATACGGAGGGACATCCATATTCGTCGGCGCCGGCTTGTTCTTGAACACGCGCGCCGAAAGGTCGAAGGTCGAACCGTGGCAGGGGCAGAGGAAGCCGCCCGGCCAGTTGTCCGGCAGGTTCGGCTGCGGGCCGGAGGCCAGGCGGGAAGAGGGCGAGCAGCCCAGGTGGGAGCAGATGCCGACCGTGACCAGCACTTCCTTGTGCTCGGCGCGCGAGCGGAACGGATTCTTGGCGTATTCCGGCATCGGCAGCTGGAACACATTGTCGGAGGCGGGATCGGCCAGTTCGCCCTGGTCCTTCTCGAGCGTGGCCATCATTGCGGGTGTGCGGCGCAAGATCCAGACCGGCTTGCCGCGCCATTCGACGACTTTCATTTCACCGGGAGCGACGTCGGAGATGTCGACTTCAACCGGGGCTCCCGCCGCTTTTGCGCGCTCGGAAGGCTGGAAGGTGCTGACCAGGGCTCCCGCCGTGGACACACCGACGACGCCACCGGCCGCACATGTCGCGACCAGCAATCCGCGTCGGCCCGGATCGACCTGCTTTTCATTACTCATACCAACCCCACTCCGTGAATATACGAATTTTAAGAATTAATAGCGAGCTTCCAGCATCCAAAATTATATGTGAACGGCAATACCTGAGGGAAAAAAATTGTCTGGGCTACACGCTTTGGCAGAATGGTCTTTTGTGCTCTTGCAGCATTTGGCCGAAAGACAGCCTTTGGAGCGTTCGGGTATCATGCAAAGGCTTGTATCAACAACAACGAGGGAGTCCCAAATGGCGATGATGGAAGAGTTCAAGAAGTTTGCGATGCGCGGCAATGTCATTGACCTTGCCGTCGGTGTGATCATCGGTGGCGCGTTCGCGCGCATTACCGACTCGCTGGTCAAGGACGTGGTCATGCCGCCGATCGGCGCCGTGCTCGGTGGCCTCGACTTCGCCAACTATTATATTCCTCTCAATAACCAAGGCTATAACCTCCCCTTGGCAGAGGCGCAAAAGGCCGGTGCTGTGTTGGCATACGGTAATTTCCTGACCATTTTGCTGAACTTTATCCTGCTGGCCTTCATCATCTTCCAGATGGTGCGCGTGATTAACCGCCTGCGCGGTCCGGCCGAGGAGCCGAAGCCGGCTGCGGCGCCAGTCACGCCGGAAGATATCGTCCTGCTGCGCGAAATCCGGGATTCCCTCAAAAAGTGAAAGACGACCTGGTCCACGAACTCCGGCGTCCGCATCCCCTGCGACGCTTCTGGTTGCTGTTCGCGCAAGCGGTGACGATTGCGCTGGCGGCCTGGTTCGTGGTGGCCGCCCTGCGGCCCGAGTGGCTCGACAGGCCAGATAGTGTCGCGGTCGGCACGCCGGGCAATCCGGTGCCGATGCTGCAGGCGCCGCCGCGGGCGGCGGCCGGCAGCTTCCGCGATGCCGCCGCCAAGGCGATGCCGGCCGTGGTCAATATCTATACCAGCAAGGCTTCGCGCCAATCGCATCCCCTGCTGAAAGATCCGTTCTTCCGCCGTTTCTTCGGCGACCGCGCGCCGCCCGACGAGCAGCTGGCCAGCCTCGGCTCCGGCGTCATCGTCAGCAGCGACGGTTATATCCTGACCAATTTCCACGTGATCGATGGCGCCGACGCGATCGAGGTCGGTCTCGCCGACGGCCGCAAGGCCACGGCGCGCCTGGTCGGCACTGATCCCGAGACCGACCTGGCCGTGATCCGCGTGAGCGAGCGCAACCTGCCGGTGATGGTGCTGGGCGACCCCGAGGGCGCGCGCGTGGGCGATGTGGTGCTGGCGATCGGTAACCCGTTCGGCGTCGGCCAGACCGTCACCCTGGGCATCATCTCGGCGCTGGGCCGCAACAACCTGCACATCAACCATTTCGAGAATTTCATCCAGACCGATGCCGCGATCAATTTCGGCAACTCGGGCGGCGCCTTGGTCGATACCGATGGCCATTTGCTGGGCATTAATGCGGCCATCTATTCGCAGACCGGCGGCTCGGTCGGGATCGGCTTCGCGATTCCCGTATCCACCGCCAAGACCGTGCTCGATTCGATCGTCAAGCATGGCAGCGTGGTGCGCGGCTGGATCGGCATCGAATCGCAGGACATCACGCCCGAGCTGGCCGACAGTTTTGGCTTGGCCAAGCGCAGCGGCGCCATCATCGCCGGCGTGGTGCGCGGCGGGCCGGCCGATCGCGCCGGCATCTTGCCGGGCGATATTCTGGTGGCGGTTGGCGGCGAGCAGGTGGCGGACACCAGCGAGATGCTGAACCTGATCGCCCAGCTCGAACCTGGCGCCAAGACGCAAATGACGATCCTGCGCAAGCGGCGCGAAGCCACGGTCGACGTGACCGTGGGCCGCCGGCCGCGCCAGGCGCCCTGAACTTTTCTATCGATACCCCGGACCACCATGCATCTGCGCGACCTGACGCAATTTCTCACCGAACTGAGCGAAAACAATAACCGGCCCTGGTTCCTCTGGAATAAGCCGCGCTACGACATCCTGCGCACCGAATTCGAGGAAACGGTCACCGAACTGATCAAGGCCCTGACCAGATTCGATAAGCAGGTGGCGGCCTGCAATCCCAAGAAGGCGATGTTCCGCATCCACCGCGACACCCGCTTCTCGAAGGACAAGACGCCCTATAAAACCCGGTTCTCGGCCGGCATCACCCCGCACGACAAGCGCCGCCCGAGCGCGGGCGGCGGCTCGACCTATTATTTTCATATCGAACGCGATGGCACGCTGGGCTTCGGCGTGGGCGAGTACCTGCCGCCGGCGCCGCGCCTGAAGGCGATCCGCGAGCACGTGGTCAACGATGCGACGGGTTTCGCCAAAGTATTGAAGAATAAGAATCTTCGCGCCACCTATAACGACATGCTGGAAGAGGACAAGTTGCAGCGTCCTCCCAAGGGCTTCGATCCCGACCACCCGCATGTCGATTACCTGAAACTGAAAAGCTTCTTTGTGTGGACCGAGGTGAAACTGGACCTGAACGCACCGGATCAACTGGTGCCGCGGTTGGCGCAAGGATTCCAGGACGCCTATGCGCTGGTCAGCTGGCTGCGCAGCGTGCCGGAACCGCAAGAGGAAGCGACAAACGCATAGAGGAGGGCGACATGGCCTTGCATCACGCAGTATCCGGCGAAAAGATTGCTTTGCAACGCGGCGACGACGACATCGCCCATTTCACCTCGGTGGCCCTGGTCAAGACCGAGCATATGGAACTGATCCGGCTGGTGCTGCCGGTCGAACGGCCGATCCCCGAGCACCGGGTCGATGGCGAAGTGACCATCGTGTGCCTGGAAGGCGAGATCGCGGTCGATGCGCACGACAAGACCACCAATCTGCAACCGAGCGAGATGGTTTATCTGGCGGGCGGCGTGCCGCATACGATCCGCGCCGTGTCGGATGCGGTGGCGCTAATGACCATCCTGATGGGACCCGAACGTTCGGGCGGCCCAACGTAATGTAGGGTTGGCGGCTCCGCCGCCGATCCTACGTGCCGCGGCCGCTCGGTCAAATCATCACGCCAACTCCACCCGCGGATCCCGCGCCAGCAACTGCGCCGCCATCTGCGCCGCATCCACGCCGTCGAACAGCACGCTGGCCACCGCCTCGGTGATCGGCATGTCCACTTCCATCCGGCGCGCCAGTTCGCGCACGGCCTTCGCGCACGGCACGCCTTCGGCCACATGGCCCAGTTCCGCCACGATCGTGTCCAGCGCCTTGCCCTCGGCCAGCGCCAGCCCCACGCGACGGTTGCGCGACAGGTCGCCGGTGCAGGTCAGGATCAGGTCGCCCATCCCCGAGAGGCCCATGAAGGTGCCCGGCTGCGCGCCGAGCGCCAGCCCCAGGCGGGTGATTTCGGCCAGGCCACGCGTGATCAGCGCGGCTCTGGCATTCAGGCCCAGGCCCAGGCCATCGGCGGCGCCGGTGGCGATCGCCATCACGTTCTTGACCGCGCCGCCCACTTCCACGCCGACCAGATCGTCGTGCGAGTAGACGCGCAGGTTGTCGCCATGGGCCGCCG
Source organism: Massilia oculi (assembly GCF_017582745.1). Taxonomy (GTDB): domain Bacteria; phylum Pseudomonadota; class Gammaproteobacteria; order Burkholderiales; family Burkholderiaceae_D; genus Telluria; species Telluria oculi_A. Next base: position 9,564 of record NZ_JAFVIM010000039.1, read on the forward strand.
CCACCACCCGCTCGCGCAGTTCGGCATTCGAAGATGCCACGGTCAGCGCGCACGGCAGGCCGCGCGCCACTTCCTGGGCGAAGGAAGGGCCGGACAGCGCCGCACCCGGCACGCTGTCGCCCAGCACCTGCGCCACCACCTGGTGCGGCAACAGGCCGGTGCCAGCTTCGAAGCCCTTGCACAGCCAGACGACGTTCGGGATGGCGCGGCCGCGCAATTGCTCCAGCAGCGGGCGCAGGCCGGCCACCGGGCAGGCCAGGATCAGCAGCGGCGCGTCTTCTTCGCGGCCGGAGGCCACATGGGCGATCGCCGCCTCGAAGTCGGCGCTCACGCGCAAGGCGGGCGGCAGCGGATGGCCCGGCAGGTAGGCCAGGTTGTCGCGCGCGGCATCGGTATCCGCCATCTGCTGGGGATTGCGGCCCCACAGCAGCACGTCGTGGCGCGCGGCCAGGGCGATGGCGACGGCGGTGCCCCAGGCGCCGGCGCCGAGGACGGTGATCTTGGTATTGGGTTTGTTCTGTTGCATGGAACTCCTGGAGTGGATTTACAGGCCCCAGATGTCCGAGACCTTGATATAGCCGATGATGCCGTCGCGATGGCGCACGCGCGCCCAGACGAGGGCATGGGGATCGACCAGTTCAAGTAAAACGCCCTTGTCGGCAGTCATCAGGACCGCCGAGGTTTCATCGGGGCCGGAATGGACCCGGCCGCCGGGCGTGCGTACCAGCACATTGCGTTGCACAGCCAGCGATTTTGCCGGCGTCCAAGCCACGTCGCCGTTCATGTCGCGCACCTTGACCCAGTCGCCATAGGCGATCATGACCTGCAGCGGCATGCCGGGCGGCGCCAGATAGAGTTTGTTTCCCTTGGCCGATGGCGTCCCGTACAGGATCGCCGGGGCGGTGCCGACCGTCCTGAAATCGAAGGCGTGAGCGCTTGGCGCGGCCAGCACTGTCATTGCCAACAGTGGAGCAGCTGCAAGAAGTCGGGAAGGGAGCATGGCGGGCCTGGGGTTGTAGGTGGAACCGCGACGCCGGAGGGCTGGCACGGACGCGACCTGGGCCGCGTCCGTGATGGTGATGCTTAGTTTGCCGGTGCGGCGGCAGCTGCTTCGGCCATGGCCGCGGCGCGCTGCTGGTAGAACGCTTCGAAGTTGATCTCGGCCAGGTGCACTGGCGGGAAGCCGGCACGGCTGATCACGTCGGCGATATTCGCGCGCAGGTATGGGTAGATGATGTTCGGGCAGCCGATGCCCAGCAGCGGATCCATCTGCTCGGCAGGGATGTTGCGGGCTTCGAAGATGCCAGCCTGCTTGCCTTCCACCAGGAACGCGACCTTGTCCTTGACCTTGGCGGTGACGGTGATCGTCACGGTCGACTCGTAGATGCCTTCGGCGATGCTTTCGGCGCCGACGTCGAGCGACACTTCGATTGCCGGCGCTTCCTGTTCCAGGAAGATCGATGGCGAATTCGGTTGCTCCAGCGACATGTCTTTCAGGTAGACGCGTTGGATTTGGAATACTGGTTGCAGAGTTTCGTCAGACATGGAACGCTTTCTAATAATAGTGAGGAACGGCTGGCCATCCCGGGTGCTTGGGTCAAACGCGACGACAATTGTAGCAAAACCAACTTGGAAGCAATAGCGGCTTTGCCGCCCGCCGCCGCGTTCAGCCCAATTAGCTTACTCGCCCTTGAGCATCGGGTCCAGGCGTCCGGCCTGGTCCAGCGCATACAAATCGTCGAAACCGCCGACGTGGGTGTCGCCAACGTAGATCTGCGGCACGGTGCGGCGACCGGTGCGCTGCATCATGATCTGGCGCTGTTCCGGGTCGAGGTCGACGCGGATACGTTCGATGTCGTGCACGCCCTTGGCTTCGAGCAGGCGCTCGGCGCGCACGCAATAAGGGCAGGCTGCGGTGTGGTAGAGAACGACGTGGGCTGTCATGCTGAATCCTTTCGTTTCTGCCGGGCCCGAACACCGGGCCGGCGGGTTTACTTGGTGACCGGCAGTCCTGCAGCCGTCCAGGCCGTCAGGCCGCCTTCCAGGCTGTGGACGTCTTCGAAGCCGGCCGCCTGCAATTGGCGTGCGGCCTTGTCGCCACGGGCGCCGGTCTGGCACACCACCACGACGGTACGGTTCTTCGACTTGTCCAGTTCGCCGATGCGATTGCCCAAGTCTGCCAGCGGGATGTGTTTCGCGTCGCGCAGGTGGCCTGCCGCGAATTCTTCCGCGCTGCGTACGTCGACCACGGTGGTCTTGCCGCGGTTGATCATCTGCGTCACCTGCAGCGGCGTCGCGCGTTTTCCGCGCGGCGCCAATGCCGGCCACAGCAGGGCGACACCCGAAATCACGGCGATCGCAACAACGAAGATATTATCGAGTAAGAAATTCACAAGGGTTCCGATTGGTTGAACTGAATCGGGGCATTATAAAATAGATGCCGGACCGGACTTCAACCAGAATTTTTCGAGAAGAGACTGCTACATGTACAAGATCGTATTCATGCGCCATGGCGAATCCACCTGGAACCTGGAAAACCGCTTCACCGGCTGGACCGACGTCGACCTGACCGAAAAAGGCGTGGCCGAGGCGAAAACCGCCGGCCGCGTGCTCAAGGAAGCCGGCTTCACCTTCGACGTGGCCTATACCTCGGTGCTCAAGCGCGCCATCCGCACCCTGTGGCTGGCAATGGACGAGATGGACATGATGTACCTGCCGGTCAAGAACGACTGGCGCCTCAACGAACGCCACTACGGCGCCCTGCAGGGCCTCGATAAGGCCGAGACCGCCGCCAAGTTCGGCGACGAGCAGGTGCTGGTCTGGCGCCGCAGCTACGACACCCCGCCGCCGGCGCTGGAGAAGGACGACGAACGCACCTCGTTCGGCGACCCGCGCTATGCGACGCTCACCGACGAGCAGATCCCGCTGACCGAATGCCTGAAGGACACCGTAGCGCGCGTGATGCCGGCCTGGAACGACGAAATCGCCCCCGCGATCCGCGCCGGCAAGAAGATCCTGATCTCGGCCCACGGCAACAGCCTGCGCGCCATCATCAAGATGCTGGACAATATCAGCGACGCCGACATCGTCGGCCTGAACATCCCCAACGGCCAGCCGCTGGTGTATGAGCTGGACGCCGACCTGAAGCCGATCAAGCACTACTACCTGGGCGACCAGGAAGCGATCGCTGCCGCCATGGCGGCCGTGGCCAACCAAGGGAAGGCAAAGTAAGTCTTGCATTTGCCATTCACGAAGGGAGCCGGCAGCGTACTCTTGAGTACGTTGCTGGCGGTCGCGCTGTCCGGCGCGTTTTCTACCGATGCCTGGGCCCAGCGCCAGACCGAGCGCAGCCGCCAGAAGGCGGCGGCCGAGAAGCAGCGCGCCGGCATCCAGCAAAAGCTGCAGGCGATCAAGCGCGACATCAGCCAGACCGAAAGCGCCAAGGAAGACGCGGCCGACACGCTGGCCGAGTCCGAGGCCGCCATTTCCGACGCCAACCGGGCGCTGCGCGACCTGCAGGAAGAGCAGGGCGCCACCAACACGCGCCTGCAAGAACTGGCCGCGCAGCAGGAACAGCTGAACCAGACCATCGCTGCCCAGCAAAAGCAGCTGGCCAAGCTGTTGCGCGAACACTATGTGGCTGGCAACGAAGACCGGATCAAGCTGCTGCTGTCGGGCGACAACCCGAACCGCATCAGTCGCGACCTGCAGTTGATGGCCTATGTCTCCCAGGCCCAGGCGCGCCTGCTCGGCTCGCTGCGCGGCAACCTGGCGCAAGTCGAGGCCAATCGCGACAAGGTCGAGAACGCCCAGCAAGAGCTGGAAGAAATCGCGCAAGAGCAGCTCGACCAGAAGGCGCTGCTGGAAAAGGAAAAAGCCAAGCGCGCCGCGCTGCTCAACACCTTGTCGACCCGCCTGGCCGACCAGCGCAAGCAGGCCGACCGCCTGGAGCAGGACGAAGAACGCATGTCGGGCCTGGTCACCCGCCTCGAACGCCTGATCCGCGAGCAGGAAGAAGCCGAACGCAAGCGCCAGGCCGCCCTGGCCGCCGCGCGCGCCAAAGCCAAGGCAGCAGCCGAGGCCAAGGCGAAGGCGCTGGCGGCCGCGCGTGCGAAAGCGGCGGCCGAAAAGGCCGAGCGCGACCGCGAACGCGAGCGCATCGCGCGCGCGAACGCCAAGCCGGGCGCCAAGCCGCAACCGATGCCCGAGCCGATCAAGGAAGCGCCGATCCTGGCCCAGGAGCCGGACCAGGAAGACACCCGGGCGAGCGAGCCGCCGCCGCCGATCCTGGGGCCGGCCGCAGCCAGCGGCTCGTTCACCGCGCTCAAGGGCCGCATGGCCAGCCCGGTCAACGGCACGGTCGCGGCCCGTTTCGGCGGACGCCGCGGCGACGGTCCGACCTGGAAGGGCAATTTCATCAAGGCCGCCGAAGGATCCGAGGTGCGCGCCGTGGCGCCGGGCCGGGTGGTGCACGCGGACTGGATGCGCGGCTTCGGCAACCTGATCATCATCGACCACGGCGACGGCTACCTGTCGATCTATGGCAATAACCAGTCGCTGCTCAAACGTCCCGGCGACAGCGTGCGCGCCGGCGAGGCGGTGGCCAGTGCCGGCAATACCGGTGGCAACGAGGAATCGGGGCTATACTTTGAGCTCAGGCATCGCGGCAAGGCGATCGATCCCGCAGGCTGGGTCAGGTTCTAAACAAGGTACAACATGGGCATGAAAGCAAAGCATTTCGGGCTGGTCGGCGTGGGCGTCCTGGTTGGCGTGGCGGCATCGTTCCAGCTGTCTGCCCATGCGCAAAAGGCCGGCGCGCCCTTGCCGCTCGACGAGCTGCGCCAGCTGGCCGACGTGTATGGCCTGATCAAGACCGACTACGTCGAGCCGGTGGAAGACAAGAAGCTGCTGTCGGAAGCGATCGGCGGCATGGTCGCCTCGCTCGACCCGCACTCGGTCTACCTCGACCCGAAGGCCTTCCGCGACATGCGCGAAGCGGTGCAGGGCAAGTTCGTGGGCGTCGGCGTCGAGATCTCGAACGAGGATGGCTATATCAAGGTGGTGTCGCCGATCGAGGATACGCCCGCCTTCAAGGCCGGCATCAAGCCGGGCGACCTGATCACCCGCATCGACAATGTCCCCGTGCGCAATATGTCGTCCGACGAGGCGATCAAGCGCATGCGCGGCAAGGTCGGCAGCAAGGTCACGCTCACCATCGCCCGTCCCGGCGAAGACAAGCCCTGGGTGGTGCCGATCGCGCGCCAGGAAATCAAGGTCGTCAGCGTCAAGGCCAAGATGGTCGAGCCCGGCTATGCCTGGCTGCGCATCAGCCAGTTCCAGGAAAACACCCTGGACGAGCTGGCCAAGAAAACCAAGGAACTGTACGCCGAACAACCCGACATCAAGGGTCTGGTGCTCGACCTGCGCAACGACCCGGGCGGCCTGCTGCCGGGCGCGATCGGCGTCTCGGCGGCCTTCCTGCCGCAGCCGGACCAGGTGATCGTCAGTACCAAGGGCCAGATCGCGGATTCGAACCAGGACTTCTATGGCCGGCGCGAATTCTACGCCCAGCGCGGCGACCCGCTGGCGGGCTTGCCGGCCGGCCTCAAATCCGTGCCGATGGTGGTGCTGGTCAACGGCGGCTCGGCATCGGCTTCCGAAATCGTGGCCGGCGCCCTGCAGGATTACCAGCGCGCGATCGTGATGGGCAGCCGCACCTTCGGCAAGGGCTCGGTGCAGACCTTGCGGCAATTGTCGGAAGACACCGCGATCAAGCTGACCACGGCGCGCTACTACACGCCGAAGGGGCGGCCGATCCAGGCCACCGGCATCGAGCCCGATCTGCGCGTGGACGAGAGCGCCGAGGGCGACCTGCTGAATGCGCTGCGCGTGCGCGAAGCGGACCTGCAGCGCCACCTGGCGGCCGAAGGCGAGAAGGAAGCCGCGCCCAAGGACCAGAACCCGAGTCTCGCGCAGCAGCAGCGCGCACTGGCCCTGCTGAAGGACCGCAAGCCGATCGAGTTCGGCGGCCAGGACGATTTTCAGTTGGCGCAGGCGATCAAGCACTTCAAGGGCTTGCCGGTGCAGCTGGCCAAGGGCGTGCCCGACGAAGACAAACCCGCGCCGGCGCCGCTGCCGGGGGCGGAGCATAAATTGCCTGAATTGAAAGCGCCGCCGAAGAAATGATGTCGGGGTGACCCTTTGAACGACAACCAGCTCCTGCGCTACTCGCGCCACATCCTGCTCGACGACATCGGCATCGAAGGCCAGCAGCGCCTGCTCGAGGCCCATGCCCTGGTGATCGGCGCCGGCGGCCTCGGCTCGCCGGCCGCCCTCTACCTGGCCTCTGGCGGCATCGGCCGCATCACCCTGGTCGACGACGACACGGTCGACCTCACCAATCTGCAGCGCCAGGTCATGCACACGACCGAACGCATCGGCCAGCCCAAGGTCGATTCCGGGCGCGCGGCCCTGTTGGCGATCAATCCCGAGATCGATGTGGTCGCCCTGAACGAACGGGCCGGCCCCGAGCGCCTGCTGGCGCTGGCGCGCACGGCCACCGTCGTGCTCGACTGCAGCGACAACTTCGCTACCCGCCACGCCGTCAACCGCGCCTGCGTCGCGGCCGGCGTGCCGCTGGTGTCGGGCGCGGCGATCCGCTTCGATGGCCAGCTGTCCGTATTCGACCCGCGCCAGCCCGACGCCCCGTGCTATGCCTGCCTGTTCCCTGAAGACAGCGGCTTTGAGGACGTTGCCTGCAGCACCATGGGGGTGTTCGCCCCGCTGGTCGGCATCGTCGGCGCGGTCCAGGCCGCCGAAGCGATGAAGCTGATCGCGGGCATCGGCGAGCCCCTGGTCGGTCGCCTGCTCATGCTGGACGGGAAATTCATGGAGTGGACTGGCGTCAAGGTGGCGCGCAATGCCGCTTGTCCGGTATGCGCCACGCGCGGTAGCGGACCGAACGAGGTTTGATGAGGGGCGGCTTAAGGGTACGGATCCAAGGTGTCATGACGAGCGTAGGTAGCTTACAATTGCACACCCGCCGCCGGTAGCGATGTAATCATTCGCACAATTTTGTACGCAGATTCATCCGCAGTATTATCTTGTCATATTTCGGCCCTATACTGTCCCGGCTCCACCGATTCACCAGCCTAATCACACTGCATATGAATTTCCAACGTACACAACGTCGCGCCCGCGGCTTTACCCTGGTCGAGATCATGGTCGTCGTGGTCATCATCGGCATCCTCGGCGCACTGGTCGTGCCTAAATTGCTGGGCCGCACGGGCGAGTCGCGCGTCACTGCCGCCAAGGTCGACATCGCCACCATGATGCAGGCCCTCAAGCTGTACAAGCTCGACAACCAGCGCTATCCGACCACCGAGCAGGGCCTGAATGCCCTGATCGCCAAGCCGACCTCCGGCCCGGCCGCCAACGGCTGGAAAGAAGGCGGCTACATCGAGAAGCTGCCGAAGGATCCGTGGGGCAATCCCTACCAGTACCTGTCGCCGGGTGTGAAAGGCGAGATCGACGTGTTCTCCTACGGCGCCGACGGCCAACCGGGCGGCACCGGCGAGGACGCCGACGTCGGTTCCTGGCACTAAGACATCCTTCCCATGCCGGCCTGGCGCGCGCGGGGCGCATCCTCCGGCTTCACCCTGGTGGAGCTGCTGGTCGTGATGGTCATCATCGGCATCACGCTGGGACTGGCTACGCTGAACGCCCTCCCGAGCCCGCGCCAGGACCTCGAGAACGAGGCCAAGCGCATCGCGCTGCTGCTGCAGCTGGCGCGCGACGAAGCCATCGTGCGTAACCGCCTGGTCGCGTTCGAGGCCAACGGCGAGCGCTACCGCTTCATGGTGCGCGGCGACACCGGCTGGGAGCCGGTCACGCGCGACGACCTGCTGCGCGAGCGCAGCTTCAAGAATCCGCCGCTGCGGCTCGTGCTCGAACCATCAGGCACCGGCGGCCCGGACATGCTGCGCATCACCTTCGGGCGCGAGCCGGTCGACCGTCCCTTCGTGCTGACCCTGGCCTCGGGCGCCAATGCGGTCGCGATCCGCGCCGACGGCGTCGGCCACTTTACCGTCGAATGATGTCGAGGATCATGATGCCGTCTCGCAGAGGCCTTGGCTTCACCCTGCTCGAAGTGCTGGTGGCGCTGGTCATCGTCGGCACCGCGCTGGCCGCCGGCCTGCGCGCGGTGGGCAGCCTGACGTCCAACAGCGCCGGCCTGCGCGCCTCGATGATGGCGACCTGGTCGGCCGAGAACCGGCTGGTGCAGATCCGCCTGGGCCGCGAATTTCCCGAGATCGGCAAGCGCAGCTTTCCCTGCCCGCAAGGCGACCTGAACCTGATATGCGAAGAAGAAGTGCTGGTCAGTCCCAACCCGCTGTTGCGCAGGATCGAAGTCTCGGTGTTCGACGCCGACAACCCGGGGCGCCGCATTGTCAAACTCATCCAATTGGTCCTGAGGCCTTCCCCGATATGAACGCCAGCTCGCGGCATGCAGGCTTCACGCTGGTCGAACTCCTGGTGGCGATCGGCATCCTCGCCATGGTGGCCGTGCTCGGCTGGCGCGGGCTGGACGGCATCGTGCGCGCGCGCGTGGCGCTCACGCAAGAAATGGAAGTCACGCGCGGCATGCAGCTGGCCTTCGCCCAGATGCAGAACGATTGCGAGAACGCGGCCGGCAACGACATCATGCGCGGCCGCCCGGCCTTGCTGTGGGACGCCGACCGCCTGACCCTGGTGCGCAAGGTCCTGGTCGAACACGAGCCGTCGCGCCTGCAGGTGGTCAGCTACCGCGTGGTCAATGGCCAGCTGATGCGGCGCGAGTCGCCCGGCACGCGCGACCTCGACCACATCGCCCAGCTGTGGCAGGCGATCGCATCCGATGCGCCGGCCGAGAATTCGCCGTCGGTTGCGCTGCAGGTCGGCGTGACCGGCATGCAGGTGCAGGGCTGGCAAAACAATGCCTGGCGTAATGAGCCGACCGCGGTCGGCGGCAATGGCGAGGGTCAACCCCCGCCTATCGATCCGTCCCTGGGCCCGGCCCGCTCGCGCGAGCCGACCGGCGTGCAGGTGGCGCTCACCGTGCAGGGCCTGGGCCAGCCGATGGTCAAGTCCTTCCTGCTGGGAGGCACCTGATGCGGCGCTTGCACCATCCACGCCGCCAGCGCGGCGTCGCCGTGGTCACGGCCCTGCTGCTGACCACGCTGGCGATCTCGATCGTCGCCAGCCTGTTCTGGCAGCAGCAGGTGCAGGTGCGCTCGATGGAAAACCAGCGCCTGCAGCTGCAGACCAAGTGGATCCAGCGCGGCGCCCTCGACTGGGCCAGCGTGATCCTGCGCCAGCCCTTCGGCGGGCGCATCTCGCTCGAGCAGATATGGGCCACGCCCCTGGCCGAGACCCGGCTCGACCAATACATCGAACGTGAGCGGGTGCAGGGAGAAAATTTCAATGCATCCCTGTCGGGTCAGGTATACGACGCTACGGCGCGATACAATCTGAACAACCTGGCTGCGGGCGGCAAGCGCGACCCGGTGGAGACCGAGGTGCTTGGCCGCCTGCTGACCAATGTGCGGCAAGAGCCGCGGCTGGCGCGGCCGATCGCCGATTTCGTCGCCGCCGGCCAGGCGCTGGCGCTGGATCAGGACGATGCGGACAAGACCACGCAGACGCCACGCAAGGGCAATCCGATGCCGATCCTGCGGGTGGACGACTTGCTGGCGGTGCCGGGCGTCAAGCCCGAGACGGTCGAGGCCTTGCGCCCGTTCGTGATCGTGCTGCCGGCGCAAGGGACGACGGTGAACGTGAACACGGCGCCGGCCGAGGTACTGGCGGCGGTCTTGCCTGGTTGCTCGATCTCCCAGGCCAATGCCCTGGTCGAGCAGCGCAAGCGGGTGCCGTGGAATGACGTGCAGCAGTTCAATACCGAATTGCAGTGCAGGGGCGAGACGCAGGGAGAACCGAAAATCAGTATCACCAGCAATTATTTCCTGGTGCAGAGCCGCATCCGGCTGGATCGCGCGGCGCTGGACGCGGAGTCGCTCGTGCAGAAAGGCAGCCTGACCAATCTTGGCGCCGCCGGTGGTGGTGTAAACGTGATCTGGACCCGCCAGAACTAGAAGAAAGCGAGACAGTTTGACTACTCTTTATATCCGGCATCCGGCCAGGAGCGAAGGCGAGGGCGCCTTGTGCAGGTTCGCGATGGTCGGCGATAACGGCGCCATCGGACAGCAGGGCGAAGGCGCGCTGCGCAACCTGGGCGACGTGGTCGCGGCCAGCCGGCGCGTGGTGCTGATCCTGGCCGCCAGCGACGTCACCCTGCTGGCGGTGCAGGCGCCGCCGCTGGCCGGCGCACGCTTGCGCGCGGCGCTGCCGGCCCTGGTCGAAGAATACATCCTGGGCGACCCTCTCGATTGCGTGCTGGTGGCCGGCCCGGCCATGGCCGACGGCCGCCGTCCGGTGGCCGTGGTGCAGCAGGCCTGGCTCGAGCCGCTGGTGCGTAAACTGCTGGAGATGGGCGCGCGGGCGGTGGTGGCCGTGCCCGAACAATTGTGCCTGCCCCTGCATCCAGGCAGCGTGAGCGCCGCCTTCGGCAAGGGAGAATTGATCCTGCGCCAGAGCCAGTACGAAGGCCTCGGCCTGGCGCTCGACGGCACCCCGGTGGTGGCCTTGCAGACGGCGCGCGCGCTGGCCGGCGATGCGCCGCTGGTGCTGTACGTCGAGCACGAGCAGATGGGCGAATACCAGGCACTGCTGGCCGAGGCCGGTCCCGGCGTCACCCTCGAGAGCGACAACTGGGCGCACTGGATCGCCGGCGCCCGCGGCAGCAACAATGGTGGCGCGGTCGGCCCCGCGCTCGACCTGGTGCCCGGCCTGGGCACGGCCGGCGTGGCCCGGCGCGACTGGCGCCGCTGGCGCTGGCCGATCCGCCTCGCCCTGGCGGCGCTGGCGGTCAACGTCATTGGCCTCAACGTCGAGTGGCTGGGACTGAAGCGCGAGGCCGACGCCGTGCGCCAGCAGATGAGCCAGACGTTCCGCTCGGTGTATCCGGGCCAGCCGGCGATCGATCCGGTGGCGCAGATGCAGCAGAACATCGCGCGCGCCAGGGCCGGCAGCGGCGAGGTGGGCGGCGATGAATTCACCTGGATGGCGGCTGCCTTCGGCGAAGCCATCGGCGCCCTCGGCGCGCCGCCTGCGATTGCATCAATGGAGTTTCGCGAACGCGCCCTCACGGTGCGCGTCAAACCCGAGTCCGCCAATCCCGGCGCCGCCGACCAGCTGCGCCCGGCCCTGGCGGCACGCCATCTCAGCCTGGAAGCGCCCGACGCCAACACCTGGTTGATCCGCAGCACTGGCGCCTCGCAACCTGGAGTCACGCAATGAATGTCGCCGGCAAAATCAGCGGGCTGCGCGAACGCGCAACCGCCTACTGGATCGCGCGCACCGAGCAGGAACGCAAATTCCTGATCGTCGGCGGCCTGGTCGCCGCGCTGGCGTTGTTCTATCTCGTCCTGCTCGAGCCCGCGCTCGACGGCCGCGAACAACTGCGCCGGTCCCTGCCCGAGCTGCGCCAGCAGGCGGCCCAGCTCGAGACCCTGGCCGACGAAGCCCGGGCCGCCGCCAGCGCGCCGGCGCCCGCCGTCACCCCGGTCACGAACGAGTCGCTCACCGCCAGCATGGCGGGGCGCGGCCTCAAGCCGGCCTCGCTGTCGGTGAGCGGCGAGTACACCAAGGTTCAGCTCACCAATGTTTCCTTCGCCAACCTGATGGCCTGGCTCGACGCCCAGCGGCGCGAGAGCCGCCTGATGGTGCAAGACGCGCAATTTTCCGCCCAGACCGCGCTTGGCCAGGTCGACGCCACGCTCACGCTGCGCCAGCGCAGCGATCCGGCTTCATGAGGCGGGCGCTGACGTGGGGCCTGCTGGTCATCCTGGCGGTAGTGGCGACGGTGCTGGCTTTCCTGCCGGCGGCCTGGCTCGGCCCGATGGTCGAGCGCCAGACCGGCGGTCGATTGACGCTGGGGGATGCGCAGGGTACGCTTTGGCGCGGCTCAGCCTTTATCGGCGGGGCGCCGGGGCCGGGCGGTGCGGTCACGCCCTTGCTGCCGGGCCGTTTCTCCTGGACCTTGTCGCCGCTGGTGGTGCTGGGCCAGGTGAGCATGACCCTGGAGAATTCCCAGGCGCTGGCCAACCCGGTGCGGGTCGAGGGCAGCTGGTCGCAGTGGCAGGTCAATGCCGGCGAGCTGCTGCTGCCGGCCGAGGGGCTGTCGGGCCTGGGCGCGCCGCTCAATACGCTGGCGCCGAGTGGCCGCATCCGGCTGTCCTGGAACGCGCTCGACCTGCTGCGCCAGCAGAATACCGTGACGGTGCAGGGGCGCACCGTCCTGTCGATGAGCGATATGGGTTCGCGCATGTCGCCCATCAAGCCGCTTGGCAGTTATGAAATGATCATGGACTGGCGTGGACCGCAGGCCGATTTGACCCTGCGCACCGTGCGCGGCGCTTTGCTGCTGTCGGGCGCGGGTGTACTGCAAAATGGACGCCTGCGCTTTTCGGGCCAGGCCAGCGCCGCCGACGGCTATGAGGACCAGCTCGGGACCATGTTGAACCTGCTGGGCCAGCGCCGGATGGTGAACGGCAAAAACGTAATCGCACTCGAGTTCAGATAATGAAGAAAACAGACCGCTCCACCTCCGCGCCCCTCGAATTTTCGGCCCTGCAGCTGCCGGCCCTGCAGTTGCGTGTCCAGCGCCTCGCCGCCGGCGCCATGCTGTGCTGCGCCGCCACCCTGGTCGCGCTGCCGCTGCCCGCGCTGGCGCAAGAAAGCGCGAACGCCGCCGCCTTGAGCTTCGTCAATGCCGACATCGAGTCGGTGATCAAGGCGATCGGCCACTACACCGGCATGACCTTCATCATCGATCCGCGGGTCAAGGGCACGCTCACCCTGGTGTCCGAGAAATCGCTGAGCAAGACCGAAGCCTTCGGCCTGCTCACCTCGACCCTGCGCCTGCAGGGCTTCGCGGTGGTCACCAGCGGCGACGGCTATGCCAAGGTGGTGCCCGAGGCCGAGGCCAAGCTGCAGTCCTCGCCGACCCAGGTCGGCGGCGTGCGCTCCAGCAAGGCCACCGGCGACCAGATCGCGACCCAGGTGTTTTATCTGTCCTACGAGTCGGCCGCCAATCTCACCGCCGTGCTGCGTCCGCTGATTTCGCCCAATAACTCGATCATGGCGAACCCGGGCAACAACACGCTGGTCATCACCGACTATGCCGACAACCTGCGCCGCCTGGCGCGCATCATCGCCGCGCTCGACGCGCCGGTGGCGGCCGACCTCGACGTCATCCCGATCCGCAACGCTATCGCCAGCGACATCGCCCAGCTCGTCACGCGCCTGATGGAACCGGCCGCCGGCGGCGATTCGGGCCGGGTCACGGTGCTGGCCGACCCGCGCACCAACTCGGTCGTGATCCGCGCGCCGTCGCAGGCGCGCGCCAACCTGGCCAAGAGCCTGATCGCCCGCCTCGATCAAGAGAGCTCGAGCAAGGGCAATATCCACGTGGTCTACCTCAAGAATGCGGAAGCCACCCGCGTGGCCCAGACCCTGCGCGCCGTGGTGTCGCAGGACGCATCGGCGATGCCGCAGCAGCAGCAAGGCACGCAAGGCAGCTCGATCACCTCCGGCACCGGCAGCCAGGCGGGCCAGGGCGGGCAGGGCGGCCTCGGCAGCCAGCAGGGCATGCAGGGCGGCACCGGCATCGGCGGCGCCAGCAACACCTTCGCCCAGCAGGGCCAGCAAGGAACCCAGAGCGGCGGCGGCCAGGGCTCGGGCTTCATCCAGGCCGACGCCTCGACCAACAGCCTGATCATCACCGCGCCGGATGCGGTGTACCGCAACCTGCGTTCCGTGATCGACCAGCTCGACGTGCGCCGGGCCCAGGTCTATATCGAGGCGCTGGTGGTCGAAGTCACGTCCAACAAAGCCTCCGAATTCGGCGTGCAGTGGGTCGGCGCCACCGGCGACTCCGACAGCAAATACCGTTTCGGCGGCCTGCAGAACTTCACCGGCGGCGGCTCGGGCAACAGCATCGTCAACCTGGCGCTGGCGGCGAGCCAGGCCGGCAGTACGGGCACCAATGGCACCACGATACCGACGCTCCCGAGCGGCCTGACTTTCGGGCTGTTCCGCCAGGTGGGCGGCGAACTCGGCCTGGGCGCGGTGGCGCGCGCGCTGGAGACCGACGGCAACGCCAACATCCTGTCGACGCCGAACATGATCACGCTCGACAACGAGCTGGCGACCATCAAGGTCGGCCAGAACGTGCCGATCATCACCGGTTCGTTCGCGACCAACAGCACCACCGGCGGCGGCAACCCGTTCCAGACCGTCGACCGGCAAGACGTGGGCCTGCTGCTGCGCGTGCGGCCGCAGATCTCGGAAGGCGGTACCATCAAGATGGCGATCTACCACGAGAACTCGAGCGTGGACGCCTCGACCCGCAATGCCGAGTCGGGCCTGACCACGAACGTGCGCGCGATCGAGAGCAATGTGCTGGCCGACGACGGCCAGATCATCGTGCTCGGCGGCCTGATCGAGGACAGCGAGGGCGATGGCGAAGAGAAAGTGCGCGGCCTGGGCGACATCCCGGTGATCGGCAACCTGTTCAAGTACCGCACCCGCAGCCGCGTGAAGACCAACCTGATGGTGTTCCTGCGGCCGGTCGTGGTGCGCAGCAAGGAAGCCTCGAATTCGATCGCGATGGACCGCTACGACTACATGCGCGCGGCCGGCGCCGCGGCCCAGCTCGAATCGACGCCGCTGCTGCGCGACCTCGGCGCGCCGCAACTGCCGCCGCTGGTCGAGGGCCAGCCGCCGGCCGGTGGCGGCATGGCGACCGTGCCGGTCCAGCGCCAGCCGGCGCCGAACGCGGCGCCGGGCGCATCCAACGATGGCGCGGCATCGCGCCATCAGGGAACCTTGCCGGGAGCAGGCGTGTCTGAACCAGGATCGGGCGCGGTCATGCCCGGCGCGGCAGTGCCAAGCGCGCCAACCCGTCCGGTGCAGCAACCGAACGGGGAGTAAATCATGAACAATCTCTTGCCCTATGCCTTTGCCCGCGACCACGGCGTGCTGGCGCGCGGCAATGGCGAACCAGGCCAGAGCGTCGAAGTGCTGGTCTCCAGCGCCACCCCGCCCGCCGCGATCGCCGAGGTGTCGCGCCGTTTCGGCCGCATCCAGCTGCGCCGCCTCGATCGCGACGAGCTCGACACGGCCATCGCCGGCGCCTATGCCGGCGGCGGCGGCGACGCGTCGCAGGTGGTCGACGAATTCGACGCCGACCTCGACCTGACCAAGCTGCTGCAAGACGTGCCCGCCATCGAAGACCTGCTGGAATCGTCCGACGATGCGCCGGTGATCCGCATGATCAATGCGCTGCTGACGCAATCGCTGCGCGAAGGCGCGTCCGACATCCATATCGAGCCGTTCGAGCAGACCTCGGTGGTGCGTTTTCGCATCGACGGCGCGCTGCGCGACATCGTGCGCCCGAAAAAGGCGATCCACGCCTCGCTGATCTCGCGTATCAAGATCATGTCGCAGCTCGACATCGCCGAGAAACGCCTGCCGCAGGATGGCCGGATCACCCTGCGCGTGGGCGGCAAGCCGGTCGACGTGCGCGTCTCGACCCTGCCGACCGGCCACGGCGAGCGCGCCGTGCTGCGTCTGCTCGACAAAGAGGCAGGACGCCTCGACCTGTCGCACCTGGGCATGGCCGAAGACATGCTGCCGCAGTTCGACCGCCTGATCAACCAGCCGCACGGCATCGTGCTGGTGACAGGCCCGACCGGTTCCGGCAAGACCACGACCCTGTACGCGGCGCTGTCGCGCCTGAACGCGTCGACCACCAATATCATGACGGTGGAAGACCCGATCGAGTACGACCTGAACGGCGTCGGCCAGACGCAGGTGAATGCCCGCATCGACATGACGTTCGCGAAAGCGCTGCGCGCCATCCTGCGCCAGGACCCCGACGTGATCATGATCGGCGAGATCCGCGACCTGGAGACGGCGCAGATCGCGGTGCAGGCCTCGCTCACGGGCCACCTGGTGCTGGCCACCCTGCACACCAACGATGCCGCCTCGGCGGTGACGCGTTTGCTGGACATGGGCATCGAACCGTTCCTGCTGTCTTCGTCGCTGCTGGGCGTGATGGCCCAGCGCCTGGTGCGCAAGCTCTGCTCGCAATGCAAGACCTTCGACGGTTCCACCTGGCATGCGGTCGGCTGCGAACGCTGCGGCCACACGGGCTACCACGGCCGGGTCGGCGTCTACGAGCTGCTCGAGACCACCGAGCAGATCCGCTCCCAGATCCACAACCGCGCCTCCGAAGCCGAGATCCGCGATGCGGCGCTGGCGACCGGCATGAAGACCATGCGCGAGGACGGCGAACGCTGGCTGGCGGACGGCACCACCACGCGCGCCGAACTGGTGCGCGTGACCAAGGACTGACAGGCGAGGACCAGGATGGGAACTGACTGATGCCGGCATTTCGCTACGAAGCCGTCGACGCCGGCGGCGCCACCCGCAAGGGCGTGGTCAACGCCGACAGCCCGCGCGCGGCGCGCGCCGACCTGCGCACGCAAGGCCTGACGCCCTTGAGCGTCGAGGCGATCGCCGCCCAGGTCGACGCCTCGGGCGTCACCCGCGCGCGCGGCATCGGCGAGCGCCTGTCGCAGAACGAGCTGGCCCTGTTTACGCGCCAGCTGGCCAGCCTGCTGGAAGCCGGCCTGCCGCTCGAGCAAGCCTTCACCGCGCTGCTTGAGCAGGCCGAGCGCGCCTATATGCGCGACCTGATCGCCTCGATCCGCTCCGAAGTCATCGGCGGCTCGCCATTCTCCACCGCGCTGTCGCACCACCCGCGCGATTTCGCCGAGATCTACCGGGCGCTGGTCGCATCGGGCGAGCAGATCGGTCAATTATCGCGCGTGCTGTCGCGCCTGGCCGACTACATCGAGCGCCGCAACGCCCTGGTGCAGAAGGTGCGGCTGGCTTTCACTTATCCGGCGATCGTGACCGTGGTCGCGTTCGCGATCGTGATCTTCCTGCTCACCTATGTCGTGCCGCAGATCGTCTCGGTGTTCGCCAACACCAAGCAGAAGCTGCCCTTCCTCACCGTGGTCATGCTGGCCGTCTCCGACTTCGTGCGCGCCTACGGCATCTATTGCGCGATCCTGATCGGCGGCGCGTTCTGGCTGTGGCGGCGCGCGCTGCGCAATCCCGACCTCAAGCGGCGCTGGCACACCTGGCTGCTGACGGCGCCCATCTACGGCAAGTTCGAGCGCAGCCTCAATACGGCGCGCTTCGCCAGCACGCTGGCGATCACCACCGGTTCCGGCGTGCCCATCCTGCGCGCGCTCGACACCAGCCGCGAAACCCTGTCCAACGTGGCGATGCGCGAACTGGTCGAGCAGGCCACCGGCAGCGTGCGCGAAGGCGTGAGTCTGGCGCGCGCGCTGTCGGCCCAAAAACATTTCCCGCCAATGCTGGTGCACATGATCCGCGCCGGCGAGATCACCGGCGAACTGCCGGCCATGCTCGAGCGCGCCGCCAATTCGCAGCAGGCCGACCTCGAGCGCCGCACGCTCACCATCGCCGGCCTGCTCGAGCCGGTGCTGATCCTGGCCATGGGCCTGGTCGTGCTGCTGATCGTGCTGGCGGTGCTGATGCCGATCATCGAAATCAACCAGCTGGTGCAGTAAAACCATGGCAGTCAATAATATGAACAAGCGTTTGCCTCTTCTTCTCAGCCTGCTGGCCCTGATCCTGCTGGCGGCCTCGATCGCCTACTGGGTGCTGCAGCTGTACAAGCCGGAGCAGCGGCCGCTGGCGGCGGCGCCGGTCGCCACCCAGCCCCCGCCGAGCCTTGATGCGGCGGCAATGCTGTTCGGCGGCCAGCCGACGGCGGTGATTTCCAATTTCCAGCTCACCGGCGTGGTGTCGGCCGGCGCCGACAGCGCGGTCATCCTGGTGGCCGATGGCCAGCCGCCAAAGGCGGTGGGCGTCGGCCGCGAGATCGCGCCGGGCGTGACCGTGGCCGAAGTGCACCGGCGCTACGTGATGTTGTCGGACGGCGGCGTGATGAAGCGGGTGGAACTGGCGGCGGATACCGGCCAGTCGACGTCGATCATGCCGCCGGAACCGCGCATGATGCAGCAGCAGATGCAGCAGCAAATGCCGCAGGCAGCGGCGCCAGCCATGGAACCGCAGACCGCGCCGGGCGTGGTCAACCCGCCGCCCACGATGCGCAGCGTGCCGCCACCGGGCGGCGGTCCGCAGGGCACGCCGACCACGCCGGAGAATGCGCAAGTGCCGCAAGAGTCGCAACAGCAGGCGCCGCAAGAGCCGCAGGATCCGCCGCCGGAGCAGGGCGATCCGACCCAGCAGAGCCGCAACAATGTGCAGATGCCGCCGAATGCGCCGCCGATGAACCAGACCCAGCAGCCGATCACCCAGTAAGGGCGGCGGCGCGGCGCCAGGCCCTTAGCGCCTCTTCACCACACCGAGCCCATCAGCGTCGCAGCGCGGTAAATGCCGCCAGTTCCCACGACCTGAATCCCAGCAGCAAGGTATAGCCGTCGCGCTCCCCGGCCGGCAGGCGCCGGTCGTTCAGGTGCAGCCGCGCCAGTTCCGCCGCCAGTTGCTCGATCTTGAGCGACAACTCTTTTGCGCTGGCATGCGACAGCCGCGCCGGCAGGCACATCAGCGCCTCGCCCGCACCATCGAAGTGCCCGGCAAAATAATCCTTCACCACGTGTTCGCGGAAGAAGTGCTGCACCGGCCCATCCGGCAGCCAGCGAAATGCATTCGACACCCGCAACTGGTAACGGTTCAGCGGCTTGAGTTCGATCAGTCCCAGCCGGTCGAGTTCGGCGAGGAGGGTGATGCACTCGGCCTCGCTCAGCTTGTAGGTGTCGATGACCTGTTCCACGTTCCAGTGACCGAGGCAGCAGATCGCCATCAGGAGCAGGCGCGGATTGGCCACCAGCGAGCGCTCCTGCGGCAGGCTCAGGGCATCCAGCTGGGGCCTGGTGTCGAGCGCGCCGCGCAGCAACTCTTCCAGCGGGATGCCGGTCGCCTGGCAAATCTCGGCCAGCCGCGACAGCGCCATGTCCTTCTGGCCGAACATGCGTTTCACGCTCGATTCGCTCACGCCGATGCGCTCGGCCAGCAGCTTGTAGGTGATGCCGGCCGCGCGCAGGCGGGCGCGCAGGGCGTCGAGGATCAGGTCGGGTGAGCTCATAGAATCCGCAGTGAATGACGACGGATGACTCTACCGTTGAATGGGAACGTGAACAAGGCGTATGCGACGAATGGCATCCAGAACCGACGAATAGCCGGAGCAGGGTAGAGTGCAGGATTGTGATCCCTGATGTCGCGGCCGAATAACGCTCAGCCGCAGAAGACCCACATTGAGCAAGCCTATGCTCAGGGGGCTTGGTAGCTACGCGTGGACCTGTCAGAAATTCTGTGTGCGGGGCCAGAATTTCGTAGTTAATTAATCGCGTTCGTGAAGCGTTCGCCGAACATGATGGCGAACTGGTTGGCAGCAAGCTTCCAGGTACGCGGCGCCA
>NZ_JAFVIM010000004.1:0-349056 GCF_017582745.1 Massilia oculi
CCGTGCCGCCATCCTCAATCGCTTCACGCGCTTGGGCACGCCCACGACCGTAGCGGTGACCATGCCGTAAATCCGTCTGGGGTTTGGGGTACTACGCGCTCAATTGATTTATGCAACAAAGCCCCGTAGACCGAGAAATAGGGCAGCCCTAGAATCACTCATCCATTTCCCCTGCATGTATTTCAGCGCGTTTTAAATCGATTCCGGTTTTGGCTGGAAGGGGTGGATATTCGCCTTTTTTTAAATATTCATAAGGGAAGATCATGACCTTGCATAAATTAATGTTTGTGTTGGCGCTTTCTCTGGCGGCGACCGTCGTCAAGGCCGCACCGGCCTCGTCGTTCGTCGACTTTTCCAACGGCGCCCAGGGATGGGAAGGGTCGCAGCCCGCCAATGGCGTGGGCGGGTCATGGATCGACACCTCCCTGGGCAATGGCGCTCCCGCCCTGCACACGGTGATGGAAAACTTCGGCATCGGTTTCAGTAACCGCAGCGAGAATTACGTGGGGGATTATTCGAAGCTCGGCAGCGTGACCATCGGCCTGGACATCATCGCCAATTCGATCAGCTATGTCGGCCAGCAGGTGTCGCGCAACCTGGTCGTCGAATTGCGTGACTACGACAATACGCCGGAAGGCATGCCTTATACCAGCGTCTGGTTCGACCTGGGCGTCATCGACGCCACGCTCGGCTGGCAGCACCTGTCGGTGACGATCGAAGATACCGCCATGGCGGCCCTGCCGGCCGGCTGGGGCGGATACGGCACGACGGATGACGCCCAGGGTCCGGGTCTCCCGCCCGGCCGCACCTTCGCCGACGTGCTGTCCAGCGTGGACGAACTGGTCTTCTCCACCCTCGTTCCCGGCTGGTTCTACGGCTTCACCGACTTCGACATCGCGATCGACAATATCTCGGTCAGCGCCGGGGTGGCCGAGGTGCCGGAACCGTCGAGCGTCGCCCTGATGTTTGGCGGTCTCGGCATGCTGGGCTGGATGGCGCGCCGCCGCTCGCGTCATACACCGATGGCCTGACCGAGGGCCACAGGCTGGCGAGCCGGATCGACGGGGCGGGATACAATCCGGCCTCGTCTTTTTACCGGTACGCCATGAACTCTACCGCCGCCCATGCGCCTTCCGCGCGCGTTTCCGCCTCGCTTCCCACCCCGATCCTGCAAACCCTCGACCTGGCCGACGCCTCCTGGCGCCCCATCCTCGAAGCCGGCCTCGAGGCCGTCGCCCGCGCCAATCCCGGCTACCTGCCGGCGCTCGCCGTCGACGACTACCTGCCCACCGAGCATCGCCTGTTCGCCGCCTTCGCCCAGCCGCTGGACAAGGTGCGCTACGTCCTGGTGGGCGAGGGCCCATACCCGCGCGCGGCCAGCGCCACCGGCGTCTGCTTCATGGATGGCGCGGTAGGCGAGTTGTGGTGCGAGAGCGGCCTGTCGAAGCCGGTCAACCGCGCGACCTCGCTGCGCAACTTCATGAAGATGCTGCTGGTGGCGAGCGGCCAGTTGCAGCCTGACGCGACCGGCAGCGCCGCGCTGGCGCCGATCGCGCTGGCGGCGCGTGGCGACGGCTCGATCCAGACCCTGGCCGAACTGCAGGACAACCTCACCAGCCACGGCTTCCTGCTGCTGAATGCGGCGCTGGTGTTCCGCAAGCACGTCGCGCCGGCGATCGATGCGCGCGCCTGGCTACCGTTCCTGCAGACGGTGCTGGCGGCGCTGGCCGAACGGCCGCAACCGCCGACCCTGGTCCTGTGGGGCAAGATCGCCGAGCAGCTGAAAAAGCTGCCCGAGACGGCCGCCTTCCCGCAGGCGCTGGCCGAGCATCCCTACAATCTGAGCTTCATCGGGCATGCCGGGATGCAACAGCTGTTTGGCCCGATGGAACTGTTGCGCAAGCGATAACGGCCGGCGTTGCGGCGTTCAAACGAAAGGGAGAGAGGGCGGGAGGCCCATTTTGAGGGCCTTCGAGACAAGATGTCCGCGATTTGCTATACTTGACTAAATCGTTCAACTAATCGGGTTTTTAGCCCGGTCCCGCGAGAGAAGTCGGCGGCAGGACGAGATAGTTGGACAAGAGGAATATTTTAACATTAACCGGGGTTGTAATGCGTCTGACCACCAAAGGCCGTTTTGCTGTTACCGCGATGATCGATCTTGCCATGCGTCAAGGCAATGGTCCGGTCACGCTGTCGGGCATCAGCCAGCGCCAGGCCATTTCGCTGTCCTACCTGGAGCAGCTGTTCGGCAAGCTGCGCCGCCACGAGATCGTCGAATCGATCCGCGGCCCGGGTGGCGGCTACAGCCTGGCCCGTCCGGCGGGCAAGGTGACGGTGGCCGACATCATCATCGCCGTCGACGAGCCGCTGGATGCGACCCAGTGCGGTGGCAAAGAGAATTGCCATGGCGCCCATACCGATGGCGCCCGCTGCATGACCCACGAATTGTGGACCACGCTGAACGAAAAAATGGTCGACTACCTCGATTCGGTATCGCTGCAAGACCTGGTCGACCAGCAGCGGCAAAAAGAACAGAACGTCGTGCACGTGCACCGTGGCGCCCCCGCCGCCATCGGAACAAACTGAAGCTTACTGGAGTGAATTGATGAACGCGCCTTTGGACAAGAAAACCGAGCAGAGCTTCGCGACTGCGCCCCATTTCCCGATCTACCTGGACTACTCGGCCACCACGCCGGTCGATCCACGCGTGGCGGACGCCATGATCCCGTTCCTGCGCGAGCAGTTCGGCAACCCGGCCTCGCGCAGCCACGCCTATGGCTGGAGCGCGGAAGCCGCGGTCGAAGAGGCGCGCCAGAACGTGGCGAACATGGTCGGCGCCGATCCGCGCGAGATCATCTGGACTTCGGGCGCGACCGAGAGCAACAACCTGGCGCTCAAGGGTGCGGCCCAGTTCTACAAGACCAAGGGCAAGCACATCATCACGGTCAAGACCGAGCACAAGTCGGTGCTCGACACCGTGCGCGAACTCGAGCGCGTCGGCTTCGACGCCACCTACCTCGAGCCGCAAGACAACGGCCTGATCACCGTCGCGCAGCTGGAAGCCGCGCTGCGTCCGGACACCATCCTGGTCTCGGTCATGCTGGTCAATAACGAGATCGGCGTGGTCCAGCCGATCGAAGAGCTGGCCGCGCTGTGCCGCTCGAAAGGCATCATCTTCCACTGCGACGCCGCGCAAGCCGTCGGCAAGGTGGTCATCGACCTCGACAAATCGAAGGTCGACCTGATGACCTTCACCGCGCACAAGGTCTACGGCCCGAAAGGCGTCGGCGCCCTGTACGTGCGCCGCAAGCCGCGCGTGCGCCTGGAAGCGCAGATGCACGGCGGCGGCCACGAGCGCGGCCTGCGCTCGGGCACCCTGCCGACCCACCAGCTGGTGGGCATGGGCGAAGCGTTCCGCCTGGCGAAAGAAGAGATGGAAGGTGAGCTGGTGCGTATCCGCGCGCTGCGCGACCGCCTGGCCAAGGGCCTGCTCGAGATCGAAGAAGTCTATATCAACGGCGACATGGACCACCGCGTGCCGCACAACCTGAACGTCTCGTTCAACTATGTCGAAGGCGAGTCGCTGATTATGGCGGTCAAGGACATCGCCGTGTCGTCCGGTTCGGCCTGCACCTCGGCCAGCCTGGAACCATCGTACGTGCTGCGCGCCCTGGGCCGCAGCGACGAACTGGCGCACAGCTCGATCCGCTTCACCATCGGCCGCTTCACGACCGAGGAAGAGATCGACTTCGCCGTCAACCTGCTGAAAGCGAAGGTTGGCAAATTGCGCGAACTGTCGCCGCTGTGGGACATGTTCAAGGAAGGGATCGACCTCAACTCGATCCAATGGGCAGCCCACTAAATCAAGATTAAGGAGCATCACCATGGCATATTCGGACAAAGTACTCGACCACTACGAAAACCCGCGCAACGTCGGCGCCTTCGACAAGGGCGACGATGCAGTCGGCACCGGCATGGTCGGCGCGCCGGCCTGCGGCGACGTCATGAAACTGCAGATCAAGGTCAACGACCAGGGCCTGATAGAAGACGCGAAGTTCAAGACCTATGGCTGCGGTTCGGCCATCGCATCGAGCTCGCTGATCACCGAATGGGTGAAGGGCAAGAGCCTCGACGAAGCGCTGGCGATCAAGAACACGCAGATCGCCGAAGAACTGGCCCTGCCTCCGGTCAAGATTCACTGCTCGATCCTGGCCGAAGACGCGATCAAGGCCGCCGTCGCCGACTACAAGGCAAAGCACGAGAAGGCAGCAGCGTAATTTTTTAGTAGAACAGAGCTGGAGAAGCACATGGCAATCACCCTGACCGAAAAAGCCGCGAAACACGTCAACCGTTACCTCGAACGCCGGGGCAAGGGCATCGGCTTGCGCTTCGGTGTGCGCACCACCGGCTGCTCCGGCCTGGCCTACAAGCTCGAGTACGTCGACGAGAGCGCCGCCGAAGACGCGGTGTTCGAGTCGCACGGCGTCAAGGTCTTCGTCGACCCGAAAAGCCTGGCCTACATCGACGGCACCGAGCTCGATTTCGCCCGCGAAGGGCTCAATGAAGGCTTCCGCTTCAACAACCCGAACGTCAAGGACAACTGCGGCTGCGGCGAGAGCTTCCGTATCTAAGCCGATAACCCACGCCGATGCAGAATCACTTCGACCTGTTCCAGCTGCCGGCCCGTTTCGAGGTCGACCAGGATGCCCTCGATAGCGCGTACCGCGAAGTCCAGGGCCGCGTCCACCCGGATCGCTTCGTCAACGCCACCGACGCCGAAAAGCGCGTCGCGATGCAGTGGGCGACCCGCGCCAACGAGGCCTATCAAACCCTGCGCAACCCGCAGAAGCGCGCGCAATACCTGTGCGAACTGAACGGCGTCGACCTGCAAACCGAGTCGAACACGGCCATGCCCCCAAGCTTCCTGATGCAGCAGATGGAATGGCGCGAGGAGCTCGAGGACGCGCGCGCGGCCAAGGACGCCATCGCGCTCGACCGCCTGGAAGCGCAGCTGCGCACCGAGCGCAAGAACATGCTGGCCGCCGTTGCGAGCCAGCTGGACGCGGGCGACTTCAGCGGCGCCGCGCAAGGCGTGCGCGGCCTGATGTTCCTCGATAAATTCGGCGACGAAGTGCAGTACGCCTTCGAGGCGATCGACGCCTGATCCGCTGCGGATCGCTGGTCGGACGGTCCACCGTTCGGCTCCCGGCGCAGAAAAACAATATTGGTATCACGACTATGGCACTCCTCCAAATCGCCGAACCCGGCATGTCCACCGCCCCGCACCAGCATCGCCTGGCCGTGGGCATCGACCTGGGCACCACCAACTCGCTCGTCGCCACCGTCCGTAGCGGCAGCCCCGAAGTGCTGAGCGACGAGGAGGGCCGTTCGCTGCTGCCGTCGATCGTGCGCTACCTGCCGAACGGCCACGCCAACATCGGCCACAAGGCGCGCGTCCACCAGACGACCGACCCGAAGAACACGATCGTCTCGGTCAAACGCTTCATGGGCCGCGGCCTCAAGGACATCGCCCACGCCGAGAACCTGCCTTACGACTTCGTCGAAGGCGAGGGCATGGTCCAGCTGAACACCGTCGCCGGCGTGAAAAGCCCGGTCGAGGTGTCGGCCCAGATCCTGGCCACCCTGCGCCAGCGCGCCGAGGATTCGCTGGGCGACGACCTAGTCGGCGCCGTGATCACCGTGCCGGCCTACTTCGACGACGCCCAGCGCCAGGCCACCAAGGACGCGGCCCAGCTGGCCGGCCTGAACGTGCTGCGCCTGCTGTCCGAGCCGACCGCCGCCGCCATCGCCTATGGCCTCGACCATGGCAAAGAGGGCGTCTACGCCGTCTACGACCTTGGCGGCGGCACCTTCGATATCTCGATCCTCAAGCTCTCGAAAGGCGTGTTCGAGGTGCTGTCGACCGGTGGCGATTCGGCCCTGGGCGGCGACGATTTCGATCATCGCCTGTTCTGCTGGATCACCGAGCAGGCCAAGCTGGCGCCACTGTCCGAACAGGACACCGCGACCCTGATGGTCAAGGCGCGCCAGGCCAAGGAACTGCTGTCGACCAATGAGGAAACGATGGTCGAGGCGATCCTGAAGTCGGGCGAGATCGTGCAGGTGACGGTCACCGCAGCGGTGTTCTCCGAGATCACCAAGCACCTGGTCGGCAAGACCATGAACGCGATCCGCAAGGCGATGCGCGACGCGAACGTCAGTGTCGAAGACGTCGACGGCGTGGTGATGGTCGGCGGCGCAACGCGCATGCCGCACGTGCGCCGCGCCGTCTCGGAATTCTTCCAGACCATCCCGCACGCCAATATCGACCCGGACCGCGTGGTGGCGTTGGGCGCCGCGATCCAGGCCAATCTGCTGGCCGGCAACCGCGCCGAGGGTGACGACTGGCTGCTGCTGGACGTGACCCCGCTGTCGCTGGGCATCGAGACGATGGGCGGCCTGGTCGAGAAGATCATCCCGCGCAATTCGACGATCCCTGTCGCGCGCGCCCAGGAATTCACGACCTTCAAGGATGGCCAGACCGCGCTGGCGGTGCACGTGGTGCAGGGCGAGCGCGAGCTGGTGTCGGACTGCCGTTCGCTGGCGCGCTTCGAGCTGCGCGGCATTCCGCCAATGGCGGCCGGCGCCGCGCGCATCCGCGTCACCTATCAGGTGGACGCCGACGGCTTGCTGTCGGTGGCCGCGCGCGAGATGCGTTCGGGCGTGGAAGCCTCGATCACGGTCAAGCCATCCTATGGCCTGGGCGACGACGACGTGGCGCGCATGCTGCAGGAGTCGTATAGCTCGGCGTCTAGCGACATGCAGATGCGCGCACTGCGCGAAGAGCAGGTCGAGGCCGAGCGCATCCTGCTGGCGACGCAGTCGGCGCTGGATGCCGATATCGAACTGCTGGCGGCGGAAGAGCAGGCCGCGATTGGCCAGCAGCTGCAGGCGGTGCGCGATGCGGTGACGGCGTCGAACGACGCGTCGACCGCACCGGGCCAGCGCCAGGACGCTCTGCACACCGCGGTGCAGGCGCTGGCCAAGGGCACCGAAGAATTCGCCGCCCGCCGCATGGACAAGAGCGTGCGCAAGGCGCTGGCGGGCAAGTCGCTGGACGAGGTTTGATTCGTCGAACTCGGCCCGCACCGCCCGCATGTCATTACCTCCAGTGGAGGTAACGACGTAGCGACTGACGCGGCATAGAATAAGCAGTAGCGCACCACACACAACATACAAACCGAGGTAACCCAAGTGCCACAAATCGTCATCCTCCCACACCCGGTGTTCTGCCCAGACGGCGCCGTGCTCGAAGCGCCAAGCGGCAAGTCGGTCTGCGACGTCCTGCTCGACAACGACATCGAGATCGAGCACGCCTGCGATCGCGTCTGCGCCTGCACCACCTGCCACGTGATCGTGCGCGAAGGCTTCGAATCGCTGAACGAGCAGGAAGAGAAGGAAGAAGACATGCTCGACAAGGCCTGGGGCCTGGAGCCGAATTCGCGCCTGTCGTGCCAGGCGATCGTCGCGGAAGAAGACCTGGTGGTCGAGATCCCGAAATACACGATCAACCACGCCGCCGAAAAGAATCACTGAGCCGTCCATGAAGCGTCTTGAGCAAGCCCGGAAATCCCCGGCACCACAGGAGCTGCCGCCGGAGGTCCGTCCCGGCCAGTCGATCGAGCTGCTCAAGGAGCTGCACATCCTGACCCGCGACGGCAAGTTGAACCAGGACAGCCGCCGCAAGCTCAAGCAGGTCTACCACCTGTACAACTTCATCGAGCCGCTGCTGCGCGACGTCAAGAGCGAAAAAGGCAGCGTCTCGCTGGTCGACCACGGCGCCGGCAAGTCCTACCTCGGCTTCATCCTGTACGACCTGTTCGTCAAGGCCGAGGGCGAAGGCTCCCACATCTACGGCATCGAGACCCGCGAAGAGCTGGTCAGCAAATCGACCGAGCTGGCCGCGCGCCTGGGTTTCAATGGGATGTCGTTCCTGCCGCTGTCGGTCGCCGAGTCGACCACATCGAGCAAGCTGCCCGAGACGATCGACATCGTCACCGCGCTGCACGCCTGTAACACCGCCACCGACGACGCCATCGATTTCGCCCTCAAGAAGAAGGCGAAACACATGGTGCTGGTGCCGTGCTGCCAGGCCGAAGTCGCGTCCGTGCTGCGCAAGAACAAGGGCAAGGACATCAAGCGCAGCGCGCTGACCGAGATCTGGCGCCATCCGATCCACACGCGCGAGTTCGGCAGCCAGATCACCAATGTGCTGCGCTGCCTGCAGCTCGAGGCCCACGGCTACCAGGTCACGGTCACCGAACTGGTGGGCTGGGAACACTCGATGAAGAACGAACTGATCGTCGCAACCTATAAAAACCTGCCGCGCCGCCGGCCGAGCGAACGCC
This sequence comes from Massilia oculi, assembly GCF_017582745.1. Classification (GTDB taxonomy): domain Bacteria; phylum Pseudomonadota; class Gammaproteobacteria; order Burkholderiales; family Burkholderiaceae_D; genus Telluria; species Telluria oculi_A. Next base: position 8,412 of record NZ_JAFVIM010000004.1, read on the forward strand.
TGAATGAAGTGCTGCACGAGGTCGGCCTTGAAGAAATGAAGAGCCGTTTTTATACCCCGCAAGCCGAGACCACGGAATAAGAAGATGAGCCAAGACCAACAGCGCTGGATCGACCTGCGCAGCGACACCGTCACCCAGCCGAGCGCCGCGATGCGCGCCACCATGGTGGCGGCCCCGGTCGGCGACGACGTCTACGGCGACGACCCGACCGTCAACCGCCTGCAGGACTATGCGGCCGAGCTGTTCGGCTTCGAAGCGGGCATGTTCGCCCCGAGCGGCACCCAGACGAACCTGATCGCCCTGATGACCCACTGCGGTCGCGGCGACGAATACCTGGTCGGCCAGGAAGCGCACACCTACAAGTACGAAGGCGGTGGCGCCGCGGTGCTGGGCAGCATCCAGCCGCAGCCGATCGCGAACCAGCCGGACGGCAGCATTTTACTTTCCGACATCGAGGCTTATATCAAGCCGGACGATATGCACTTCGCGCGCACCCGTCTGCTGGCGCTCGAAAACACCATCGGTGGCCGCGTGCTGAGCCAGGAATACATCGCGGCGGCGACCACGCTCGCCCACGATAAAGGCCTGGCGACCCACCTCGATGGCGCGCGCATCTGCAACGCGGCCGTCAAGCAGGGCATCAGCCTGGTTGACGCAGTCAAAGGTTTCGATACCGTGTCAGTGTGCCTGTCCAAGGGCCTCGGCGCGCCGGTCGGTTCGGTCCTGCTGGGACCGAAGTCCTTCATCGAGCAGGGCAAGCGCTGGCGCAAGATGCTGGGCGGCGGCATGCGCCAGGCCGGCGTGATCGCCGCCGCGGCCCACTATGCGCTCGAGCACAACGTCGCGCTGCTCGCCAATGACCACGACAACGCGGCCGAACTGGCGCAGGGCCTGGCGAAAATCGAACAGCTGAAGGTCGGCATGCCCCAAACGAACATCTTCTGGATGGAGGTGCCGGCAGCCGCCTGCGCGCCGCTGCGCCAGGCGCTCGAGCGCGCCGGCATCCGCGCTACCGTCGGCCCGAAAATGCGCCTGGTGACCCACCTCGACATCTCGAACGCCGACGTCAAGCGCACGGTCGAGGTGTTCACGGCCTTCTTCGCGGATTGGCGCGTATGACGGACGAAGGAATTCGCCTGGCCAAGCGCGTCGCCGAAGTGGCGGGGTGCTCGCGCGCCGAGGCTGAACGTTACATCGCCGGCGGCTGGGTCAGTGTCGATGGCGCGGTGGCTGAAGATCCCGCCTCGCGCGTGACGCCGACGCAGGCCGTCGTCCTGCTGCCGGGCGCGACCCCGGTCGAGCCGGAACCGGTCACCATCCTGCTGCACAAGCCGGCCGGCGTCCCGCAGGACGCGTTGCTGGCCGGGATCGGCGCCGACACGCAAGTGCTGGACAATGGTTTCGGCAAGCCTTTCCTGCGCCGGCACCTCTTCAAGCTGGCGCTGGCGACGCCGCTCGAGACGATGGCATCTGGCCTGGTCGTGTTCAGCCAGGACTGGCGCGTGATGCGCAAACTCGTCGAGGATGCGCCGCGCAACGAGTATGAATACGTGGCCGAGGTGGACGGAAAGATCGCCGAGGGCGGCCTCGATAAGCTGGGCCGCATGTTCCGCGCCAGCTGGCAAAGCGAGGCGCGCCTGCGCGTCGCCGGCAAGAACATCCAGCGCGGCCAGATCGAACGCCTGTGCGGCGACGTCGGCCTGAAGGTGACCGCGCTGCGCCGCCTGCGCATCGGCCGCATTTCCATGGGCAGCCTGCCGCCGGGCGGCTGGCGTTACCTGCGCGACGTCGAGCGCTTCTGAGTTCTTCCTGATATGCCAAGTTCGTTCCGCCTGGTCGCGACCAGCGTCCTGTTTTTCCTGTTGCTGGGGCCCGTGATCCCGGTGATCGAATTCACCCTGGCCACCCTGTTCACCAAGGGCCGCATCGAGCTCATGCCGTCGTTCTACCTGGCGGCGCTGCTGTTCGGCGCCCTGATCGCGGGCGCGCTCGGCCTGGTCCACGGCATGCTGGTGGCGCTGGCCGTCAAGCTGGAGCCGCTGCGCCGGCGCCTGCAGACCACGCCGCGGCGCGTGCTGCTGGGGGCGGGCGCGGCGCTGCTGTGCGGGCTGGCGATGACCGCCGCCACGCTCTACATCGCGCGCCATTCCTACGGCGACCTGCTGGGCGGGATGGACCCGAACAACCCGGATCCATGGAAGATCATCCGCGCCTATATGGTGATCGAGCTCTTCATCCTGCCGGCGCTGGCCTGCGGCATCCTGTTCCAGCTGCTGCCCTGGTCGCGCAAGCTGATGCAGCGCGCCGTCGAACGGGCTTGAGAAGTCACACTGCTGTCATCTCGCGCCCATATGCTGTCGATTTTTCATCCTTGGAAAATCGACAACCATGTTCCTGCGCCGTCCCGCCAAGCCTTCCCGTTACCTTCCCATGATGAGCGCGATCGCGCTGGCCTGCGTGCTCGCGGCCTGCGGTGGCGACGACGACGATCCGACCCCGACCATGCTCGCGCTGCAGAAGATCGGCGGCTACGACGGCGGGGCGGTCGGCGCGGCCGAGATCACGGCCTATGATGCGGGCAGCCGCCGCCTGTTCGTCGTCAACGGCGCCAACGGCACGGTCGACGTGCTCGACCTGGCGGCTCCAAGCACGCCGAAACTGATCGGCACCATCAACGTGTCGAGCCTGGGCAAGGCGGTCAACAGCGTCGCCGTGCACGACGGCCTGGTGGCGCTGGCGATCGAATCCAATCCCAAGACCCAGCCGGGCACCGTCGCCTTCTACAATGCGGCCGACCTCAAGCTGGTCAATAGCGTCAAGGTCGGCGCGCTGCCCGACATGCTGACCTTCACGCCGGACGGCAGCAAGGTGCTGGTCGCGAACGAGGGTGAGCCGAGCGGCTACGGCGTGGCTGGCACGACCGATCCGGAAGGCTCGGTCAGCATCATCACCGTCAACCGCGGCGGCACGCCCTCGGTCGCCACCGCCGACTTCCGCGCCTTCAACGGCCAGGAAGCCGCGCTGCGCGCGCAGGGCATCCGCATCTTTGGACCGAACGCCAGCGCGGCCCAGGACTTCGAGCCGGAATACATCACCGTCACCGACGACGGCCGCACCGCGTACGTGACCCTGCAGGAAAACAACGCGATCGCCATCGTCGACGTCGCGACGGCCAAGGTCACCGCGGTCAAGCCGCTCGGCTTCAAGGACCACAGCATTGCTGGCATGGGGCTGGATGCGTCGGACGAGGACGGCGGCACCAATACCAATAGCGGTTCGCCGGCCATCAAGATCGGTCCGCAGCCGGTGAAAGGCATGTACCTGCCGGACGCCATCGCCAGCTATTCGGTGGACGGCAAGCATTATCTGATCACCGCCAACGAGGGCGACGCGCGCGCCGACTGGCCGGGCTTCAACGAAGAGAGCCGCGTGCGTGCGCACTGCACGGCAGGCCTGGATCCGGCCGTCTTCCCGGACGCAACGAACCAGATCTTCGATTCGAACCTGGGCCGCCTGCGCATCACCACCACGCCGAATGGCGGCAAGGACGGCAAGAACGCGGCCGGCCAGTGCAATGAACTGTACACCTTCGGCGGCCGTTCGTTCTCGATCTGGGATACCGACATCAAGCGTGTCTACGATTCGGGCGACGAATTCGAGCAGCGCACCAAGGCGCTGCCGAACGTCAAGTTCAACGCCAGCAACGACAATAACGACCTGGAAGACCGCAGCGCGTCGAAGGGACCGGAACCGGAAGGCGCGGTGGTCGGCAAGTTCGGCAACAAGCACTACGCCTTCATCGGCCTGGAGCGCGTCGGCGGCGTGATGGTGTACGACGTGAGCAAGCCGGCCCAGGCCTCCTTCGTCACCTACCTGAACACCCGCGACGGCGACAAGGGCGACCTGGGTCCGGAAGGCCTGACCCTGATCCCGGCTCACAAGTCGCCGAACGGCAAGCCGCTGCTGATCGTCGGTAACGAAGTCAGCGGCACCACCGCCATCATGCAGATCAACCTGACTTACTGATCCGCGCGCTTACGCAGCAGCTGCATGCCGATCGCGGCGGCGACCACCGCCGCACCGGCCACCAGCGCCTTGCTGGCCGGCTGGCTGGGCTGCGGCCTCCGTTGATTGAGGCGGCTCGGGTCGGCATGCAGGCCACTGGCGCCATGCGGCGCTTCGTACAGCGCACCGCGCGTGTCGTGCGTGCGCTCGGCCCGCTTAGCCCAAGCATCCATGAAGCGATTCATCCCGGCCGCGACCAGATTCGGCGCCAGCTGGGTGGCCTTCATGGCGGCGGCGGGCGCCCCGATCACGGTCGTGTCGCGCGGACGGCGCGCCAGCTTGACGACGGCATCGGCCACGGTTTCCGGCGCCAGCGCGCCCGGCGGATACGAGAGATGGGCGCCGGTATAGTTGGCCGCGTGGCTGAAGCCGGGCGAATCCACGAAAGTAGGGTACACGTCGCAGACGTGGATGTGGCGCCGCTTGCCTACCTCCGCCCGCAGTGCCTTGGAAAAGCCGCGCAGGCCGAACTTGCTGGCCGCGTAGGCCGCGGCGTAGGGCGTGGCGACGTAGCCGCCGGACGAGATCATATTGACCCAGGTGCCGTGGTCCTGCTCCAGGAAGATCGGCAGCACCGCGTGCGCGTCGTTCATGTGGGTGAGCAGGTTCGTTTCGATCACCTGGCGGTGGTCGGCCATGGGCACGTCGTGGTACTTGCCGACCACGCCGGCGCCGACGTTGCTGAACCATAGGTCGATTGTCCCCAGGATGCTTCGCGCCTCGCGCGCGAAAGCTGCCACCGCCTTGGCGTCGGTCGCGTCGACCACCACCGTTTCGGCCCGGCCGCCGGCCTGGAAGCAGCGGCGGGCGACATCGTCGAGGCCTTCCTTGCCGCGCGCGCCGAGCACCAGGTCGGCGCCCTCGCGGGCAAAGGCGATGGCGGTCGCGGCGCCGATGCCGCTCGAGGCGCCCATGATGACCACACGGAGATTCGATCGCTTCATCGTTGACCTTTCATTCACAGTGAAAAGGCCGATTATTCCGCGATTTTAAATGCCGCCGCGTTCGAATTCCGCGCGGCAAGCTAGGGATGTCCTAGCGCTTGATCTTGGGCAGCTGGACCAGGCGGGTGCCGGCCAGGCGGTCGTGCAGGAACTGACGATCCTTGTCGAGGAAGGCGGTGAGCGCCCAGGCGACGATGCCGACCGCCAGCGCAATGCTGATCTCGGTCTTGGCATGCAGCCCGGCCGCGGCGCACACGATCAGAGCCGGCGCGAACCAGCACCAGGCGGCAAGATAGCGCACGATGGCCGTGCGCCATGGCAGGCGCGCGTGCCCGGCCTGGACCACCTTGATGCGCCAGGTCTTCATGGCCAGCGTGTGGCCGCTGTCGCGCCAGCACCAGGTGAAATACAGGCCCGTCACCAGGAACAGCCACAGCTTCAGCCCATGCTGGAACAGCGGTTCCTGGCGGTTGCCGGTGAGGAGCAGGTAGACCAGCACCGCCAGCATCTCGACGGCGAACAGCAGGAAGAATTCATAGACCATCACCGTCGCGCGGCGTTTGACGGTCGGCGTCGGGTAGGACGGGGCGTGCGCCGGACTGGCCGCGCCCGGATCGGCAAGCGACTCAGTTGCTTGCATTGGCGGCCTGCGCGGGTGCCTGCTGGCCGCTGGGTGCGGCGATCGCGCCGCCGGCATCGGCGGCAGGGGAGCTGGCCGCCGGCCCCGGCGTCACAGGGGAGGCGGGGGCAGGAGCAGGGCCGGGAACGGCGCTGCCCGGCGGCGTTGCCGGCGGTACGCTGGCGGTCGCGGTCGGGACCACGGTATCCGTGCCGATCAGGATGCATTCGGCGCCGCGGCGGGTGGTATTCGGTGGGCAGGGCGTCGGCGTGACCAGCATCGGCGCTTCAGGCAGCGCCACCGGGATGCTCTTGTTGCGCGCCGCAGCCGGGCTGTTGGCCAGCTTGCGTTTCTGGTCGTCCGACAGCTGCTTGTAGTTTTCCCAGTTGGCCGCCTTGTCGCCGCCCTGGGCCAGGCGACTGGTGCGGCTGTAGTTCTCGCGCGCGAGTTCGCGCTGTTCGGGGGTGAGCTTCATCCACTGGCGCATGCGCTCGTGCACGCGCTGCTGCTCGAACGCGGGCATCGAGGCGAAGCGGGCCGACATCTCGATCCACTTGCGCTTGCGCGGTCCTTCCATCTGGTTCCACTCGGGTTCCAGCGGCGCCAGCGCCACTTGCTGGGCGCTGCTCAGATCGTTCCACAGGGGCTTGTCGAAGCTTTTGGGCGACGCGCGTTCGCCATCGACGGCATCGGCCACCGACGGCAGGACGGACGGGGTGTCGAAACGGTCGACGATGACCCAGGCGATTACGCCCGCTACCAGGACCCCGGCCACCGTTTTCAGGACGGGGAACCGTGATTTCGAGGCGCCGGGCTCCGATGCGCGAGACTGTGAAGCGTCGTTCTTCGTCATTGCCGGCGCTGCTGCGACTCCAGGTAAGCGGAAAAGCCCGGGTCGAGGTACGCGTTGAGCGGCAGTTCATCGGACAGCACGGCTGCGTCGATGTCGGCCAGCTCGGCGATCTGCTGTTGCTGTTCGTGCTGGTAGACACCGCCCATGCCGATCACCAGGGCCAGGATCGGCACCGCGACGGCCAGGCGCGACATGGCCGGGCCGCTCACGATATTGCCGAAGCCGGCCAGCATCTCGCGCCAGCCGGAAGGGGCCGGTTTGAAATACTCGACCGGCGCGTCCGCCTTCTTGCGCGCGAGCGCGGCGGCGCGCGCGGCGGCCAGCCGGTCCGTGGTCGATGCCGGCAGGGTGTCGAGCTGTTCGTCCAGTGCATGGCGGATTTTGTACGCCAGGTTGATGTCGTCGGTATTCATAAAGTGATTCCCTTGGCCTTGAGCGCTGCGGCGAGGGCGTGGGTGGCACGGGAGCAATGTGTCTTGACGCTGCCTTCGGAGCATCCCATTGCTTCGGCCGTTTCGGCCACGTCCATATCCTGCCAGTAACGCATGAGGAAGGCTTCCCGTTGACGCGTTGGGAGCTTTTGTACTTCTTCTTCGATCAAGCGCAAGGTTTGTTCGCGCTCAATCTGGTCCGCGCTCGACTCTGCGGCGGCCGAACCTTCTTCGGCCTCGTATGAGGCAAGTATATCAAAGTCGTCATCGTCATCTCCCTCACGGCGGCTGAAGCCGGAAAACAGGCTGACCCAGGTGTTGCGCACCTTCTCACGGCGGAAGTAATCGAGAATGGTCGTCTGCAGGATGCGCTGGAACAGCATCGGCAGCTCGGCGGCTGGTTTGTCGCCATATTTTTCGGCCAGCTTGATCATGGCGTCCTGGACGATGTCCAGCGCCGACTCGTCCTTGCGCACCGCATACACCGCCTGCTTGAACGCACGCCGTTCGACATTCTCGAGGAAGTCGTTGAGTTCTTTATCTGTGGCCATGCGGGTTCAAGGAAGCGCTCGTCTTACTCGTGCTTTAAGGAAAACCTTCGCATCCTAGCAAAAAACGTCCTGGCCTGCACCGACATCTCACAGTGGAAGAAGGCGGTAATGCCATTTGCATAACGGTTAAAAACTGCATGAAGATACGCGAAATCATTCGTTGTTCGTCTATTGGAGCGTGATTAGGCTGTCAACACGACCATACAGCCTCCGCCATCATGCCGCTCGATATTCCCCGCCAAGCATTTGCTATTCACCCCATCATCGGCGCTCCGCTGGGCGCCGAAGTCGTCGGCCTCGACCTGTCGCGTCCGCTCGGTGTGCAGGATTTCGAGCGCCTGCACCGCGCCCACCTCGACCACCACGTGCTGGTGTTCCGCGACCAGCACATCACGCCTGCCCAGCAGGTAGAGTTCAGCCGCCGGTTCGGCCAGTTGCAGATCCACGTGCTGCGCAATTTCCAGCTGACGGGCCATCCCGAGGTGCTGATCGTCTCGAACATCCGCGAGAACGGCGAGCCGATCGGCCTGGGCGATGCCGGCCATTTCTGGCATTCCGACCTGTCGTACAAGGAAACGCCGAGCCTGGGCTCGATGTTGCATGCGCAAGAGTTGCCGCCGGAGGGCGGCGATACCCTGTTCGCGAACCAGCACACGGCCTGGCAAGCCTTGCCTGACGAGCTGAAGCGCGAAGTAGAGGGCTTGCGGGCCGAACACTGGTATCTGGCCAAGTACGACGAACTGCGCCGGAAAAATCCGTTCCGCCCGAAGCTCAGCCAGGCCCAGATCGACGAAGTCAAACCGGTCGATCACCCGGTGGTGCGTACCCATCCCGAGACCGGCCGCAAGGCCCTGTTCGTCAGCGAACATTTCACGACCCGCATCCTTGGCGTGCCGGAACAGCGCAGCCGTGAGCTGCTCGACGCGCTGTTCGACTACGGCACACGCCCGCAACATGTCTATCGCCATCAGTGGCGGCCCCACGACATGGTGTTCTGGGACAACCGCTCGCTGATGCACCTGGCGGCCGGCTGTCCGGATCACCTGCGCCGCAAGCTGTACCGCACGACCATCGAAGGCGACGTTCCGTTCTGACTTAAACTGGGAAATCCATGAAACTCCACAAGAAGTTCCTTGCCGTCAGCGCGGCGCTGGCCTTGGCAGTGCCATCACTGGCCCAGGCCGAAGGTCGGATCCGCATCGCCGAGCAGTTCGGCGTGGTCTACCTGCTGCTGAACGTGGCGCAAGACCAGAAACTCATCGAAAAGCATGGCAAGAAGCAGGGCGTCGACGTCGACGTCGGCTGGGTCAAGCTGTCCGGCGGCGCGGTGATCAACGATGCGCTGCTGTCGGGCTCGATCGATATCGCCGGCGCCGGCGTCGGCCCCCTGATGACGATCTGGGACCGCACCAGGGGGCGCCAGAACGTGCGCGGCGTGGCCTCGCTGGGCAGCTTCCCCTATTACCTGGTCAGCACCAATCCGGCGGTCAAGACCATTGCCGACTTCGGCCCGAAAGACCGCATCGCCTTGCCGGCGGTGACGGTGTCGGTGCAGGCCCGCATCCTGCAGATGGCGGCCGCCAAACAGTGGGGCAATGCCCAATTCAAGAAACTCGACCCGATCACCCAGACCGTTCCGCACCCGGACGCGGCCGCGGCCCTGATCGCCGGCAAGACCGAACTGAACGCCCACTTCGGCGGGCCGCCATTCCAGGAGCAAGAACTTGCCGGTAACCCGAATGCGAGAATCGTGCTCGATTCCTACCAAGTGCTGGGAGGGCCGGCCTCGGCGACGGTGCTGTATGCCACCGAAAAATACGTGAAGCAAAATCCCAAGACCTACCGCGCCTTCCTCGATGCGCTGGCCGAGGCGGCCGAGTACATCGCGACCAATCCGGAAGGCGCGGCCGATGCCTACCTGCGCGTCAACAAGGGCAATATCGACCGCGCGCTGCTGCTGAAAGTGATCAAGGATCCGAAGACGCAGTTCCGGGTCGCGCCGCAGAATACGCTGGGCCTGGCGCAATTCCTGCACCAGGTCGGCGCCATCAAGAACAAGCCGGCCTCGTGGAAGGATTACTTCTTCGAGCATCCGGTCATCGCCAACGGGAGCTGAGATGATTACCCCCGTCATACCGCTGAACCTGGTCCAAAAAGTTGCAACGGCAGAGCCACTGCTGCGCGCCGAGCACGTCACGCTCGAGTACGCCGGCGAGCGCGGCATCGTGCGGGCCACGGACGACGTCAGCTTCGACGTCCATCGCGGCGACCGCTTCGTGCTGCTGGGACCGTCCGGCTGCGGCAAGTCGACCTTGTTGAAAGCGATCGGCGGCTTCATCGCGCCGCGCGCCGGCAGCCTCAGCCTGTCCGGCAAGCCGATCACGGGGCCGGGACCGGACCGCATCGTCGTGTTCCAGGAGTTCGACCAGCTGCCGCCGTGGAAGACGGTGCGGCAGAACGTGATGTTCCCGATGCTGGCGGGTGGCGTAGCGCGGGGCGAGGCCGACCGGCGAGCTCGCCACTGGCTGGGCAAGGTCGGGCTGGCCCGCTTTGCCGATGCCTATCCGCACACCTTGTCCGGCGGCATGAAGGCGCGGGTGGCCATTGCCCGCGCGCTGGCGATGCAGCCGTCCGTGCTGTTGATGGACGAGCCGTTCGCCGCGCTTGATGCGTTGACCCGGCGCAGCATGCAGGAAGAATTGCAGGCGCTGTGGGACGAGATCGGCTTCACCATGCTGTTCGTGACCCACTCGATCGAGGAAGCGCTGGTGGTGGGCAACCGCATCCTGTTGCTGTCGCCCCATCCGGGCCGGGTGCGGGCCGAGCTCAATAGCCACCAGTTCAGCTTGCAAAGCGCCGGCAGCCAGGAATTCCAGGCTGCGACCCAGCGCATTCATGGCTTGCTGTTCGATGGCGATACCGCACCGGCTGTGCGCCAGGATGAAGACCGCATGGCGGAGGCGCACTGATGACGACCCTGCGCGAACCGCCGATCCGTCCAGAGTACGTTCTGCCATTGCGGCCGGCCGTGGCTGTCCCCGCCGCGGCATCGATCTCGCTGGAACGCTTTGGCTGGCTGAGAAAACCCGCGATCCTGCTGGCGCTTGCCGTCGTGTGGGAAGTGTTGGCGCGCTGGTTCGACAACGACCTGCTGCTGCCGGGGGCGCTGCAGACCGGCCGCGCCTTCGTGGACGGCATGCTGTCGGGCGAGCTGATCGGCTATGTATCGGTATCGCTGGCGATCCTGAGCCAGGGCTTCTTGCTGGGCGTATTCGGGTCTTTCCTGCTGACCTGGCTGGCGGTGTCGAACCGCTTCGGACGCGAGCTGATCGATACCCTGACCTCGATGTTCAATCCGCTGCCGGCGATCGCACTGCTCCCGCTGGCGCTGCTCTGGTTCGGGCTGGGCAAGGGCAGCCTGTTGATGGTGCTGGTGCACTCGGTGGTGTGGCCGCTGACCCTGAATGCGAGCGCGGGATTCCGCGCCGTGCCGGAGACCTTACGCATGGCAGGGCGAAACTATGGCCTCGGCGGATTGCGCATGGTGTTGCAGATCCTGATTCCGGCGGCGCTGCCTTCGATCCTGTCAGGCCTGAAAATCGGCTGGGCATTTGCCTGGCGTACCCTGATCGCGGCCGAGCTGGTGTTTGGCAGCACCTCGGGGCAGGGCGGGCTGGGGTGGTATATCTTCCAGAGCCGCAATGAGCTGTTCACCGATAAAGTGTTTGCGGGGTTGGCAACTGTTATCCTCATCGGGCTGGCGATCGAGCACTTCGTGTTCCAGGCATTGGAGCGCGTTACAGTGCGAAGGTGGGGCATGCAGCGGTGAACGCGTGGGCGGGTAACCCGCCCACCCCACGCAAAATTTGCGCACTTTTGGCTTTGTCGGCCAAATTTGTTGCACCACTTTTGGGAATGAAGCGATTTTTATCTTTCCTTCTTGACCAAAATGGTGCGGCGCGGTAAGGTGTCCCTCACGCTTTGCATCCCCAAGGCTTTTACGTCATCCGGATTCGGCACACAAGGCCCAGTCCGGTTGTGACACGCTTTCATTTGTAGGCAGTTTGCTCCGACCCGCGCCACAAGCGCGAGAGATGCGTAAGACCGCTACAAACACTCACGCTCAACGAGTTGCGCCCAGCGCCGGTGCGTAAGGATCCTACGGTGTCCGAAACATCGACGTGCACGCAGAAAGTAGTCAAGCCTGAGGGTTGTCGCGCAAAGACGCATATCGTTAGGAACGGGCATCCGATCAATCTCCCATTGGGTTTTGAAAGGAATGTACATGAGTAACGATTCAGCAGTCCCGATCACGGGCGCTGAGATAGTGGTCCGTTGTCTGGCAGAAGAGGGCGTCAAGCACGTCTTCGGTTACCCGGGCGGCGCGGTCCTCTATATCTACGACGCCATCTTCAACCAGGATAAATTCCAGCACGTCCTCGTTCGCCACGAACAGGCCGCGGTGCACGCCGCCGACGCCTATTCGCGCAGCTCGAACACCGTGGGCGTCGCCCTGGTCACCTCCGGCCCCGGCGTCACCAATGCCGTCACCGGCCTGTCCACCGCGTACATGGATTCGATCCCGATGGTCGTGATCTCGGGCCAGGTGCCGAGCCACGCGATCGGCCAGGATGCCTTCCAGGAATGCGATACCGTCGGCATCACCCGTCCTGTGGTGAAACACAACTTCCTGGTCAAGGACGTGCGCGAGCTGGCCTCGACCATCAAGAAGGCGTTCTTCATCGCCCGCACCGGCCGTCCCGGCCCCGTGCTGGTCGATATTCCGAAGGACATCACGGTCAATAAATGCCTGTTCGAGTACCCGCGCGAGATCGAAATGCGCTCGTACCGTCCGGTCGACAAGGGCCACGCCGGCCAGATCCGCAAGGCGGTCCAGCTGCTGCAGAACGCCGAGCGTCCGATGATCTATGCGGGCGGCGGCGTGATCCTGGCCAATGCCTCGGACGAGCTGAACCGCCTGGTCGAGAAAACCGGTTTCCCGATCACGAATACGCTGATGGGCCTGGGCGGATCGCGCTCTTCCGATCCGCACTTCGTCGGCATGCCGGGCATGCACGGCACCTATGAAGCGAACATGGCGATGCAGCACTGCGACGTCCTGATCGCCATCGGCTCCCGCTTCGACGACCGCGTGATCGGCAATCCCAAGCACTTCGCCTCGAATCCGCGCAAGATCATCCACATCGACATCGACCCTTCGTCGATCTCGAAGCGGGTGCGGGTCGACATCCCGATCGTCGGCAACGTCAAGGACGTGCTGGTCGAACTGCTGTCGCAGCTCGACGCCGGCAGCGTACAGACCAATACCAATGCGCTGCAGGGCTGGTGGAAACAGATCGCCGAATGGCGCGGCCGCGACTGCCTCAAGTATCCAAGCTCGGACATCGTCATCAAGCCGCAGGCCGTCATCGAGCAGCTGCACCGCGTGACCAATGGCGACGCCTTCATCACCTCGGACGTGGGTCAGCACCAGATGTGGGCCGCGCAGTACTATCAGTTCGACAAGCCGCGCCGCTGGATCAATTCCGGTGGCCTGGGAACGATGGGCGTCGGCCTGCCGTACGCGATGGGCGTGCAGATGGCCAATCCGGATGCGACGGTGGCTTGCGTCACCGGCGAAGGTTCGATCCAGATGTGCATCCAGGAGCTTGCCACCTGCAAGCAATACCATTTGACGCCGAAAATCATCCTGCTCAACAACCGTTTCCTGGGCATGGTGCGCCAGTGGCAGCAGATCGACTACGGTTCGCGCTATTCCGAGTCGTACATGGATTCGCTGCCCGATTTCGAGAAGCTGGCCGAGGCCTATGGCCACGTCGGCATGCGCATCGAGAAGCCGGGCGACGTCGAGGGTTCGCTGCGCGAAGCGTTCGCCATGAAGGACCGCCTGGTCTTCATGAACTTCATCACCGACCAGAGCGAGAACGTCTGGCCGATGGTCAAGGCGGGCCGCGGCCTGAACGAAATGCTGCTCGGCTCGGAGGACCTGTGATGCGCCACATTATCTCAGTCCTCCTGGAGAACGAAGCCGGTGCGCTGTCGCGCGTGGTCGGCCTGTTCTCGGCGCGCGGCTACAACATCGAAACGCTGACCGTGGCCCCGACCGAAGACGCGACCCTGTCGCGCATGACGATCGTCACCTCCGGTTCGGACGACATCATCGAGCAGATCACCAAGCACCTGAACCGCCTGATCGAGGTGGTGAAGGTGGTCGACCTGACCGAAGGCCAGCACATCGAGCGCGAGCTCATGCTGATCAAGGTGCGCGCGGTCGGCAAGGAGCGCGAAGAGATGAAGCGCACCGCCGACATCTTCCGCGGCCGCATCATCGATGTCACCGAAAAGACCTACACGATCGAGCTCACCGGCGCCAAGTCGAAGCTGGACGCCTTCATCGACTCGATCGACCGGGCTTCCATCCTCGAGACCGTCCGCACCGGCGGCTCGGGCATCGGGCGCGGCGAACGCATCCTCAAAGTCTGACAAGAAAAAACGCTGAACGAATCACGGACGTAGGGTTGGCGGCTTTGCCGCCGACGCGTAACGCCCGCATACCCATTACATAACGAATACAGGATATCCAAATGAAAGTTTTCTACGACAAAGACTGCGACCTCTCCCTCATCAAAGGCAAGAACGTCGCCATCATCGGCTACGGCTCGCAAGGCCACGCCCACGCCCAGAACCTGTCCGAATCGGGCGTCAACGTCACCGTCGGCCTGCGCCGCGGCGGCGCATCGTGGAACAAGGTCGAGCAGGCCGGCCTGAAGGTCGCCGAGGTCGACGAGGCAGTCAAGGCTGCCGACGTCATCATGATCCTGCTGCCGGACGAAAACATCGCCGAGGTCTACAACAAGAACGTCGCCCCGAACGCCAAGCAGGGCGCGGTGCTGGCTTTCGCCCACGGTTTCAACGTCCACTACGGCCAGGTCGTCCCACGCGCCGACCTCGACGTGATCATGGTTGCGCCGAAGGCCCCGGGCCACACCGTGCGCGGCACCTACACGCAAGGCGGCGGCGTGCCGCACCTGGTCGCCGTCTACCAGGACAAATCGGGCGCGGCGCGCGACATCGCGCTGTCGTACGCCATGGCCAACGGCGGCGGCCGCGCCGGCATCATCGAGACCAACTTCCGCGAAGAGACCGAGACCGACCTGTTCGGCGAGCAGGCCGTGCTGTGCGGCGGCGCCGTCGAGCTGATCAAGGCTGGCTTCGAGACCCTGACCGAAGCCGGCTACGCGCCCGAGATGGCGTATTTCGAGTGCCTGCACGAGCTGAAGCTGATCGTCGACCTGATCTACGAAGGCGGCATCGCCAATATGAACTACTCGATCTCGAACAACGCGGAATACGGTGAGTACGTGACCGGCCCGCGCATCGTGACCGAGCAGACCAAGGAAGCGATGCGCCAGTGCCTGAAGGACATCCAGACCGGCGAATACGCCAAGAGCTTCATCCTGGAAAACAAGGCCGGCGCCCCGACCCTGATCTCGCGCCGCCGCCTGACCGCCGAGCACCAGATCGAAGAAGTCGGCGCCAAGCTGCGCGGCATGATGCCGTGGATCGCCAAGAACAAGCTGGTGGATCAGTCGAAGAATTGATGTTTTTGTAGCAAAGCGAGGGTCAGGTCTGACATTCGGACACGGCCTCGACTGTAAGCGTTTCCATGGCTGGGGTCGTGTCTGAATATCAGACCTGACCCCGCTGTTATTTTGGCCGCGGCTGTTACAAATTCGACCGTAAACCTACTCATTTGCAACTGTCCATTACAAAATCACGATGGAATCATTGTGATTGGTATCGTATAAGTGCTGTCAGACATCTGTCGCAACTTATAGGAGAACAATAAATGGCTGTTTCTAAATCCCTCGTCGCCGCCGCCCTGGTCCTGGCCTTCAGCGCCGCCCAGGCGCAAACCCTGCCGTCGCCGGCCACCAGTGGCACCATGGTCGTGGTTCCCGCCTTTGGCGAGGTCAAGCACGCGAACGACCAGGCCACCGTCGTCTTCGCCGTCGAAGAGCACGACAAGGACAAGAAAGCCGCCGCCGACCGCGTCAATCGCAAGATGAAGGAGGGCACCGAGATCGTGCGCCGCGCCGATCCGAATGCCGAACTCAAGACCCAGGGCTATTACACCTACCCGGTCTACCCGGAAGTGCCGCCGCAGCCGGTCGGCCGCACCACGCAGCAGCCGGTCAAGCCGGTCCCGATCGCCTGGCGCGTCGGCCAGTACCTGGAAGTGAAGACCACTAACCTGGCCGCACTGCCGAAGACCGCGGCCGCCGCCCAGAAGGTACTGCAGATCAATGGCGTCAATTTCGGCCTGAGCCCTGAACTCCTGAAGCGCCTGGACGACCAGCGCATCGCTGCTACGTACCAGAACCTGAACGAGCGCATCGTCTCGATCGCGAAGGCCATGGGCCGCCAGCCGACCGACGCCGTGCTCGATACGGTCGACTTCGAAGGCTCGGGCAACTATGCAGGCGATGCAGCGGCGCCGCAGGCCATGATGATGCGCAGCGCCAAGCGCGAGATGGCCGACGAGATGTCGGAACCGAGCTTCGAGCCGGGCGAAACCACGCTGCAGATGCGCGTGGTGGGCAAGGTCAAGTTCAAGTAAATGATGGCTGTGTTCAAGTAAGCGCCAGGCAATCGCCAGTCGGGTTAGCGTAGTGTTTCGCTAACACGTGTCCCCACCTCTATAATGTGGGGGAACTGTCGCTCGGCGACTTACTTGAATACGATTCCTTATGCCAACCTTTCCACGAAGAAGAACACCAGGGACAACGCCAAAGGGTCCACGATTTTCCCGGCTGAAAAAGCGTTTCGGCCGCCGCGCGGAAGACCGCCAGGCCGGCGAGCGCGGCCGCGGCATCTACCTGCTCCCCAACGCCTTCACCACCGCGGCCCTGTTCTGCGGCTTCTACGCCATCGTCATGGCGATGAACCAGCGCTTCGAGCATGCCTGCTGGGCCGTGTTCATCGCCATGATCCTCGACGGCCTGGATGGACGCATTGCGCGCCTGACCAATACCCAGTCCGAATTCGGCGCGCAGTTCGACAGCCTGGCCGACATGGTCTCGTTCGGCGCCGCACCGGCGCTGGTGATCTATGAATGGTCGCTGCGCGGCCTTGGCAAGCTGGGCTGGATCGCGGCCTTCATCTACTGCGCCTGCGCGGCGCTGCGCCTGGCGCGCTTCAATACCAATATCCAGGTGGTGGACAAGCGCTTCTTCCAGGGCTTGCCGAGCCCGGCCGCCGCGGCGCTGGTGATCGGTTTCATCATGATGATGATCGACCCCGACATCAGCGTCAGCGCGCGCAAGGTGGACTGGGTGTCGTGGTGCATCGCCGTGTTCGCCGGCCTGACCATGGTGTCGAATGTGCCGTTCTACAGTTTTAAGGACATCAATTTCAGGAAGTCGGTGCCGTTCATCGCGGTGTTCCTGATCGCGCTGGTGCTGGCGCTGCTGGCGATCGATCCGCCCAAGGTGCTGTGGCCGATCTTCGTGGTGTATGGGCTGTCGGGCTATGCCGTGTATGTCTGGCAGAAGGCGAAGGGCAAGCCGGTCAGCATCATTCCGCTCGACGACGAGCCGGACGACGTGCGCCGCTGAATTCCCGTGCGTAGCCGCCGTTTGCTGTCGACGAAGACGCTCGCCGCCGCGATGGCGGTGCTGGCCGTCCTGGTCCTGGCCGGCGCGCTGAGCGCCTGTTCGCCGCTCACCCTGGTCAACGCGGTGTCGCCGGGCGGGACGGCGCGCTCGGTCGCGACGGCTGCCTTCGGTCCCGACCAGCGTCACGTGCTGTCCATCTACCGGCCCGAGTCTGGTGCAGGCAAGGCGCCGGTGATCGTCTTCTTTTACGGCGGCAATTGGGTCAGTGGAGAGCGCGACGATTATGCCTTCGTCGGCCGTTCGCTGGCCAAGCGCGGATTCGTGGTGGTGATTCCCGACTATCGCCTGTATCCGAAGGCCAGCTATCCCGACTTCCTGCACGATGGCGCGCGCGCCGTCGTCTGGACCGAGCGCCGGATCGCGGCCTATGGCGGCGATCCGAAACGCCTGTTCGTCATGGGGCATAGCGCGGGCGCCTACAACGCGGCGATGCTGGCGCTCGACCCACGCTGGCTGCGCGAACAGGGAAGTAGTCCCAACATCCTGCGCGGCTGGATCGGCATGGCGGGTCCGTATAACTTCTTGCCCGTCGAGAACGAGACCACGCGACCGGTTTTCCATTATCCCGATACGCCGGCCGACTCGCAGCCGGTCGCTCACGTCACCGCCGGGGCGCCCCCGGCGTTGCTGATCGCCGCCCGCAACGACACGACGGTGAACCCGGAACGCAATACCGGCGTGCTGGCGGCCAGGATGCGCAACGCCGGCGTTCCCGTGCGCGAGGAATACTACGACAACGTCAACCACGCCACCCTGGTGGCCACGCTCTCGTCCACGCTGAGCCGCCTGGCGCCGAGCCTGGACGCGATCGAGGATTTCGTGCGCAGCGATGGCGGTCGACACACCTCTCCGGCCGCTCCGGCAAAGTAGCGCCTAGAAACCGAAGCGGTCGCGCGGTTCGTACATCGGATCGGGCGCATTCATCATCTGGCGCACGACGCCTTGCTCGTCGAAGTGGACGTGCATCAGCGAATTCCAGACGCCAGCCTCCTTGTAGCGATAAGACCAGACTTCATAATTCTTCATGGCGACATGCGATCGCTCGGCGGGCCGGCCGACGGTGCGCAATACCTGCTCCCTGGTCGCGCCATCGATTTTAATCGTGGCAAATTTCTCGCTCGTGAGCACCTGCTCGTATGAGAGCAGGCGGCCATCCGGGCCGAGGTGCGCCATCCAGGTATATTGGCCCATGGGGCCGGTGGCGTATTCGAGCGTACGAGATGCGCCGTCGGCATACACTGCCGTTGGTATCCCCATCTTGGCCTGGATCACATCCTGCGTGTCGCCGGGGTTCGGCGGCGTGCGCATGGCGCATGCGGTCAGCAGCAAGGTGGCGATGAATATTGTTCGTTTGATCATTGTGTTCTCATCGTCGCGGCACTCACCAGATGCCGCGATCCTGTGGGTTGTACATGGGGTCCGACCCATTCATCATCTGGCGCACCACGCCTTGCCCGTCAAAATGGACGTGCATCAACGAGTTCCACACGCCGGCTTCCTTGTAGCGATATGACCATACCTCATAGTCGTGCATGGCGACGCGCGAGCGCTCGGCCGGATGGCCGAAGGTGCGCAGCATGTCGTCCTTGGTCGCATGGTCGATTTTAACTGTGGCAAATTTCTCACTTGTGAGAACTTGCTCGTAAGAGGTCAGGCGGCCATCCGGGCCCAGGTGCGCCATCCAGGTGTACTGGCCCATCGGGCCGGTGGAGTACTCGAGGGTGCGCTGCGCGCCGTCGGTGTAGACCGCGGTGGGCGTGCCCATCTTGGACTGGACGACGTCCTGCGAGTCGCCGGGATCCGGCGCCTGACGGATGGCGCAGCTGGCCAGCAGCAGGACGGTAGCCAGTGTTGTAAATTTGCTTATCTTGTTCATGATCGTCACCCCCGTGTCGAGCTTGCCAGCCAGGAGGCGCCCTGTCCAATCGCGGAAGGGGGATAGCAAACACTGGTTCGCGCCGGCGTTTTGCACTATACTGGCGGGTCTGTCCAATCCGGACAGCTATTTGATAAATCACGGTGCCTGGGGTTCCGACTCTTGCACCGCATGTGAAAGGTAACATCATGTCGGTTGAAAACATCAACAAAGCCGCAATCATCGCGGACAACGCACGTGGCCAGAACGACACCGGTTCGCCGGAAGTCCAGGTCGCACTGCTGACCGCACGCATCAACGAACTGAACGGCCACTTCAAGGCACACCAGAAGGATCACCACTCGCGTCGTGGCCTGATCATGATGGTCAACCGCCGTAAGAGCCTGCTGGCTTACCTGAAGAACAAGGACCTGAATCGTTATCGCGACCTGATCGCCAAGCTGGGCCTGCGTAAGTAATCGCAAGTTCTTGCTTCAGACGGTTTAGTCAAAAATGCCTGCGCCAGTTGTCTGACGCGGGCATTTTTCGTTTTGGCCGTCTTGTTGTTTGTTGCAAGGCCACTTCTCGGTGGCCCGTGGTGAGAGGTGAACGACAGCTCCTGAAAATCTGTCGGTAAAATGAAAGGGATTACCCAATGTTTAATAAAGTTACGAAAACCTTCCAGTACGGTCAACACACGGTCACCCTGGAGACGGGTGAAATCGCGCGCCAGGCAAGCGGCGCCGTCGTCGTGTCGGTCGAAGATACCGTCATCCTCGCCACCGTGGTGGCCAAGAAGGACGCCAAGCCGGGCCAGGACTTCTTCCCGCTGACCGTCGACTACATGGAGAAAACGTACGCTGCGGGTAAGATCCCTGGCGGTTTCTTCAAGCGTGAAGGCCGTCCTTCCGAAAAAGAAACGCTGACCTCGCGCCTGATCGACCGTCCGATCCGTCCGCTGTTCCCGGAAGGCTACCTGAACGAAGTCCAGGTCATCATCCACGTGCTGTCGGTCAACCCTGAAATCGATCCGGACATCCCATCGATGATCGGCGCCTCGGCTGCCCTGTGCATCGCCGGCATCCCGTTCGCCGGTCCGATCGGCGCCGCGCGCGTCGGCTACGCGAATGGCCAGTACATCCTGAACCCGACCACCACCGAGCTGAAAACCTCGCAGATGGACCTGGTCGTGGCCGGCACCGAAACCGCCGTCCTGATGGTGGAATCGGAAGCCCAGCAACTGTCCGAAGAAGTCATGCTCGGCGCGGTCGTGTTCGGCCACGAGCAGATGAAGGCCGTGATCGACGCGATCCACGACCTGGTCGCCGAAGGCGGCAAGCCGGAAGTCGAATGGGCGCCGGCGCCAAAGAACGAAGTGCTGATCGCCCGCGTCGGTGAACTGGCCGGCGCCAAGATCCGCGACGCCTATCAAACCCGCGAAAAGTCGGCCCGCCAGCAGAAGCTGAAGTCGCTGTCGTCGGAAGTGATGGCCGACCTGGCCGCCGCCGGCGTCGACGCCGATGCCGCCGATGTCGGCAACATCCTGTTCGACATGGAAGCCAAGGTCGTGCGTTCGCAGATCCTGGACGGCGAGCCACGCATCGACGGCCGCGACACCCGCACCGTGCGTCCGATCTCGATCCGCTCGAGCGTCCTGCCGCGCACCCACGGCTCGGCCCTGTTCACCCGCGGCGAGACCCAGGCGCTGGTGGTCGCCACCCTCGGCACCGCCCGCGACAGCCAGAAGATCGACGCGCTGATGGGCGAGTACACCGATGACTTCATGATGCACTACAACATGCCTCCGTTCGCCACCGGCGAAACCGGTCGCGTGGGCACCCCGAAGCGCCGCGAAGTCGGCCACGGCCGCCTGGCCAAGCGCGCGCTGGTCGCCGCACTGCCCAACCCTGAAGACTTCAGCTACTCGGTGCGCCTGGTGTCGGAAATCACCGAATCGAACGGTTCGTCGTCGATGGCGTCGGTCTGCGGCGGCTGCCTGGCGCTGATGGACGCCGGCGTGCCGATGAAGGCCCACGTGGCCGGCATCGCCATGGGCCTGATCAAGGAAGGCGGCAAGTTCGCAGTCCTGACCGACATCCTGGGCGACGAAGACCACCTGGGCGACATGGACTTCAAGGTGGCCGGCACCGCGCAGGGCATCACCGCGCTGCAGATGGACATCAAGATCCAGGGCATTACCAAGGAAATCATGCAGGTCGCGCTGGCGCAAGCCAAGGACGGCCGCCAGCACATCCTGGCCGAGATGCAGAAGGCCATGCCGACCGTGAAGACCGAGCTGTCGGACTTCGCACCGCGCCTGATCACCATCCGCATCAACCCTGAGAAGATCCGTGACGTGATCGGCAAGGGCGGCGCCGTCATCCGCGCGCTGACCGAAGAGACCGGCACCCAGATCGACATCACCGACGAAGGCATCGTGACCATCGCGTCGGTCGACGCCGCCGCCGGCCAGGAAGCCAAGCGCCGCATCGAAGAGCTGACCGCATCGGTCGAAGTGGGCAAGACCTACGACGGCACCGTGCTCAAGCTGCTGGACTTCGGCGCGATCGTGCAAGTCATGCCTGGTAAAGACGGCCTGCTGCACATCTCGCAGATCGCCAACGAGCGCGTTAACGCGGTGGCCGACTACCTGAAAGAAGGCCAGCAAGTGCGCGTGAAGGTCTTGGAGACCGACGAGCGCGGTCGTCTGAAGCTGTCGATGAAGGCGGCCGATCCGGTCGAAGGCGCAGCGCAGTAATAAGCTGAAAGCAGCAGAGCGGTTCGCCGCTGAATGAGAAAACCGCCAGTGCGTGAGCCTGGCGGTTTTTTTATTCGGCCTTCGTTATGTATGTTTTCGCACGGAATGGTTCGATTCCCAGTTCTATGCTTGGCTCGTGGCGTGAATAAATACACCCACAGGACCGCGGACACCGGCGTCGCGATGCAATGGGCGCCGCTGTCGACAAGGATGACAGCAGTACCAGTCACGTCCTGCGGCCGGACCTGACCGGCATGGGCACCACACGAATCATGACGACCCCTACACAGACGTCGAACGAAGGAATCGCTGGCGACATTCCAGGGTCAACGAAGAAGCGACGCAGCGGCGCGACCTTGTCGGTGGCTGCGTGGAAGCAGTTTGTCAGCGTCGCCAAGCCTTACTGGCTGGGCGACGAGAAGGGCAGGGCGTGGCTGTTGCTCGCGCTCCTGATCGTGCTGATGCTGGTGGAAACGAAGCTCGCGGTCATGCTCAACGACCAGGCCGGGGAAATGACCTCGGCGCTGGCGGGCCGGGATCGCGATCGCTTCTGGACCTCGGTCCAGGCCTGCCTGGTCGTCCTGGCCTTCGCCGTGCCGATCTATGCCTTCTACTACTACATGCGCGACCTGTTCGCGAACCAGTGGCGGCGCTGGCTTACCCGCCGTTGCCTCGACGGCTACCTCGGCGGACGCAAATACTACGAGCTCGGCTCGAACCGCGAAATCGACAATCCGGACCAGCGCATCAGCGAGGATGTGAACACCTTCACCGGACGCTCCATCCACTTCATGCTGATCTTCCTGGGCTCGCTGATGCAGCTGGTCGCCTTCAGCGCCGTCCTGTGGTCGATCTCGCAGGTGCTGGTGGGCGTGCTGGTTGCCTACGCATTGGTGGGGACGATGGTCGCGCTGTACGTGTTCGGTAATCCGCTGATTCACCTGAATTTCTGGCAGCTGCGGCGCGAGGCCGATTTCCGGTTCAGCCTGATACGCGTGCGCGAGAACGCCGAGTCGATTGCCTTCTATGGCGGCGAGGCGCAGGAGCGCGCGCGCATCGACGGCAAGTTCAACAAGGTCATCCATAATTTCTCGCGCCTGATCAAGAAGCAGCGCGCGCTCAACCTGTTCCAGCGCACCTTCAGCCAGCTCACGCTGGTACTGCCCTTTGTCATCCTGGCCGACGCCGTGCTGTCGGGCCAGCTGGAGGTGGGACGTGCGGTGCAGGCCGCCGGCGCCTTCACCGCGGTGCTGACGGCGGTGGGCGTCATCGTCGACAATTTCGAAAGCCTGAGCCGCTTCGTGGCGGGCATCGGGCGCCTGGAGACACTGTCGAGCCATGTGCTGCCGGCGCCGCAATCGGCGAGCGAACCGGCATGTGATCCGTCATCGCGTATTCAACGGGCGCCGTGCTCGCACCTCAAGATCGAGTCGCTGACGCTGTGCCCGCCGCAATCCGAACGGGTCCTGATCAAGGACCTGACGCTGGCGGTGCAACCCGGCGATGCCTTGCTGATCACCGGCGACAGTGGATGCGGAAAAAGCTCGCTGCTGCGCGCGATCGCCGGCCTGTGGCACCAGGGCAGCGGCACGATCCACCATCCGCCGCGCGAGGACTGCTTCTTCTTGCCGCAGCAGCCGTACATGCAGCCAGGTAGCCTGCGCAGCCAGCTCATCTATCCCAGCGACCGGACCGACTTGAGCGACGAGCGGCTGCTCTCCATCCTGGAGCAGGTGCATCTGCCTTACCTGGCCAGTCGCGTCGGTGGCCTGGACGCCGTGCTGGATTGGGAAAAACTGCTGTCGATCGGCGAGCAGCAGCGGCTGGCCTTCGGCCGCGTGCTGGTCCACGAGCCGCGCATCGTCATCCTCGACGAAGCCACCAGCGCGCTCGACAGCGCCAATGAATCGTCGCTGTACAAGCGCCTGCGCGATAAGGGGACGACGCTGGTCAGCATCGCCCACCGCGCCGGCGTGCTGCGTCACCATACCCATGTGCTCTGGCTGACCGGGGAAGGCTGCTGGGAGATGCACGCCGCGGCGGATTACCAGTTCGGCGCGATGGCGCCGCAGGCCGCCGCATGGCAGCCGCGCGAGACCGCGCTGGCAGGTTAGCGTCGGCCGCGTCCCCGTCCATGGAGACCTGGATCACCCGCCCGCCACCTTGCGCGCGCAGGGGGGGGCAGGGCGGCGGGAATCAGCCCGATCGATCCGAGCGGATTGGTGTCGAGCTGGCGCTTCACTTGCGCGTCGGTCGACTCCTCGTCCGCGCCCAACAGGCCTTAGGCCGCATTGCCGACGACGACGACGACGATGCGACTCGGTTCCGCGAAGGCGCGCGGAATCACGCGACGGAAGGCCGCCATCGCGGGCCCCGGCATCGCCCATGGCCTGGACACGACCGTGCGCGATCATTTGCAGGAGGGTCGTCTGGTGCCTTTGCTAGAGGACTGGTGCCAGCCGTCGTCAGAGCTGGCGCTGTACTACCCGGGGCATCGCCACGTGCCGGCGGCGCTGCGCGCTTTCGTCAAGGTGCTGCAAGAGGTGTACGCAACGGCGTGAGTTCCGGACCGATTCCCTTACGCGATATACGGGAATCGCAGCGAGCGATACGAATGTACTTGACCCTGTAGCGGCTACAGGGTATTTAATAGCTGGTAGAAAAAATTGGCCGACCGGCCCTGCGCTATCTGACCTCCCTGACGCGATGCGACGCCTGCTCCTGATACTCTTGCTGCTCATGATGCCGCTCCAGGCCGCCTGGGCCGCCGGCGCTCCGTATTGCAGTCATGACGAACAGACCATGCATCCGGGTCACCACGTCCACAAGCATCCGCCATCGAGTAACCAGGATGACGGCGCCCCGGGAGAGCATTGCGACGATTGCGACGCCTGCCACCACCTGTCGGCCAGCGCCGTGCTTTCCGCGCAACCGAATCTCCCATTGCCCAAGGGCGCCCCGCATATGCGCGGCGAGTTGCGGCGCTACGTCTCCCACGTCCCCGACCTGATTCCTCCGCCAGACCGGCCGCGCCGCGCCTGAGGCGGCGGGGACCTTCACAACGCCGCATAAATGCGGCAATGCCATGTGCGGCAACGCCATCGCACCCGCCGGACATCCACCCGTTCGGAGCATCATCATGAAACATCGTTTGACACCGCTGCTGGCGGCGCTCGCGCTCGCCTGCGCGTGCCTGCCTGTGGCGGCATGGTCGCAACCATCAACACCATTGACCCTGGAAGCGGCCATCGACCTGGCGCTGCGCGCCAATCCGACCCTGCGCGCGGCCGGCAGCGAAGTGGCGGCGCAAGAGGGCGCGCTGACACAGGCCGGAGCACTCCCCAATCCCGAGCTCGAGCTGCTGCGCGAAGGCGAGGGCGGTGACAGCCGCACCACGACCGCCACCCTGAATATTCCCATCGAACTGGGCGGCAAGCGCGCCGCACGGGTCGAGGCGGCGCGCCAGGAAGGCAGGCTCGCCGCCATCGCACTGGAAGCGGAGCGGGACAAGGTCCGCGCCGATACCGCCGCCGCCTTCCACGACGTCGTCGCGGCCTTGGCGCGCGAGCGGATGGCCCAGGAACTCGTGGCGCTCGCCGGCCGCGCGCTGGGCGCCGCCGGCAAGCGGGTCGAGGCCGGGACCTTGTCTCCGGTCGAGCAGACTCGCGCCCGCGTGGCCCAGGGCAGCGCCCGGATCGAGGCGCTGCAGGCGGGGCGCGACCTGGAAGCTGCGCGCATCCGCCTGGCCGCCCTGTGGGCCGGGGATGTACGCCAGCTGAGCATCGTCGCGCCGCGGACCGCCGAGCTGCCCCTGGCGCCGTCGCTGGACAAGCTCCTGGCGCAGCTCGACCAATCGCCGGCGATGCGCCATGCGCGCACCGAGGTGGGTCATCGCGAGGCGCTGGCCCGGCTCGAACGCGCGCGCCGTACGCCCGACGTCAACGTGATCGTCGGCGCCCAGCGCGAAGGGCCGGACACCCGCAACCGCGCCGTACTGGGCCTGTCGGTGCCGCTGCCGCTGTTCAACCGCAACGACGGCGCCGTGCTCGATGCGCTGCGCCGGGTCGACAAGGCGCGCAGTGAGGCAGATGCGGCAGGAGCGCGCCTGCGCGCCGAACTGGCCCAGGCGCATGCGCGGCTGACGGCGGCGCTGGCCGAATGCGCGCTGATCGCCGACGATGTGCTGCCCGGCGCCGAAGACGCCCAGCGCGCCGCCAACCGCGGCTTCGAGCTGGGCAAATTCGGGCTGATCGACGTGCTCGACGCCCAGCGCGTGCTGGCCCAATCGAAGAACCAATACCTGAACGCCGTCGCGGAGAGTCATCGCGCGGCGGCCGATATCGCACGGCTGCTGGGACACGCAGCCGTCCAGGAGAATCCATGAACAAGCAGCAAAGCAAGGTCATCGCCATCATGCTGGCGATCGCCATCCTGATCGCCGCCATCGTGATGGTGCGCGACCGCGCCCCAGCCGGCGCCGAGGAACACGGTCATCAAGAGGAACAGGAGCACGCGGACGAACATGGCGAAGAGGGCCACGCGGACGACGGCGTGATCCGCTTCACCGACGGGCAGGTCGGCGTGGCCGGCATCACGATCGCCACGGCCGGCCCGGTCCACCTGGACACCTTCATCCGCATGCCGGGCCAGATCGCGCTCAACGAAGACCGCACCGCCCACGTGACGCCGCGCGCCGCCGGGGCGGTCAGCGAAGTGAACGCCACTCTCGGCGAGAAGGTGAGCAAGGATCAGGTCCTGGCCAGCGTCGCCAGCGCCGAAGTAGCAGGCCAGCGCGGCGCGCTGGCGGCGGCCGAGCGCCGGCTGGACTACGCGCGCAAGATCCACGCATCCGAGAAAATGCTGTGGGAAGAGCAGATATCGCCCCGCCAGGACTTGCTGCGCGCCGAGCAGGAATTGAACGAGGCCCGGATCGCCGTGCAGAGCGCGCGCCAGCAGTTGCAGGCGCTTGGCGCCGTTGACGCCGGTTCGTCCAACCTCCTGAAAATCCGGGCGCCGTTCGACGGCGTGATCGTCGAAAAGCACATCACGATGGGCGAAGTCGTCGGCGCCGATACCCGCGTGTTCACGCTCACCGACCTGTCGACCGTGTGGGCCGATGTGGTGGTGCCGGCGCGCGACCTGGACATCGTCCGGGTCGGCACCGATGCCGTCATCCGCTCGATCGCATCGAACACGACGGCGCCGGGCAAGGTGTCCTACGTCAGCTCGCTGGTGGGCGAGGAATCGCGCTCGGCCAAGGCGCGGGTGGTGCTCGATAACCCGGGCGCGGCCTGGCGTCCGGGGCTGGCGGTGAACATCGACATCGTCACCGGCTCGAGCGACGTGCCGGTGGCGGTGGCGCGTGAGGCGATCCAGACTGCGGATGGGCGGCAAGTCGTCTACAAGCGGGTCAAGGAGGGATTCGTCGCACAGCCGGTGGCCACCGGCCGCTCGGACGGGCGCTTCATCGAGGTCACGGCCGGCTTGAACGCGGGCGACGCCTACGCGGCCGCCGGCAGCTTCGCGGTCAAGGCGGAGCAGGGCAAGGCGGAGGGCAGCCATGAGCATTAAGCCATCGACCGAGGCGTCTACCGAACCCTCGACCCTGTTCGACCGCCTGATCGCGACCGCCATCGCGCGCCGCTGGCTGGTGATGCTGGCCGTGCTGGCGATGGCCGGCATCGGCGTCTACAACTATGGCCGCCTGCCGATCGACGCGGTGCCGGACGTGACCAATGTCCAGGTGCAGATCAATACCGCGGCGCCGGGCTACTCTCCGCTCGAGACCGAGCAGCGCATCACCTATCCGGTCGAGGCGGTGCTGTCGGGCCTGCCGCACCTGGAGCATTTCCGCTCCCTGTCGCGCTACGGCCTGTCGCAGGTGACGGTGGTGTTCGAGGAGGGCACCGACATCCACTTCGCGCGCCAGCTGGTCAGCCAGCGCCTGCAGGACGCGCGCGAGGGGCTGCCCGCCGGCGTGATCCCGACCCTGGGCCCGATCGCGACCGGCCTGTCCGAGATCTACCAGTGGACGGTGGAGACGGAGCCGGGCGCGAAGAAGCCGGATGGCACGCCTTACACGCCGCTAGAGCTGCGCGAGATCCAGGACTGGATCATCAAGCCGCAACTGCGCACCGTGCCGGGCGTCACCGAGATCAATTCGATCGGCGGCTTCGACAAGGAATACCTGGTGGCGCCGAACACGGCCACCTTGTCGTCCTATGGCCTGGAACTGGCCGACATCGTGAACGCGCTGGAGCGCAACAACAGCAACGTCGGCGCCGGCTACATCGAGCGCGAAGGCGAGCAGTACCTGGTGCGCGCGCCTGGCCAGGCCGCGTCGATCGACGACATCGGCAATATCGTCGTCACCAGCATCCGCGGCATCCCGGTGCGGGTGCGCGACGTGGCCGAGGTGACGATCGGGCAGGAGCTGCGCACCGGCGCCGCCACCGAGAACGGCGTGGAGGTGGTGCTCGGCACCGTGGTGATGCTGATCGGCGAGAACAGCCGCGCGGTGTCGAAGGCGGTCGACGCGCGCATGCTCGAGATCAATCGCAGCCTGCCCAAGGGCGTCAAGGCCGTCACGGTCTATGACCGGACGGTGCTGGTCGAGCGGGCCATCGCGACGGTGCGCAAGAACCTGGTCGAGGGCGCGATCCTGGTGGTGGCGGTGCTGTTCTTCTTCCTCGGGAACCTGCGCGCCGCGCTGCTCACCGCCATGGTGATTCCCTTGTCGATGCTGTTTACCTTCAGCGGCATGGTGGCTAACCAGGTCAGCGCCAACCTGCTCAGCCTGGGGGCGCTCGACTTCGGCATCATCGTCGACGGCGCCGTGGTGATCGTCGAGAACTGCGTGCGGCGCCTGGCCGCCGCCCAGCATCGGCTGGGGCGCATCCTCACGCGTGAGGAGCGCTTTGCCGAGGTGTTCGAGGCGGCGCGCGAGGCGCGCCGGCCGCTGATCTATGGCCAGCTGATCATCATGATCGTCTACCTGCCGATCTTCGCCCTGACCGGCATCGAGGGCAAGATGTTCCACCCGATGGCCTTCACCGTGGTGTTCGCGCTGCTGGGGGCGATGATCCTGTCGGTGACCTTCGTGCCGGCCGCCGTGGCGCTGTTCATCGGCCGCTCGGTCGAAGAAAAAGAAAGCCGGGTGATGGGCGCGGCGCGCCGGTGGTATGCGCCGGCGCTCGACTATGCGCTGGCCAACCGCGCCGTGATGCTGGTCTTCGCGGCTGTGGTGATCGTGCTTGCCGCCCTGATGGCCACGCGCCTGGGCACGGAATTCGCGCCGAATCTCGACGAGGGCGACATGGCGGTGTTGACGATGCGCGTGCCCTGTACGAGCTTGTCGCAGTCAGTGAAAATGCAGCAGCAGATCGAGACCACCCTGATGCGTGAGTTCCCCGAGATCGCGCGCGTGTTCGCCCGCATCGGCACTGCCGAGATCGCGTCCGACCCGATGCCGCCCAGCGTGGCGGACAGCTACATCATCTTCAAGCCCGCGAAGGAGTGGCCCAAGCCGAAGCGTACCCGCGCGCAGGTCGAAGCCGCGATCCGCACGACGCTCGAAGGTATCCCCGGCAATAACTACGAATTCAGCCAGCCGATCCAGCTGCGCGTCAACGAATTGATCTCGGGCGTGCGCAGCGACGTCGCCGTCAAATTGTTCGGCGACGACCTGGGCGTACTGGAAACGAGCGCGAATGACATCGCCGCCGCCTTGCGCCGCGTCCCGGGCGCCAGCGAGGTGCAGGTGGAGCAGACCAGCGGGCTGCCGATGCTGCAGATCCGCGTGGATCGCGAGCGCGCCGCGCGCATGGGCCTGAACATCGGCGACGTGCAGGAAATGATCGCCACCGCCACCGCCGGCCGCGCCGCCGGCACCCTGTTCGAGGGCGACCGCCGCTTCGACATCGTGGTGCGCCTGCCGGAAGCGGTGCGCGGCGACATCGACGCGCTGCGCCGGCTGCCGGTGGCGCTGCCGGGCAGCATGGAGGGCACGCGCAGCTTCATCGCCCTGGGCGAGATCGCCAGCTTCGAGGTGGCGCCAGGCCCCAACCAGCTCAGTCGCGAGCAGGGCAAGCGCCGGGTGGTGGTCAGCGCCAATGTGCGCGGGCGCGACATCGGTTCCTTCGTCGCCGAGGCCGAGGAGCGCATCGCGCAGGAGGTGCGCATCGCGCCCGGCTACTGGATCGCCTGGGGCGGCCAGTTCGAGCACCTCACCCAGGCGGCCGAGCGCCTGCGCCTGATCGTGCCGGCCTCGCTGCTGCTGGTCTTCGTCCTGCTCTACCTGGTGTTCAACAACGTGCGCGACGGCCTGCTGGTGTTCACCGGCATCCCGTTCGCCCTGGCCGGCGGCGTGGCGGCCCTGTGGGCGCGCGGCATCCCGCTGTCGATCTCGGCGGCGGTCGGCTTCATCGCCCTGTCCGGGGTGGCGGTGCTCAACGGCCTGGTGCTGATCTCCTTCATCCGCAGCCTGCGCCAGGACGGCATGGCGCTGCCGGAGGCAGTGCGCCAGGGCGCGCTGGCGCGCCTGCGGCCGGTATTGATGACGGCGCTGGTCGCCTCGCTCGGCTTCGTGCCGATGGCGCTGGCGGTCGGCACCGGGGCCGAGGTCCAGCGGCCGCTGGCGACGGTGGTGATCGGCGGGGTGCTGTCGTCGACCGTCCTGACCCTGCTTTTGTTGCCGGCGTTGTATGAATGGGCGCACCGGGAGCGACTTGCGCACGCCTCGATGTCGTCGGTGCGTGCGCTTTTTTCATCACGACAGTAAAAATATCCGGTAGACAACCGTGCGCCACATATTGCTGTAAATGAAAATGGTATAGTTGGACGTTTAACAGAAATTTGTCCGTGCCGGCGGCCGCCAGCGGCCCAAGGCGCGGCGCCAATCACCATTTCAAGGGATAAGACAGATGAGCATGAAGGATTACGCGGATCGCATCAGCCAGACAATCCTGGACCAGGAGGCCGCGATCGGCGCCGAATGGTTCTCCCAGCTCGAAGCGCTTAGCGTGCGCAGCAACGCCGCAGCGCGCGAACAACTGCGCTCGCACTGCAACCAGTTCCTGAAAGCCTTCGCCGCCGCCACCCGCAGCGGCGAACTCGAAAACATCGAACACCGTTCGTGGGACGAGGTGCGCGACCTGCTGAGCGAGATCTCGTCGACCCGCGCCAAGTCGGGCTCGACCCCGAGCGAGACCGCCATCTTCGTGTTCTCGCTCAAGCAGCCGCTGTTCGCGCGCCTGCAGGCGACGTTCGCCGGCGACGCCGAAGGCCTTGCCGCGGCATCGTGGGTCGTCAATACCCTGCTCGACAAGCTGGGCCTGTACACCATCGAGGTGTTCCAGAAGACCAAGGACCAGATCATCGTGCGCCAGCAGCAGGAGCTGCTGGAACTGTCCACGCCGGTGGTCAAGCTGTGGAACGGCATCCTGGCGCTGCCGCTGATCGGCACCCTGGACTCGGCGCGCACCCAGGTGGTGATGGAAAACATCCTGCAGAAGATCGTCGACACCGGCGCCATGATCGCCATCATCGACATCACCGGCGTGCCGACCGTCGACACCCTGGTGGCCCAGCACCTGATGAAGACCATCGCCGCCGCGCGGCTGATGGGCGCCGACTGCATCATCAGCGGCATCCGCCCGCAGATCGCGCAGACCATCGTGCACCTGGGCGTGAACCTGGAAGACGTGATCACCAAGGCCACCCTGGCCGACGCCTTCCTGGTGGCGCTCGAGCGCACCGGCGCCTCGATCACCATCAAGCACGCCTGAGGCCAGCGCCATGGAACGCATTCCGATCCTGCGCATGGGCGACCTGCTCCTGGTGACGATCCAGGTCGACATGCATGACCGTCTCGCCATGCAGCTGCAGGACGACCTGACCGAGCGCATCGTGAGCGACGGCGCCAAGGGCGTCCTGATCGACATCTCGGCGCTCGACCTGGTCGACTCCTTCATCGGCCGCATGATCAGCAATACCGCCGCCATGGCGCGCGTGCTCGACGCCCGCACCGTGGTGGTGGGCATGCAGCCGGCGGTGGCGATCACCCTGGTCGAGCTGGGCCTGACCCTGCACGGCGTGAAAACCGCGCTGAACGTCGAGAAGGGCATGGCCCTGCTCGGAAAGAGTTACAGATAATGGTCGACGCGCATACCGATGCCGTCCTGTTCGAGACGCATCTGCTCGACCATCACCGCCAGCAGCGCACCGCGCGCGTGACCCTGCCGCTGCGTTCGGACGAGGACGTGGTGGGCCTGCGCAAGCAGGTGCGCGAACGCGCCGTGGCGCTCGCGCTGTCGCTGGTCGACCAGACCAAGCTGGTGACGGCCGCCAGCGAACTGGCGCGCAACACCATCAAGTACGGCGGCGGCGGCGAAGTCCACCTCGACGCGCTCGACGACGGCCTGCGCAAGGGCATCGGCCTGCTGTTCGTCGATGCCGGCCAGGGCATTCCCGACATCGACAGCGCCCTGCGGGATGGCTTTACCACCGGAGGCGGTCTGGGCCTGGGCCTGGGCGGCTCCAAGCGCCTGGTCGACGAGTTCGACATCGACAGCCGTGCGAAGGAGGGCACCGCGGTGCTGATCGTCAAATGGAAGCGCTGATCAGTTCCCAGTCTGTGCAGCAGGTGTTCGCCGTTTCCCACGCCAGCGACGTCGCCGCCGTGCGCCGCGCAGGGCAGAAGCTGGCCGATTCGCTGGGTTTCAACGAGACCCGCGCCGGCCAGCTGGCCCTGATCATCACCGAAGCGGCCACCAATATCCTCAAGCACGCCGGCGAGGGCGAGATCCACGTCGGTCCGGCGCAGTCGCCGGCCGGCATCGGTGTCGACGTGCTGGCGCTCGATAGAGGCCCGGGCATCGCCGACCTGGCCAGCAGCCTGGTCGACGGCGTCTCGACCGCCGGCACCGCCGGCACCGGCCTGGGCGCGCTGCACCGCCTGTCCGACGAATTCGACGTGTATTCGACGCGCGGCGACGGCGCCGCGTTCTTCATGCGCCTGTGGCGCGACGTGCCGGGCCCCGATCCGTGCGGGGTCGAGGTGGGCGCCCTGTGGAGCCCGATCAAGGGCGAGGAAGTCTGCGGCGACGGCTGGGCCGTCGCCTGCGCCGGCGACGGCGCGACCCTGCTCGCGGCCGACGGCCTGGGCCATGGTCCGGACGCGGCGCGCGCGGCCAATGCGGCGATCCGGGCGCTGGACCAGCGCGGTCCGATCGCGGCGGGAGAGCTGGTGCATGCGGCGCACGAGGCCCTGCGGCCCACGCGCGGCGCGGCGCTGGCGGTCGCGCGCATCGATTTCGCTGCCGACGAGCTGCGCTTCGCAGGCGTCGGCAATATCGGCGCGGTTGCGATCGACCATGGGCGCCGCGCGCTGGTGTCGCACAACGGCATCGTCGGCCACAATATGCGCAAGGTGCAGGAGTTCACGGTGCCGTTCGGCCCCGGCGCGCTGTGCATCCTGCATTCGGACGGCATCGAGACCCGCTGGGACCTGGACAAGTACCCGGGCCTGCAGGGCCGCAGCCCGGCCCTGGTCGCGGCGATCCTGATGCGCGACCACATCCGCGGCCGTGACGACGCCATGGTGCTGGTGGTGCGTCGCCTGGGTGAGAAGGCATGAGCAAGGTCCAGCGCATCCTGAGCGTCGGCCTGGACAGCGACCAGGACGTGGTGCTGGTGCGCCAGCGCGCGCGCCAGATCTCGGCGCTGCTGGGCTTTTCCCAGCAGGACCAGGTGCGCATCGGCACCGCCGTCTCGGAAGTGGCGCGCGGCGCCTGCCACCAGGGCCCGGGCGGACGCGCGCTGTTCCAGCTGCGCGAGAACGAAGGCCGCCAGCACCTCGAGGTGCTGGTGGGCGGCGGCAGCGCTCCCGCGGGCGTTGCCGACGCCGACGCGCCCGACACCGAGTCGCTGCGCGAACTGGCGATCATCACCGCGCACCGCCTGATGGACGCCTGCGAGGTCGATCCGGGCGACGCCGGCGCCTCCATCGTCACCGTGCGCAAGGCGCTGCCGCGCCACGAACACGTCACCCCGGCACGCCTGGCCGAGATCGGGGCGCGCCTGGCGGACAGCCCGGTGTCGAACCCGGTGCACGAGCTGCAATTGCAGAATCAGGAATTGCTGGCCACCCTGGCCGAGCTGCGCGAACGCCAGGACGACCTGCTGTCGCTGACGCGCGAACTGGAAGACACCAACCGCGGCATCGTGGCGCTGTACGCCGAGATCGAGGACAAGGCCGAGCGCCTGCGCCGCGCCGACGAGATGAAGTCGCGCTTCCTGTCCAACACCAGCCACGAATTGAGGACGCCCTTGTCGTCGATCCGCGCGCTGGCCCAGTTGCTGCTGGACCGCATGGACGGCGACCTGACCGAGGAACAGGAACGGCAGGTGAAATTCATCGCCAATGCCGCCAGCGACCTGTCGGAACTGGTCAACGATCTGCTCGACCTGGCCAAGATCGAGGCCGGCCGGGTCGAGACCCACGTCGAGCCGGTGGTGGTCGAGAACCTGTTCCGCGCCCTCAAGGGCATGTTGCGCCCGCTGGTGGATGAGGGAAGGGTGGAGCTGATCTTCGAGCCGTCCGGCATCGAGGAGCCGTTTCATTCGGACGAAGGGAAAATTTCGCAGATCCTGCGCAACTTCATCTCCAACGCGCTGAAGTTCACCGAACAGGGCTCGGTGCTGGTGTTCGCCGCCCACGATCCGGAAGCCGACACCATCGCCTTCGCGGTGGCCGACACCGGCATCGGCATCAGTCCCGACAACCTGCAGCTGATTTTCGAGGAATTCAGCCAGATCGAGCATCCGCTGCAGCGCCGCAGCAAGGGCACCGGGCTCGGACTGCCCTTGTGCCGCAAGCTCGCCGACCTGCTCGGCGGCCGGGTCGACGTATCGAGCACGCTGGGAGTGGGCTCCACGTTTACACTGACCTTGCCGCGCACGCCGCCCAACACATCGCAGCAACCGACCATGGATCCTGATGGAACCGCATCATGAATAGTCATCCGACCCAGATTCTCAACGTCGACGACAACGACGGTGCCCGCTACGCCAAGACCCGCATCCTGCAGAGCGCAGGCTTCGACGTCATCGAGGCCGCCAACGGCACCGATGCGCTGGAGATGGTCAAGCGCCACCTGCCGGCGCTGGTGCTGCTCGACGTCAAGCTCCCCGACATCAACGGCATCGAGGTGTGCCGCCGCATCAAGGCCGAATCGGACAGCAGCAGCGTGCTGGTGCTGCAGACCTCGGCGGCGCTGACCGGCCGCGCCGACAAGATCCGCGGCCTGGAGGGCGGCGCCGACAACTACCTGGCGGCGCCGATCGAGGCCGACGAGCTGATCGCCAATGTCAATGCGTTGCTGCGCATGCGCCGCATCCAGGTCGACCTGCGCGACAGCGAAGAACGCTTTCGCCAGCTGACCGACAATATCGACGACGTGTTCTGGATGTTCTCGGTGCCGGGACGCGCGCTGGTCTACGTGAGTCCGGCCTATGCCCAGGTCTGGGGCCGCAGCGCCGAGTCGCTGCGTGACGATCCGGGCGGCTGGCTCGAGGCCGTGCATGCCGACGACCGCGCGCGCATGACGACGCGCTGGCAGCGCCTGGCCGAGGAACCCCACTACGACGACGAATTCCGCATCCACGGCGCCGACGGCCAGCTGCGCTGGGTGCGCGACCGCCTGTTCCCGGTGCGTAACGCGCGCGGCGAGGTGTACCGGGTCGCGCGCATGAGCAGCGACATCACGGCGCGCAAGGAGATGGAAGCGCTGCTGCGCACGGCCGACAGCAACAAGAACCAGTTCCTCGCTACCCTGGCGCACGAACTGCGCAATCCCCTGAGCCCGATCCGCAACGCGGCGGCCCTGCTGGGCGCCAGCGGCGAGGGCGCGGCCGAGCGCCAGGCGCGCGCGCGCGACGTGATCACGCGCCAGGTCGACCACCTGGCCCACCTGGTGGACGACTTGCTGGACGTGGCGCGCATCTCGGAAGGCAAGATCGTGCTGCGCAACGAAGAGGTGGACCTGAAGGGCGTGATCGCGCAGGCGATCGAGACCGCGGGTCCGCTGATCGCCGCCCGCGAGCACAGCCTCGACGTACGCCAGCCGCTGGAAGACTTGTGGGTGGCGGGCGACCCGGTGCGCCTGGCCCAGT
This sequence comes from Massilia oculi, assembly GCF_017582745.1. GTDB lineage: Bacteria > Pseudomonadota > Gammaproteobacteria > Burkholderiales > Burkholderiaceae_D > Telluria > Telluria oculi_A. Next base: position 44,358 of record NZ_JAFVIM010000004.1, read on the forward strand.
CGGTCGGCAACCTGCTGCACAACGCAGCCAAGTTCACGCCGGTCGGCGGCGCGATCACGCTGGCGGTGGACGTCAAGGGAGAAGATGCGGGCCGGCGCGTGCGCATCTCGGTGCACGACAACGGGATCGGCATCGATGCCGACAACCTGCCGCGCATCTTCGGCATGTTCGCCCAGGCCGCGGTGCCGCCGGACCGCGCGCCGGAAGGGCTGGGCATCGGCCTGTCGCTGGTGTCGCACCTGGCCGAGCTGCATGGCGGCCGGCTGGAAGCGACCAGCCCCGGCATCGGCCAGGGCAGCACCTTCACGATCGAACTGCCGCTGCTGCGCGCCGCGTCCGGCGCGCCCGCGGCCGCGCCGCAGGAAGCCGAAGACGGCCCCGAGTCCGTCGGCATGCGCGTGCTGCTGGTGGACGACAACGTCGACGCCATGGAGATGATGGGCTTCCTGCTGGCCGAAATGGGCTACCAGCCGGTCACCACGGCCGATGCCGGCGAAATCGAGGCGCTGGCGTTGCGCCACAAGCCGCAGGTGATCGTGCTCGACATCGGCCTGCCGGGCGTGGACGGCTACCAGGTCGCGCGCCGCCTCAAGGGCAATCCTGACCTGGCGCACATCCGCCTGGTGGCGCACACCGGCTACGGCTCGCCCGAAGACCGGCGCCGCGCGCAGGAGGCGGGTTTCGATGCCCACCTGGTCAAGCCGGCCGAGTTGTCGGACCTGGAAGCGGCGCTGCGGGGCGGCTGACCCGCGGCGATTACGCCAGCAGCGCCACCGCCTTCACCTGCGCCCACAGCGCAAGGCCCGGTTCCACCGCCAGCTCGCGCCGCGAGCGCTCGGTGATGTGCGCCAGCAGGGCGGTCTCGCCGATCATCAAACGCACCAGCACCTGCCCCGGCGCCGCCGCCGGGCCCACCGCATCGACGACCGCCGGCAGGATATTGGTGATGCTGCTGCCGCGCGGGCGCTCGAGCGCCAGGCTGACGTCGCGCGCATGGATGCGGCAGCGTACGCGGCTGCCGATGGCGGCCTCGCGCCGCCCGACCAGCAGCTCGCCGCCGGGGAAGGCCAGGTGCGACAGGCCGTCGGCGTCGCGCCCGGCGAGCACGGTCTCGATCATCACGCCGGCATCGTCCTCGAAGTTCGCCGCCAGGTCGAGCCGCGCCAGCGTTTCGGCAAGCGGTCCGCTGGCCAGCACGCGTCCCTGTTCCAGCACGACCAGGTAGTCGGCCAGGCGCGCCACTTCGTCGGCCGAGTGGCTGACGTAGACCACCGGCAGCGCCAGCTCTTCGTGCAGGCGTTCGAGATAGGGCAGGATCTCCTGCTTGCGCTTCATGTCGAGCGCCGCCAGCGGTTCGTCCATCAGCAGCAGGCGCGGCGAGGCGAGCAGGGTGCGCGCGATCGCGGCGCGCTGGCGTTCGCCGCCCGACAGCGTGGCCGGACGCTGCTTCAGCAGGTGTCCGATGCCAAGCAGTTCGGTCACGGGCCCGATCTCGAAACGGCGCGCGCCCGCTGGCAGGCGCTTGAGGCCGAACTCCAGGTTGGCGCGCACGTCCAGGTGCTCGAACAGGCTCGCTTCCTGGAACACGTAGCCGATGCCGCGCCGGTGGGTCGGCACGTACACGCCGCGCGCATCGTCCTGCCAGGTTTCGTCGCCGACGGCGATGGCGGCGCCGGGCGAGCGTTCCAGTCCGGCCAGGATGCGCAGCAGCGTGGTCTTGCCTGAGCCGGAATGGCCGAACAGCGCGCTCACGCCGTGGTCGGGCAGGTCGAGGTCGGCGTCGAGGCTGAACGCGCCGCGATCGAGTCTTACCTTGATGCGTATGCCGCTCATCGGCGCGTCCCCCTGACCGATTGCGGGTACAGCGTGTACAGCACCAGCAGCACCACGAACGAGAACACCAGCATGCCGCCGGCCAGCCAGTGGGCCTGCGTATATTCCATCGCTTCCACGTGGTCGTAGATCTGGGTCGAGACCACGCGCGTCTTGTCGGGGATGTTCCCGCCGATCATGAGCACCACGCCGAACTCGCCGATGGTGTGGGCGAAGCCGAGGATGGCGCCGGTGACGAAGCCGGGCCGCGCCAGCGGCACCACCACCGACCAGAAGGTGTCCCAGGGCGTGGCGCGCAGGGTGGCCGCGACTTCCAGCGGGCGTGTGCCGACCGCTTCGAAGGCATTGGTCAGGGGCTGCACCACGAAGGGCAGCGAATAGAAGACCGAGGCGATCACGAGGCCGGTGAAGGTGAACGACAGCGTGCCCAGGCCGAGGGCCTGGGTGGCCTGTCCGAGCGGGCCGTTGGGGCCCATCGCCAGCAGCATGTAGAAGCCGATCACGGTCGGCGGCAGCACTAGCGGCAGGGCCACCACCGCCCCCACCGCATGCCGCAGCCTGGAGTGCGTGCGCGCCAGCCACCAGGCCAGCGGCGTGCCGAAGACGAGCAGGAGCAGGGTGACGACCGTGGCCAGCTTGAGCGTCAGCCAGATCGCGGCGAAATCCGAACCATCCAGCATCCGGTCAGACTTCGTAGCCGAAGGTGCGGATCAGCGCTTTCGCCTTGTCGGTACGCAGGTATTGCAGCAGCGCCTGGGCAGCGGGGTTCTTCGCGCCCTTGGCCAGCAGCGCGGCATCCTGGCGGATCGGCTCGTGCATATTGGCCGGGACGATCCAGCCCGAGCCGGAGGTGAACTTGCCGTCGCGCCAGACCTGGGCCTGGGCCACGAAGCCCAGTTCGGCATTGCCGGTGCTGGCGAACTGCCAGGCCTGGGCGATGTTCTCGCCCTGGACGATGCGCGGCTGCACAGTCTCGTACAGGCCGAGCTTTTGCAGGGTGGCGACGGCGGCGGCGCCATACGGCGCGGTTTTCGGGTTGGCGATGGCGAGATGCTTGTAGCTGCCGGTCTTCAGGACGTTGCCGCCGGCGTCGACGACGCCATCCTTGGCCGACCACAGCACCAGCCGGCCGGTGGCGTAGGTGAAGCGGCTGCCGGCCACGACGTGGCCCTCGGTCTCCAGCTTGGCCGGGGTTTCGTCGTCGGCCGCCAGCAGCACCTCGAACGGCGCGCCGTTGCGGATCTGGGCGTAGAACTTGCCGGTGGCGCCAGTGGCGACGATGGCCTTGTGGCCGGTGTCGCGCTGGAACTCGGCGGCCAGCTTTTCCATCGGGCCGGCGAAGTTGGCGGCGACCGCGACCTGGACCTCGTCGGCGTGTGCCGTTCCCATGATGGTCAGTACGGCGAGCAGGCTGGCAAGGCGTTTCATGTTTTCTCCAGATAAGGTCAGCCACATCGTGGTAGCCTGCTGTGTGATTTGCAGGCGCTATGTATTAAAGTATATAACGCGAAGTATATAACGAAATATCGGACGACAACAGATGAGCACGGAAGACAAGAGCATCGCCCTCGATGGCAAGGTCTGGATGACGGTCGGCGGCGAGAACCTCGGCGGCGGCAACCGGGTCGAACTGCTGGCGGCGATCGGGCAGCTCGGCTCGATCACCGGCGCGGCCAAGGCGGTCGGCCTGAGCTACAAGGCCGCCTGGGATGCGATCGACACGATGAACAATCTCGCGGGCGAGGCGCTGGTGGAGCGCGTCACTGGCGGCAAGGGAGGCGGGGGCACGCAGCTCACGGCGCGTGGCCATCAGCTGGTGGGCAATTTCAGGATGATCGAGCAGGTACACAATGATTTTCTCGATCGACTCAACCGCCAGGCCGGCAACGTGGCCGACGACCTGGCACTTTTTACGAGGTTCAAGATGAGGACCAGTGCACGCAACCAGTTCTTCGGCACGGTGGCCCGGGTGGCGCGCGGCGCCGTCAACGACGAGGTCGAGCTCGAGATCGCGGGCGGCCAGACGATCGTCGCCATCGTCACGCGCGAGAGTCTTGACAACCTCGGACTCGCGCCAGGGCGGCAGGCCTTTGCGCTGATCAAGTCGTCGTCGGTGATCGTGATGACCGAAGGCGATGGCGCGCGGCTGTCGACGCGCAATCGGCTGAAGGGCCAGGTCACGCGGCTGATGCGCGGCGCGGTCAATTCCGAGGTCGTGATCGCGCTGGCCGGCGGCGGCAGCGTGGCGGCCACCATCACCAATGAAAGCGTGGATGCGCTCGAACTGGCCGAGGGCAGGGCGGCGACCGCGTTGTTCAAGGCCTCGAGCGTGATCCTGGGCGTGCCGGACTAGGCGCCTATTGGCCGCACAGGTGCTGTATCGCAACCAGCCGCGGCGGCGGATCGCAGCGGCACAGGCACAGGTCGCCGTCGAGGGCGTACTGCCTGCCGTCGTGGCGCGCCGGCAGGCGTGGGCCGTCGAGGCCGATGATGCCGGTCGTGCCGCAGACCGGGCAGGACACCTGGTCGCCTTCGAGCGCGACCTTTACGCCGTCGAGGGCCAGCAGCGAGCTGGCCGAGGTCACGGTGCCGCCGGCCGTCGTCGATGCGCCGAGCGTGATGTAGTAGCGCGTTGCCATTGTCCACTCCTCGTATGCAAGGATGCAGCATAAGGATGGACCGGGTGGCCGTTTTTGACAACCCATAAAAAAACCCCGCCAGGGTCGCGGGGGATTTCAGGTCAGCATCTGCGCTGGATTACTTGTCCTGCACCGTGAACGCGCCATACGGCTTGAGCTGTTCCTCGAGCTTGGACGGATCGCCGACCACTACGATCGACTGGTTCTCGGGCGCGAAATACTTCCTTGCCACGGTGCGCACCTGCTCCGGCGTGACCTTCTGGATCTTTGGCACATATTCTCCAAGGAATTCCGGCGGCAGGCCGACCAGCCAGTTGGCGGCCAGGGTATTGGCGACCGAGCGCTGCAGCTGGTTGCTGAGCAGGTAGCCGCCCGCGACGTAGCGCTTGTTCATGTCCATTTCCTTGGCCGGCACCAGATCAGCGCCGAGGCGCTTGTACTCCTTGAAGTATTCCTCCAGCGAGGCGCCGGTCACTTCGTTGCGCACGTCGGCGCCGCCCACCATCATGCCGCCCGCACGGCTCATGCGCGCGCCGGCCGAGGCGCCGTAGGTATACCCCTTTTCCTCGCGCAGATTGGTGTTGATGCGGCTCGAGAAACCGCCGCCCAGGATGGTGCTGGTCAGGCGCAGCGGGATCTGGTCCGCGGCGCTGGCCGCGATGCCGGGGCTGCCAAGGCGCAAGGTCGACTGCACGCTGCCGTCGCGCTCGAGCAGGATGCGCGCCGGTTTCACGCCGGTCGCCACCGCCGGGGTGTCGGGAAGCGCCGCGCCGCTGGCCTTCCAGTCGCCGAAGGCCGCTTGTGCCAGCTTCATCGCCTCGGCTTCCGTGATGCGGCCGGTGACCACCAGCAGCGCGCGGTCGGGGCGGAAGCGCTTCGCGTGTTCCGTGCGCAGCATCCCGGCGCTGACGGCATTGATCGACTCGACCGTCGGGTCGGTGCGGCCATACGGGTGGTCGCCATACACGGCCTTCTTGATCGCGCGCTCGGCGCGGAACGTCGGCTGGGTTTCGGACACGCGCAGCGACTGCAGCGCATTGGCCTTGGCCAGCGCCACCTCGTTTTCGGGGAAGGACGGCTGGCGCACGATCTCGGCCATCAGCTCCAGCATGCCGCTCGCCTGCGAGGCCAGGGCGTTGCCCGAGACGATGATGCCGTCGGCGGCCGGGCTGGCCGCCACTTCGCCGCCCATGCCCTGGGCCGCTTCGGCGATCGCGCGCGAATCGCGCTTGCTTGTTCCTTCGTTGAGCATGCCGGCCAGCATGGCGGCAAAGCCGCTCTGGTTCGGCGCATCGGCCGCGAAGCCGGCCCCGCGCAGCGCCAGCACGTAGTCCACGCACGGCAGGCCCTGGCGCGGCACGACCCAGACGGTCAGGCCGTTGGACAGGGTCTGCCTGGCGATCTTCGGCGCCGGGATCGATTTTTCCTGGCCGTAGGCGGGCATGCCGGATGGGGCCCTGGCGTCGGCGGACTGGGCCGCTGGCGCGAATGCGAACGAGATGGCAAGTGCGAGCATCAGTTTGTTCATGATGCGCTCCTTATTTGGTGTTGGTGGTGGCCGACGCAGTCTTGGCTGCCTCGATCATGGCGGCCGGCTTGCGGTCGATGACGGTGCGGTTGGCAGGCACCAGATAGGTCTTGACCGCGCGCTGGATGTCGTTCGAGGTCACGCCTTCGATCCAGCCCGGGATCTTGTTGACCACATTGGCGTCGCCCCACAGGGTCTGCAATTTCGCCAGGGTGTCGGCGCGGTTGACGAAGCTTTCCAGCTTGTTGTTCCAGTCGGCCAGCATGCGCGTCTTCACACGCTTGAGTGTCACATCGTCGACGCCGTCCTTCGCGATCTTCGCGATCTCTTCGTCCATCGCCTTGAGCACGGCGTCGGCGCTGCTGTCCGGCTTGTACAGCGCGAACACGGTCATCAGCGTCGGGCCGTTGTATTCCCATGGGCTGGTCAGGCCGAACATGGTGTCGACGTTGAGGGCGATCTCGCGGCCCTTCACCAGGCCCTGGTAGAACAGCGAGGCATCGCCGCCGCCCAGCAGCTCGGCAAGCACCGCGATCGGCGCCTGGTCGCGGCTGCCGCGTTCCGGCACCTTCCAGGCGGCCGCGATGGCCGGCACCTGGGCCAGGGCGTCGCTTTGCTCCAGCCGCTTTTCGGCGGTGTTGAGGGGCTCCGAGAAATCGGTGCCTTTCGGCACCGGGCGCGCCGCGATGCCGCCGAAGTATTTCTGGGCCAGCGCAAAGCCCTGCTGCGGCGTGATGTCGCCGGCGATCGCCAGCACCGCGTTGTTGGGGCCGTAGTAGTCGCGGTGGAAGGCGCGCACGTCGTCCAGGCTGGCGTTTTCCAGGTCTTCGAAGCTGCCGTAGCCGTCGTGGTTGTTCTCCCATTTCTGGAAGGCGTGATGGCTGATGTCGATCCACATGAAGCCGCCGTAAGGCTGGTTCTTGACGTTGACGCGGATCTCTTCCTTGACCACGTCCTGCTGGTTCTTCAGCGTGGTGGGGTTGAAGTCCAGGGTCTTCATGCGGTCGGCTTCCAGCCACAGGATCGGCTCCAGGCTCGAGGCTGGCGCGGTCTCGATGTAGTTGGTGAAGTCGGGGCGGGTCGAGCCGTTGTTCCAGCCGCCGCCGGCGGTGATGGTGGTGTCGAACACGCCCTTCGGCGCGTTCGGCGTGCCCTGGAACATCAGGTGCTCGAACAGGTGGGCGAAGCCGGTGCGGTTACGCGGCTCGAGGCGCATGCCGACGTGGTAGACCACCGAGACGCCGACGGTCGGCGAGCTGCGGTCTTCCGACACGATGACGGTCAGTCCGTTGTCGAGTTTCTTGGTATTGACCGGCAGGGTCCACTGATCGCTCGGGGCGGCGAAGGCCGACATCGACAGGGTGAGCCCGGCCATCAGGACAGGTAATTGGCGCATGCGCATGGGGACCTCATGATGAATGGTGGAACGGTGGCGCCAGGGCGCCACCGGCGGCCCATCTTATCGCAATGGCATGCCAATAAAGAATCTTTTTGTTGTTGCAGCGCAGGATATGACGACGTCATGCAGACGGCATCCGGCCCGTGCATGTGCATTTCGGGCGGCGAATCGTGCAGTTCGTCGCATAGCCCACCGGCGCAGTTGGCTTTCGGGCTATAGTTGCAACATGACAAGTCGCGGCGCAAAGCCGGCGCAAGAATTCACTGGAGAGAATGGATGAACCACCTGATCAAGCTGGGCGCCGCGTTTGCCCTGTTGGGGGCCTCGATCGGCATCGTGGATGCCGCGCCGGACACGGGCACCGAGACCCGCGCGATCGATGCGCGCGTTGTGCGCGTCAAGCTCGAAGGGGTTGGCGACCTGAAGATCCGCCAGGGGACGACGCCGTCTCTCATCCTGACCGGCGACGCGCGCCTGCTGTCGCGCACGACCACCTCGCAGCGCGGCGATACCCTCCAGATCGAGACCGAAGGTCGCAACTCGGGCTTCAGCTTCGGCCGCTCCTCGGGGCTGCAGGCCGAGCTGGTGCTGCCGAACCTGCGCGCGGTGTCGTCCGAAAGCGTCGGCGCTACCACGGTGAGCGGGTTTGCCGGTGAAACACTGGACATCAACCTCGATGGCGCCGGCTCGATGTATGTATCATCATCGGAATACCGCACCATCAAGGCCAGCCTGGGCGGCGTCGGCAATCTCAAGATCCAGGGTGTGGACAGCGAGACGGTCGACCTGAGCCTGGGCGGCGCCGGCTACGTGACCCTGAGCGGGCGCAGCAAGAACCTCAGGGCAGAGCTCGGCGGATTGGGCGGGCTCGACGCCCAGGCTTGTACGGTCGAAGCCGTGACCCTGGACCTGTCGGGGCTCGGCAATGCGACCGTCAATGCCCGCAGCAGCGCCAACCTGTCGCTGTCGGGCATGGGATCGGTGACGGTGTTCGGCAAGCCGGCCAATCGCAAGGTCGCCCTCGATGGCCTGGGCAAGGTCAACTGGAAATAACGATCCAGAATCTGTGCACGAGACATGAAAAAAATACTCCTTGTGACGCTGCTTGCCATCGGCCTGCAATTCGGCCTGCAGGCGAGCGCCCGGGCCGGCTTTGCGGAGGGCGCGAGCGCCTACAACGCCCGCAACTATGCGCTGGCATTGAAAGAAATCAGTCCGCTGGCCAAGGCCGGCAATCCCGACGCCCAGCACCTGCTGGGCCTGATGTACTACATGGGCCGCGGCGTCACGCGCGACTACAAGCAGGCCTTCGCCTGGCACCTGAAGGCGGCCGAGCAGGGCAAGGCCGACGCCCAGTACGTGGTGGGCGCCATGTACTACACCGGCAACGCCGTGCCGCAAGACCAGAAGCATGCGGTGAGCTGGTTCCGCAAGGCGGCCGAGCAGGGCAATCCCGACGCCCAGCACGCGCTCGGGCTGATGTACCGCTACAGCGTGGCCGGCGTGCCGCAGGATGCGGTGCTGGCCTATATGCTGTACAACCTGGCCGCGGCCGGCGGCCACCGCAACGCGGTCGAACAGCGCGCCGCGATCGGCAAGAAGATGACGCCGGAACAGGTCGAAGAAGCGCAGGCCCTGTCGCGCACCTGGAAGGTGGGCACCGCCTTGCCGACCGCGTCGAAGACGGGCGGCAGCACATGATGCGTCAACGACGGAGCAGCTCCAGCGGCATCGCCTCGCCCAGCGCCGCGTAGCCGCGGTCGTTCGGGTGCAGGTGGTCGCCGCTGTCATAGGCCGGCAATAGCCGGCTGGGGCGCGCCGGATCGCGCAGGACACGGTCGGCGTCGAACACCGCATCGAACTCGCCGCTGCTGCGGATCCAGGCGTTCACCGCCTGGCGCAGCGCGTCCTTTTCAATCGAGTACAGCGCCGCGCCTTCGAACGGCGCCAGCGTTGCGCCGGTCACCGCGATGCGCGCGGCGTGGGCGCGGGCGATCAGCTGGCGATAGCCGGCCACCAATTCTTCCAGCGTGACCGGATTGGTCGCCGAGCTGTTGCCGACATCCTCGATGCCGACCATCAGCACCAGCTGGCGCACGCCGCTGGTGGCCAGCACGTCGCGCTCGAAGCGCGCCAGGGCGCTGCGTCCGGCCAGCGGATTGGCCGGGTCGTCGCGGAGCAGGCGGTTGCCGCCTATGCCGCGGTTGATCACGCCCGGGCGCGCAGCGGCGCTGCGCTCGTCTTGCAGACGCCGCGCCAGCACGTCGGTCCAGCGCCGGTTGGCGTCATTGGTGCTGCGCGCGCCGTCGGTGAGCGCGTCGCCCAGCACGACGATGGCGCCTGTCGCGCCGTCGACCTCCAGCGCCGTCAGGAATGGCCAGGCCGTGATCGTGCGCTGGACCGGCAGGCTGGCGCTGGCGGTATGGTCGCCGCTCGGCGACACATAGCCGGTCTGGCGCGCCTGGGAGTGCAGGGTGGATGCCTGCACGGCGCCCGGCAGGTACAGGCTGACGGCCACGTGCGCGAGCGGCGGCAGGTTCAGTTCGACCGGATCGGACAGCGCCGGCGCGCCCGCCGGGATCGTCACGCCGGCGTGACCGCCAAAGGTCAGGGCGCGGTCGGTGCCGGGCGCCAGGTCCGAACCCTGGGCGCGCAGGCCGATGCGCGCCGCGCCGATCCGCAGCGGCGTCGACCCCAGCTCGTTCGACAATCGGATGCGCACGCGGTTGCCGCCCACGCTGGACTGGACGATCAGGCGCAGGGTCTGATTATTGAAAGCGTGCAGGCTGGCGTCCGGCGGCGGTCCGGCCGGCGCCGCGCCCCAGCTCGCGGTCCAATGGCTGGTGTCCCAGGATTGGGCCATGGCCTGCTGGCCGGCCAGGGTGATGGCGGCGGCCACCATGGCGCTGGCCAGCAGCAGGCGGCGCAGTGCAGGCGTGACATAAACTTGTGGCAACAACCGGCGCGCAGCCGCGGCCAGGGCGGACAGGAAACGGTTCATGTACGGCTCCTCGGGCGCCCATGCGATAAGCATGAGCTCGTAATGACAATCTAGCCTTGCCGGGCGATGTGGAAAAGATGGCAAGTCGCCCGATCGTTGCGCGATATCGAAGCGCATTTTGTTTGCGATTCCAACAAGAAAATTCTAGCGGCCAAAAGTTCGCGGTAAGCGATCTGGCGAACTGAGCGGAACGCCGATGCGGTCCAGCATGGGACCGAACACATCGACAAGGAGGTGGACATGGCGGATGTTGAATTGACGATGACGACCCAGGTGCCGGTCTCGACGCAAGAGGCCTGGGCCTGGTCGACCTCGCTCCAGAGCGTGCGCGCCGAGATGCGGCCTTTGCTGAAGCTTGTCTTTCCGAAAGGAATGACGGATATCGGCGCCAATACGATGCTCGGCAAGTCGCTGGGCCGCTGCCAGTTCCTGCTGTTCGGCCTGTTCCCGGTCGATATGTCGAAGTTGACGTTTACCGAGATCGTGCCGGGCCATCGTTTCGTCGAGCAATCGCAACTGCTCTCGATGCACGCCTGGCGGCATGAGCGCGTGATCACGCCGGCCCCGGACGGCCGCGGAGCACTGATTACCGACAAATTGAAGTTCGCGCCCCGGTTCGCCGCTCCCGTCGTGCGCGCCATGGTCAAGCTGCTGTTCGCGCACCGCCACAAGATGCTGGCGCGTGCGCTCGGCGTCCAAAGCCAGGAAATTGCTCAAAACAGAGATGGAAGGGCGCGCCGGGACAGGTCCGCGTGGTAGGCTTCGGCTTCGACTCACTCGCGCGCGCCTGTCAATACAGTGGCTATGGCGCGGCGACCATTTGGAGCATGTATGTTGATTGCCACTCACGGCGGCAAATTCCACGCGGATGATGCGTGGGCGGTCGCCGTCCTGAAGGTGCTGTTCCCCGAGGCGGACATCGTCCGCACCCGCGAACAGGCCAGGATCGATGCCGCCGACTTCGCGATCGACGTCGGCGGGGTCTGGGACCCGGCCACGGGCCGCTTCGACCACCACCAGAAGGAATTCGACGCCACCCGCGTGTCCGGCGTGCCCTATGCCAGCGCCGGCCTGGTCTGGCGCGAGTATGGCGCGCGCTGCGTCGCCGCCCTGGCCGAGCGCCATACCGGCGAGCGGCTCACGGACGACACGGCCCAGCAGATCGCCTACGCGATCGATGCCGACATCGTCCAATACCTCGACCTGTCGGACGTCGGCGTGGCCAAGAATGCGCCGGGCAGCTATGGCTTGTCGGCGGTGGTATCCGGCTTCAATCCCGGCTGGCTCGACGAGCAGCGCCTGGGATATGGCGAGGCGGTGGAGGTCTACCGCATGGGCCAGTTCATGCGCGCCGTCGAGTTCCTGACCGACATCATGGGCAATGCCGTGCGCTACCGCGTCGGTGCGATGCTGGCCGTGACCCAGGTGCGCCAGGCCGAGGTGCTCGAAGACGGCAAGCTGCTGTTCCTCAAGAATGCCGCGCTGCCCTGGAGTAGCGTGGTGCGCAAGGAGATGCCGAAGGTCCTGTTCGTCATCAGCCACAGCCTGACCGAGCAGCGCTACATGCTGCACACGGTGTCGGTCGACACCGAGAGCTTCGACGCCAGGGCCGACCTGCCGGAAGCCTGGGCCGGCCTGCGCGAAGCCGAGCTGGCGGCCGTGACCGGTGTCGAGGACGCGGTGTTCTGCCATACCGGCCGCTTCATCGCCGCCGCCCGCAGCTATGCGGGCGCCCTCACCATGGCGCGCCAGGCGCTGGCTGCGGTAGAGCCGGGGCTATAACGACGCGCACGGCGGCGCGCAAGCCGGCCCCGACTCCCGTACAATTACGGTTTTGCTAACACGGGGAGTAATCAACCATGCGCGCCATCGAGATCACCCAGCCCGGCAAGCCGGAAGTCCTGCAACTGTGCGAGCGCCCGACGCCGGCCTTGAGGTCCGGCGAAGTGCTCATCAAGGTCCACGCCGCCGGCATCAACCGGCCCGACGTGCTGCAGCGCATGGGTAAATACCCGGTGCCGCCTGGCGCATCAAGCCTGCCCGGCCTGGAAGTGGCGGGTGAGATCGTCGACGGCGACCTGGAAGGCAGTGACTTCAAGAAGGGCGACCTGGTATGCGCGCTGGTGCAGGGCGGCGGCTATGCCGAATACTGCGCGGCGCCGCTCGAACAATGCCTGCCGGTGCCGGAAGGCCTGAGCGCGCTGGAAGCGGCCACCTTGCCGGAAACGTATTTCACCGTGTGGAGCAATGTGTTCGACCGCGCCCGCCTGTCAGAGGGCGAGAGCCTGCTGGTGCAGGGCGGCAGCTCGGGCATCGGCGTGACCGCGATCCAGCTGGCCAAGGCCCTGGGCCACCGCGTGTTCGCCACCGCCGGCAGTGCCGACAAATGCCGCGCCGTCGAGGCGCTCGGCGGCGACCGCGGCATCAATTACCGCGACGAGGATTTCGTCGCCGTGGTCAAGGAACTCACGAACGGCAAAGGTGTCGACGTTATCCTGGACATGGTGGCGGGCGACTATGTGGCACGCGAGATCGATTGCCTGGCCGATGACGGCCGCCTGGTCGTGATCGCGCTGCTGGGCGGTGCGCGCGCCAACGTCGACATGGGGCAGGTGCTGCGGCGCCGCCTGCACATCACTGGCTCGACCCTGCGGCCGCGTCCGGTGGAATTCAAGGCGGCGATCGCGCAGCAGTTGCGCGAACATGTCTGGCCGCTGTTCGCCCAGGGCAAGATCAAGCCGGTGATCCACCAGGTCTTCCCCATGGAGCAGGCGGCAGAGGCGCATGCGCTGATGGAGTCGAGCACCCACGTCGGCAAGATCGTGCTGCAGGTGCAGCCGGGCTGAAGTAAGCGAAAAGGGGCGTGCCGGCAGGGCCAGGACGGTCTCGCGGGCACGCGGTTTCGGCGGATTCCAGGCAAAAATCAGCGAGCTGAGCAGCTCAGCCTTTGTTTGACCGCCATATGATCGACCGCTAGAATAGCGGGTTATTTGACATGGGGTAGTATGCGTCCCAAACTCGTCGTAGGTAACTGGAAGATGAACGGCAGCCGTGCAGCCAATGCACAGCTGCTGCAAGGTATTCTCGCAGGATTGAACGAGGCAGGCGCCGCAAGCGCCGTCTGCGTCCCCGCTCCCTACCTCTTTCAGTGTGAACAACTTCTCGCAGGCAGTGCAATGGCATGGGGCGCGCAAGACGTCGCGACCGAGCCATGCGGCGCCTTCACCGGCGAAGTCTGTTCCTCGATGCTGCAGGATTTCGGCTGCCGTTACGTGATCGTCGGCCACTCCGAGCGCCGTGCCTACCATGGCGAATCGAATGCGCTGGTGGCAGGCAAGGCCAAGGCGGCGCTGGACGCCGGCCTGACCCCGATCGTGTGCGTCGGCGAAACGCTGGAGCAGCGCGAGGCGGGCGCCACGCAGGACGTGGTCGGCGCCCAGCTGGATGCGGTGCTCGAAGTGGTGGGCGCCGATGCCGTGCCCAAGCTCGTGGTTGCCTACGAGCCGGTATGGGCGATCGGCACCGGCAAGACGGCGACGCCGGCGATGGCCCAGGAAGTGCACGCCTTCTTGCGCAAAAAACTGCGCAACTGCAACGCCGAGGCAGCGGAGAACGTACAAATCCTTTACGGCGGCAGCATGAAGCCGGAGAATGCAGGCGATCTGATGGCGCAACCGGATATCGATGGCGGCCTGATCGGTGGAGCCGCTTTAAAGTCGAGTGATTTCCTTGGGATTATTCGGGCAACATAAGATTTGGCTATAAGTATCACGAATTTTCGAATCTTTTGAAAATATAAGAAATTTAAAAACGTTGTTTTAAACTTGGAATGGAATTGCAATGATCTGGTTCAATTTGATTATCGTCGTGCAAGTTGTTTCGGCCCTGGCCATTATCGGCCTGGTCTTGATGCAGCACGGTAAGGGCGCCGATATGGGCGCGGCCTTCGGTTCGGGCGCCTCGGGCAGCCTGTTCGGCGCCTCGGGTTCGTCGAACTTCCTGTCGAAGTCGACTGCCGTCGCGGCCGCCATCTTCTTCGGCTCGACCCTGGCGCTGGCCTATATCGGCAACAGCGGCAGCGGCGGCGAAAGTGGCGGCGGCGTCATGGGTCGTGTGACCGTGCCGTCGAGCCAGGCGCCTGCGACGGGCATCCCTGGCGGTGCTCCAGCCCAGACCGCGCCGGCCGACGTGCCGACCCTGCCGGCCAACAATGCCGCACCGGCCGCAGCCATTCCCGCGACCCCGGCGCCAGCCGCTCCGGCAACCGAGGCGCCGGCAGCGCCAGCACCGGCCGCTCCAGCCAAGTAATGGAGTAGGGCGCGGCAATCGCGCCACACTTGTTGTTCAGAAACGCGCCGTTCTACGGCGCGTTTGTGTTTTTAGGCGTAGAATGCTGCGGCGCGTGGCTAAAGTATCAAGCCATGAGGTACGTGACCCTGGAATATTGACGCGTACCGTGTTTAGCAGTGCGGTCTTACGGCGCAAGTAATTGATGAGCCATCGATTATTCGGCGACGTGATTCAAAAAATTCGCAAATATCCTTGTGATTGCGCAATTTGAGCATTGATAAGTAATGCTAAGGCAGGGTAAAATACTGGTCTCCAGCCGACGTGGTGAAATTGGTAGACACGCTATCTTGAGGGGGTAGTGGCGCAAGCTGTGCGAGTTCGAGTCTCGCCGTCGGCACCAAAATTTAGAAAGAAAGCCAGCAAGGGCGCACGAGTTTTCCCTCATGCCTGAGCTGGCTTTTTTACGAGGATCGTCGTCCGGTCCTGGTGGCAGGCTTGAAGCCAGGTTCGCACGATTCGGTGCTGCATCCCCGCAGCATTTCATTAACCGATCGTTCAGGAAGCTTCAGCTGTGAACCTCGAAAATTATCTCCCCGTTCTTCTCTTTATCCTGGTTGGCATCGGCGTCGGTGTTGCCCCGCAGGTGCTCGGTCGCCTGCTCGGCCCGCACAAGCCCGACGAAGCCAAGCTGTCCCCGTATGAATGCGGCTTCGAAGCGTTCGAAGACGCACGCATGAAGTTCGACGTCAGGTACTACCTGATCGCGATCTTGTTCATTTTGTTTGATCTGGAAACGGCATTCTTCTTCCCATGGGGCGTCTCGATGCGCGAGCTGGGTTGGACCGGTTTCATCACGATGATGGTGTTCATCGCCGAGTTCGTGGTCGGTTTCTGGTACATCTGGAAGAAAGGTGCCCTTGATTGGGAATAAGCCATGGCAATTGAAGGCGTATTAAACGAAGGTTTCATCACCACCACAGCCGACAAGCTGATCAACTGGGCGCGTACGGGGTCGATGTTCCCGATGACGTTCGGTCTGGCCTGCTGCGCGGTCGAGATGATGCACGTGGGCGCGGCCCGCTACGACATGGACCGCTTCGGTATCGTGTTCCGTCCATCGCCACGTCAGTCCGACGTGATGATCGTCGCCGGCACCCTGTGCAACAAGATGGCGCCGGCGCTGCGCAAGGTCTACGACCAGATGGCCGAACCGCGCTGGGTGATCTCGATGGGTTCCTGTGCCAACGGCGGCGGCTACTACCACTACTCGTATTCGGTGGTGCGCGGCTGCGATCGCATCGTCCCGGTCGATGTGTACGTGCCAGGCTGCCCGCCGACTGCCGAAGCTCTGCTCTACGGCATCATGCAGCTCCAGAACAAGATCAAGCGCACCAATACCATCGCGCGCTAAAAACGGACGGCGTACTCCATGACGACAAAACTCGAGACCCTTGAACTCGCCCTGAAAAATGCATTGGGCGAGGGCGCCGCTATCTCCGCGGCGCTGGGCGAAGTGACGGTGGTGGTCAAGGCTACTGATTACATCAAGACCATGGCCACCCTGCGCGATGACCGCAGCCTGGCGTTCGAACAGATGATCGACCTGTGCGGCGTCGACTATTCGACCTATGGCGAAGGCACCTACGAAGGTCCGCGCTTCGCGGTGGTGGTGCACCTGCTGTCGATCGAGAAGAACTGGCGCGTCCGCGTGCGCGTGTTCTGCCCGGACGACGACATGCCGCTGGTCGAATCGATCACCGGCATCTGGCGCGCCGCCAACTGGTTCGAGCGCGAAGCGTTCGACATGTACGGCATCCTGTTCGACGGCCACGGCGACCTGCGCCGCATCCTGACCGACTACGGCTTCATCGGCCACCCGTTCCGCAAGGACTTCCCGATCTCGGGCTACGTCGAAATGCGCTACGACCCGGAACAGAAACGCGTGATCTACCAACCCGTCACGATCGAGCCGCGCGAGAACATCCCGCGCGTGATTCGCGAAGAGACCTACGGGACGAAATAATGGCTGAGCTTAAGAACTACACCCTGAACTTTGGTCCGCAGCACCCGGCAGCGCACGGCGTGCTGCGCCTGGTGCTCGAACTCGACGGCGAGGTGATCCAGCGCGCCGACCCGCACATCGGCCTGCTGCACCGCGGTACCGAGAAGCTGGCGGAAACCCGCACCTATCTCCAGTCGGTTCCCTATATGGACCGCCTCGACTACGTGTCGATGATGTGCAACGAACACGGCTACGTGCTGGCGATCGAAAAGCTGCTCGGCATCGAAGCGCCGATCCGCGCCCAGTACATCCGCACGATGTTCGACGAGATCACCCGCATCCTGAACCACCTGATGTGGCTCGGCGCGCACGCGCTGGACATCGGCGCCATGGGTCCGTTCCTGTACTGCTTCCGCGACCGCGAAGACCTGTTCGACGTCTATGAAGCGGTGTCGGGCGCGCGCATGCACGCGGCCTATTACCGTCCGGGCGGCGTCTACCGCGACCTGCCGGACACCATGCCGCAACATAAACAGTCGCCGATCCGCAGCGCCAAGGCGATCGCCGAGCTGAACGAACACCGCCAGGGTTCGGTCATCGACTTCCTGGACGCGTTCACCAAGCGCTTCGACGGCTATGTCGACGAGTACGAGACCCTGCTGACCGACAACCGTATCTGGAAGCAGCGTACGGTCGGCATCGGCGTGGTTTCGCCGGAAGACGCGAAAGCCATGGGCTTCACCGGCGCCATGCTGCGCGGCTCGGGCATCGCCTGGGACTTGCGCAAGCACCAGCCTTACGCGGCCTACGACAAGGTCGAGTTCGACATCCCGGTCGGCACCAACGGCGACTCCTACGACCGCTACCTGGTGCGCGTGGAAGAGCTGCGCCAGTCGAACCGCATCATCAAGCAGTGCCTGGCCTGGCTGCGCGCCAACCCGGGCCCGGTGATGATCGACAACAACAAGATCGCGCCGCCGAACCGGATGGACATGAAGTCCAATATGGAATCGCTGATCCACCACTTCAAGCTGTTCACCGAAGGCTTCCACGTCCCAGAGGGCGAGGCCTATGCCGCGGTCGAGCACCCGAAGGGCGAGTTCGGCATCTATATCGTCTCCGACGGCGCCAACAAGCCATACCGCCTGAAAATCCGCACTCCGGACTACGTCCACCTGCAGAGCCTCGACGAGATGGCACGCGGCCACATGATCGCTGACGCGGTGGCCATCATCGGTACCCAGGACATCGTGTTCGGCAGTATCGACCGGTAAGAGGAAGGGCAGAGAAAAACTATGTTATCCGCGCAGTGCTATCAAAAAATCGATCGCGAGCTGGCCAAGTACCCAGCCGATCAACGCCAGTCGGCCGTGATGGCTTCGCTGGCCCACGCCCAGGTCGAACTGGGCTGGCTGTCGCCTGACACCATGCAGGAAATCGCCGACTACATCGGCATGCCGGCCATCGCCGTGCAGGAAGTGGCGACTTTCTACAATATGTTCAACATCAAGCCGGTCGGCAAGCACAAGATCACCGTGTGCACCAACCTGCCATGCGCCCTGTCGGGCGGCGAACGCGCCGGCCAGTTCCTGAAGGACAAGCTGGGCATCGACTACCGCGACACCACCGAAGACGGCCAGTTCACGCTGATGGAAGGCGAGTGCATGGGCGCCTGCGGCGACGCGCCGGTCATGCTGGTGAATAACCACCGCATGTGTTCGTTCATGAGCGACGCCAAGATCGACGCCCTGGTAGAGGAACTGAAGAAATGACCAGTCTGCACGACCGTCACATCAAACCGCTGATCCTCGCCAACCTGAATGGCGAGAACTGGCACCTGGCCGACTACGTCAAGCGTGGCGGCTATTCGGCGCTGCGCCGCATCATCGAAGAAAAGATCACGCCGGAACAGATCATCGCCGACATGAAGGCTTCGGGCCTGCGTGGCCGCGGCGGTGCGGGCTTCCCGACCGGCCTGAAGTGGAGCTTCATGCCGCGCCAGTTCCCGGGCCAGAAATACCTCGTCTGCAATACCGACGAAGGCGAGCCGGGTACGTTCAAGGACCGCGACATCATCCGCTACAACCCGCATGCGCTGATCGAAGGCATGGCCATCGGCGCCTACGCGATGGGCATCACCGTGGGTTACAACTACATCCACGGCGAGATCTTCCAGGACTACCTGCGCTTCGAAGAAGCGCTGGAAGAAGCGCGCGCGGCCGGCTTCCTGGGCAATAACATCCTGGGTTCGGAATTCTCGTTCCAGCTGCACGCCCACCACGGCTACGGCGCCTATATCTGCGGCGAAGAAACCGCGCTGCTCGAGTCGCTGGAAGGCAAGAAGGGCCAGCCGCGCTTCAAGCCGCCATTCCCGGCCTCGTTCGGCCTGTACGGCAAGCCGACCACGATCAACAACACCGAAACGTTCGCGGCCGTCCCGTTCATCCTGAACATCGGCGCCGAGAACTACATGGCGCTGGGTAAACCGAACAACGGCGGCACCAAGATCTTCTCGATCTCGGGCGACGTCGAGCGTCCGGGCAACTACGAAGTCCCGCTGGGCACGCCATTCGCGACCCTGATGGAACTGGCTGGCGGCATGCGCGGCGGCAAGAAGATCAAGGCCGTCATTCCTGGCGGTTCGTCGGCGCCTGTCGTTCCTGGCGACCTCATGATGCAGACCGACCTCGACTACGATTCGATCGCGAAAGCCGGTTCGATGCTGGGTTCGGGCGCCGTCATCGTCATGGACGAGACCCGCTGCATGGTCAAGTCGCTGCTGCGCCTGTCGTACTTCTATTACGAAGAATCGTGCGGCCAGTGCACCCCGTGCCGTGAAGGCACCGGCTGGATGTACCGCATGGTCCACCGTATCGAGAACGGCCAGGGCCGTCCGGAAGACATGGACCTGCTGAACAATATCGCCGACAACATCAAGGGCCGCACCATCTGCGCGCTCGGCGATGCGGCCGCGATGCCAGTCCAGGCGATGATCAAGCACTTCCGCCAGGAATTTGAATATCACATCGAGCACAAGCACTGCCTCGTGCCCGCATACCTTTAAACCAGGTCAGGTAACGATCAAATGGTTGAAATCGAATTAGACGGCAAGAAAGTCGAAGTCCCACCAGGTTCCATGGTGATGGACGCCGCAAACAAACTCGGCACCTATATTCCGCACTTCTGCTATCACAAGAAATTGTCGATCGCAGCGAACTGCCGCATGTGCCTGGTCGAAGTGGAGAAGGCGCCAAAGCCGCTGCCGGCATGCGCCACGCCAGTGTCGCCAGGCATGATCGTGCGCAGCCACAGCGACAAGGCCGTGCAGGCCCAGAAGTCGGTGATGGAATTCCTGCTCATTAACCACCCGCTGGATTGCCCGATCTGCGACCAGGGCGGCGAATGCCAGCTGCAGGATCTGGCCGTCGGCTACGGCAAGAGCGGATCGCGCTACGAAGAAGAAAAACGCGTGGTGGCCCCGAAAGAGGCGGGCCCGCTGATCTCGATGGAAGAGATGTCGCGCTGCATCCAGTGCACCCGATGCGTGCGTTTCGGCCAGGAAGTGGCCGGCGTCATGGAATTCGGCATGCTGGGCCGCGGCGAACACTCCGAGATCACCACCTTCGTCGGCAAGACCGTCGACTCGGAAGTGTCCGGCAACATGATCGACCTGTGCCCGGTCGGCGCGCTGACCAGCAAGCCGTTCCGCTACTCCGCGCGTCCATGGGAACTGCAGCGCCGCAAATCGGTGTCGCCGCACGATTCGCTGGGCGCCAACCTGATCGTCCAGGTCAAGGGCGGTAAAGTGATGCGCGTGCTGCCGCTCGAGAACGAAGCGGTCAACGAGTGCTGGCTGTCGGACAAGGAGCGTTTCTCGTACGAGGCGCTGGACAATGCCGACCGCCTGACGAAGCCGATGATCAAGCAGGACAACAAGTGGATCGAGACCGAATGGTCGACGGCCCTTGAATATGTTGCTCACGGCCTGCGCAATATCCGCCACGAGCACGGCGCCGACAGCCTCGCGGCCGTCGCCACCGCCCACTCGACCGTGGAAGAACTGTACCTGCTGAACAAGGCTTTCCGCGGCTTCGGTTCGGAGAACGTCGACTTCCGCCTGCGCCAGAGCGATTTCGCGCTGGATGGTCAAGTGACCCCATGGCTGGGCATGCCGATCGCGCAACTGTCGACCCTGAAGCGCGCACTGGTCATCGGTTCCTTCCTGCGCAAGGATCACCCGCTGGTCACCACCCGCCTGCGCGCCGCCACCAAGGCCGGCCTGCGCCTGTCGGTGCTGGGTGGCAGCGACGAAGAACTGCTGATGAAGGTCGCCCACAAACTGGTCGCGGCGCCAAGCGACTGGCTGGTCGCGCTGTCGGAAGTCGTGGTCGCCATCGCCGCCGACAAGAACATCGCCGTGCCAGCCGGCTTCGAGAACATCGAAGCGTCGGAGCAGGCGAAAGCCATCGCCGCCTCGCTGGTCGTCGTCGGTGACGTCGAAGTCCCAGGCGCGATCCTGCTGGGCAACGCCGCCGCGCAACATCCGCAAGCCTCGAAGATCCACGCCGCCGCGCAATGGATCGCCGAGCAGACCGGCTGCTCGTTCGGCTACCTGGTCGACGCCGCCAACACCGTCGGCGGCCACCTGGTGGGCGCCACCTCGGGCAAGAAGGAATCGCTGTTCGCCACGCCGAAAAAAGCCTATGTGCTGCTGAACGCGGAACCGGAACTCGATGCAGCCAACCCGCAGCAAGCCGTCGCTGCCCTCCAGCAGGCCGAGATGGTCGTCGCAATGTCGGCCTTCAAGCACGGCATGGATTACGCCGACGTGCTGCTGCCGATCGCACCGTTCTCGGAAACCTCGGGCACTTTTGTGAACTGCGAAGGCCGTGCACAGAGCTTCAACGGCACCGTGCGTCCGCTGGGCGATGCGCGTCCGGCCTGGAAAGTGCTGCGCGTGCTGGGCAACCTGCTGGGCTTGAGCGGCTTCGACTACGAGACTTCGGAAGCGATCCGCGACGAAGCTTTCGGCAAGGGCAATACCGATCTGTCCGCCAAGCTGAACAACGTGGCGAAACTTGCCTTGAGCGCGGGCAGCTATGCCCCGGCCGGCCAGCTCGAGCGCCTGACCGACGTGCCGGTGTACTTCACCGACGCGCTGGCCCGCCGTTCCGAGCCGCTGCAGCGCACCGCCGACGCCAACGCGCCGCTGGTCACGCTGTCGAAAGCGGTCGCCGAATCGATCGGCGTCACTGCCGGCGACAAGGTCAAGGTCTCGCAAGGCAACGGCTCGGCCGTCCTGGTCGCCAGCGTCGACAAGACCCTGCCGTCGAACGCGGTGCGTGTCGCCGCCGGCCATCCGGCCGTCGCCACGCTCGGCGCGATGTTCGGTTCCATCCAAGTTGAAAAAGCAGGGGAGGGCAAGTAATGGCAACGCCCGGTTACATCGATTCATTCAACGCCGGCGGCGCCGACCTGCTCGGCCCGGTCTGGCCGCTGGTCTGGACCATCATCAAGATCGTCGCGGTGGTCGCACCGCTGATGATCGCGATCGCCTACGCCACCCTGTGGGAACGTAAATTCATCGGCTGGATCCAGATCCGTATCGGCCCGAACCGCGTCGGCCCCGGCGGCCTGCTGCAGCCGATGGCCGACGGCCTGAAACTCTTGATCAAGGAAATCGTGATTCCGGCCAAGGCGAACCGCAACCTGTTCGTCATCGGCCCGATCATGACCATCATGCCGGCGCTGGCCGCCTGGTCGGTGGTGCCGTTCGGCCCGCAGTTCGCGCTGGCAGACGTCAACGCGGGCGTGCTGCTGCTGCTGGCGATCACCTCGGTCGAAGTCTACGGCATCATCATCGCCGGCTGGGCTTCAAACTCGAAGTACTCGTTCATGGGCGCGATGCGCGCCTCAGCACAGATGATCTCGTACGAAATCCCGATGGGCTTCGTCCTGGTGGTCGTGCTGATGGTCTCGGGCACCCTGAACCTGTCGGGCATCGTCGCCGGCCAGCAAGTGGGCATGTTCGCGGACATGGGCATCAACTTCCTGTCGTGGAACTGGCTGCCGCTGTTCCCACTGTTCATCATCTACCTCGTGTCGGGCCTGGCCGAGTGCGGTCGTCACCCGTTCGACGTGATCGAAGGCGAATCGGAAATCGTGGCCGGCCACATGGTCGAGTACTCGGGCATGTCGTACGCGATGTTCATGCTGGCCGAATACGGCAACATGATCCTGATCGGTACCCTGGCTTCGCTGTTCTTCATGGGCGGTTGGTCGGCGCCGTTCGCCTTCCTCGAAGTGGGCGGCACCATTGGCGGCTTCATCGGCTTCTTCTGGCTGTTCCTGAAGGCCTTCCTGTTCGTGACCTTCTTCATCTGGGTCCGCGGTACCTTCCCACGCTACCGCTATGACCAGATCATGCGCCTGGGCTGGAAAGTGTTCATCCCGCTGACCCTGATCTGGCTGGTCGTCGTCGCCGTCTGGATGCAGACGCCGTGGAATATTTGGAAGTAAGGAACGGACATGTCTCGAATGAAAGAAATCCTCGGCAGCTTGATGCTGACCGAGTTGATCAAGGGCCTTGCCCTGACCGGGAAATATGCGCTGTCGCGCAAGATCACGGTCCAGTACCCGGAAGAAAAGACCCCGATGTCGAACCGCTTCCGCGGCCTGCACGCGCTGCGTCGCTACCCCAATGGGGAAGAGCGCTGCATCGCCTGCAAGCTGTGCGAAGCGGTGTGCCCGGCCATGGCCATCACGATCGAATCGGCGCAGCGCGATGACGGCACCCGCCGCACCACGCGCTACGACATCGACCTGACCAAGTGCATCTTCTGCGGCTTCTGCGAAGAATCGTGCCCGGTCGACTCGATCGTGGAAACCCACGTGCTGGAATACCACGGCGAGAAACGCGGCGATCTCTATTACACCAAAGAGATGCTGCTCGCCGTCGGCGACCGCTACGAAGCCGACATCGCCGCCGCCCGCGAGGCGGACGCGAAGTACCGCTAAACATAAGGGTCCTGGGTAAGTCATGACATTTACAACTGTTCTGTTCTACGTGTTCGCGGCCATCATGGTGCTGGCCGCACTGCGCGTCATCACCGCCAAGAATCCGGTCCACGCCGCGCTGTTCCTGGTGCTGGCCTTCTTCAACGCGGCCGGCATCTGGCTGCTGCTGAAGGCCGAATTCCTCGCCATCGTGCTGGTGCTGGTCTATGTGGGCGCCGTCATGGTGCTGTTCCTCTTCGTCGTCATGATGCTCGACATTAATATCGACCGCATGCGCGAAGGCTTCTGGGGCTACCTGCCCCTGGCGTCCGGCATCGGCGCCCTGATCGTGCTCGAGATGGCCGCCGTGCTGTGGCGCGGTTTCGTCGACTTCGAGCAGACGCCCGAAGCGGCCGCCCTGAACATCGGCGGCACCAAGGAACTGGGCCTGCAGATCTACACCAAGTACATCTACGGCTTCGAGATCGCCGCCGTGGTGCTGCTGGTGGCGATCATCGCCGCCGTCGCCCTGACCCTGCGCCGCCGCAAGGACACCAAAGCCATCGACCCGGGCCAAGCGGTTCGCGTCAAGCGTAACGACCGCCTGAAGATCGTCAAGGTCGAAACGGTCAACCAGCGCGCCATCGACGCAGCGAACGTCGAGAAGGCAGCCGCAGCCGCAGCCGCTGCAGCAGCCGCCGCCGAACCGAAGGAGCCAAAATGACTTTGTCGCTCGCACACTACCTGATCCTGGGCGCGATCCTGTTCGCGATCTCGGTGGTCGGCATCTTCCTGAACCGGAAGAACATCATCATCCTGCTGATGGCCATCGAATTGATGCTGCTGGCGGTGAACCTGAACTTCATCGCCTTTTCCCATTACCTGGGCGACGCGGCGGGGCAGATTTTCGTGTTCTTCATCCTGACCGTCGCTGCCGCCGAATCCGCAATCGGCCTGGCAATCCTGGTGGTCCTGTTCCGTAACCTGGACACGATCAACGTGGAAGACCTCGACAGCCTCAAAGGCTGATGAGCTCGTCTCGATAACTAATAACGAATAAGGTTCAACATGGCGGGGCAAATTTCAACCTCACTCTTACTGGCGGTGCCTCTGGCGCCGCTGGCAGGCTCGGCGATCGCCGGCCTGCTGGGCACCAAGTTCCTGGGCAATGTGGTCGGCCGCAAGGTGTCGCATACGGCGACCATCCTGGGCGTGCTGATCGCGCTGATCATCTCGGTGCAAACCCTGATGGCCACGCTCGACGGCTTCAAGCTCAATGAAGACATCTACACCTGGATGACGGTCGGCACGCTGAAACTGGCGGTCGGCTTCCAGATCGATACCCTGACCGCGATGATGATGTGCGTCGTGACCTCGGTGTCGCTGATGGTCCACATCTACACGATCGGCTACATGGCGGAAGACGACGGCTACAACCGCTTCTTCTCGTACATCTCGCTGTTCACCTTCGCGATGCTGATGCTGGTCATGTCCAACAACTTCCTGCAGCTGTTCTTCGGCTGGGAAGCGGTGGGCCTGGTCTCGTACCTGCTGATCGGTTTCTGGTACACCCGTCCGACCGCGATCTTCGCCAACATGAAGGCCTTCCTGGTCAACCGTGTCGGCGACTTCGGCTTCATCCTGGGTATCGGCCTGCTGCTGGCCGCTTCGGGTTCGATGAACTACACCGAAGTGTTCGCCCAGGCCGACCAGCTGGCCCTGATGACCGTGCCTGGCACCGACTGGCCGCTGCTGACCGCCGCCTGTATCTGCCTGTTCATCGGCGCGATGGGCAAGTCGGCGCAGTTCCCGCTGCACGTCTGGCTGCCTGACTCGATGGAAGGCCCGACCCCGATCTCGGCACTGATCCACGCCGCGACCATGGTTACCGCCGGCATCTTCATGGTGTCGCGCATGTCGCCGCTGTTCGAACTGTCGGATGGCGCGCTGTCGTTCATCATCGTCATCGGTTCGATCACCGCGCTGTTCATGGGCTTCCTGGGCATCATCCAGAACGACATCAAGCGCGTGGTCGCCTACTCGACCTTGTCGCAGCTGGGTTACATGACCGTGGCGCTGGGCGTGTCGGCCTACTCGGTCGCCGCCTTCCACCTGATGACCCACGCCTTCTTCAAGGCGCTGCTGTTCCTTGGCGCCGGCTCGGTCATCATCGGCATGCACCACGACCAGGACATGCGCAACATGGGCGGCCTGAGGAAATACATGCCGATCACCTGGATCACCTCGCTGATCGGTTCGCTGGCCCTGATCGGTACCCCATTGTTCTCGGGCTTCTACTCGAAGGATTCGATCATCGAGGCGGTGCACGCAAGTAACCTGCCGGGTTCGGGCTTCGCCAACTTCGCGGTGCTGGCCGGCGTGTTCGTCACGGCGTTCTACTCGTTCCGTATGTATTTCCTGGTGTTCCATGGCGAAGAGCGTTTTGGTAAAGCACATGCACACGATCATCATGACGATCACGCGCATCACAAAACTGCCGCGCACGATCACTCGGATCCGCACGCCAAGCACGATTCGGACGCGCACCATGAAGAAGAGCACGATGACCACGGCCACCACGGCCTGGCCCCAGGCCAGAAGCCGCACGAGTCGCCATGGGTCGTGACCCTGCCGCTGATCCTGCTGGCAATCCCGTCGGTCATCGTCGGCTACCTGGCGATCGGTCCTATGTTGCACGGTGATTTCTTCGACGGCGTGATCACCGTCAATCCTGCTCACCCTGCGATGGCTGAACTGGGCGAGATGTTCCATGGCGCCGGCGCGATGGCCCTGCACGGCCTGCAGACCGCACCGTTCTGGCTGGCACTGGCAGGCGTCGTTGCCGCCTACTACTGCTATATGGTCAATCCGCGCGTACCGGCCTGGTTCTACGCCAAGCTCAAGCCGCTGCACACCCTGCTGGACAACAAGTACTACATGGATGCGTTCAACCAGAAGTTCTTCGCTGGCGGCGCACTCGGCGTGGGCAAGGGCCTGTGGAATGTCGGCGACCGCGGCCTGATCGACGGCCTGGTCGTCAATGGCAGCGCCAAAGTGGTGGCCTGGTTCTCGACCATCACCAAGCGCGCGCAGACCGGTTACATCTATCACTATGCGTTCGTGATGATCGTCGGCGTACTGGCAGCGATGCTGTACTTCTTCCCGTTCTGGCGCGGTTAATCACAGGCAGAGATAAAGAAAAATGATGCAGTCAACAATTTCTACGTTTCCACCGTACCTGAGTCTGGCGATCTGGCTCCCGATCCTGTTCGGCGTGCTGGTCCTGGCCATCGGCCGCGACAAGAACGCCGGGATGGTGCGCATGATGTCGCTGGTCGGCGCCGTCGTCAGCCTGCTGCCGACGATCCCGCTGATCGCCAACTTCGACAACGCCGCCCACGGCATGCAGTTCTATGAACAGGCGGCCTGGATCGAGCGCTTCAACGTCTTCTACCGCCTCGGCGTGGACGGCCTCTCGCTGTGGTTCGTGCCGCTGACCGCCTTCATCACCATCATCGTGGTGCTGGCGGCGTGGCAGGTGATCGAAGAGCGCGTGGCCCAGTACATGGGCTCGTTCCTGATCCTGTCGGGCCTGATGATCGGCGTGTTCTGCGCGCTGGACGGCCTGCTGTTCTACTTCTTCTTCGAAGCCACCCTGATCCCGATGTACATCATCATCGGCGTGTTCGGCGGCCCGAACCGGGTGTATGCGGCATTCAAGTTCTTCCTGTACACCTTCTTCGGTTCGCTGCTGACCCTGGTCGCGATCGTCTACCTGTACACCCAGTCGCAAACGTTCGACATCCTGGCCTGGCATCAGCTGCCGCTGACGATGAAAGAGCAGATTCTGATCTTCATCGCCTTCTTCATGGCCTTCGCCGTGAAAGTGCCGATGTGGCCGGTGCACACCTGGCTGCCGGATGCCCACGTCGAAGCGCCGACCGGCGGTTCGGTCGTGCTGGCCGCGATCATGCTGAAGCTGGGCGCCTACGGTTTCCTGCGGTTCTCGCTGCCGATCACCCCGGACGCATCGCAATACCTGGCGCCGGTCGTCATCGGTCTGTCGCTGGTGGCCGTGATCTACATCGGTCTGGTGGCCCTGGTGCAGAAGGACATGAAGAAACTGGTCGCCTATTCGTCGATCGCGCACATGGGTTTTGTCACCCTGGGCTTCTTCATGTTCAACGACCTGGGCGTGCAGGGCGGCCTGATGCAGGCGATCTCGCACGGCTTCGTGTCGGGCGCGATGTTCCTGTGCATCGGCGTGCTGTACGACCGCGTGCACTCGCGTGAAATCGCCGACTACGGTGGTGTCGTGAACACCATGCCGAAGTTCGCCGCCTTTGCCGTGCTGTTCTCGATGGCCAACGCCGGCCTGCCGGCGACCTCGGGCTTCATCGGCGAGTTCATGGTGATCCTGGGCGCGGTCGAATTCAACTTCTGGACCGGTGTCGCATCGGGTACCGCCCTGATCCTGGGCGCGGCCTACTCGCTGTGGATGGTCAAGCGCGTCGTGTTCGGCCCTGTCGCCAACAAGAAAGTCGCCGAGCTGACCGACCTGAACGGCCGTGAGTTCGCCATCCTGTCGGTGCTGGCAATCGCCACCCTGGCGATGGGCCTTTATCCAGCGCCGATCGCCGAGACGCTGCAGGTGTCGGTCACCGACCTCTTGCAACACGTCGCAGTCAGCAAAGTGCCTCAATAAAACGCCATGAATGAAATGAACTCGACCCTGTTATCGGCTGCCGACACCAATCTGGCGCCGGTCTATGCCGAAATCTTCCTGCTGATCGCGACGTCGGCGATCCTGCTGATCGACCTGTTCCTGAAAGAGGGCAAGCGCAACCTGACCTACGGCCTGTCGCTGCTGGCGATCGGCGGCTGCGCGATCTTCTCCTTCATGGACTTCAACGCCGGCACGACCGTGTACACCTTCAGTGGCATGTACGTGGCCGATCCGATGTCGAACCTGCTCAAGATGTTCACCTACCTGGCCACGGCCATGACCATCGTCTACTCGCGCCAGTACGCCGGCGAGCGCGGCATGATGTCGGGCAACCTGGGCGGTGAGTTCTACACGCTCGCGCTGTTCTCGATGCTGGGCCAGATGATCATGATCTCGGGTAACAGCATGCTGTCGATCTACCTGGGCCTGGAACTGATGTCGCTGTCGCTGTATGCGCTGGTGGCACTGCGCCGCGACCACGCAATCTCGACCGAAGCCGCGATGAAGTACTTCATCCTGGGCGCCCTGGCATCGGGCTTCCTGCTGTACGGCATCTCGATGATCTACGGCGCGACCGGTTCGCTCGACATCACCACCATCGCGCAAGTGACCGCCGCCGAAGGCGCAAACCGCACCATCCTGGTGTTCGGCCTGGTGTTCGTGGTGGCCGGCCTGGCCTTCAAGCTGGGCGTGGTGCCGTTCCACATGTGGGTGCCTGATGTGGTGCAAGGTTCGCCGACCGCCGTGACCCTGCTGCTGGGCGGCGCGCCGAAGATCGCTACCTTCGCCATCGTGATCCGCCTGCTGGCCGAAGCGCTGCCTTCGATGGCCTTCGACTGGCAGCAGATGCTGCTGGTGGTCGCCGTGCTGTCGCTGGCCTTCGGTAACGTGACCGCGATCGCGCAGACCAATATCAAGCGCATGCTGGCATATTCCACCATCGCACAGATGGGCTTCGTGGTGCTGGCCCTGGTGGTCGGTAACGTCGATGGCGACACCACCAATGCCGCAGCCGCCTACAGCGCCGCGATGTACTACACCATCATCTATGTGCTGACCACGGTGGGCACCTTCGGCCTGATCATGATGCTGGCGCGCGCCGGCCATGAGGCGGAGCTGATCAGCGACTTCAAGGGTCTCGGCAAGCGCAGCCCATGGTTCGCGATCGTCGCCACGATCCTGATGTTCTCGTTGGCCGGCGTGCCGCCGATGGTGGGCTTCATCGCCAAGTATGCCGTGATCCAGGCCGTCGCCGATGCCGGCATGGTGTGGCTGGCCATTGTGGCAGTGATGTTCTCGCTGATCGGCGCGTTCTACTACCTGCGCATCGTCAAGACCATCTGGTTCGACGAGGCCGTCGACACCGCCGCGATCTCGACCCCGGCCGACATGCGCGTCATCATGTCGCTCAACGGCGTCGCCATCGTCGTGCTGGGCATCGTCCCGGGCGGCCTGCTGGCGATCTGCTACAGCGCCATGCAGGCGACCCTGGCGAACTGATCCATGGATAGCTCGCTGGCCGCATTGCTGGTGATTGCCCTCGCCTTGGCGGGGGCCAATCTGCCGTTCGTGAACGAGCGCCTGTTCGGGTTCGTGCCGGTCCCGGCCGGCAAGGCCACGGCAGGGGAGCCGCGTAACAAGGCTTTCGCGCTGCGCCTGCTCGAGCTGGTGGTCTTGTACTTCATCGTCGGGCTGGTCGCCAGGCTGCTGGAATCGCGCATCGGTTCGGTGTTCGTCCAGACCTGGGAGTTTTATGCGGTTACCGGCTGCATGTTCCTGGTGCTGGCGTTTCCAGGGTTCGTGATGCGGTATATGCGCAAGCGTCGCGGCTGAGTTCCCGTTCCTTGAACGCGTCGGCGGCGGAGCCGCCAACCCTACGGTAAGCAGGGTTGGCGCTCCGCCGCCGACGCGTTTGGCTTATGATATTTCCCATCTGCGTAACATTGGAGCCCATAGTGTCGGACCTGAAAGAAACCCGCATCGACGGCGGCGTCGTCTACGACGGCCATTTCCTGAAAGTCGAGAAAGACCGCATCCGCCTGCCGGACGGCTCGGAGAGCCAGCGCGAGTTCTTCCGCCATCCCGGCGCCGTCGTGATCCTGCCGCTGCTGCCCGATGGCCGCGTGCTGCTCGAGCGCCAGTTCCGTTATCCGAACTCGCAGGTCTTCATCGAATTCCCTGCCGGGAAGATCGACCCGGGCGAAGACCACCTCGAATGCGCCAAGCGCGAACTCAGGGAAGAAACCGGCTACACGGCGGGACGCTGGCGCTTCGTCTGCACCATCCATAATGCGATCGCCTATTCGGACGAGCACCTCGAGATCTTCCTGGCCGAAGACCTGACCGCGGGCGAGCAGCAGCTCGACGCCGGCGAGTTCCTGGAGCTCTTCAGCGCCACCGTGCCCGAGCTGCTCGAGATGGTGCGCAAGGGCGAGATCACCGACGTCAAGACCATCATCGGCACCTTCTGGCTCGAGAAGATCCTGGCCGGCGACTGGACGCCTGCCTGACGATCATGCGGCCGTGTCGGAGCCTGGCTGTGTTGTCGGCGGCGATTGCGATCGTCGCGTCGGCCCCGGCCTCGGCCCAGACCCGCACCCCGTTCCAGGCGCAATGCGAGGACACCATCGGCGAGACGATCTCGGTGCTGTCCAGCCGCAGCGAAGGCTACCGCATCGACAACACGCGCTCCTACTTCGACCTGACGCGCCTGAAGGGCAGCGTGCGCCGCGGTTCCTGGGTGCTGGGCCTGACCCATACCGAGGCGCGGGTGAGCATCAAGGTCGGCGGGCGCATGTTAACGGATCGGTCCAGCGGCTACGAGTGCGTCGCGCCGCGCATCGACGTCAACCTGTATTACGCGCCGATTGTGATCTACGTCAGCCGCGAATTCCCGCCGGGATCGTGTTCCTACCGGGAAGTGCTGGCCCACGAGATGCGCCACCTGCAGACCTACCAGGATTTTTTGCCGAAGGCCGAAGCCATCGTCCGCGCCCGGCTGGCGGCGCGCTTCGCCGGCAAGCCGCTGTATGCGCCCATCGGACAAGCGCGATCCCTGCTCCAGCGCGAAGTCGACCGCAGCTGGATGCCCTACATTAAACGTGAGATGGAAAAGGTCGAAGTATTGCAGGCAGCCATTGATACGCCGCAGGAATACGCTCGCCTGGGCAAGGTTTGCGCAGGTGAGGTACAGTCTTTGCTTAGACAGGCAACACGAAGCAGTTCATGACCACCGAACAAGCAAACGAAACGAACAGGGCAGCGCAGCAGCACGTCGCCCTCATTCCGGCGGCCGGCGTCGGCGCCCGCATGGCGGCCGGCAGCCCCAAGCAATACCTGGCCATCGGCGCCAAGCCCATGCTGCGCCACACGGTCGACGCCTTCCTTTCCAGCCCGCTGATCGCCCACACCTACGTGGTGGTGAGCGCGGACGATCCCTTCATCGACGGCGTGCTGCCCGACGCAAACGAACAGGGCAGTCGCGTCACCGTGCTGCGCTGCGGCGGCGCGACCCGCATGGAGTCGATCCGCAACGGCCTGCATGCGCTGGCCGCCGTGCTCGGCGCACAAGACCGCGTGCTGGTCCACGACGCCGCCCGGCCGGGCCTGAACGCCGCGCTGATCGAACGCCTGATCGTCGAGACCGGCGACCATGCGGCCGGCGGCCTGCTGGCCCTGCCGGTGGTCGATACCGTCAAGCGCAGCGGCGCGGACGCGGTCGCCACCGTCCCGCGCGATGGCTTGTGGCTGGCCCAGACCCCGCAAATGTTTTCCTACGCGCTGCTGTGCCGCGCGCTCGACGCGGCCACGGACCCGGCCGCGATTACCGACGACGCCAGCGCTGTCGAAGCGTTGGGCCTGGCGCCGAGACTGGTCGAAGGCCATCCGCGCAACCTGAAAGTCACGCTGCCATCCGACATCCGCATCGCCGAGATGTACCTGGCGCTCGATTCCACCATTTGACCGACACGAACCACACACCATGGCACTCGCATCCTACAACCCCCATCCTCCGTTTCGCATCGGCACCGGCTATGACAACCACGCGCTGGTCGAAGGCCGCAAGCTGATCGTCGGCGGCGTCACCATCCCGCACCGCCTGGGCCTGCTGGGCCATTCCGACGCCGACGTGCTGCTGCATGCGATCATCGATTCGCTGCTGGGCGCGGCCGCGCTGGGCGACATCGGCAAGCATTTTCCTGACACCGACCCGATGTTCGCCGGCGCCGATTCGCGCACCCTGCTGCGCGAAGTCGCGCACCGCGTGCTGAACTCGGGCTACACCATCGGCAATATCGACGCCACCATCATCGCCCAGCAGCCGAAGATGGCGCCGCACATCCCGCTGATGGTCTCGCGCATCGCCGAAGACCTGGGCGTGTCGCCGCAGCAGGTCAACATCAAGGCCAAGACCAATGAAAAGCTGGGCTACCTGGGCCGCGAAGAGGGCATGGCGGCGCACTCGACGGCGCTCCTGATCCGGGCTGCTACAGAGTAGTATTGACGGGGTTCGGCAAAGGTCGAAAAGGCAATCTATAATCGCCTGATGACCAACGCCAACCCAACGCTCTCGCCGCGCGCGGCCTGGACCCTGATCCTGGTCGCCAGCGCCATCATGATGATCACGATGGGCGCGCGGCTGACCACCGGCCTGTTCCTGTCGCCGCTGAATACCGCGACCGGGCTCGGCGTGGCCACCATCAGCTTCGTGATGGCGGTGGCCCAGCTGATGTGGGGCGCGGCCCAGCCGGTCTTCGGCGCCGTGGCCGACAAATACGGGCCGGGCAGAGTGATCGCCCTCGGCGGCCTGATGCTGGCGGCCGGCACCGCGCTCACGCCCTTCATGAGATCGGAGTGGGCGCTGCTGCTGACCATGGGCTTCCTGTCGGCGGCCGGGGCCGGCGCCGGCAGCTTCTCGATCCTGATCGGCGCCACCGCCCAGCGCCTGCCCGCCGAACGGCGCGCCTTCGCCTCCGGTTTCATCAATGCCGGCGGCTCCTTCGGCCAGTTCGTCTTCGCGCCGCTGATGGGCGCCATCATCGCCGGCGCCGGTTGGATCTGGGCCATGCTCACCATGGCCGCAGCCACCTTGCTGACCATTCCGCTGGCCTGGCCGCTGCGCGGCAGGAAGGCCGCTGAAGCTTCCACGACCACTCCTGCCGCCGCCGCGCCGGCAGCGTCCCAGCCGGCCGCGCCCACGATCTCGCTCGGCCAGCAGCTGCGCCAGGCCATGCGCGACCGCAGTTACATCTGCCTGCACCTGGGCTTCTTCACCTGCGGCTTCCACATCGCCTTCCTGGTCACCCACCTGCCGGGCGAGGTCGCGATGTGCGGCCTGCCGGCCAGCGTCTCGGCCACGGCCCTGGCCCTGATCGGCCTGTTCAACATCGCGGGCAGCCTGGGCGCCGGGATGCTGGCCTCGCGCTACCGCATGAAGTCGCTGCTGTTCTGGATCTATGCCAGCCGCGCCGTGCTGGTCGGGCTGTTCCTGCTGGCGCCCAAGACCGCGTGGACCTTCTACCTGTTCGCCGCCGCGCTCGGCGCCACCTGGCTCGCGACCGTCCCCCGACGGCCGGCCTGGTCGGCAAGCTGTTCGGCGTGCGCTACCTGGCCACGCTGTTCGGCATGACCCTGCTGTCGCACCAGATCGGCGGCTTCTTCGGCGCCTGGCTGGGCGGCCTGGCCGTGGTGCACACGGGCGACTACAGCTGGATGTGGTATGCCGACATGGCGCTTGCGCTGGCCGCGGCCCTGGTGAACCTGCCGATCCGCGAAGCGGCCGTGGTGCGCGCGCCCAAGCTGGCGGGAGCCTGACCATGGCGCGCGACGCCTGGGCCTACCGCGAGGTGGCGGTGGAATCTGCGCTCGACGCGGGGAGCAGCAAGCCGCGCATCCGGCCAGTGTCGGGGCAGGCCTTCGCGACCGATATGCGGGTGCAGTGTTCGCGCCGCCTGCTCGACACCGAACGGTATCCGGTCGGCACGCGCTTTTTGCTGTCGGTGCGGATCACGGACCGCCAGGGAGGCGAGCCGTTTCTCTATGCGTGGCATGGCGATCCGGTGACGGTCATGAGCAAGGCGCAGTTGACGCGCTTCCTGCAGATGTACCGGCGTTTGCGGTTGTGAACGGGACGAAAAAAAAGCCGCGAAGTTCAACGAGATTCGCGGCCTTGATTATTCAATCGACGCTGGGAGGAGGGACGCCAGCGCCGCTGGCAAGCATGAACAGGCTCAGAGCGATCCCGCTACCGGCGATGGTCGCCAGCAGCGCCGCCGTGCGCGGCTTCGCGTTCTTGTGCGAGCGCCAGGCGGCATCGAGCAGGCCGATGCCGATCACCAGGTTCACGAACAGCATGACGTCCATCGCGGCTCAGTCCCAGTCCAGCGCGCCTTTTTTCCACTCGTAGGCCAGGCCGATGGTCAAGAGGCCCAGGAACACCATCATGGCCCAGAAGCCGGTCGAACCGATGTCGGTGACGACCACCGCCCATGGCACCAGGAAGGCCACTTCCAGGTCGAACAGGATGAACAGGATCGCGACCAGGTAGAAGCGCACGTCGAACTGCATGCGCGCATCGCCGAAGGCTTCGAAACCGCACTCGTAAGGCGACAGCTTCTGTTCATCGGGGCGATGCGGACCCAGCACGCGGCCCAGCACCTGCGGCGCGACGCCGACCAGGATGCCGATGATGATGAACATGAGTACGGGGAAGTATTCTTCGAGATTCATGGTTCTGCTGCGCGGTGATGCGCGTGGGTTGATAAAGGAATGGTGCGGCCTCGACAGGCAAAGTTGGCTCGATTCTAACCGCATATAACCCTGTTGCCAACCAGGCATTTTGCGTGCAATTACTGTGTTTACGCAGGTATTTACACGCAACTGGCATCGATCCGCTCCGTGCGCGACGCAAACTGGTTATCATCAGGGGTTGGCAAATCGACCTCATCCAAAACCCAAAGGAGCACCATGGCCTCGAAAAAAATCGCCGTCCTCGTCGGCAGCCTGCGCAAGGATTCGTACACCCGCCGCGTCGCCCACAGCCTGATCGAACTGGCGCCCGCCGGCCTCGAACTGACGATCGTCGAACTGCGCGACCTGCCCCTGTATAACGAGGACGACGAGACCGATCCGCCTCCAAGCGCATTCGCCGCGTTTCGCGACGCCATCCGCCAGGCCGACGGCGTCCTGTTCTGCACCCCGGAATACAACCGTTCGGTGCCGGGCGCGCTGAAGAATGCGATCGACGTCGGCTCGCGCCCCTACGGCAAGGCGGCCTTCGCCGACAAGCCCTGCGCCATCGTCAGCGTCTCGCCGGGCGCGCTGGGCGGCTTCGGCGCCAACCACCACCTGCGCCAGATGCTGCCGTTCCTGAACATGCCGACCATGCCGGCGCCGGAAGCCTATGTCGGCGGTGTCGCCGGCAAGTACGAGGGAGACAAGCTGGTCGACGAATCGTCGCGCGCCTTCTTCCAGAAATTCATGGCTGCCTTCGGCGCCTGGGTGGAGCAGCATGCCAAATAAGGAAGTGCTTCCGCTCGCGGGTCTTTACTGCAGATGATCCGCGCGACCGACAGCAAGACCGATAGCAGATTCGTGCCGACGCCGCCGCGCGACCTGCCCACGCTGCTGGGCCGTCCGCCGGACGGCTGGCGCGCGCGCATGTTCGACGTCATCTTCGGCAACGACACGCCGGCCGGGCGCCGCTTCGACATCGTGCTGGTGATCCTGATCCTGCTCAGCATCCTGGTCGTGATCCTCGACAGCGTGCCGGCCATCTACAGCCAGTATTCCGGCCTGACCTCGGTGCTCGAATGGGGCTTCACCCTGCTGTTCACGGTCGAATACATCGCGCGCCTGGTGTGCGTGCAGCGCCCGGTGCGCTATGCGCGCAGCTTCTACGGGATCATCGACCTGGTGTCGGTGCTGCCGACCTATCTGTCCCTGTTGCTGCCGGGCAGCCAGGTGTTCCTGGACGTGCGCATCCTGCGCCTGCTGCGCGTGTTCCGCATCTTCAAGCTGACCTTGTACATCGAGGAATACACGCGCCTGGGCGAAGCCCTGGTCGCCAGCCGGCGCAAGATCATGGTGTTCCTGTCGGTGGTACTGATGCTGATCCTGATCCTGGGCACCGTGATGTACGTGGTCGAGGGGCCGGATAACGGCTTCACCAGCATCCCGATGTCGATGTACTGGGCCACGGTGACCATCACCACGGTGGGCTATGGCGACATCGTGCCGCACACGCCGGTGGGCAAGGCGATCGCCTCGTTCATGGTGTTGCTGGGCTGGGGCATCCTGGCGGTGCCCACGGGGATCGTATCGGCCGAGATGACGTCGCAGAAGATGTCGCGTCACGCCCCGCGCGGCATCCCGCGCCAGTGCGGCGCCTGCGGCAGCGGAGACCATGACCCGCGTGCCCACTTCTGCAAGGATTGCGGTGCGCCGCTGGCGCCGGCGCAAGGTTGACGCTGCGCGCGCACCGCACACCATGATGGTGCGCGGTGCACCGCGATTGGTCAGGCCATGGCGGCGTGCATCGCGTACCGCGACGGTGCATGCGCTGGCGCATGCACGGGCGCACGCGGTGGCGCCGGGCGCGCCAGCGTCACCGGCGGCGGCACGGCGGCGTCGCGCTCGAGCCAGTAGTTGAACTGGCCGAAGCTGGGCAGGGCGCCGGCGTCGACGTCCTGGAAGAAGTCCTCGATCATCTGGCGATAGGCGGCGCGGCGCGAGAAGCCGTCGTTGCTGGCGGCATAGCGCGCGGCGGCGGCGCGGAAGATCGCGCGCATCCGCTCGTCGGCATTGGTGCCGGTGCCGGCGCCCTTGCGCGGCCGGCCGCGCTTGATGCCGGCGGTGACCGCGCGGGTGCGGCCCGGCGCGCCCGAATTGCCGTAGTCGGGCAGCAGGGCGTCGGGCGTCTGGCCACGCTCCCAGTAGCGGCGCAGGTAGCGCAGGATGCTCGATTTCGACATGCCGTGGGCGGCGGCGTAGCCGGCCATCAGCGTGGCGCGCTGGCGCGGATCGTACAGCGCCTTGCGGTCGGCGTGCAGGGCGCGCACGGCCGACCAGGCCTTGGCCTGCAGGTTCAGGTAGCCCTGTGGCACCGGCTCGCGCGGCGGCGCCGCGGCGAACGGGTCGACCAGAAGGCGGCGCGCACGGCTTGACGCCAGCGCTTCTTCCAGCGCCGCCACCGGCATCGGCTCGGGCATGGCGGCATGGCTGCCCAGTTGATAGGTCCAGGCCAGCGCCTGCGGCTGCTCGATCCACAGCACGCGGACCGTGCGGCCCGGCATGCCCGCGAATTCGACTACATCGTTCTGTCCAATCATCTTTACCTCCCACAAAGCCCTTGGAATCCAGGGTGCTTTCTGACATGCAAGGATCGGGCCAGCTCGCGTGCACTGGGGGGACTGCACGTTTGGTGCACCTCAACTGTGCAGGAGTGGGAGCGTTTTAGTCTCGTTGCTCGTGCCGAGGCACGCCATTGCACATTCGATCTCATTCATTCACAGAGAGGCATGCATGTATCCGTTTCCGCAATCCGTGACGCCGGCCGTGCGCACCCATATGGACGCCCAGACCGCCTTCGTCAACGAGATGTCCAAATCCCTGTTCCGTTCCTTCCAGGAGATGTGTGAGCTCAACATCCAGCTGGCCCAGACCATGCTCGAGGAAACCACGCTGGCCAGCCAGCACGTGCTGAGCGTCGACCGCCAGTCCGACCTGCTGGGCGCGGCCTCGGCGCGGGCCCAGCCGGCCACCGAGAAGCTGCGCGCCTACCAGCAGCACATCTCGCGCCTGGCCACCGATGCCCAGGTCGAGCTGGCGCGCGTGACCGAGCAGCACGTGCAGAACACCACCCGCACCGCGCGCGCCGTGGTCGACGAAGTGGCGCGCACCTCGGCCGAGGAAGCCGAGCGCGGCATCCGCAGCCAGCAGGAGGCGCTGCGCACCATGACCGACCCGTTCACGCGCGCCGATGGCGCAATCCATGCGCGTGCCGATGGCGCGCTGCAGCCGGCCCCGTCGCCACAGCAGGCCAGCCAGCAGGCGGCCCAGGCCAGCCAGCAGGTGCGTCAGGCGGGCGTGACCCACTGAGTCAGCGCGGCGCCAGTGCCTGGCCGTGCGCCGGGGTTGGCGTGCCCGCGGTCCTCGCCCGCGGCGCCAGGCCGAACAACGGCCGCGCCCAGGGCAGGCGGCGCACGGCTTCGTACAGCGCGAAGCTGCCGGTGGCGGTGAGCACCATCAGCAGCAGCGCCTCGACGCCTGGCGCGAGGTTGAGCGGCTTGAAGGCGTGCGCCATGACCACGATCAGGGTCTGGTGCGCGATGTAGACCGGGAATACCGCATCGGTGAGGTAGCGGCGCGCCGGCCCGTCGCGGTCCAGGTGGCGGCGCGCGAAACCGCAGGCCGCGACGATGGCGCTCCAGGCGCACAGCGTATACACGCAGCGCATGATGGGAACCCAGATCGCCATCATCTGCGCGCTGTGCTCATGGTGGGGCGCGGCATGCCAGGCCACGATGGCGGCCCACCCGGCTAGCGCGATGCCGAGCGCGATCCAGCGCACGCACTCCATGTGCGCCCACACGGTGCGGCTGCTTGCGACAAGGGCGCCGAGCAGGAACATCGGCAGGTAGGTGGCGTGGTTGAACCAGTCGTCGATCAGCGCGTGGGTGCTCGGGAAGCGGTCGGCCAGCAGGATGCGCACGAGCGCCAGGAACAGCGCCGGCAGCACGATCAGCTTCCAGCCCCCCAGCGCGGCGGCGGTGCGCGCGGCCAGCGCCTCGACGCGGGCATTGCCCAGCAGCGCAGTGCAGGCGGCGAGCACCAGCGTGTACACCCACAGGTAGGCGACGAACCACAGGTGGTTCCAGGTCGGCAGGACCAGGCAGCCGTCCTGGCAGAAGCCGCCGTAGCCGGCGAGGTACAGGCGCATGAAGGCCATGAAACCGTCGGCATAGCCGAGTTTTTCGACCACTTCGAGCCAGGGCTGCGGTGGCACGATGACCAGCATCCCGAACAGCAGGGGCAGCAGCAGGCGCAGGCTGCGCCGGCGCACGAAGGTTCCCGGCGCCATTTTGCGCAGCAAGAAATGCGAGGCCGCGCCAGCCACGAAGAACAGCAGGCTCAGGCGCCACGGAGAGGACAGCAGCATGAACGGTTCCGGGCCGGTCCCGGCGTGCGGACTTTTCACATGCCAGCCCCAGCTCACATAGTACATGCCCACGTGATAGGCGATCAGCACGAAGAAGGCCAGGATACGGACCCAGTCGAGGAAATACAGGCGTTGCTTGCCCGCGGAAGTGGTTGGCTGCATGGCGCGCTCTGGTGATGATGAAGACACCAGCATCGCGCGCAGGAGGGATGGATGCCAGCGCCAGGGGGCGAACCGGGCCTTGCATGGGGCGAACCGGCTAAAGGCGTTCGAGCAGGGCGGGCCGATACTGGCGGCTGCAAGGCACCCGTGCGCCGCTGCGCAGCACCAGTTCGCAATCGCCCTTGTCGAGCGGCTCGATGCGCGCGACGGCCGACAGGCGCACCGCCGCGCGCCGGTGGCAACGCACGAAGGCCGGGCCGAGCTGGCCGAGCAGGGCGCCGAGGGTCTGGCGCAGCAGCGGGGCGCCGGAGGACGTGTGCAGCGCCACGTAGTTATCGGCCGTCTCGAGCCACTCGATATCGGCCACCTGCACCACGCGGGTGGCGCCGCGCTCGCTCACCAGCAGCTGGCGCGGCGCACTGGCCAGCGGCGGCGCGGCCTGCATCGGCGCCGCCAGGCGCGCGCGCAGCCGTTCGAGCGCCCGGTGCAGGCGGGCCTGGTCGAAGGGCTTGAGCAGATAGTCCACCGCCTCGCTGTCGAAGGCGCGCAGCGCATAGTCTTCGTGGGCGGTGACGAACACCACCAGCGGCGCCGGCGCCGGCAGCGATGCGGCCAGGTCGATGCCCGACAGTTCCGGCATCTCGATATCGAGCAGCAGCGCATCCGGCCGTTCGCTTTCCACCATGCGCAGGGCCTCGACGCCGTCGACCGCTTCGCGCACCGACCCGATGCCAGGGGCCAAAGCCAGCATGCGGCGCAGCCGGTCGCGCGCCGGGCGTTCGTCGTCGACGATCAGCAGGTGCATGGCAGCCTCATCTCCGCGCGCACGCCGGCCGGCGCCAATGCGATCAAGGCCAGGCTGGCGCTTGCTCCGTGCAGGGCCGCCAGCCGCGTGCGCAGGTTGACCATGGTGATGCCGGGCGTGCACGAGTCGTCCAGCACGCCGCCGTCGTCCTCGACCCGCACGACCATCGTGTCGCCGTCGACGGCGGCCGCGACCCGGATCGCGGTCGCCTCGCGGCGCCGTCCGACCGTGTGCTTGAACACGTTCTCGAGCAGCGGTTGCAGGCTGATGGCGGGCAGCATGACGTCCAGCGCGGCCGGATCGACGTCCCAGGCCAGCGTCACCCGTCCCTCGAAGCGCTCGGCCATCACCGCCGCATAGCCCTGGGCCAGGCGCAGCTCGTCGCGCAGGCGCGCCTGCGGCCGCTCGCCCAGGGCCAGGGTGGCGCGCAGCACGTCGGCCAGCCGCACCAGGGTGGCGTCGGCGCGCGCCACGTCGGTATGCATCAGGGAAGAAATCGTGTTCAGTGCATTGAACAGGAAGTGCGGCTGCATCTGGCGCGTCAGGCGTTCGAGCTGGGCTTCGCGCAGCAGGGCGCCGGCCTGCTCGGCGCGCACCCTT
Source organism: Massilia oculi (assembly GCF_017582745.1). GTDB lineage: Bacteria > Pseudomonadota > Gammaproteobacteria > Burkholderiales > Burkholderiaceae_D > Telluria > Telluria oculi_A. The sequence goes on from NZ_JAFVIM010000004.1 coordinate 85,497, forward strand.
TCCTTCATCATCTCGCGATAGGACAAGAGGCCGAAGCCGATCGTCGTGAACAGGCCGAAGAACACCGAAATCTTGAGCGCCTCGTAGACGAATACCTCGGACCAGGGGTGGTGCTCGTAGTGGGCGCCGGCCAGCGCATAGATGCCGTGGCGGATCGCGAACACGATGGGCGTGAAACCGAACCAGTACAGCGGCAGCCAGCGCAGTTGCCGGCCGAACCAGCGCCGTGGCGTGGCGACCAGCGCATCGTCGCCGCGGCTGAAGCGGCGCTGGACCAGGAACAGGATGGTCGCCACCACGGCCGACGAGGTCTCCCACAGGATCGGCTGCCAGAGCGCGGCGCCGCCGTCGCGACGGTAATCCTCGAGCGCCACCAGCACCATCAGGCTCCAGAACAGGACCCAGGCGATGCCGGCGACGGCGAGGCTGCGGTTTGCGCGCTGCGAGGAAGAAGGCACGATTGGCGTTCCATCTGAGAAAGACCCGATCATCGTGCATCGGTCCACGGTTGTCAAAACGGCGTGCCGTGGCAGATGTGACAATTGGTGACGATTGCCGTGCCTCCAAGCTCATCGTGCGACAATGGGCCATGCGTACACTTGGCCCATACAGCGACGACTCCAACGATCCACAACGGATGCAGGCCGTGCTTGCCACCCACGACTGGACGTCCACTCCGCTGGGCGAGCCGGGCGCCTGGCCGGTCGAGCTGCGCGTGGCGCTCGACTTGATGCTCGATGCGCCCCATCCGACCCTGGTGTGCTGGAGCGGGCGCTACCTGATGCTGTACAACGATGCCTATGCGGCGCTGCTCGGCCCCGCCCATCCGGGCGCGCTCGGCAAGCCACTGAGCGAGGTCATGCCCACCATGTGGCCCGAGGTCAGGCCGCTGGCCGACGCCGCCATGGCGGGACGGCCCGCCCACGTCGAGGACCTGTGCGTGACGCTGCCGCCGGGAGACGAGGAATGCCAGCGCTGGTTCAGCGCGTCCTACGTGCCCTTGCGCGGCCTCGATGGCGCGGTCGGGGGCTTCGTCCATACCGCGTTCGAGACCACCGGTCCGGTGCTCGAGGCGCGCCGCGCCGACCAGGCGCGGCAGGCCAGCGAAGCGCGCCTGTCGGCGGTGTTCGACAGCCTTCCGGTGGGCGTGGCCGTGACCGACACCAGTGGTGCGGTCGTGCTGGCCAACGATGCGATGCAGCGCTACGTGCCGACCCGCTTCATGCCCTCGCGCGACGCGCAGCGGCTCGCGCGCTGGACGATCCTGGATGGCGCCGGCAAGCCAGTGGCGGCCGACGATTTCCCCGGAGCGCGCGCCCTGCGCGGCGAGCGCGTGGTGCCGGGGATGGAGGCTTTGTATCGTGCCGATGACGACCGTGAAATCTGGACCCACATCAGCTCGGTGCCGATCGTCGATGCCGACGGCAGGATCAGCGGCCAGGTCTCGGTGGTCACCGACATCGACCGCGTCAAGCGCACCGAGGCGGCCTTGCGCGAGTCCGAGGAAAAATACCGCAAGCTGTTCGAGGAAGTCGACGAAGCCTTCTGCATCCTCGAGGTGACCTTCGACGGCGCCGGCGCACCGGTCGACCTTGTGTTCCTGGAGGTGAACCCGATGTTCGCGATCCAGAGCGGCATTCCCGACGCCAGGGGGCGCTCGGTGCACGAGCTGGCGCCCGGCCTCGAATCGGTCTGGCTGGAACGCTATGGCGCGGTGGCGCGCACCGGCGAGTCGATCCTGTTCGAGGAATACTCGCCGAAGCTCGAACGCTGGTTCGAGGTCAATGCCTCGCGCATCGGCGCGCCCGAGGCGCGCCAGGTGGCGCTGCTGTTCCGCGACACCAGCGCACGCAAGCGCATCGAGGAGGACATGCGGCGCCTGGCCCGCGAGGCGTCGGAAGCGAGCCGGCGCAAGAGCGAATTCCTGGCGGTGCTGGCGCACGAGCTGCGCAACCCGATGGCGACCATCCGCACCGGCCTCGAGATCATGCGCCTGCGCGCCGACAGTGCCGACACCATGGCGCGCGTGCGCGAGATGCTCGAGCGCCAGACCCATCAGCTGTCGCACCTGGTCGACGACCTGCTCGACATCGCCCGCGTCAGCAGCGGCAAGATCGAGATCCGCAAGCAGCTGGTCGACCTCAACCGGGTGATGGCGAGCGCGGTGGAGACCAGCACGGCGGTCATCCAGGGCGCGCGTCATCGGCTCGAGGTCATCCTGTGGCCGGAGCCGCTGTTGCTGGACCTCGATCCGACCCGGATCGCCCAGGTGGTGAGCAATCTGTTGACCAACGCCGCCAAGTACACCCCGCCCGGCGGCGACATCCGCCTGGAAGTGGGCAAGGATGCGGGCCAGGCCACGATCGCGGTGAGCGACACCGGCGTCGGCATCCTGCCCGAGCACCAGGAGGCGATCTTCGAGATGTTCAGCCAGGTCGGCGACCATGGCGGCCTGGCCCAGGGCGGGCTGGGCATCGGCCTGTCGCTGGTGCGCCAGCTGGTGACCCTGCACGGCGGCGCCATCTCGGTGCACAGCGCCGGCGCCGGCCAGGGCAGCACCTTCACCGTGCGCCTGCCGCTCGGCGCGCGGCCAGGCGCCGGGCAGGACGAGGCCGTGCAGGAGCCGCGGCAAGAGCAGCGGGCGCTCCCGCGCCGCCGCTTCCGCGTCCTGGTCGTGGACGACAATACCGATGCCGCCGAGAGCCTGTCGCTGCTGCTGCAGATGAATGCCCACGAGATCCGCACCGCGACCAATGGCCGCGACGCGCTGGCGCTGGTGCGCGACTTCACGCCCGACATCGCCTTCCTCGACATCGGCATGCCGGGCATGACCGGCTACGAGCTGGCGGCGCGGCTGCGCGCCATGCCGGCGCTGGCGCACACGACCCTCGTCGCCGTCACCGGCTGGGGTTCGGAAGAAGACCAGCTGCGCGCGCGCGAAGCCGGCTTCGATCACCACTTCACCAAGCCGATCGCGGCCGAATCGGTGAGCCGGCTGCTGGGCCGGCTGGGCTAGCGCGCTCCGGCGGATTCAGTTGCCGCTTAGTTGCCACCACTACGTTCGGCGTCGATGTCCTTCTTCATGGCCCCGACCTGGTCGATGTAGTCGGCAACCGGCACGTCCGGGCTGGCGCGCAGCTCGGGCGGCAGCAGCACCGGCATGTACAGCTCGTCGGCGGTGCGGCCGTGGCGCTGCATGTTCCCGGCCAGGATCAGGCTCGACGCCAGCACCGCCAGCGCGCCGCAGGCCAGGCGCAGGCGGCGCCGGAACTGCGGCGTGACGGTGGCAAGGTGGAAGTAGACCGCCACCGCCACCGTCGCCACCGCCGCGTGCGAGGCGTAGGCGGTCAGCCATTCGAGCGACCAGGCATAGGCCACGACGCTGGCCAGCAGGCGCACGCCCACCAGCGCCGCCAGTGCGCAGCCATAGATGAACAGGTGGCGCCCGAGGCGCGCGCGGCGCCCGAACAGGCGGTTGCCGAAGGCCCACAGGCCGGCCCACACCAGGCCGATGCCGCTGGCCGCGGCCGGGAACAGGGCATAGCGCTCGAGATCGTTGCTGGTGTCGGTCAGCCAGGCCACCAGCAGCGCCGCCAGCACGGCCAGCACGATGCCGGCGCCGCCCGGCAGCATGCCTTCCCAGCCGTGCATGGTGCGGTCGACCAGTTCCGGTGCGACCCGGTGCGCGGCGCCGCGGATGCGCAGCGAAGTATGGCCCATGCGCACCACGGTGTCGCCGTCGATCGCCAGTTCGTCCTTGATGCGCCGGCTCTTGTGCACGATGCCGTTGCGGCTGCCGAGGTCGCGCAGCCGCAGCCGCCCGTCCGGGCCGGCTTCGACGACGGCGTGGTGGGCGGCCGCGTAGTCGTCGTCGACGATGAAGTCGTTGTCGTAGGCGCGGCCCATGCGGATCGGCAGCCCTGCCACGCGATGGCGGTGCAGCACCTCGCCGTTGCGCGCCAGGGTCTCGATGGTCCACGGACCGCGCAGCGACTCGGTGCGCGCCGGTGCGCTGGCCGTCGGACTCGATGGCTGGCTGGTGTGCTCGCTCATCGCCGTCCACTGCGCCCGAAGGCGCCCAGGTAGGCGCGCGTGACGCGCAGGCCGTTTTCGTAGGAGACGCCGGACACGTCCAGGCGGCTCTGCAGGCTCGATTGCGAGGCGTCCGTGCTGGCCGTGAGCAGCGTGAAGTTGTACAGGCCCTCGAACTTGCGGTAGGCGCGCACGCAGGTGACGGCGCGCAGCGGCAGGGTCCGGGTATGCACGAAGCGCTCGGTGCAGAACGGCTTGGTCAGGCGCGGGTCGCCCGTGCTGCCCAGATTGTTGACCTGGAAGGTGTCGCTGGCGAGCGTCGCGAAGCGCATCGGATCCATGGTGCCGCTGCGGATGTACTGGTGGGTCATGGCCACGTTGCCGGTCTGCTGCACGTCCGATACGAACACCGCCGACTGCATCACGCAGCTCATCGAGTCGGTGCTGTAGACCGCGCCGCGGGCATTCGAACGCCCCCAGCAGCGCACCTCGCCCGATTCGCGCACCGGCACCAGGTACTGGCCCATGCCCTTGAGCGTGAGGGGTTCCTCGAGCAGCTTGTCGACCATATTGCCCTGGTGCGCCAGCAGCTGCTTGCCGATCAGGGGATTGAAGTCGGCCGGCGGGGCGGCCTGTTCGGCCACCTTGCGCAGCAGCTCCTGCGCGTGCTTGACCGGCACCAGGAAGCTGACCGACTCGCCGTCGCGCCGGCGCGAGACGTTGATGCCTGCCACGGTGCCGCTGGCGGTCACGCTCGGCCCGCCGCTCATGCCCGAGTTGATCGGGCCACTGAAGATCAGGCGGTCATAGAAGCTGCGCGTGAGCACGCCGTTATAGGCGCCTTCCGAGATCGCGAAGCCCAGGTCGAGAGGATTGCCGAGCGAGTACAGGCGCTGCCCCTGGCGCAGCCGCACCGGCTGCTCGGGCACCTTGAAGAAGCCGCTGCCGTTGCGGTTGATGCGCACCACGGCCAGGTCGTGCAGCACGTCGACCGCCATCAGCTCGACCGGGCCGGTATTGCCGTCGGTGTCGATGTATTCGGCCGTATAGATCGCGGGGTCGAGCGCCATCTGCGACACCACGTGGTAATTGGTCAGCGCCAGGTTGCTGGTGCCGACCAGGAAGCCCGAGCCGACCGTCGACTGGGTCCGGCCATTCTTGAGCAGCATGCGGATCTGCAGCAGGTCGCCGCGCGCGGAGTCGTACAGGTCCTGGGCCGCCAGCGAAGGTTCGGGCAGGGCGTCCTGGGCCTCGGTCTCGCCAGGCAGCGGTGCGTTCGGCGTGGCCGCGGGCGCGGTATCGACCGGCATCTGGGGCGCGCCGGCGGCGGCCCCGGCCCCGGCGGTGTTCTGGGTCGTGCGCGGCGCGGGCGGAGCGAGATTCTGCGGCTGGGGCTGGGCAGCCGCCGGCGGCGACGTCGCCTCGAGGGCGATGCCGATGGCGGTGCAGGTCAGCAGGAGTGCCAGGACAGCTCGTTTCATGCAATAGTTTGATGGCAGTGTGAGATGCTATCTTGCCACCGGATCAACGAGCGTTGCGCGCGTTAGCGCACGTTTACACGCAATTACGATGCCGATGCCGGCGTTTTGGCGGGTTCGACCAAGGCTTGCTCTCCCTGTTCGACGGCGGTCAGCGGCGCCATCATGTGGCCCAGCTTGGCCTGCTTGGTATTCAGGTAGCTGTTGTTGTAGGCATTGCGGTTGACCAGCAGCGGCACGCGTTCGGCGACGGTGACGCCGATGCGGTTCAGGGCGTCGATCTTGCGCGGGTTATTGGTCATCAGGCGCACCGACTTGATGCCGAACTGCTCCAGCATCGGCCGGCACAGCTCGTAGTTGCGGGCATCGGCATGGAAGCCCAGCTGCAGGTTGGCCTCGACCGTGTCGGCGCCGGCTTCCTGCAGGCGGTAGGCGCGGATCTTGTTGACCAGGCCGATGCCGCGGCCCTCCTGGCGCAGGTAGAGCAGGATGCCGCGGCCTTCCTCGGCGATGCGCTGCAGCGCGCCTTCGAGCTGGGCGCCGCAGTCGCAGCGCTGCGAAAACATCACGTCGCCGGTGAGGCATTCGGAATGCACCCGTGCCAGCACCGGCTCGCCGGTCGACAGGTCGCCCAGGGCCATCGCCAGGTGTTCCTTGCCGGTGGCCGGTTCCACCCAGGCATGCAGCGTGAACTGGGCCCACGGCGTCGGCAGCGCGCACGAGGTGGCATAGTCCAGCAGGGAAGGCGGGGTGAGTGCGGCGGCGGCGGTGGCTTGCATGACGGTGTTTCCAATCGATATCGATGTACTTATAGCCGTGAAGTTTACCGGAAATCGGGCATGGCCGTGCGGAATCACCTGCTTTTCGGCCCGCACCGCCGGTTACTCTGCCGTAAGAAAGACCAACACTATTCATGCGTGCTGGATGGAATCCGGTCATGACGCACGATTGACCAAGTCTCCTCTTGCCGGATGCCGGGATGCACGTGATACGCTGGCAAAAAAATAATTCCAGGTGCCGTATGCCAAGTCTCCCTCGTTTTCCTTCCAGCCTGACCCCGCGCGGCCTCGGCGCCTGGCTCGCGCTCGCATTCTCGGCGCTGACCGTGGTCCTGACCCTGCTGCTGGTCGAAGTGGTCGAGCGCGCCGCCACCGACCAGGTCAAGAGCAGCATCGGCAGCGGGTTGGGCGAGCTGGCGATGCAGACCGCCGACAAGCTCGATCGCGGCATGTACGAGCGCTATCGCGAGGTACGGCTGATGGCGCGCCGCGGCGACCTGGTCGCGGCCGGCACCTCGCACGCCGAACGCCGCCGCATCCTGGGCGACATGCAGTCGACCTACGGATACTACGAGTGGATCGGCATGGCGGCCCTCGACGGCACGGTGCTGGTCGAGGCGCGCGGCCTGCTGGAAGGGAAGAACGTGGCCAAGCGGCCGTGGTTCATCAATGCCCTCGCGGGCACCTACGTCGGCGACGTCCACGAGGCGGTGCTGCTGGCCAAGCTGCTGCCGGTGCAGGAAGGCGAGCCGCGCCGCTTCGTCGACGTCGCCTTTCCCTGGCTGGATGCGGACGGCAAGCCGGTCGGCGTGCTGGGCACCCACCTGTCGTGGGAATGGGCGCGCGACGTCGAGCGTTCGATCATCGTGCCGGTGCAGGCGCGCAACCGGGTGCAGGCGCTGATCGTCAGCGCCGAGGGCGTGGTGCTGCTCGGCCCCGAGGGCCTGCAAGACACGAAAGTCGACCTGGCCAGCCTGGGCGAGGCGCGCCAGGGGCGCACCGGCTACGCGGTCGAACGCTGGCAAGATGGGCGCGATTACCTGGTCGGCTACGCCGCCACGCGCGCGGTGGGAGACTATCCGGGCCTGGGCTGGCACGTGCTGGTGCGCCAGGACCTCGAGGATGCCTATCGCCCGGTGCGCGAGCTGCGCACGCGCGCGCTGTGGAGCGGCGCCGCGCTGGCGGTGCTGTTCTCTCTGGCCGGCCTGCTGCTGGCGCGCCGCATCACGCGTCCCTTGCAGGCCCTGGCGGCGTCGGCCGACCATCTGCGCCGCGGCGACAGCCAGGTGCTGGTGCCGGCGCGGCGCGGCTACACCGAGGTGCGCCAGCTGTCGGGCGCGCTCAATGCGCTGGTGACGGCGCTGGTGGACCGGCGCGCGGAGCTGCAGACGCTGAACGACACGCTCGAACAGCGGGTCGAGCAGCGCACCCTGGAACTGGAGCGCGCGCTGGCCTCGGTGCGCGCCAGCGAGCAGCGCATGGCCACCATCGTCGGGGCGGCGCAGGACGCCTTCATCGCGGCCGACCAGCGCGGCATGATCCTCGACTGGAATCCGGCCGCCGAACGCATGTTCGGCTGGAGCCGTCACGACGCGGTGGGATGGCCCTTGGCCGAGATGATCCTGCCGGAGCGCTACCGCGCCAGCATCGCCAAGGCGCTGCGCGGCTTCCACCAGGGCGGCGAGTTTGCGTATGACCGGCGCCTGGAGCGGATCGTGGTCAACCGCCAGGGCGCGGAATTCACGGTCGAGACCACGGTGGCGCTGGCGGGCGAGGGCGAGGACGCCTTCTTCAGCATCTTCCTGCACGATATCTCCGAGCGCAAGAAGGTCGACCGCATGAAGAGCGAATTCGTATCCACCGTCTCGCACGAGCTGCGCACGCCGCTCACCTCGATCCACGCCTCGCTGTCGCTGCTCGACACCGGCATGGCAGGCGAGCTGCCGCCGGACGTGGCCAAGCTGATCCACATCGCCAGCCAGAGCTGCGAGCGCCTGATGCGGATGGTGAACGACCTGCTCGACATCCAGAAGATCGAGGCGGGCCAGATGGAATACCAGCGCAGCGTGCAGCCGCTGGCGCCGGTGCTGCGGCACGCGGCCGAGACGATGGAAGGCCAGGCGCGCCAGGCCGGCATCGCCCTGCGCCTCGACCTGCCGCCGGGCGCCGAAGGGGTGCAGGCCGCGATCGACCACGACCGCCTGGTGCAGGTGCTGAGCAACCTGCTGTCGAACGCGATCAAGTTCACGCCGTCCGGCAAGGCGGTGACCGTGGGCCTTGCGCAGCGGCCGGGCTGGGCGCGGGTGAGCGTGACCGACGAGGGGCCGGGCATCCCGCCCGCATTCCAGGGCCGCGTATTCGATCGCTTCGCCCAGGCCGATGGCGCCGACTCGCGCCGCCGCAGCGGCACCGGGCTGGGACTGAGCATCAGCAAGGCGATCGTCGAGGAGCACGGCGGCACGATCGGCTTCGAAACCCGGGCCGGGATGGGGACGCGGTTTACGGTGGAGTTGCCGCTGGGATGACCGTATGCGCAAAGCGGCGCAAAGCGGGGTCAGGTCTGACATTCGGACACGGCCTCTGCGATGGTCCTCCGTAACACAGTTCAGTTCGTGTCCAAATGTCAGACCTGACCCCCGATATTTTGACGTTCGGGTCCAAATGTCAGACCTGACCCCGGTTTTTGACCTGTCAGGTCAGCAGCGACCATTCAGCGCAGCTCGTGCACAGCCATCCCGCCAAAGCTCTTCCACGCGCCAAAGGATTGTTCCAGCTGCGGCAGCAGGCGCATCAGCGAGGGCTTGTCGAAGTGGAAGGTGGTGGCCGAGCCGGCGATGCCGCGCCGGTCGGCCAGCGCATAGGCCTGCGCCTCGTCCTGGGCCGCGGGCACCTTCAGCAGTATCAGCACCTTTTGCCCGCCCAGGTCGAACATCAGCAGGTTGCCCTTGGCGCCCGGCCCCACGCGCCGGTAGTGGCGTTCCACGCCGGTGCCGGCCGGTCCGGCCTCGAGCGCGATGCGCACCCGCTTGCCATGCTTGACGCCCCAGTCCAGGAAGGGCGCCGCGTGGCGCCGTATCTCATCGGGGTCGGTGCGGTAGTTGCGCACCGTTAGCGCGTCCACGTGGCGCGCCAGGCCGCGCAGCAGTGCGTCCTCGTCGCGCCAGTCGGCCGGCGCCACGGCCTCGAGCCGGATCTTGCCGGCGGCCTCGCGCAGCGCGGCGAGCAGGTCGAGATAATGCTCGTCGCGCGCCGCCTTCGGCAGCTTGTCGGGATCGAGCAGCTGGGGCTGGACGTCCAACTGGACGCCCTTCAGCCGCTCTTGTGCGCCGGCCTGCGCGTTGTAGGCGGCATAGGCGCGCATGCGGCCGACGGCGTCGGCGCGCGCGGTCGGCAGGATCAGGTCGGGGCCGTCCTCGAAGACGGTCACCGCGATGCCGCGGCCGCCAGCCTGGCGCACGAAGGCCGCCAACGCCTGCGGCTCGGCGACCTGGCCGGCGCGCACCGGGACATTGATGAACAATTCGCCCATCCCCTGGCCTGCGGCCCAGTCGAGCATGGCGTCGGCGCGTTCGCGCCAGGCGTTCGGACTCCAGGCCCAGGTGGCGCGCGGCGCGCGCCGGCGCACCTCGGCCGCGTCCTCGGGGTCTTGCGTGGCCAGGCCCGGCTTCGGTGCGGGCGGCGGCTGTTCCTCGCCCAGCGTGTGGCCGGTGATGGTGAATTCCTTGTCGCGTTGTTCGCCGCGCAGCAGGATCGTCTCGCCCGGCGCCGCGTCCCGTGGCAGCAAGTGCAGGGCCTGGACGCCGCTCGCGGCCACCTTGAGCGGCACGGCGTGGCAGCCGGGATCGGGCTTGCCGGGCGCCTCGGTGACGATGGCGCGCATGCGCGCGCCCAGGGCGGTGGTGTAGTCCTCGGTCACGGCGCCGGGCGAGGCGAGCGGGGCGCCGGGGCACAGCAGCAGGGTGGCCGCCTGGGCCGGCAAGGACAGCGATGACAGCAGGAGTGGAAGCAGGAAGACGGAGCGCGACATGCCCCGAGTGTAAGCGAGCCGGGCGATTCGCAGCGCCCGCTTCGGAGGGCTTCAGGTGGTGGGCAGCAGCAGGCGCCGTACGCGCGCCAGCAATTCGTTCGGCTGGAAGGGCTTGCTGACGAAGTCGTTGGCGCCGGCGTCGAGCGCGCGCACGGTGTCGCGCTCGGTATTCTTGGCGGTCAGCATCAGGATCGGCACCGCCGTCCAATCGGCGCGCGCGCGGGCCAGGGCGACGATCTCGAAGCCGTCGAGATGGGGCAGCATCACGTCCATCAGCACCAGGTCGGGAATCTCGGGACTGGCGGCGACATACTCGCTCGCGGCGCGGCCGTCGGCCAGGTGCGTGACGCGGTAGCCCTGGCGTTCGAGCATGAAACGCAATACCTGGGCGATGTGGTCGTCGTCTTCGACCACCAGCACCAGGGGCGCGGGAGCGTGTTCGTTGAGCATGGTGGATTCTTCGTTGAATGTTCGATTATACCGATGCCCAAGAGGATTTTGGCGGGTGTATTGCTAGAGGGAATCACCTAGTCTGCGGCTTGCGCAGCGGATCGAGCAGGCCGCGCAAATCATTATGGTCGAGTTCGTACATCAGGGCCAGTAACTGGCCCAATTCGCCGCGCGGAAAGCCCTCGCGTGCGAACCAGCCCAGGTAGTGGCCCGGCAGGTCGGCCAGCTTGCGGCCTTTATATTTCCCGTAGGGCATTTCGCGGACGAGGAGAAGGGAGAGGTGTTCGGCGTTCATCGTGCGGCACTTTAGCAAACAACGATGACGTTGTAGCATTTCGATGACAAGGGGAGGGAAATGTCATGGATGACTTCAACCTGACGCGCTTCGTCGAGGCGCAGGAGCCGGTCTACGCCGGTGTGCTGGCCGAATTGCGGGCCGGGCACAAGCGCAGCCACTGGATGTGGTTCGTCTTTCCGCAGTTTAAGGGGCTGGGCAGCAGCGAGATGGCGCGGCGTTATGCCATCGCCTCCGAGGACGAGGCGGCCGCCTACCTGGCCCATCCGGTGCTGGGCCGGCGCCTGCGCGAATGCGCCGGCATCGTTGCCGCGCTCGACGGGCCGTCGGCGCACGAGATCTTCGGCTACCCGGACGAGCTGAAATTCCGCTCGTCGATGACCCTGTTCGCCGACGTGGCGCCGGACGAAGCCGTGTTCCAGGCCTGCATCGACAAGTATTTCGACGGCGAGGCCGACCCGGAAACGCTGGCGCGGGTGTAGGTTCAGGCGTCGGCGAACTGCGCCAGCAATTCGTCGGGCCGGCCGCGCACGGCCACGTGCAGGATCACCGCGGTGGTAAAGCGCAGCGCCGGATGGCTGGCGCGGTGGCGGGCGAACCAGAACACCTCGTCCAGGTCGTCGTCCTCGTGCGCCGTGGTCAGCACGGTCTGTTCAGGCGCCACGTCTTCGTAATCGAACGCTTCCAGAGCCGCATCCTCGACCGCCTCGTTCCAGCTCCCGCACTCCTTGCCCCACGCCAGCATGAAGCGGCAGCCGGAATCGACCAGCCAGCGCGCGACGTCCCAGCGCCACATCTCGTCGCTGTCGTCGTCGATCACCACCACGGCCATGAACGGCGCCAGGTGCTTCAGGTCGGGCAGGGCGTCGTGGGGACGCAGCTGCAGGTAATGGGCTTTGTGTGCTTGCATGGTGTCGATGCCGGAAAAGGTTGGCGGCATTATCGCCGCCCGAAGCCGATCGTGCTAGTCGCCGGCGGTTCCCGCCAGCATGGCGCGCAGGCGCGCGCGCCGCCGTTCGAGTTCGCCCATCTCGGCTTCGATGGCGGCCAGCAGCTTGTGCTGGGCCGGCGCCGTTTCGGCGCACATGGCGGCGCCCTCGACCGCCAGCATGCAGTTGGGGAAGCCGCGGATCTCGGCCAGGGTGAAGCCGGCCGCGATCAGGCGCTGGATCTGGCGCACCCGGGTCACGGCGGTCGGCGGAAACACGCGGTAGCCGTTGGCGGCGCGGCGCGCGTCGAGCAGGCCCTGTTCGTCGTAGTGGCGCAGCGAGCGCACGCTGGCGCCCGTCTGGCGCGCCAGCTCGCCGATCGACAGCACCGCAGGGGAAGAATCGGATTGCATGCGGTTTTCGCTTGACCCTCACATTAATGTCAGGCTTCAGGATAGCACTTCATCGACCCTGGAGCACACCATGAACCCGAATCATCCATTCTCGCGGGCGCGCGCCCGCATCTTCCTGCTGGCCGCGATCCTGCTCGCCGCCTGCTCCCTGGCGCAGGCCGCGATCCGGCACAGCACCGTTACCGCGCCCGACGGCGTGACCCTGGCGGTGCAGGAGTCCGGCAATCCGGACGGCCCCGCCATCCTGTTCGTCCACGGCCTGCTGGGCAGCCACCTGAACTGGGATGCCCAGCGCGCCAGCCCGGCGCTGCAGGGATACCGCCTGATCAGCTACGACCTGCGCGGCCACGGCCTGTCCGGCAAGCCGGGCGGCGCGGACGCCTACCGCGAAGGGCGGCGCTGGGCCGACGACCTGGCGGCCGTCATCGCGGCCACGAAGGCGCACAGGCCGGTGCTGGTCGGCTGGTCGCTGGGAGCGGCGGTGATCTCGAACTACCTGGCCGCATATGGCGACGCCGCGATCGGCGGCGCGGTCTATGTCAATGGCGTCGTCGAATTGACGGATGCGCGCCAGATCGTCGCGCACCCCGACGTCTATCGCGAGCTGAATGCTTCCGACCTGGGCACGCGCCTCGATGCCCAGCGCGCCTTCCTGGCCCTGTGCTTCCACACCAGGCCGGACCAGGGCGACTTTGAGCGCCTGCTGGGCGCCGCCGCCATGGCCTCCTGGGACATGCAGGCCGCGGTGCATTCGATGGACGTGTCCTTGCGCGGCCTGGCGGCCGCGCGGGTACCGGTGCTGCTGCTGTATGGCGCGCGCGACGCCCTGGTCCATGCGGCGCCGACGATGGCAAGGGCGCGCCAGATCAACGCACGCATGGAACAGGCGGTGTATGCGGAGTCGGGCCACGCTCCGTTCGTCGAAGAGCCGGAACGCTTCGCGCGGGACCTGGCGCGCTTCGTGCAAAGCGCGTCGCGCCAGAGCGCGTCGGGCGGCTAGGCTGCAGTGTGACAGCAGGCGCCGAGCAGCGCGTACAGCCGCCCGGTATCGATCGGCTTGACCAGGTGATGGTCGAAGCCGGCCGCGAGGATCTGGTCGCGGTCGCGCGCCTGGCCGTAGCCGGTGACCGCGACCAGCATCGCCTCCGCCGTTTCCGGCAGCGCGCGCAGGCGGCGCGCGAGCTCCAGCCCGTCGATCCCGGGCAGGCCGATGTCGAGCAGGCAGGCCTGGGGCCTGAACTGGCGCGCGCAGTCCAGCGCGCGCAGCGCGTCGTGCTCCACCGCCACCCGGTGGCCGCCCGACTCCAGCAGCATCGACAGGGTGACGGCCGCGTCGACGTTGTCGTCCACGACCATCACGCGCAGAGGTTCCGGCTGCGCGGCGCTGTGCAGTTGCGCGCGGGGCGGCGTGGCGTCGGAGGTCTGCGGCTCCAGCAGCGGCAGGCAGACCGAGAAGCGGCTGCCGCGGCCCTGGCCGGGACTCTCGCACGACACCGCGCCGCCATGCAGCTCGACCAGGCTTTTCACCAGCGCCAGGCCCAGTCCCAGGCCGCCCGAGGAGCGGTCGGACGAGCGCTCGGCCTGGGCGAACAGCTCGAAGGCGCGCGCCGCCAGCTCGGGCGCCATGCCGATGCCGTTGTCGAGCACGTCGATGCACAGGCGCCCTTCGGCGTCGACGATCGATCCGACTTCGAGGCGCCCGGCTTCCGGCGTGTACTTGGCTGCGTTGTTGAGCAGGTTGGAGACCACCTGCACCAGGCGCTTGCGGTCGCCCGCGACCAGCGTGCCCGCCGGCGGCAGGCGCAGCGCCAGGTCGTGGCGGCGCGCCTGGATCAGCGGCATGACCTGTTCCACCGCCTCGTGCAGCACGGCGCCGACGTCGAGCGGCCCGGTATCCAGCTCGACCAGGCCGCGCGTGACGCGCGAGACGTCCAGCAAATCGTCGATCAGCCCCGTCATGTGGCCGACCTGGCGCCCGATGATCTGGCTGGTGCGCTTGATGATCGTCTCGTCCAGCTTCATGCGCTGCAGCAGCTCGGCCGCGGCGCCGATCGGCGCCAGGGGATTCCTCAGCTCGTGCGCCAGCATGGCCAGGAATTCGTCCTTGCGGCGGTCGGCCTCGCGCAGCTTTTCTTCCGCCGCCTTGCGCTCGGTGATGTCACTGGCGGCGCCGATCCATTCGTAGACTTCGCCGGCGGTGTCGAACATCGGCACCGCGCGCGACAGGGTCCAGCCGCTGCTGCCGTCGGCGCGCCGCACCCGGTGCTCGAGCTCGAACACCGAGCGGTCGCGGATGGCGTGCGCGATCGCCTGGTGCAGCCGGCCATGGTCTTCGGGCGGGATGTATTCTTCGAGCCAGAAGCGGTTGGTGTCGGCCGTGTCCTTCAGGAAGCCGCGTCCCTCGAGATGGCGCAGCTGGGTCCAGTCGGGGCTCATGCGATAGACGACTTCGGCCGTTGCATTGGTCAGCGCACGGAAGCGCTTCTCGCTTTCGCGCACGGCGGCCTCGGAGCGCACCTGGGCGGTGACGTCGCTATTGCTGTGCGAAATGCAGACCAGCTCCCCGCCGGGGCCGAAGAGCGGCGTGCTGGTCGAGGTCCAGAAGCGTTCCTCGAACACCGTCTGGCCGTTGGGCAGCATCACGGGAATCGGATAGCGCACCGCCGGCAGGGTGTCGGGCAGGCCGGTCGCGCGCACCTTGTCGAGCGAGGCGCGCAGGTCGGCCTCGCCGGTATCGTGCGGGTCGTCCGGGTTGCCGGGAAAGGCCTTGAACAGGCTGACCCCGACCAGTTCCTCGCGGGTGCGCGACGAGGCCTTGAGGAAGGCATCGTTGACGGCAAGGATGATCGCGTCAGGCGTGGGCGACAGCAGGTAGTGCCCGAAGGGCGAGCTGTTGAATGCTGACTCGAACAGGGTGGAAGAGAGCATCGTCGAAGGCCGGTTGCAGGAGCCGAAATTATAGGGCAGAAGCGGGCGTGTTAAACGGACAATTGAAGCGGCCACAATCCTTGTATGCACGACTGGTAAATTCAAACATACAGAGCCGATCGGCCGCCGGCGCGAGCGGGACGGCGGAAAGCCCCGGCGGTTGCGTATAATCGCCGTTAGCCTGTCCACTTATTACCAGAAAACAACAACTCATGGCCTCATCTTCCGACAACATCAGCATGGCGGTGTTCTGCGACTTCGAAAACGTCGCACTGGGCGTGCGCGACGCCAACTACGAGAAATTCGACATCAAGCCGGTGCTGGAACGCCTGCTGCTCAAGGGCAGCATCGTGGTCAAGAAGTCGTACTGCGACTGGGACCGCTATAAAGGCTTCAAGGCGGCCATGCACGAGGCGAACTTCGAGCTGATCGAGATCCCGCACGTGCGCCAGTCGGGCAAGAATTCGGCCGACATCCGCCTGGTCGTCGACGCCCTCGACCTGTGCTACACCAAGTCGCACGTCAATACCTTCGTCATCATCAGCGGCGACTCCGACTTTTCGCCGCTGGTCTCCAAGCTGCGCGAGAACGCCAAGCAGGTGATCGGCGTCGGCGTCAAGCAGTCGACCTCCGACCTCCTGGTGGCCAACTGCGACGAATTCATCTTCTACGACGACCTGGTGCGCGAAAAGAACCGCGCCAACGCCAAGCGCAAGGAAGAGCAGGAGGCGCGCAAGGGCCAGTCGACGCGGCGCCCGAACGCGACCGACGACAAGCGCAAGGAAGAACTCGAGGCGCGCAAGGTGCAGGCGCTGGACATGGTGGTCGAGACCTTCGACGCCCTGGTATCCGAGCGCGGCGACACCGGCAAGATCTGGGCTTCGCTGCTGAAGGACACGCTCAAGCGCCGCCGTCCGGACTTCTCCGAGACCTATTACGGCTTCCGCACCTTCGGCAACCTGCTCGAAGAAGCGCAGACCCGCGGCCTGTTCGAGTTCGGCCGCGACGAGAAATCGGGTACCTACGTCTACCGCAGCGCCAACGCGCCGGCCTCGGTCCCGAGCGTCGAGAGCGCGGCGCAGGACGTCGGCCAGGCGCCGGAAGCAGTGGTCCAGGACCTGGTCGACGCCATCGCTCCGGTCGAAGGCGCGCCGGAAGAGGCGGCCAAGCCGGACACCCGCCGTGGCCGTGGCCGCGGTGGCCGCAAGGGCGGCCGCGCCGAGGCGGCGTCGGCCCCAGCGCCGATCCCGGCACTGCTGGAACCGGTCGTGACCGATGCCGAAGCGGAAGCCGAAGCCGAAGCGATCGAGCAGCCGGCCTCGCAGCCGACGCTGTTCGTGAGCGAGCCGGAAGCGCCTGCCGCCCAGGAAGCGGAGCCGGCCGAAGCAGCGCCGGCCGAAGCGGCCCCGGTCAAGGAACGCCGCCGCACGCCGCGCAAGCCGTCCGCCAAGAAGCTGGCCGAACAGGCCGC
The DNA here is from genome assembly GCF_017582745.1 of Massilia oculi. Lineage (GTDB taxonomy): Bacteria > Pseudomonadota > Gammaproteobacteria > Burkholderiales > Burkholderiaceae_D > Telluria > Telluria oculi_A. The sequence goes on from NZ_JAFVIM010000004.1 coordinate 102,299, forward strand.
GCTGGCGGTCGTGGCCGAGGAGGCCGCCGCCGTGCCGGCTGCGGTCGTGCCCGTGGAGCTGGACGCGACCGAAGCGGCCGAAGCGGAGCCGGTGTCGGAGGAGACCCAGGACGACGCCAAGCCGGCGCGCAAGAAGACCGCCCGTCCGGCCCACAAGGCGCCGGCGCGCAAGGCTGCCCCGCGCGCCCGCCGCCCGGCCAAGCCCAAGGCCGGAAGCGAGAACGGCTGATCCTGCACAGGAGGGGCAGGCCTGGCGCGTGCGCCATCTCCTTCTCTCCGATGCAATAATGGCATCGCCTGTCCGGGCCCGGACAGGCGCCATCCGGCCGCGAAGGAGCCCGCCATGCGCACAGTTGCCAGCCTGTTGCTGTTGTCCCTGTTGGGCGCCTCCCTGCCGGCGCTGGCCCAGAAGGGACCGGCCTCCGACCATCCGATCCTCGGCATCTGGCATCTCGCCGTGCCCGACACCGACTGCCTCGAAACCTACCGCTTCCGCGCCGACGGCACCACGCTGGTCACCAGCGCCGCCGAGATTTCCGAGAGCGTCTACGCGATCCCGAACGAGCCCGACCCCGACGGCTTCTACCGCCTGACCGACCGCGTCACCAAGGACAACGGCAAGCCCGATTGCTCCGGCAACGTCATGAAGCCGGGCGCCAACGCCACCCATTTCGTGCGCTTCCATCCGTCCGGCAAGCTGTTCCTGCTGTGCGCCGAAGCCTCGATCGAGGCCTGCATCGGCCCCTTCACCCGGGTGCGCGGCGAGGAGATCTGAGCGGCGGGAGTGGCGCCGGCCCTTGGGCCAGCGTGGCGTAAGGTGTATATTGCTGAGCGAAACGTCAACCTCGGCATGCCATGTCCCCGCTACTCCTCTTCTGCATCCTCATCGCTTATTTCGCACTGCTGCTCGGCGTCGCCTGGGCCACCTCGAAGGGCGCCAACAACGACAGCTTCTTCATCGGTAACAAGAGCAGCAACTGGATGCTGGTCGCCTTCGGCATGGTCGGCACGACCCTGTCCGGCGTGACTTTCGTGAGCGTGCCGGGCGCCGTGGGCGTCGACGGCTTCGGCTATGCCCAGATCGTGATCGGCTACGTGATCGGCTACATCGCCGTGGCCTACGTGCTGCTGCCGCTGTACTACCGCCTGCAGCTGACCTCGATCTACCACTACCTCGACGTGCGGCTGGGCAGGCGCGCCTACCAGAGCGGCGCCGGTTTCTTCATCGTCTCGCGCCTGCTGGGCGCCACCGCGCGCCTGTACCTGGTGGTGAACATCCTGCAGGCCATCATCCTCGACAGCCTGGGCGTGCCGTTCTGGCTCAGCACCCTGGTCGTGCTGGGCATGATCCTGCTCTACACCTACCAGGGCGGCGTGAAGACCATCGTCTGGACCGACACCCTGCAGACCAGCTGCATGCTGTTCGGCCTGTTCGCCTGCGTCTGGATCCTGCTGGGCGAGTTGAACATGTCGATTGCGGAAAGCCTGAACCAGATGCAGTCGCAGGGCCTGGCCACGATCTTCACGCATGACGTCGACAGCCCCAATTTCTGGCTCAAGCAGATCATCGCCGGCGCCCTGATCACGATCACCATGACCGGCATGGACCAGGAGATGATGCAGAAGACCATCTCGGTCAAGACCCTGAAGGACTCGCAAAAGAACATGCTGACCCTGACCGCGGTGCTGGTCGTGGTGCTGCTGTCCTTCGTGTTCCTGGGCGGGTTGCTGTACCTGTATGCGCCGACGGTCGGCGTTACGGCTACCGGCGACAAGATCTTCCCGGCGGTGGTGATGGGCCACCTGCCGGCGGCCCTGCAGATCATCTTCCTGATCGCCCTGATCTCGGCCCTGTTCCCCAGCGCCGACGGCGCCATCACGGCGCTGACCTCGTCGACCTGCATCGACCTGCTCGGCATCAAGCGCCGCACCGACCTGAGCCAGGCCCAGGCCGAAAGCCTGCGCCGCCGCGTGCACCTGGGTTTCGCCTTCCTGTTCCTGCTGCTGGTGCTGGGCTTCAAGGCGGCCGACAACCCGAGCATGATCGGCGTGATCCTCAAGCTGGCAGCCTATACATACGGCCCCTTGCTCGGCCTGTTCGCCTTCGGCATGCTGACCGCGCGCATGCCCAACGACCGCCTTGTCCCGCTGGTGACGATCGGCGCGCCCGTCCTGTGCGCGATCCTTGAGTACAATCAGGCTTACCTGCTCGGCGCTTACCGCCTCGGGCTGGAATTACTGTTGATTAACGGCATGCTGGTGTTTGCCGGCTTGTATGCGATCTCGCGCCGCAACCCCGGCCTTGCCGGGGCCGGGCAGGTCGCCCGACCGCTTCATTGACCTAGACTGGAGTTTAGATGGCCTTCAAGCCCCTGAGTGCGTTGCGGCGCGGGTTCGTGTTCCTCTGGACCGCGCTCGACGTGACCCGCCGCACCTTCTTCAACCTGCTGTTCCTGCTGATCCTCATCCTGATCGTCGCGATGTTCTTCGGCGGCGGCGTCAAGCCGCTGTCCGAGAAGACGGCGCTGGTGGTCGAGGTGAAGGGCGACCTGGTCGAGCAGTACGAGACCACCTTGCGCGACACGGTGCTCGACAACGTCGGCGGTGACAGCAAGCGGACGGTGCGCCTGCGCGACGTGATCCAGGTGCTGGACAATGCCGCGCGCGATCCCGACATCACGAGCGTGGTGCTGCTGCTGGACGAGATGAACGGCGGCGGCATGGCCATGCTGCGCGAATTCGGCGCCGCGGTGGACCGCGTCAAGAAGGCCGGCAAGACGGTCGTGGCCTGGAGCGGCCAGTACGACCAGAAGCGCTACCTGGTCGCCTCGCACGCCAACGAGGTCTACGTGCATCCGATGGGCATGGTGCTGATCGAAGGCTTCGGCGGGCGCCGCAACTACTACCGCGACGCGCTCGACAAGGTCGGCGTGACGGTCAACCTGGTCAAGGTCGGCACCTACAAGAGCGCGGCCGAGCCGTATATCGCCAACGGCCCGTCGGACGCCGCGCGCGAGGCCGACGCCTTCCTGTACAACGCGATGTGGTCGGGCTACACCGGCCTGGTCGAAAAGAACCGCAAGCTGCCCGACGGGGCGCTCACCAGCATGATCGACACGCTGCCCGAGCGCATGGAAGCGGCCGGCGGCAGCGCCGCCAGGGTCGCCCTGCAGGCCAGGCTGGTCGACGGCCTCAAGACCCGCGACGAGCTGCGCGCGCTGATGGTCAAGCGCGGCGTCTACGAAGAAGACATCAAGTCGTTCCGCCAGATCGGCATGTACGAGTACCTGGCGCGCCACCCGCAGAAGGCCTTCGGCGACGCGGTCGGCGTGATCGTCGCCTCCGGCACCATCACCGACGGCGCCGGCGGTCCCGGCGTGATCGGCGGCCGCGCCACGGCCAACCTGATCCGCCAGGCGCGCGAGGACGATTCGATCAAGGCCCTGGTGCTGCGCGTCGATTCGCCCGGCGGCAGCGCCTATGGCTCCGAGTTGATCCGGCGCGAGCTGGAGCTGACGCGCGCCGCCGGCAAGCCGGTGGTGGTGTCGATGGGCAGCGTGGCGGCGTCGGGCGGCTACTGGATCTCGATGGCGTCCGACGAAGTCATCGCCGACCCGGCCACCATCACCGGTTCGATCGGCGTGTTCGCGCTGCTGCCGACCGCCGACAAGGTGGCCGACAAGCTGGGCGTGCGTACCGACGGCGTGACCACCACCTGGCTGGCCGATGCCTACAATCCGCTGCGTCCGCTCGACCCGCGCTTCGAAAAGCTGGTCCAGCAAAGCATCAACAACGTCTATGCCGACTTCACCAGCAAGGCGGCGGCGGCGCGCAAGACCACCCAGGCGAAGATCGACGAAGTGGGGCAGGGTCGGGTCTGGACCGGTGCCCAGGCCAAGGAGCGCGGCCTGGTCGACCGCCTGGGCAGCTACAACGACGCGCTGGCTTCGGCCGCCGGCCGCGCCAAGCTGTCCAAGGATTACCGCGTGGTCTATGTCGAGCGTCCGGTCACGCGCGTGGAGCGCTTCCTGCAGATGGCCGGCGCCTCGGCCGCGCAGGCGATGACGATCCAGGTCAAGCTGGGCCTGGTCGAGGGGGCGATCCCGGCAGGTCCGGTTGGCCAGGTGGCGCAGGACATGGCCTTCCTGTCCGAACTGACGCAAGAGCGCAAGCCCTTCGCGGCGGTGGCCCATTGCTTCTGCGGCAACTGGTGATCGCTCATGTAAGTAGTTTGTAACTGATTAATACAGTGTTTCAACGGGCGCGAGCGGGATCTCGCGCCCGTTTTTCGTTTACGTCGCCTAAATAGGGGCGAACTGTGTAAATCGGCGTTAAGGCGGGCGTGAGAGCGTCGATTCTACGGTAGAGCAATGTACGTTACGAAACATTGTGACTGAAACGGCCATGCTAAAGTCATTGTGACCCGTATTGTGCAATTGGCAAAACTATATAGAACAAGGACAAGCATGGACCAGCACCTCCCGCCCCATCCAACCACCGGCCGTCCCGCCCGTACCCGGCGCGCCCGCCTCATCGGCGGCGTGATCGCCGTGCTGTCGATGGTGGCGCTGGGCGGCCTCGCCTGGTGGCTCACCCATCAGCCGGCGGGCGGCCCCGGTGGCGCGGGTGGGCCGGGGATGGCGGCCGGCGGTCCCGGTGGCCCAGGCGCCGGGCGCGGTCCGGGTGGACGGGGCGGCCCGGCCACCACGGTCGGCGTCGCGCGCGCCGAGCAGGCCGACATTCCGGTGACCCTGGAGGCACTCGGCACCGTGGTCGCCGCGGCCACCGCCACCGTGCGTCCGCAGGTGTCGGGCGTGGTCCAGAAGATCCACTTTACCGAGGGCCAGCTGGTCAAGCAGGGCCAGGTGCTGGCGACGATCGACCCGCGCCCGTTCGAGATGGCCTTGCTGCAGGCGCGCGGCCAGCGCCAGCGCGACGAAGCCCAGTTGGAGAGCGCGCGCCTGATCCTGTCGCGCTACCGCACCCTGCTCGAGCAGGATTCGATCGCGCGCCAGGAAGTCGATACCCAGGCCGCGCTGGTCAAGCAGCTCGAAGGCACGGTGATGACCGACAAGGCGGCCGAAGGCACGGCCCAGCTGAACCTGGATTACGCGACGGTGCGCGCGCCGATCAGCGGTCGGGTCGGCCTGCGCACGGTGGACGTGGGCAACCTGGTGGGCAGCGGCGATGCGGCCGGCATCGCCGTCATCACCCAGCTGTCGCCGATCGACGTCGAATTCGCCGTGCCGCAAGACCACCTGCCGGCGCTGCAGGGACGCATCGCGCAGGATGCGAAGCTGCCGGCCACCGCGCTGGACCGCACCCGCACCGATGCGCTGGCCACCGGCAGCTTCATCGCGCTCGACAACCAGGTCGACACCCAGACCGGGACCGTGCGCGCCAAGGCGCGCTTCGCCAACGGCGACAACAAGCTGTTCCCCAGCCAGTTCGTCAACCTGCGCCTGACCGTCAACACCCTGAACGATGCGGTGGTGGTGCCGGTGACGGCGCTGCGCCACGGCGCCAACGGCGACTTCGTCTACGTGCTCGACCCGGAAGCGCGCACCGTGGCGCTGCGCACCGTCAAGCGCGGCCAGGCGACCGTCGACAAGGTGCAGATCGCCAGCGGCCTGAAGGTGGGCGAGCAGGTGATCACCGAAGGCGCCGACCGCCTGCGCGATGGCGCCAGCGTGGTGTTGCCGGGGGATCGTCCGGCCGGGGCGCGTGGCCAGGGGCAAGGGCAGGGACGTGGCCAGGGGCAAGGCCGTCCGGCCCAGGGAGCGCAGCAATGATGTTGCGGCACCGCGTAGGGTGGACGGGTTCCCCGTCCACGCGTCCAACCGGCCGTGAAACCGCCGCGCCTGATGGGAGCGCCGCATGAGTCCCTCCACTCCCTTCATCAACCGCCCGGTCGCCACCGCCCTGCTGATGCTGGCGATCGTGCTCTCGGGCCTGGTCGGCTACCGCTTCCTGCCGTTGTCGGCGCTGCCGCAGGTCGACTTCCCGACGATCCAGGTGCAGACCCTGTACCCGGGCGCCAGCCCGGAGGTCATGGCGCGCACCGTCACCGCGCCGCTGGAGCGCCAGTTCGGCCAGATGGCCGGCCTGACCCGCATGAGTTCCACCAGCGCCGCCGGGGTCTCGATCGTCACCCTGCAGTTCGCGCTGGGCGAGACGCTCGACGTGGCCGAGCAGGAAGTGCAGGCCGCGATCAATGCCGGGGGCTCGCTGCTGCCGACCGACCTGCCGGCGCCGCCGGTCTACGCCAAGGTCAACCCGGCCGACGCGCCGGTGCTGACCCTGGCCATCACGTCCGACACGCTGCCGCTGACCGAGGTGCAGAACCTGGTAAACACGCGCCTGGCGCTCAAGATCAGCCAGGTCTCGGGCGTGGGCCAGGTTTCGCTGTCGGGCGGCCAGCGGCCGGCGGTGCGGATCCAGGCCGATACCGAGGCGCTGGCGTCGTATGGCTTGGGGCTGGACACGCTGCGCACCGCAATCACCGCCGCCAACGCCAACAGCGCCAAGGGCAGCTTCGATGGCCCGACCCGCTCGTATGCGATCAATGCCAACGACCAGCTGGTCACCGTCCCCGATTACCAGAACCTGATCGTCGCCTACCGCAACGGCGCCCCCGTGAAACTGACGGAGGTAGCGAAGGTGGTCGACAGCGCCGAGAACGTGCGCCTGGGCGCCTGGGCCAATATGAAGCCGGCGATCATCCTCAACGTCCAGCGCCAGCCCGGCGCCAACGTGATCGCCACCGTGGACGCGATCAAGGCGCGCCTGCCCGAGCTGCAGGCCGGCCTGCCCACGGCCTTGCGCATGGACGTGCTGAGCGACCGCACCACCGGCATCCGCGCCTCGGTCAAGCACGTGCAGATCGAGCTGCTGCTGGCCGTGGTGCTGGTGGTGCTGGTGATCTTCGCTTTCCTGCACAGCCTGCGCGCGACCATCATCGCCAGTCTCGCCGTGCCGATCTCGCTGATCGGCAGCTTCGGCGTGATGTACCTGCTCGGCTACAGCCTCAACAACCTGTCGCTGATGGCGCTGACGATCGCAACCGGCTTCGTGGTCGACGATGCGATCGTCATGATCGAGAACATCGCGCGCTATATCGAGAAGGGCGAAAAGCCGATGGCGGCGGCGATCAAGGGCGCCTCCCAGATCGGCTTCACCATCATCTCGCTGACCGTGTCCCTGATCGCGGTGCTGATTCCGCTGCTGTTCATGGGCGACGTGGTCGGCCGCCTGTTCCGCGAGTTCGCCGTGACGCTCGCCATCACGATCCTGATCTCGGGCGTGGTGTCCCTGACGCTGGTGCCGATGATGTCGGCGCGCTGGCTGCGCAGCCACGAGGAGGAAAAGCCAGGCAAATTCGCCGTCAAATTCCAGGCCTTCTTTGACCGCGTGATCGCGCGCTACGACGTGATGCTCGGCTGGGTGCTGAAGCGCCAGGGCCTGACGCTGCTGGTGGCCGTGGGCACCCTGGTGCTGACGGCGCTGATGTGGATGATCATCCCGAAAGGCTTGTTCCCGACCCAGGACACCGGCCAGCTGCAGGCGCGGGTGCAGGCGCGCCAGTCAATCTCGTACACCGATATGGCCAAGCTGCAGCAGGAAGCGGCGCGGAGAATCATGGCCGATCCCGAGGTCGCATCGGTGGCGTCCTACGTCGGCGTCGACGCCGCCAACAACACCATGCTGCATACCGGGACCATGCTGATCAACCTGAAAGCCGACCGCGGCGACCAGCTCGAGACCATGCAGCGCCTGCGCCAGCGCGTGGCCAATGTGCCGGGCCTGCAGCTGTTCCTGCAGCCGACCCAGGATCTCACCATCGACGCCGAGAGCGGCCCGACCCAGTACCGGCTGTCGATCGAAGGCTCCGATGAAGAGACCGTCAACGAATGGGCGCGCCGGCTGACGCAGAAGATCGGCAGCCTGCCCGAGCTGCGCACGGCGATCACCGATGCCGGCGCCACCGGCGCCGCCGCCTTCATCGACATCGACCGCGACACCGCGTCGCGCCTGTCGATTACGGCCGCCTCGATCGACGACGCGCTGTACAGCGCCTTCGGCCAGCGCATCGTGTCCACCATCTTCACCGAGACCAACCAGTACCGCGTGATCCTGGAGGCGCAGCAGGACGAGGCGATGTCGATCGCGGCCCTCGGCCGCCTGCAGCTGCGCACCGGCTCCGGCCAGCCGACGCCTCTGTCGGCGATCGCCACCATCAGCGAGCGCCAGGCGCCGCTGCAGGTGATCCACGTGGCCCAGTATCCGGCGGCGACGGTCGGCTTCGACACCGCCTCCGGCGCATCGCTGGGCCAGGCCGTGAGCGCGATCCGCGCCGCCGCCGAGGAGATCGGCATGCCGGCCTCGGTCAGCATGACCTTCCTCGGCGCGTCCGGCGCCTACGAGGCGTCGCTGTCGAACCAGCTGTGGCTGATCCTGGCCGCCGTCGTCTGCGTCTATATCGTCCTGGGCGTGCTCTACGAGAGCTACATCCACCCGATGACGATCCTGTCGACCCTGCCGTCGGCCGGCGTCGGCGCGCTGCTGGCGCTGTGGGTCAGTGGGCAAGGGCTGGGCGTGATCGGGATCATCGGCATCATCCTCCTGATCGGCATCGTCAAGAAGAACGCGATCATGATGATCGACTTCGCGATCGAGGCCGAGCGCGAGGAGGGCAAGTCGCCGCTGGACGCGATCCGCCAGGCCGCGCTGCTGCGCTTCCGCCCGATCCTGATGACGACCCTGGCGGCGCTGTTCGCGGCGGTACCGCTGATGCTGGGCACTGGCGAAGGCGCCGAGCTGCGCCGGCCGCTGGGCCTGGCCATCTTCGGCGGCCTGATCCTGAGCCAGCTGCTCACGCTCTTTACCACCCCGGTGATCTACCTGGCCTTCGACCGCACGGCGCGCCGCTGGACGGGTAAAGCACCGCACAAGACCGAAGGGGCGGGCGCATGAACCTGTCGCGCCCCTTCGTCGAGCGCCCGATCGCCACGGTCCTGCTGACGATCGGCCTGGCGCTGGCCGGCATCGGCGCCTATTTCGTGCTGCCGGTGGCGCCGCTGCCCCAGGTCGACTATCCGACCGTGTCGGTCTCGGCCTCGCTGCCGGGCGCCAGTCCGGAGACGATGGCTTCGAGCGTGGCCACACCGCTGGAGCGGCGGCTGGGCGTGATCGCCGGCGTCAACGAGATGACCTCGAGCAGCAGCACCGGCTCGACCCGCATCAACCTGCAGTTCGAACTGAACCGCCAGATCGACGCCGCCGCGCGCGAAGTGCAGGCCGCGATCAGCGCCTCGCGCGCCGACCTGCCGGCGACCTTGCGCAGCAACCCGACCTACAGGAAAGCCAACCCTTCAGATGCGCCGGTGATCATTCTCGCGCTGACCTCGAAGACGAAGTCGCCGGCCCAGATCTATGATTCGGTGTCGAACCTGGTCCAGCAGCGCCTGGCCCAGGTGAAGGGCGTCGGCGAAGTGGAAATCGGCGGCGGCTCGCTGCCCGCGGTACGGGTCGAGCTGGTGCCGTATGCGATGAACCGCTACGGCATCTCGAGCGAGGACGTGCGCGCCGCGATCCAGGCCAGCAATCCGAATCGCCCCAAGGGCGAGATCGAGGGCAATGGCAACCGCCTGCAGATCTATTCGCAGCCGGCCGGCGGCGATGGCCGCAGCGCCAGCGACTACAAGGACCTGGTCGTGGCCTGGCGCGACGGCGCCGCCGTGCGCCTCTCGGACGTGGCCACCGTGTTCGACGGCCCGGAGAACCTGTACACGCTGGGCCTGTTCAATGGCCAGCCGGCGGTGATCGTGCTGGTCACGCGCCAGCCCGAAGCCAATGTGATCGAGACCGTGGACGGCATCCGCGACCTGCTGCCGTCGCTGCAGGCCCAGCTGCCGGGCGACATCAGCCTGGCGGTGGCCTCGGACCGTACCAACTCGATCCGCGCCTCGCTGCACGAGATCGAGTTCACCCTGGTGCTGTCGATCGTGCTGGTGGTGGCGGTGGTCAGCGTGTTCCTGCGGTCCCTGCGCGCCACCGTGGTGCCGGCGGTGGCCACCGTGGTGTCCCTGCTGGGCACCTTCGGCGTCATGTATGCGCTCGGCTTCTCGCTCAACAACCTGTCGCTGATGGCCTTGACGGTGGCCGCCGGCTTCGTCGTCGACGACGCCATCGTGGTGCTGGAAAATACCGCGCGCCATATCGAGAACGGCATGGATCGCATGCAGGCCGCGCTGCTCGGCGCGCGCGAGGTCGGCTTCACCGTGCTGTCGATCTCGCTGTCGCTGGTGGCGGTGTTCATTCCGCTGCTGTTCATGGGCGGGCAGGTGGGCCGCCTGTTCCGCGAATTCGCGGTGACGCTGTCGGCGGCGGTGCTGATCTCGCTGGTGATTTCCTTGACCACGACGCCGATGATGTGCGCCTGGCTGCTGCGCAAGGAAGATCCGGACAAGAAGCCGGGCCGTCTGGCGCGCTGGTCCGAAAATGGTTTTGCCCGCGTGCTGCGCGTCTACGAGCATGCGCTCGACTGGGCGCTGGACAGTAAACTCCTGGTGATGATCATCCTGCTGTTCACGGTGGCGCTGAACGTCTACCTGTTCTCCAGCGCCCCGAAAGGATTCTTCCCGCAGCAGGACTCGGGCCAGATGAATGGCGGCATCCGCGCCGACCAGAGCATCTCGTCACAGGCCATGCAGCAAAAGATCTACCAGCTGGTCGAGATCATCCGCAAGGATCCGGCGGTCGATACGGTCGTCGCCTTCACCGGCGGCGGGCGCGCCGGCGGCGGGTTCATGTTCGTCAACCTGAAACCGGTGGGCGAGCGCGACGTCGCGGCCCAGGCCGTGATCGCGCGCCTGCGCCCGCAGATGGCGAAGGTCACCGGCATCACGATCTTCCTCAATCCCGTGCAGGACTTGCGCATGGGCGGGCGCTCCAGCAACTCGACTTACCAGTACACGCTCAAGAGCGACAACGCCGAAGACCTCAAGGCATGGGCCACGCGCCTGGCCGAATCCATGAAGGCGCAGCCGGCGCTGGTCGACGTCGACACCGACCAGGCCGAGAACGGCGTCGAGACCTATGTCACCATCGACAAGGAATCGGCGGCGCGCCTCGGCATCACCACGCGCGACGTCACCAATGCGTTGTACAACGCCTTCGGCCAGCGCCAGGTGGCGAACATCTACGATGAGCTGAACCAGTACCACGTGGTGATGGGCGTGGCCCAGAAATACGCGCAATCGCCCGAATCGCTGAAGGACGTCTACGTGCCGGCGCGGCCGACCGGTGGCTCCACCAGCGTGGTGTCCGCCAGCACCGGCACCACGGCGGCGGCCGGCGCCGCCGGTGCAGCGACCTCGGCGACGGCAAGCCTGACCGCCGCGCGCGACCCGTCCGGGGGCCAGGCCCTGGCCAGCAATGCCGCCACCATGGTGCCGCTGTCGGCGATCGCACGCTTTGCCGAAAGCGCGACTCCGACTTCGGTCAGCCACCAGGACGGGGAACTGGCGACCACGGTCTCGTACAACCTGAACCCGGGCTTCACCCTGGACGATGGCCAGGCCGCGGTGCGTCAGGCCGAGGCCGACATCGGCATGCCGAGCAATGTGCGCGGCAGCTTCCAGGGCACGGCGGCGGCGGCCCAGCAATCGAGTCAGGAGCAGCCGCTCCTGATCCTCGCCGCGATTATCGTCATCTATATCGTGCTGGGCATCCTGTACGAAAGCCTGGTGCACCCGGTGACCGTGCTGTCGACCCTGCCGTCGGCCGGCGTCGGCGCGGTGCTGGCGCTGCTGCTGTTCAAGATGGAGTTCTCGATCATTGCCCTGATCGGGGTGTTCCTCCTGATTGGCATCGTGAAAAAGAACGCGATCCTGATCATCGACTTCGCGCTCGAAGCGGAGCGCGCACGCGGCCTCTCCGCGACCGAGGCGGTGCGCGAGGCCTGCATGCTGCGCTTCCGTCCGATCCTGATGACGACCCTGGCCGCCGGCCTGGGCGCGCTGCCGCTGGCGATCGGCTTCGGCGAAGGCTCGGAGTTGCGCCGCCCGCTGGGCATCGCCATCATCGGCGGCCTGGTCGCGAGCCAGCTCCTGACCCTGCTCACCACGCCGGTGGTCTACGTCCTGCTCGACAAGCTGCGCACGCGCAAACCCGATGAACACAATCTGACCCGCCACCCTCACGACGAGGGCGGCCCGTCCCTGGCCAAACCATGACCACTATGCGACAACAGCTTCCTTTCCGTCTTTCCCTGCTCGCCCTTGCAGCGGCCTTGGCCGGCTGCGCCGTGGGCCCCGCATACGAACGTCCGGCTCCGCTTGCCGCCGGCGCCGCGCTGCCGGAAACCTACAAGGAGGCCGAAGGCTGGATCCCGGCCGCGCCGGCCGACGCCCTCGAGCGCGGCCCCTGGTGGACCCTGTTCGAAGACCCCGAGCTCGATCGCCTGGCCAAGCAGGTGGAGGCCGCGAACCAGAATGTGGCGGTGGCGGTCGCCAACTATGCCCAGGCGCGCGCGCTGGTGGCGCAGCAGCGCGCCTCGCTGTTCCCGGTGGTGACGCTGGGCGCGGGCGCCGACCGCGCCGGCGGGGGAGACGATAGCGTCAACCGCGGCGCGAACAATTCCTATCGCCTGCAGATCGGCGCCAGCTGGGAGCCGGACGTGTTCGGCCGCCTGAGGAACGCCGTGACCGGCGCCGAGGCCAGCGCGCAGGCCACCGCCGCCGACCTGGCCAACGCCGTCCTCGCGGCCCAGGGCGAGCTGGCGATCAACTACTTCTCGCTGCGCCAGACCGACGCCCAGCGCGAAATGCTGGCCTCGACCATCGAGGGCTACGAGCGCGTGCTGCAAATTACCTCGAACCGTTTCGAGGCCGGCATCGCGGCGCGCTCCGACGTGCTGCAGGCCCAGACCCAGCTCGCCAATGCGCGCAGCGAGGCGCTCGGCCTGCAGAACCAGCGCGCCCAGCTCGAGCACGCGATCGCGGTGCTGGTCGGCCAGACCCCCTCAAGCTTCTCCTTGCCGCCGGCGCCATGGCATGTGTCGGTGCCGGACGTGCCGGTCGGCGTGCCCTCGACCCTGCTGCAGCGCCGTCCCGACATCGCCGCCCTAGAGCGCGACGTGGCGGCGGCCAATGCCGACATCGGCATCGCGCGCTCCGCCTATTTCCCGAATTTCGGCCTGTCCGCTTCGTACGGAAACAATACGAGCCGCGTGGGCGACCTGTTCTCGGCGTCCGCCGCGGCCTGGTCGTTCGGCCTGTCGGCGGCCCAGACCATCTTCAATGCCGGCGCCACCCGCGCCAGCGTCGAAGGCGCCGAGGCGCGCCACCAGGCGACCGTGGCGCGCTACCGCCAGGTGGCCCTGGACGCCTTCGCCGCCGTCGAGAATGGCCTGTCCGCCACCCGCGTGCTGGAACAGCAGCAGCAATTGCGGGCCGAGGCGGCCGAGGCGGCCGGCCTGGTCGAAGAGCAGATCCTGAACCGCTACAAGGCGGGGCAGGTGAGTTATACCGAGGTGGTGCAGGCCCAGGTGACGGCCCTCTCGGCGCGCCGCTCGCTGGTGCAGGTGCAGGCCGACCGCCAGACGGCGGCGGTGTCGCTGATCCAGGCGCTGGGTGGCGGCTGGCAGGAACAACGGCTGGCGGACGCGGTACAGTAATCGCGCGCCAGGCATTACAATGCTGCGATTATCGATAGTCAGGCATACGCCATGAAAAACTGGATTAATCGCATGTTGAGCGGCGCCGACAAGGCGCCTGACGCCGCCGGCGCCACCCCGCAGGCGGACGAGTTGGGAGACGACCATGGCATCCAGGTCGACGCCGCCTATTACCGCTGGCTGACCGCATCCGGCGGCTATCAGGCCGGCGCCGAGGTCGAGGAACACATCCTCGACCTGGTGCGCACGCTGGCGGCCGACCCGCTGGCCGCCAGCGGCCTGGTGCCGCGCATCCCCGAGCTGATCCCGAAGCTGCTGCGCGACCTGGCCGACGACGACGTCTCGACCGGAGACCTGGCGCGGCAGGTCGAGCAGGACCTGGTGCTGGTGGCCGAGGTGATCCGCGAGGCCAACAGCGCCTATTACCGGCCGCTGCAGGCGGTGAAGTCGCTCGATGCCGCCCTGATGATGATCGGCCAGAACGGCCTGCGCATGCTGCTGGCCCGGATCGCCTTCCGGCCCCTGATCAAAATGGCCGACCAGGGTTTTGCGCGGCAGGCGGCGCCGCTGGTCTGGAACCAGTCCGAGAAGTGCGCACTGGCCTCGAGCCTGATGGCGCCGGGCCTGGGCGCCGGCGTGTTCGAAGCCTATTTGGCTGGGCTGATGCAGAACCTGGGGCTGGTGGTGGCCTTCCGCCTGGCGGAGCGGGCTGTCGAGAATGGCAAGATTCCCGGCTCCAGCGAGTTCGGCCGGCGCCTGTTCGACGTCAGCCGCGGCCTGTCGTCGACCATTGCCGCCCACTGGGAATTCCCGCCCGACGTGGTGGAAGCGATCGCCGGCGTCGGCCAGCCGGATGCGTCGCCGTTGGCGCAGACGCTCGAACGCGGCGACCGGATCGCCAAGCTGCGGCTGCTGCTCGACGCCCACGTGGTGCTGGAAGACGATGCGCTCGTCACCGAAGGCCTGGACAGTTTCGAGCGCCGCTGCCTGGGCAAGCTGACCGATTTGCCTGGCTGAAGTGCCGCATTGCATCGCCTTTTTTCGAGAGGAGACTGCCATGAAGATGAACGCCGAACACCTGGCCGAGCTGCACGAGGCCAAGCGCCTGCTGGAGAACCCCGGCCTGGCAGCGCGCATCAGCAACCTGGTCGGCTCGCCGATCGAGGCCGCCATCGAGCGCCTGCCGGCGCCGTGGCAAAAGAAGGTGGGCGGAGCCACCGAGCATGCGCTGCAATATGCGCTGACGGGAGCGTTGTCCACGCTGCCCGACGGCGGCAAGGAGGCATCGTATCCGCGCCTGCATAAGTTCGCGGCGAGCGTGTCGGGCGGCGTGGGCGGCGTGTTTGGCCTGCCTGGCCTCCTGGTCGACCTGCCGCTGTCCACCGTCATCATGCTGCGCTCGATCGCCGAGATCGCGCGCGCCAATGGCGAACGTCCGCAAGATGTCGAGACCCGGCTGGAATGCCTGCGCGTGCTGGCCATGGGCGGACCGAGCGGAGGTGACGACGCCGCCGATTCGGGCTATTTCGCGATGCGCATCGCGCTGGCGCGGGCGGTGAGCGAAGCCGCCCAGGCGCTGGCGGCGAAGTCGGTGAACGCCGCCACGACGCCGGCCTTGCTGCGCCTGATCGCCACGGTGGCGGCGCGCTTCCAGGTGCACGTGACCCAGAAGGCGGCCGCGATGCTGGTGCCGGCCCTGGGCGCCGTGGGCGGCGCGACGATCAACCTGCTGTTCGTCGACCATTTCCAGAACATGAGCCGCGGCCACTTCGCGGTGCGGCGACTGGAGCGCCTGTATGGCGAGGAAGCGGTGCGCCGGCAGTACGAGGCGATCGTCCTGGCCGACGAGCCAGCTGGGTTGCTCACGTAGGGCAAATCCGGTTACGCCCGCTCTCCTTGGCGGTATACAGCATCGCATCCGCCCGCAGGAACAGCGCGTTCTCGCTGCGATGCTCGGGGAAGGCGGCCAGGCCACCGCTGAACGAAAAACGCCGCGTCTCGCCCGGCGCGACCTGGAACTCGACCGCGCCGAAGGCCTGGCGCAGCGCATCGAGCCGGCGCCAGGCCGCGTCGAGCGTGCAATCCCAGAACACCAGCACGAATTCCTCGCCGCCGAAGCGCGCCAGCAGGTCGCGCTCGCCCATCTGCGGCGCCAGGCACAGGCACAATCGCTTGATGACGATGTCGCCGAAGTGGTGGCCCCAGGTGTCGTTGATGGTCTTGAACTTGTCGATGTCGATCACGCCGAAGGCGAGCGGCTTGTCCTCGAGCGTGGCTTGCCGGATCAGGTCTTGCGTCTTGCGCTGCAGGCCGACCTTGTTCAGCAGGCCCGTGGCGCGGTCCTTGCCGATCAGGTCCTTGCTGACGCGGATCCTGGCCGCGCGGTTGGCCAGCTGGGCCTCGACCAGGCCGGCGGTGGCCTGCAGGACGGTGTCGAAGCCGTCGCCGAGCGCGCGCCGCGCCAGCGCGTCGTCGGGGCGGCGCTGCAGCAGCACGATCTCGCGCACGGGATCGGCCTCGATGTTCTTCTTCATGACCCGCGCCAGCGCGTCCAGGCGCCGGTACTCGTCATCAAGAATCACGACCATATCAGGCTGCAGCTCTTTGACGCGCAGGTGCAGCGTGGTCGCGTCCGGGTGGTGGACGACCTCGACCCGCTGCGCCTGCAGCGCCCTCGCATCCAGGCCGTCCGGCGCGCCGAGGTAGACCAGCGACACCGGGTCGCCGCGCCCGGTGCGGACGAACAGGTTGAACAGCTTGTCGACCAGGACGTCGTTGGCGATCGGCTTTTCGGCATATGCCAGGCAGTTGCTGTCCACCAGGCGCTGCTGGAGCAGGAAGCGGCTGCCCTGGCGGCCGGATTGCAGATAGACATACGAATGCTCGCGCGGCAGCCGTTCGAGCAGCTCGCCCAGCATCAGTGTCTTGCGGCTGTCGTGCAGGTCGGCCTGCATATTGTGCAGGGCGTCGAGGTCGATCACGAACAGGCTGCCGCTGCGGCCGGCCGCGACGGCGGCGGTGAATTCGGCGACTTCGCTGAAGAATGCGATGTCAAAATCGTATTTGTGCGCGTGCAGCAGCAGTTCGGCGCGGTTGTCCTTGATGAAGAAGCTCTGGGAGAGGAAGAGGACCTGGTGACGGTACAAGGGGGCCTCGGTGCTCATGTCTGCCTGCCTTTTTCTGCATAATGTGACATCTTGCCACGCCAGTATGACGCGATGTTGACGCCGCCGGAACCGTCGTCAATACCCGAGAAAACCACACGGCCATGACACAACGGGGCTATACTCGCGCATTGCTTTTTTCATCTCAGGATCCTCCCTTGTTCAAATCGATCGTCCTCCCCGTCGCCCTGCTGGGCGCGGCGAGCGCCGCCTTCGCCGACGAAGGCCAGTGGCAACCGCACCAGCTGCCGCAACTGAAATCCGAACTGAAACGCATCGGCATCACCATGCCGGCCGAGAAGCTGGCCGACCTGGGCAAGCATCCGATGAGCGCCATCGTCTCGCTGGGCGGCTGCTCGGCGTCCTTCGTGTCGCCCGACGGCCTGGTGGTGACCAACCACCACTGCGCCTATGGCGCCATCCAGCGCAACGCCACGCCCGAGAAGAACTACATCGTCGACGGCTTCCTGGCCAAGACCCGCGCCGACGAACTGCCGGGCGGCCCGAACACGCTGGTGTACGTGACCGAGAAGGTCGAGAACGTGACCGGGCGCGTGCTCCAGGGCCTCACTCCCGCCATGTCGGGCAGCGAGCGCCATGCGCTGGTCCAGTCGCGCATCAAGACCCTGGTGGCCGAGTGCGAAACCGACAAGTCGACGCGCTGCTCGGTGCCGGCCTTCCACCGCGGCCTGGAGTACTACCGCATCAAGCAGCTGATGATCCGCGACGTGCGCCTGGTGTACGCGCCGTCCGACCGCATCGGCAACTATGGTGGCGACATCGACAACTACGAGTGGCCGCGCCACGTGGGCGACTACGCCTTCTACCGCGCCTACGTCGGCAAGGATGGCCGTCCGGCCGACCCGTCGCCCGACAACGTGCCCTACAAGTCGAAGGATTTCCTGGTCGTATCAAGCGAGGGCCTGAAGAACGGCGATCCTATCCTGCTGGCCGGCTACCCGGGCCGCACCAGCCGCTACAAGCTGCCGAGCGAGATCCGCTTCGCGCGCGACGTCGACCTGCCGGCCAAGGCCGCGACCATCACCGCCGACCTGTCGGTGATCGCCGCCGCGACCCAGGGCAATCCGGCCTGGAACGTGGCTTATGCGAGCGTCGACAAGGGCCTGAACAACGTGCTCAAGAAGACCAAGGGCCTGCTGGACGGCTTCGCGCGCAAGGACATCGCCGCCATCAAGGACGTGCAGGACGCCGAGTTCCGCGCCTGGCAGAAGTCGCATGCGGATGGCAACGCCGGCCTGCTGTCCGAACTGGACGCGGTGATCGCCGAGGACATGGCGCTGCAGCGCCAGGAAGCCGCCTGGCTCGAAGCGACCCACAGCGACCTGCTCAAGAGTGCGCGAACCCTGTACCGCCTGGCGCTGGAGCGCCAGAAACCGGACGCCGAGCGCGAGAGCGGCTACCAGGAACGCGACCTCGGCTTCATCAAGGCGCGCCTGACCCGCCTGGAGCAGTCGTTCGTGCCTGGCGTCGACCAGGCGCGCTACGCCGCGGCCCTGGCGCGCTACGCCGGCATCGACGCCAAGGTTCGCCCGCAAGGCGTGGACGCGCTGCTGCCGGCGCAGGATGCGCTGGCTGGCATGTATAAAGCCAGCCAGCTGTCGGACACCGCCACGCGCCTGGCATGGATCGGCAAGGACGTCGACTCCTTCCGCAAGTCGAACGATCCGTTCATCGCGCTCGCGGTGCGCCTGCACGACGCCGGCATGGCGCTGGAAGAGCGCCGCAACGAGATCGACGGCAACCTGGAACGCGTGATCCCGCAATACATGGCGGCCGTGATCGCGTGGAAGAAATCGCAGGGCAAGCCGGTCTACCCGGACGCCAACTCGACCCTGCGCGTGACCTACGGCACCGTGTCGCCATTCTCGCCGCGCGACGGCCTGGTCAAGGGGCCGTTCACCACCGTCGAAGGCATCCTGGAGAAGGAGACCGGCAAGGATCCGTTCATCGTGCCGGCCCCGCTCAAGGAAGCGATCCAGGGCAAGCGCTACGGCGTGTTCAAGGACCGGGCGCTGGGCACGGTGCCGGTCAACTTCCTGTCGAGCGCCGACACCACCGGCGGCAACTCCGGGTCGGCCGTGATGAACGGGAAGGGCGAACTGATCGGCCTGAACTTCGACTCGACCTATGAGTCGATCACCAAGGACTGGTACTTCGACACCGCCATCACGCGCGCGATCCACGTCGACATCCGCTACATGCTGTGGGTGATGAAGGAAGTCGACCATGCCGACAACCTGCTCAAGGAAATGACGATCAAGTATCCGAAGAAGTAATTTCGGACACCATCCTCTGCACGTCGTTCCCGCGGAGGCGGGAGCCCAAGTTTGCAAGCGCTGCGACTGCGCCGAGAGCACTTGGGTTCCCGCCTGCGCGGGGACGACGGTTCTTCTGCCAACTAGAATGAACGAACCCCTCATCCTCGCCGGCCTCACGACCTCGCCGCTGGAACTGATCTCCTTCCTGCTGGCCGTCACCACCGTCGTGCTCAACATCCGCCAGAACCACTGGGCCTGGCTGTTCTCGATCGCCTCGTCCGCGACCTATGCGGTGGTGTTCTACGACGCGCGCCTGTACGGCGACATGGGGCTGCAGTTCGTGTTCATCGCGGCTTCGGTCTGGGGCTGGTACCAGTGGCTGCACGGCGCCGCGGGCGCCAGTGCGGCGCCCCTTGTGCCCACCTTCCTGAAGCCTAGCGGGCGCGCCTGGTCGCTGGCGGCCTGGCTGGCGCTCTTCGTGCTGCTGTCGACTTTCCTCGACAACTTCACCGACACCGACGTGCCGCATGCGGACGGCTTCCTGACCGCCGGCAGCCTGGTCGGCCAGCTGCTGCTGGCGAAGAAGAAGGTCGAGAACTGGCATGTGTGGATCGCGGTCGACATCCTGTACGTCGGCCTCTACCTGTACAAGGGCCTGGTGCTGACCGCCGTGCTGTATGGCGTGTTCGTGCTGCTGGCGATTGCCGGCCTGCGCACCTGGTCCGCGCTGGCGCGCAAGGCATCATGAGCGCGGTGCAGCGGATCGCCATCCTGGGCGCCGAGTCGTCAGGCAAGTCGACCTTGTCCGAAGCCCTGGCGCGCCATTACGGCACGCTGTGGGTACCCGAATACCTGCGCGAATTCGTCGATACACTGGGAAGGGTGCCGTACGAGAAAGACCAGTATGGCATCGCGCTGACCCAGCGCGCGCGCGAGGATGCCGCGGCGGGGGAAGCGGCCCGCTTCCTGTTCTGCGACACCACGCCGCTGATGACGGCGCTGTACAGCCGCGTGTATTGGGGAAGGGTGGATGCGCAGCTGGCGCTGCTGGACGCGCGCCACGACTACGCCTGGACCTTCGTCACCGCGCCCGATACCCCGTGGGAGCCGGACGGCCTGCAGCGCGAATCGGAAGAGGTGCGCCAGATGGTGCACCGGATGCTGGTGGAGACGCTGGCCGCGCGCGGCATCGCCTACACCTTGCTGGCCGGCGACCTGCCGCACCGGATGCGGCAGGTTCAGGGGCTGCTCGGCCAGGTCTGAAGTTCAGGCCTTCGGCAGGCCCGCCGCCAGGTCGAGCCACGACTGCGGCTGCGGCTTGCCGCGCTCGCGCACGCCGAAGAAGGTCACCACCAGCTCACCCTGGTCGTCGAAGAACTCGACCGAGGTGACGCCGGCGCGGCGCACCACATAGCCGCTCCTGAACGCGCTGTCGCGCAGGTGCAGGTTGAAGTCCGGATCGAGCACGTTGAACCAGCCTTCGGCCGCCATCACCTTGTTCACCTTGCCGCTGTAGATCTGGGTCAGCGCGCCATTGCCGAGGAAGGCCATGATCGCGACCCCGTCCTTCGCCGCGTCCTCGAGCAGCTTGCGCACCGCCTGCGGCGCGACTTTCTGCACCACGCCGGCTGGGGCCAGGCGCAGCGCCTGTTCGCGCGTCAGGCCGAACTCCGAGACGATGCGGTTGAACTGGTGGACGTCGGTCATCTCTTGCCAGGCGGTCTGGAATTCCTTGACGTCGATCGCGCTGTCGGGTTTTTCGGCGGGTTTCGGCGCGGCCGGCTTGACGTCCAGCTGCGCGTCCTGGCTCGGGTGGCGGAAGTCGGCCACCAGCTTGTCGAAGACCGGAACGTTGGCATCGTCGCGCAGGTAGAGCTTATGCACGGCGTTGCCGCTGGCGTCGAAGAATTGCAGGCTGCGGTTGACGGCGCCGTCGCGGCCGGGCTGGGTCACGGCGAAGGCGTACTTCCATTTGGCGAACTGGAAGCGCAGGTCGATCGGGCCGCCCAGGTAGCCGCCGGCGATGTTCAGGTTGCGCGCCTCGCGTTCGGCCTCGTCGGCGCTGCCTTTCTCGGCCTGCTTCGGGATGCGCATGGCGGTGCCGGTGGTCTCGATCACGCCGTTCTCGTTGCGGGTGAGCGCCATCACCTTGCCAAGGTCGAGGGCGCGGCGCATGATCTCGCGCGGCGCATGGTCGGTCTCCTTTAGGCGCACCACGGTATTGCCGATGCCTGTGGCGAGCAGTTCGGCTTCGGATACCTTCAGCTGGCGCGCGGCGTCGCGCGTCTGCAGGCGCGGTTGCTTGGCTTTCAGCTCGGCCCACTGCTGCGCCAGTTGCGGGGTGGCTTGCGCCGGGATCAAGGCCAGGGCGATGGCTGCGGCCAGGAGGTGGCGGGTGAATTTCATGAGGTTGTTCTCCTTGTTCGTTTAATAGACCAGCTTGAGGGTGAAGGCGGCATAGCGTCCCGGACGCGCCTGGCGTTCGATGTCGGCCGCGGTGATGGCCGTGGTGGCGGCCGGCAGGCTGCGCGACGAGGCATAGTCCCAGTACTTCTTGTCGGCCAGGTTGTAGACGCCGGCCGTGATTGACGCGTGCTCGTTGATGTTCCAGTATCCGGTCAGGTCCATCACCGTGCTTGACGGGATCGCAAAGAAGGTTGTGTTCACGCCGCCGATCACGTCGCGTTCGGCCTGCTTGGCGCGGGTGTGGACCGCGGCGAAGGCGATGCCGCCGCGCTGGGCCGGATCGTCCCAGGCCGCGATCAGGCTCATTTTCTTTGGCAGCGTCGACGCCAGGTCGCTTTCCAGGCCGGTGCGGGTGTTCGTCGCCTTGCTGCGCTGGACGCCGCTGGCCAGGGTCAGCTTGCCGCCCCTGAGCGACTGGTTCCATTGGCCCAGGTCGGCGTCGAGCGTCAGCTCGCCGCCCCAGGTGCGTGCGGTGCCGATGTTCTCGGGGCGGAACAGGCCAAAGGTGATGTTCGGATAGTTGACCGGGTCGGCCGGCTGCGATGCGTATTCGATCAGGTTCTTGTAGCGGGTGTTGAACACGGCGGCATGCAGGCGTAGCCCACGCACCACGGCGCCCTTCAGGCCCAGCTCGAAGGCGTTGCTGGTTTCCTTGTCCAGGTTCGGGTTGCCGATCACGGCGTAGGCGTTGCCGGTGCCGGTGTAGCTGAGCGAATCGTAGGTGCCGGTGCGTTCGGCGGAGGTCGGCAGGCGCGTGCCGCGGCTGTACTGAAGATAGGTCTCCAGGCTGGGTGCAACCTGCGCGGTCAGGGTAAGGCTGGGCGTGAGATAGCTGTCCGTTTCCTTTTTCAGTTCGCGGCTGGCATTGGGGATCCCGATCGCGTAGTTGGCGGTGCTGTTCGGCTTGAGTTCGCGCCAGTTGTAGCGCAGGCCGGGCGTGACGCTGGCCCAGGTCGACAGGGCGACTTCGGCGCGCGCGAATGCGGAGAAGCGCAGCGACTGCATGTCGGCCATCCGGTTCTTGTTGGTGACCTGCTGGGCGCCGGTGTTGACGACAAGCCGCTCCTCGCGCCATGGACGCTCGGTGTCGGTCTGTTCGACGCTGATGCCATACGCCAGGTCGTTGCTGCCCAACTGCTTGCTGGCGTTGCTGGCGAAGCCCACGCTGCGGTTGTTGAAGCTGGTCGCGATATGGCGCAGCACCGGCTGGCCGCCCGTGATGTAACGGGCGGTGGTGATGTCTTCGACTTCGCTGTCCTGGATATAGAGGCGGCTCTCGAGCGTATCGAACCAGGCGCCGGCTGCCTGATATAGGTGATCGATGCTGAAGCGGTCGCGCCTGGTGCTGCCGGCCTGGTTCGCGCCTTCGGGATACAGCGCGCCCTGCTTGTTGTCGTAGGCGCGAGCGTGGTCTGCGCGGAAGGCATCGATCGTGGCGGTGAAGCGGTGTCCGGCCCACGGCGTCCAGGACAGCTTGGCCAGCAGCGCATCCGAATCCCAGTCGTCCGGGTTGAGCGGGGCGGTCCCCAGCGAGTCGAGTTCCTTGCCGTCGCGGTGCACCAGCACTGCCAGCGCCTTGAGCGCGCCGGATTGCGCGGCGCCGGTCAGCGCATGCATGCGCATGTCGTTGGCGCGGTTCGATCCGAACTTGTACTCTGCGTAGGTGGGGCGGGCCTCGCTGACGTAGTCCTCCGGCGCCTTGGTGACGAAGGAGACGTTGCCGCCCAGGCCCTGGGCGCCGGCGCCGGCCGGCGCGGTGCCGGACCCGATGGTCACCGAGCGGAAGGTCTCGGGATCGAAGTAGTCGCGGCCGACGCCGAAGCCGTTCAGGGTCGAGGCGTCGGGCTTCGGCGCGGCCTCGGGCAGCTCGATGCCATCCAGGTCCAGGCCCACCCGGTTGCCCTCGACGCCGCGGATATTGAAGCCGGTATTGCCGGCGCCGTCCCAGACGTTGCCGCTGCCGCTGGCGGCGCCCGGCACGCTGACCAGCGGCGCATAGCGCGCGATGTTCTGCATATCGGTCACGCCCTGGCGGGTGAGGGCGGCGGCATCGAGCACGGTCACGGTGCCGGCCTTGTCGAGGCGCTGGCCGGTGATGACGATGGGGTCGAGCGGGGAGGTTGCGTCGGGCGCGGCGGGCGCATCAAAGGCGATCGCCTGGGTGGCGAAGGCGCAGGCGAACAGGGCAGGGAGTCGTCGCAGGCCGGGAAGGGTTGCTGCCATGGTGGTCCAGTCAAGAGGGGTTGCACATGCTCGGCCCGGCACGCATGCGCAGGCAAGCGTGCTCGAGCGAGCCTATCAATGAGAATGATTCTCATTTCCGATGTATACTAAATGATAATCATTATCATTTGCAACAGTCCGCTTCGACTTTTTGACGACGATTTCTTGACCGGACGCAGAGGGCGCTGATGCGAATCGCGGTTCGATGTCGTTACGAACAATAAATCTTTACCCCCTCATGACTATTTGTTTCTAGAAGGCATTACAATCATTGGATTTCGAACGTACGGCGGGGCGCTATGAAAAACTGGCTAGGACGCTTTTTGGGCGGTTCAGATAAAGAGACGGAAGCCTCGGCAGGCGCCGGCGCGACCGCGACGATCGAACACGACGAAGACATGGCGAACGACGTCCACGCCACTTTCTATCGCTGGCTTACCGCGTCCAGTGGCTTCAACGCCCAACCCGAGCAGGAAGCGCAGATCCTGGCCGAAGTGCGTTCGCTGGCGGCCGACCCGGTCTGCGCGTCCGGCCTGGTGCCGCGCATCCCCGAACTGGTGTCGCAACTGCTCACCGCGCTGTCCGACGAAAACATCTCGACCGGCGCGCTGTCGGCCCAGGTCGGGCGCGACCTGGTGCTGGTGGCCGAAGTGATCCGCGAAGCCAACAGCGCCTACTACCGGCCCGTGACGCCGATCGAGACCCTGGAGGGCGCGGTGACGATGCTCGGCCTGAACGGCTTGCGCATGCTGCTGGCGCGCATCGCGTTCCGGCCGCTGGTGCGGGTCAAGGTCCAGGGCGTGGCGCGCCAGGTGGCGCCGAATGTGTGGAAGCATTCCGAACGCTGCGCGTTCGCCGCCAGCGTGATGGCGCCGGGCCTGTCGGCCGGCGTGTTCGAATCCTACCTGGCCGGCCTGATGCAGAATCTGGGACTGCAGGTCGCATTCCAGGTGGCCGACCGCATCTGCGAAGGCAAGGTGCCCGGTTCCAGCGAATTCGGCGTCGCGCTGTTCGCGGCCAGCCGCCAGCTGTCGTCGGTGATCGCCAACCACTGGGACTTTCCGCCCGAGGTGGTCGAGGCGATCGAGCAGGCCGGCGAAGCGGATGGCTCGCACCTGGCGCAGGCGCTGGACCAGGGCGACCGCATCGCCAAGCTGCGGCTGCTGCTCGATGCCGAGGTGATCGAGGATGATGATGAGCTCATTACCCGCGGGCTCAATGGCTTCCAGCGGCGGTGCCTGGGCAAGCTGGTGGATTTGTCGGATTGATGCATGAAGCCTGCCACGGCGCGCGTGGCAGGCAAAACGAGTGAATGCTTAGAAGTCGATCTGCGCCGACAACCTGAACGTGCGCGGCGCCCCCGGCAGCAAATACCCGCCCAGCGACTGCGTCACATCACGCCAGTAGAACTTGTCGAAGGCATTGTCCACCCGCGCGCGGATGATCGTGTTCAACCCACCCGCGCGCAGCAGGTAGGATGCGCCAAACCCTGCCACGTGATACCCCGGGACCTTCACGCGATTGGCCGGATCGAACACCTTGTTGCCCGAATACTGCCACTGTGCGTCGAGCTTCAGGCCCGCCACTTGCGGCACCGCGTACTCGACCCAGGCGGTGGTGCGCAGCTCCGGCACATTGGTCACGCGTTTGCCTTCGGTCGACGCGTCGCCGGTGTCCTTCTGGTCGGTGTCGAGCGCCATCAGCGACAGGCTGTAGTTCAGGTCGGGCGTGGCGCGGCCCATCGCCGACAGCTCGACGCCGCGGTGGGTCTGCTCGCCGGCGCGCACGAAGGTGTTGGCGGCGTTCGTGTATTCCAGGCCCTGGCGGATCTCGAACAGGGCGCCCGACAGCGCCAGCTGCTCGTTGACGTTGCGCTTGACGCCGAACTCCAGCTGCTTCGAGCGGCTCGGCGGCAGGGCGGTGTTCTGGTTGGTGGTTTCCATCGGCGCGATGCCGCCGTACTGCAGGCCGTGGCTGATCGAGCCGTACACGCGCCAGTCGCGCGCCGGCGCGTACACCAGCGCCACGTTCGGCAGCGCGAACGAATCCTTCGTGTGCACCCAGCCGCCTTCGATTTCTTCCAGCGCGTCGAGCTTGAGCTTCACGTAGCGCACGCCGGCGTGCAAGGTGAATTCGGGCGACAAGGTCATCACGTCCTGCACGAACAGCGAGCGCTCTTCGGTACTGCGGCGTTCCATCACGGGGCCGGTCACGCGGTCGCTGGACACCGGCGGCACGATGGCCGGGTTCCAGATATTGCTGGAACCGACGTAGTCGTAGACGTATTCGCCGAAGCTGTCGTGGCGCTCCGCATACGAGCCGCCGACGGTCAATGCGTGGCGCACCGCGCCGGTGTCGAAGCGGCCCTGCAGCATCGCCTGCAGGCCCCACGGCGTCTTGCGCTCGCCCGTGCTCTGGAAGTCGTAGACGTCGTAGTCGCCGTTCGAGCAGTAGCCCGGATAGTAGCCGTCGCCCTCGTTGCTGCAGCCGTAGGGGAAGGCGGTGAAGTCGTCGCGCTTGAACCAGTGCTTGTTGGCGCTGACGGTGGCGTTCCACGCGTCGCTGATGCGGTACTCGAAACGCAGGCCGAGATTGCTGCTGTCGGTATCGACCGGCTTGGTCCACGGCTGGTCGTTGAGCAGGGTCTTGGCCGAGATCCCGGCCGGCAGCGCTTCATTGCGGATCAGCTGGTAGCCCGGCGCCGTGACCTGCGACTTGTGCTGGTGGTCGAGGTCGATCTGGAACAGCGCGTCCGGCGTGATCTGCCAGTCGAAGGCGGCCGATACGAACTGGCGCTCGCCGTCGGCGCCGCGCACGTAGGACTTCAGGTCTTCGGCTGCGGCGTTGATGCGGTAGCCGAAGCGGCGGTCCTCGAACCGGCCCCCCAGGTCGACCGCGCCGTACACGGTGCCGCGCTCGCGCACCTCCACCGTGGCCTGGCGCAGCGGCGCGCTGGTCGGGCGCTTGGTGACGAAGTTGATCATCCCGCCCGGCGCCGCGACGCCGGCCTGCAGGCCGGCCAGGCCGCGCAAGACCTCGATGCGTTCCTTGTTCTCGAGCGGGATTTGCGTGTCGCCCGAGATCGCGATCATGTCCTTGCGGTAGCTTGTGGCGTTGTCGAGCGCGAAGCCGCGGATCGAGAACTGCTCGGCGTAGCCGATCGCATTGTAGGCGTCGCCGATCGAGGCGTCGTAGCGCGCGGCGTCGGTGGCGCTGCGGATCGACAGGTCCTGCATCTGGCTCTGGCTGATCGAGGTGATCGAGGCCGGGGACTCCAGCAGCGGCACGTCGGAGAAGCCGCCGACGCTGGCGCGGTCGAGGGCGATCCACTTGCTGCCGGTGACGACGACGGACGCAGGCTCTTGTGCGTAGGCCTGGGACGACAGGGAAAACGCCTGCACGATGGCGCAGGCGAGGACGGTATGCTTCGAGATGAATGTCATGGTTTGCTCGTTTTCGCGCGCTACGTGGCGCGCCGCTTTTATTATCAAAGCCGGAGCCAACGTGGGGGAAGGGCAAACGAATGGGGGTGCTGCTTTGCGCTTTCCTTCGCTGGCATTATCCAGATCAGGTACGAAGGGTATCTCTCACCCGGAACAACGTTCCAGGACCCCTAGCGAATCGCGAGTGTATCACGGCCCCGGGCGGCCGTGGTGAATCTGTCAAGACAGTTTGATTGGCGCCGCTCAGGCTTTCGCGGTGGACGGCGCCTCGACCGCCGTGGGCTCGGTGGCGGCCGGCGTCACCACATGGCGCAGCAGCGCGGCGCGGGCCGCGTCGCCGATGGCGCGCCAGTGTTCGCGCCGCTGAGCCGCGCGCTTGCGGTGCTTCGATGGCATGTCTTGCAATGGCTTGAGGTAGAAGGGCAGCGGGACCAGGAAGCTGCGCGCGTCCAGCTCGGCGCCGCCCAGGATGCGCCAGAAGCCGTCGTAGGCGTTCTCGAAGGCCTTGTCTTGCGCCGCTTCATAGGCCACGTGCGCGCTGCCGCGCACCGCGACCACCCGGTCGAAGCCCAGCGCCTGCGCCGCGCCCTGCAGGGCGGCAAAGCAGAAGAAGCTCGGCGAATTGTTCGGGAAGACGCGCTCGAAGGCCTCGAAGGCGCCGCCGGCATCGCGCCACAGGCCGGCGTTGCGGGTGACGAAGGGAACCACCGGCAGGTCGACGCCCACCACCGCGCCTTCGACCCAGGTCCAGGAAAGACGGTGCAGCACCGCGCCGTCGACGACCAGGGACAGCGTCAGCTCGCCTTCCGGGTCGATGCGGGGCGCGTGCTCGAGCCGCATGATGAAACTGCCACTTTCATCCTCATGCTGCCACAACACCAAGCCGCCGTGGTGCGCGGCCTGCCGGTAGGCGGCGTTGAAGGTCGCCTCTTCGAAGCGATAATGGGCCAGTACGCAGCGCATGCGCTCGCGTACTTTCATGCCGCGGGCCAGGTAGTCGCGGCCGCTCACTTGGCGGAACAGGTCGTCGGCGGGCGTGTTTTCGAGGCGGCGCACCAGCTTGAGACGGGACAGGGACTGGTGCTCGCGCCAGTAGCGCAGCGCATGCCAGCGTTGGGTGAGTCGAGCGAAGATCATCGAGCGCTCCATTCGGCGTAAAAGGTCTTTGTCTTGCCGGGCCATGCCCGGCAATGACAAGAAATAATTCCGTTCTGCAATTATGTGCCGAATTGCTAACTCGTGCCCGGACGAAGTGCAAATAGTGCTTGGGAACCAAGGCGGGCGTGATCTGTCATGGGGCTCTCTCTGGACGTGTTGACTTATGGTTGTTTTTAGGCATGCACGACAAGACTACCATGTTTGCGGCGCGCCACGCTTCTTCATTCATCATCGATAATGCGCCGGAACCAACCAGCAATGGAGGAAGCAGATGGCGTATGAACTGTTCTATTGGCCGAGCATCCAGGGACGCGGCGAATTCGTCCGCCTGGCGTTGGAAGAAGCGGGCGCCGACTATGTCGACGTGGCGCGCCGCGAGGGCGGCGTAGACCTCTTGATGGCGGCGCTCGACGTCGAGGAGTATCCGGCCTTCGCGCCGCCGTTCCTGAAGGCGGGGGAGCTGGTGATCGGCCAGGTGGCCAACATCCTGCTCTACCTGGGCGAGCAGCACGGACTGGCGCCGCGCACCGACCCGGGCCGCCTGTGGGTGCACCAGCTGCAGCTGACCATCGCCGACCTGGTGACCGAGGCCCACGACACCCATCACCCGATCGCGTCCGCGCTGTACTACGAAGACCAGAAACCCGAGGCGCTGCGCCGTTCGGCCGACTTCGTCGAGTCGCGCATCCCCAAGTTCATGGCCTATTTCGCGCGCCTGCTGTCCAACCCCGAGCCGCGCGACTACCTCACGGGCGACAAGGTGACGTACGCCGACCTGTCGCTGTTCCAGGTCATCGAAGGCCTGCGCTATGCCTTCCCGAATGCGATGAAGAAGATCGAGCAGGAGCATCCGGAACTCACCGGCCTGCGCGACCGCGTGGCCGCGCGGCCCAATATCGCCGCCTACCTGGCGTCCGAACGGCGCATCCCGTTCAATGAAGAAGGCATCTTCCGCCGCTATCCCGAGCTCGATCAGTAATCAATCCCAGGCCGGGGCGAAGTCGGGACTGACCAGGCGCCCGCCATGGTCGAGCGCATCGATGGCGGCGCTGTCCTCCCGGCTTGGCACGAGCTCCAGCGCCCGCAGGTTGCCGGCCAGGTTCTCGCGTCTGGTCGACGACGGGATCACGGCATAGCCCTTGGCCAGCAGCCAGGCCAGGGTCACCTGGGCCGGCGTGGCCCCGTGGCGGCGCGCGATCTCGCCGATCACGGGATCGCTCATCACCTTGCCATAGGCCAGCGGCATGTAGGCGGTAACGTGGATGCCGGCAGCGCGCGCGAAGTCCGCCACGGCGCGGTTCTGCAGATAGGGATGCAGCTCGACCTGGTTGGTGGCGATATTGTCCGCGCCGACGGCGGCTATCGCCTCGCGCATCAGGGCCACCGGGAAGTTCGAGATGCCGATCGCGCCGGTGAGACCGGCGTCGCGCGCCGCCAGCAGGGCCTGCATCGATTCGGCTACAGGGACGGCGGCGCCGGGCGAGGGCCAGTGGATCAGCGTCAGGTCGACCTGCTCGACGTTCAGCTTGCGCAGGCTGTCCTTCAGGCTGGCGGCCAGTTTGTCGGCGGCCAGGTGCTCGGTCCAGATCTTGGTGGTCAGGTAGACTTCGCGGCGCGCCACGCTGGATGCGGCCAGCGCCTGGCCGACCTCGGCTTCATTGCCATAGATCTGTGCGGTATCGACGTGGCGGTAGCCCAGTTCCAGCCCCGTGGCGACCGAGTCGATCGCGGCTTGCCCTTGCAGGCGGAAGGTGCCGAGGCCCAGTTGTGGCATGTTCATGATGTGTCCTTTGAAATGAGTTAATGGGTGACGACGGCGCTGCGCACGGCCGCCTTGGCCGGCACGCCTTCGCGTCGGTCGAGCCAGCCGGCCAGGGTCGTGAGCAGCAGGGCGCCGACGACGACCAGGGCGCCGATCCATGGCGTGGCCATCAGGCCGAGGTGGGCGACGATCAGGCCGCCGCCCCAGGCGCCAAGGGCGATGCCGACGTTGAAGGCGGCGATGTTCAGGCCCGAGGCGACGTCCACCGCCTGCGGCGCATCGCGTTCGGCGCGCTGCACCACATAGACTTGCAGGCCGGGCACGTTGCCGAAGGCGACCGCGCCCCAGGCCAGCACCGTGATCAAGACGAGCGGTTTACTCGGCGCGGTGAAGGTCAGTGCCAGCAGCACCACGGCCAGCAGGGCGAACACGATCTGCAGCGCGGGCACCGGACCGTGGCGGTCGGCCAGCCTGCCGCCCCAGATATTCCCGGCCGCGACCGAGACGCCGTACACCAGCATCACCAGGCTGACGGTCGACGCCGCGAAGCCCGAGACTTCCTGCAGCACCGGCGCCAGGTAAGTGAAGGCGATGAAGCTGCCGCCGTAGCCGAGCGTGGTCATGGCGTACACCAGCAGCAGGCGCGGTTTCTTGAGCACCGCGAGCTGGGTCAGCAGGCTCGATGGTGTGCTGCCCGCGATATCCGACGGCACCAGGATGGCGCTGCCGATCACGGCGATCACGCCCAGCAGCGACACGGCCAGGAAGGTGGCCTGCCAGCCGAAGTGCTGGCCGATGAAGGTCCCGAGTGGCACGCCGGTGACCAGGGCCACGGTGAGACCCGTGAACATCAGCGCGATGGCGCTGGCGGCTTTTTCTTTCGGCACCAGGCTGGTGGCGATGGTCGAACCGATCGAGAAGAACACGCCGTGCGCGAGGCCCGTGACGACGCGCGCAGCCATCAGCGCTTCGTAGTTCGGCGCCATCCAGGCCACCAGGTTACCGAGGGTGAACAGGACCATGAGGCCGAGCAGCAGGTGCTTGCGCGGCACTTTGCCGGTAAGGGCGGTGAGCACCGGCGCGCCGACGGCGACGCCCAGCGCGTACAGGCTGACCAGCAGGCCGGCCGAGGGCACCGATACGCCCAGGCTGGCGGCGATGGTGGGGATCAGGCCGACGATCACGAATTCGGTCGTCCCGATGGCGAAGGCGCTCAAGGTAAGCGCCCAGAGTGCGAGTGGCATGCGATTCTCCTTGTTGTTTGGTGTGGCGGGGTTGAGCCAGGCATGCAGTGTGCCGTGCCCGAATGCAAGGAAAAATAGGCCGCTGTACAATGGACTTTTGAGCTGGAGTCAACAATGATCGATGTGGATGCCTTGATTGTATTTGTTGCGGTCATAGATTCCGGCTCCTTCTCGGCCGCCGCCGAGCGCCTGGGGCAAACCCCGTCCGGGGTCTCGCGCACCATTTCGCGGCTCGAGGACGGCCTCGGCATGACGCTGATGCGCCGCACGACGCGGCGCCTGCAGCTGACCGAGGAAGGCGCCTGGCTGCTCGAACGCGCCCGCGCCATCCTGCGCGACCTGGCCAATACCGAGGCCGAGGCGCAGGCGCGCCGTTCGCAGCCCTCGGGGCTGGTGCGGGTGAATGCCTCGACCCCGGCCTTCGACCACCTGCTGGCGCCGCTGCTGCCCGATTTCCTGGAAGCCTATCCGCTGGTCCAGCTGGAACTGACCAGCGGTGAAACCTATGTCGACCTGATCGAGGAGCGCGCCGACCTGGCGATCCGCATCGGCGCGCTGCCCGATTCGACGCTCAATGCGCGGCGCCTGGGCACCGGCAAGCTAAGGGTGGTGGCGGCGCCCGGCTATATCGAAAAATACGGCGTGCCGCGCGAGCCGGCCGAGCTGGCGCTGCACCGCACCGTCGGCTTCACGGCGCCGGCCTCGCTCAATACCTGGCCGCTGCTGCATGCCGGCGGCGAGGGCTGGACCGTCACGCCGCAGGTGCTGGCCTCGAGCGGCGAGACGGTGCGCCACCTGGTCTTGCACGGGGCGGGCATCGGCTCGATGGGAGAATTCCTGGTGCGCTCCGACCTGGCGGCCGGGCGGCTGGTGCCGGTGCTGGAAGAGCACACCCTGCCGTGGACCCAGCCCGTGTGGGCCGTGTTCTACAAGCAGGGCGCGCTGGCGCCGCGGGTGGCGGCGCTGGTGGATTTCCTCGCCCGCAGGCTGGGCGAGGTGCTGGAACGGTAAGATCAGAAGGCGTAGGTCGCGCGCCCGTAGATATACCGGCCCGAACGCCCGAACGGCGCGTAGGTCGAGAACGGTGTATTGCCCGTGGTGTTGAGCGCCGGCGGCAGCGTTTCCGGGTACTGGTCGAAGACGTTGTCCGCGCCCAGGGCCAAGGTCAGCTTCGGCGTGACGGCGAAGCGTCCCTCCAGGTCGACCACGGTCTTGGCGCCAAGCTCGAAGTCGAAGGCCGCCGTGGTGCCCGGCGACAGCACCTCGCCATAGCGCGTGGCGCGCAGGGTCGCGCCCCACGGGCCCAGCTTCCAGTTGACGTTGGCGCTGATCTTGTTCTTCGGCTGACCCTTCTCGAGCGACAGCACGTTGACGCGGTCGAACAGGATCGGGGCAGGGCTCAGGTTCGACAACTGCTCGGTCACCGGCACCTTGGTCACTTCGGTGTCGGTGAAGTTGCCGGCGAGCGTGAAGTCGAAGCGGCCCGCCGCGCCGGCGTTGTGCGCCCAGTTGATCACCACGTCCACGCCCTTGGTCGTGGTGTCGACGCCGTTGATGAAGAAGCGCCCGCCGCCAACGCCGATGAAGCCCTGGCTGGCGATGTAGTCGCGCACATTGGCCTGCGTGAGGTTCTCGGACAGGATGATGCGGTCGTCGATGTCGATGCGGTAGGCGTCGACCGTCACGCTCACGCCACCCAGGCGCAGCACCGCGCCGAGCGAGGCGTTGACCGATTCCTCGGCGTCGAGCGGCTTGGCGCCAAGGGCCACCGCCACCGGGTCGGATGGCTTGAAGGTCGTGATCTCGTAGGGGACGCCGTTGATGAAGTTGGTCGAGGTGGCGGTGAAGTGCTGCTGCTGCGGCGACGGCGCGCGGAAGCCGTTCTGGATCGCGCCGCGCAGCGCGAACGCCTTGTTGAAGTCGTAGCGCAGCGCAAGCTTGCCGGCCACGCTGTTGCCGAAGTCGGAATATTTTTCGGCGCGCACCGCGGCCGAGGCGAGGAGCTCGGGCGTGACGTTCGCTTCGAGATCGATGAAGGCGCCGACCGCGTTGCGGTGGGCGTCGACC
Organism: Massilia oculi; assembly: GCF_017582745.1. Taxonomy (GTDB): domain Bacteria; phylum Pseudomonadota; class Gammaproteobacteria; order Burkholderiales; family Burkholderiaceae_D; genus Telluria; species Telluria oculi_A. The sequence goes on from NZ_JAFVIM010000004.1 coordinate 135,783, forward strand.
TCGTTGGCCGGGCGGAAGCCCGGGAACACCTGGGCGCCCGGCGCGGCCGGCGTCCCGTTGGGCAGCACCTCGCCGCCATAGCTCCACGACTGCTCTTCGCCGGCGAACAGCTCATAGCCTTCGCGGCGCGCCTCCACGCCCACCGCTACGTTCAGCGGCGACGACAGCGATGCCAGCTCGATGCTGCGCACGCCGGTCAGGTTGAACACGGCCTGGTCGTAGGAATAACCGCCGGCATAGAACTCGGTCTTGCTGCTGGCGCCCAGCGAGCGGTTCAGGGTGTTCTCGATCGTGTATTCCATCTTGTTCTTGCCGTAGCCGAGCGAGGCGTCCATGTCCCACTGGCCGGCGGTCCAGGTCACGCCGCCCGTCATCGAGAAGTCCTTGACGGTGGGGGAGATCAGCGGCAGGAAGCCGTCCGGATAGATCGACAGGACGTTGCGCGCATCCTGCGGCGGGCGGAAGTAGCCGGACGAGGTGGCGTCGCGGTCCTGGTAGCTCGCCCAGCCGTAGACCTTGACGCCGCCGCCCAGGTCGTTGCCGGCGTTGGCGAACAGCGTGGCCTGGTCGAGGTCCGGCTCGCCGGTCCAGGCGTTGAAGCGGTTGATCGTGTTCTCGCGCGGGTCGAAAGCGCCGTTGACCCGTGGGTACTGCTGGCGCATGTCATAGCCGCCACGCTCGGTGCGGTTCTGGTCGCGGTATTCGGCGGCGATGGTCAGGAAGCCCGATTCGCCCAGGGCCAGGCCCTTCCACAGGCTGACGGTGGCGGTCTGGCCGTCGGTGCGCTTGCGCGAATCCGGGCCGCTCCAGGTGCCGCCAGCAGGGACGGCGTCGTTCCACAGATCGTATTCGGACTTGCGCGCGCCATAGGTGACGCTCGCTTCGCCGCCATCGCGGTCGGTGCGCAGGCGCATATTGACCACGCCCGAGATGGCGTCGGAGCCGTATTGCGCCGCCGCGCCGTCGCGCAGCACTTCGACCGATTTCACGATCGCGGTCGGGATCGTGTTGAGGTCGACCGCCGCCGAACCGCGGCCGATCGAGCCGTTGACGTTGACCAGCGACGAGGCGTGACGGCGCTTGGAATTGATCAGCACCAGGGTCTGGTCGGGCGCCATGCCGCGCAGGGTGGCGGGACGGATGGTGTCGGTGCCGTCGGTCAGCGAAGGCCGGGGAAAGTTCAGCGAGGGCAGGGCCATCGACAGCGCCTGGTTCATCTCGGTGCTGCCGGCATTCTTGAGGGTGTCGGACGAGATGATGTCGATCGGCGCGGCGGTGTCGAGCGCGGTGCGGTTGGCAACGCGGGTGCCGGTGACCACGACCGTGGCGGCGTCGACGGCCGTCTCTGCCTGGGGCGCGGCATCCTGGGCGTGGGCGACGCTCGCGCACAGCGCGGCGATGGCGAGGGCTAGTGCTGTTTTTTCCGTCCTGGCTTTCTGCATGGTGCTGATTCCTTTTTTTGTTCTACGGCGGTGGTCCTGGGAAAGGGCGAGGCGGTTGCCTCCGGTCCATACTGCGCAGCACCATTCATGGTGTCAATTCGTTAAATCCGCGGTAATGCGTCTTTACAACAATTATCGAAATGTCAGGTCTATGTAAGAACATGTGGGAGGCATAAGCGAAGCTCATGTGGGGCGCATGACAAGACAGGCGAGATCGGGAGCACCGAGCTGTTGCCTGGGTAATGGCCAGCCGGCGAGCCCGTGCTACAGTAGTCGCTCATGAGCACGCAGCCATCCACCGAACCCGCCATTCCGCACGATCCCCAGTTTCAGGTGCTCCTGGGCTGGTTCCTGATCGTGCTCGCGGTGCCGCTGGCGATCTGGATGGCGTTGCGCATCCACGACAAGTTCGATGCGCGATCCTGGCCGAAGGCCAGCGCCGTGGTGGTCAAGAGCGAGTTGTACGAACGGCGCGGAAAATCGCGCGGGTGGTGCATCAAGATGGCCTACCGCTACGACGTGGATGGACGGCAGTACGTATCGTCCCGCAGCGCCACGTCGCTCATGACCGACGCCGCCTGCGACCCGTCGCGCGCCGTCATCCAGGCGCGCTTCGAGAAGAGACAGCCGGGCGACCGGATCACGATCCGCCATCATCCGCGCGAGCCCGGGCGCGCGATCGCCTATGTCGATGGACTGGATTCCGCCGACTTCTTCTTCCCGGCGCTCGCGCTCAGCGTGTTCGCGGCGGGCGTGGGTTCGATCCGCTACGGCGCACGGCTGCGGTTGGAACAGGCCGCGCTGGCCGCCGAGCGCCGCGAGCGCATGGCGCGCGCCGAACGCGAATTCTTCATGAAAATCTCACCATGACAGCACTATTCCCGGATTTTCGTTCCCTGCAAGTCGACGTGGCGCCATCGATCTCGATCAAGGCCATCACCGGCGGTTCCGGCCCGCCGCTGCTGCTTCTGCACGGCCATCCGCAAACCCACGCGATCTGGCACAAGGTCGCGCCCCGTCTTGCCGAATGCTTCACCGTGGTGGCCTGCGACCTGCGCGGCTATGGCGACTCGAGCAAGCCGCAAGGCGCGCTTGATCACGCCAACTACAGCAAGCGCACGATGGCGCTCGATGCGCTGGCCGTCATGCGTTCGCTCGGCTTTGAACGGTTCCGCGTGCTGGCCCACGACCGCGGCGCGCGCGTGGCGCACCGGCTGGCGCTGGACCACCCTGAGGCGGTCGAACGGATGGCATTGCTGGACATCGCGCCGACGCTGGCGATGTACGAACAGACCTCGGAAGCCTTTGCCCGCGCCTACTGGCACTGGTTCTTCCTGATCCAGCCGGCGCCCATGCCCGAGCGCCTGATCGAGGCTGACCCGGCGGCCTACGTGCGCGACGTGATGGGCAAGCGCAGCGCAGGCCTGGCGCCATTCGATCCGCGCGCGCTGCGCGAATACCAGCGCTGCCTGGCGCTGCCGGGCGCGGCGCACGGTATCTGCGAGGACTACCGGGCCGCGGCCGGCATCGATCTCGAACACGACCGGCTCGATCGCTCCGCAGGTCGAAAGCTCGGGATGCCGCTATTGGCGCTGTGGGGCGAGCAGGGCGTGGTGGGGCGCTGCTTCGATCCGCTCGAGGAGTGGAAACTGGTGGCGGACGACGTGCAGGGCGGGGCGCTGCCCTGCGGTCACTACATCGCGGAAGAAGCGCCCGAGCTGCTGCTCAGGCGCGTGCTGCCATTCCTCGTAGCGTGACTCAGGCCGCGGCGCCCGCGAACTCGATGGTCGCCGTCAGGCCCCGGCCGCCTTCGCCGTCCGACAGCACGATGATGCCGCCATTGCGCGCGGCGCCGCGTTCGGCGATCGCCAGTCCTAGGCCGCTGCCCGACTGTTCCTGTCCCGGCACCCGGTAGAATCGGTCGAACACCTTGTCGCGCAGGTCTGGCGGGATGCCCGGACCCTGGTCGGCGATCGCCAGGCGATAAATGTGGCCGATGCGATTCAGGCGCACCGCGATGCGGCCGTCCTGCGGCGAATACTTGATCGCGTTGCTGATCAGGTTATCGACCGCGGAGGCCATGCTTTCCAGGTGCAGCGGCACGCTGCCGTCGGCATCGGCGTGGAACTCGACCTCGATATTGCGCTGCACCGCCAGGTGGGCCGCCGCCGCCACCCGGTCGCGCACGAACTCGGCGACGTCGGTCTGCGGGCAGGGATGGTCGACCTGCGGCTCGGCGCGCGCCCGCTCGAGGGCCAGCAGCTGGTGCACGGTGTGGGTGGCGCGCGCCACGCCGCTCCGCAGGCCCGCCGCCGGCTCGGCGCAACGTTCCGCCATCTCGCTGCCGGCGCGGCTGAGCAGCACGTGGGCATTGATCTGGATCGCCGCCAGCGGCGTCTTGAGTTCGTGCGCCGCATCGGTCAGGAACTCGTGCTCGTGCTCGATGCGCTGCGAGAGGCGCGCCATCAGGCCGTTGATCGCGTCCACCAGCGGCGACAGTTCGCGGTAGGTGGAGTCCGGCAGCGGCGTCAGGTCGCCGTCCGAACGCTGGGCGATGTTTGACGCGATCGAACGCAGCGGACGCAGGCCGATGCCGACGATCAGCCAGGCCGGAATCAGGAGCAGCGGCAGGCTGAAGATGGTCGAGGACAGCAGGAATCCAACGCCCCCGATCGAAAACATCCATTCGTCGTCGACTTCGTGGCTGCGCTCGACCACGATGTCCTGGGCCTTGTCGTGCGCTTCCCAGCGCACCCAGGAATAGGCGTCGCGGGTGGCGACTTCCGGCAGCCGGTCGGGCCACTGCGGCGCCGAGTTGTAGACCAGGCGGCCGTGCAGCCAGACACGCACCCGCACGTGCGAGTGGTAATCCAGTTCCTGGAACATGCGCACGCGGTTCGCCTCGATCTCCTCCAATACCGGCAGCATGCGCGCTACATCCGGGCCGACGTCCGACAGGTGGGCCTGGATATTGGCGGTGTGCGCCTTGTTCTCGCTGAAGGTGCGGCTGCGCTGGGTGGCCTTGGCTTCGAGGAACACCCACACCAGGCCGATGATGGCCACGCCGAGGATCACGCCCGCGAAGCTGAACATCAGGCGCTGGAACAGCGACGACTGCCTGTTGGCCAGCCTGTCAAGCATCCTGCTGCACCATATATCCGACGCCGCGCACGGTGCGGATCACGCCCTCGCCGATCTTCTTGCGCAGGTTGAAAATGTGCACGTCCAGGGTCTGGCTCTGCCCATCGCCGGCCGGCAGCGCGCGCCGTTCCAGCTCGACCCGTGTCAATACCCGGTTGGCCTGCTTCATGAGCGTCAGCAGCAGCGCGAACTCGGTCTTCGACAGGGTGACTGGCTGGCCGCCGCGCGTTACCGCCATGCGGTTCTCGTCGAGCACGATGTCGCCCGCCGTCCACAGATTTTCTTCCAGCGTGCCGTGGCTGCGGCGCACGATGGCGCGCAGGCGCACCAGCAGCTCGGGGATTTCGAACGGCTTGATCAGATAGTCGTCGGCGCCCAGGTCGAAGCCCTTCAGGCGGTCTTGCAGGCTGTCGCGCGCGCTGATGATCAATACCGGCAGGCGCACGCCGTCGGCGCGCAGCGCGCGCAGCACGTCGTTGCCGTCGCCGTCGGGCAGGCCGAGGTCGAGCACCACCGCGTCGAAGGCCTCGCTGCGGATGCGGGCCCCGGCGTCGGCCGCGAGGCGCAGCCAGACCGCCGTGTGACCCTCGTCCTGGAATACCGACAACAGCGCCTGGCCGATGGCGAGATCGTCTTCGATCATGAGAATTTTCATGGCGCGAGTTTACCAGTGTGGCGTAGCGACAGGGCTTTGGTGAATCTTCAGATTCGCTTCAGCTCATGCGTTGACCCCGCCCGCGCGATATTGGACCATCGCATCCAACCAGCAAAAAGCTGGAAATAAATACAAAAGAGGAGACAAGCATGACGACACGTCGGGATGGCGCACGGCGCCAGGTTTTCCAATTGCACCCTGTTGCAGGCGCCTGCGCACTGCTGCTGATGGTGACCCCGCTGCATGCGCAGGAATCCGGCGCCCAGGATTCTGAAGACGCGGTTCGCCCCGCGGCCACGGTCACAGGAGAGGCGCCGATCGCCACCGTCAACGTGTCCGGCATCCGGCGCGGCATCGAGGCCGCCATCGAGATCAAGCGCAACGCGACGTCCATCGTCGAAGCCGTCTCCGCCGAAGACATCGGCAAGCTCCCCGACACCACCGTCGCCCAGTCGATCTCGCGCCTGTCCGGCGTGACCACCCAGCGCAGCAAGATCAACGGCAAGGCGACCGAGGTCAGCGTGCGCGGCATGTCGCCGACCTTCAACGGCTCGCTGCTCAACGGCCGCGAGCAGGCCTCGACCAGCGATGCACGCAGCCCCGAATTCGACCTGTTCCCGTCCGAGCTGACCGGCAGCGTGCTGGTCTATAAAACGCCGGACGCGAGCCTGATCGGCCAGGGCCTGGCCTCGACCATCGACCTGCGCACGCTGCGCCCGCTCGATTTCGGCAAGCGCATGTTCGCGGCCAATGCGCGCAAGGAGCGCATCGGCTTCGGTTCCGGTTCCGACCTTGGCTCGGGCCACCGCAAGACGCTGACCTACGTCGACCAGTACTTCGGCCGTAAACTCGGCCTGTCGGTCGGCCTGACCTCGTTCAAGCAGGACAATGGCGGCGAACTCAAATTCGACAGCTGGGGCGCCAATACCGCCGACATCGACTACAACGGCCAGACCGTCAAGGCGATCAACGGCTTCATGGCCGAGACCTCGCGCCGCAAGGCCGAGCGCGACGGCGCTTCGGTCACCCTGCAGTTCCGTCCCAACGACAAGTTCCGCTCGACCTTCGACGCGTTCTACTCGCGCGGCGAAGAGGCGACCAAGAAGACCGGCCTCGAAGGCGCGATCGTCGGCGGCACCGGCATCTACGATCCGAACGCGGTGCTCACCGACGCCACCATCGAGAACGGCATCGTCACCGCCGGCACCTTCAGCAACTACAAGGGCGACGTGCGCAACCACCTGTTCTCGAACAAGGACCGCCTGCTGTCGCTCGGCGTGAACAACGAGCTCAAGGTGGGCGAGTGGCGCATCGTGAACGACTTGTCGTACTCGAAGGGCACCAAGCGCATCAGCAATTTCGAGACCATGGCCGGCCAGCCGGGCAACACGCCCGAGAGCCAGCTCGGTTCGATCAGCTACAGCGGCTTCAATGGCAACAACTTCGCCGACGTGCGCTACAGCCCGAGCCTGAACTACGCCGACCGCAACGTGGCCGTGCTGACCGACGTCGCCGGCTGGGGCGGCGGCCCGCTGTCGCCGCAGGCCGGTTACCTGGCGCTGCCGACCATCGACGACAAGGTGCAGGCGGTGCGCCTGTCGGCCGAACGCGACACCGACTGGGGCCCGCTGGCCGCGGTGCGCTTCGGCGTCAACTACACCAAGCGCGACAAGTCGCGCCTGGGCGAGGAGGGCAGGCTGTCGGTGCGCGGCGGCGACGGCTATGCCAGCATCCCGATGCCGGGCAGCGGCCTTGAAGTCGCCGGCCCGACCGGCATCCCGGTCGCCTCGTTCGACCCGACCGGCAGCCTGGGTTCGCTGTATGAATTGAACCGCTGGGTCGACGCCACCGTGCTGGCGCGCGACTGGACGGTGGGCGAGAAGGTCACCACCGCCTACCTGATGGGTGAACTCGACGGCACCCTGATGTCGCTGCCGTACAGCGGCAATATCGGCGTGCAGGTGGTCGACACCCGCCAGCGCGCCAGCGGCAACCAGGTCGACCTGGCCAACTGCACCGGCATCACCACCGATACCTGCCCGGCAGTCGTCAAGACCGGCGGCGTCGACTACACCAAGGTCTTGCCCAGCCTGAACCTGACCTTCGACCTGGGCAACGACCAGCTGCTGCGCCTGGGCGCCGGCAAGCAGGTCTCGCGCGCCAACCTGGACAACCTGAAGGCCAGCATGAACTTCGGCCTGCAGAGCGCCACCGCCGAGGATCCGGCGCTGACCGGCTTCGCCGGCAATCCGGAACTGAAACCGTATGAAGCGCGCGCGCTCGACCTCTCTTACGAAAAATACTTCGGCAAGAAGGGCTACGTCAGCGCCGCGCTGTTCTACAAGAAGCTCGACAACTACGTGATCAATGCGCCGCAGATGTTCGACTTCGCCCAGTACACCAGCGCCAGCACGCCGCTGCCGACCACCGGCCAGTACGCCGGCTCGACGATCGGCTTCCTGACCATGCCGCAGAACGGGGAGGGCGGCATCATGCGCGGCATCGAGCTGTCGGCCAACCTGCCGTTCGGCCTGGTGGTCAATGCGCTGGACGGCTTCGGCGTGCAGGTGAACCATTCGCACACCGATTCCTCGGTGCGCCTGCCGACCAGCGCCTTCGTCACCGGCAGCAATGCGCCGGTGTTCAACGGCGCGGTGTCCGAGATCGGCCTGCCGGGCCTGTCGCGCAACGTGACCAGCCTGCGCCTGTACTACGAGAAGCACGGCCTGCAGGTGTCGCTGGCGGCCTACCGCCGCTCGAGCTTCATCGGCCAGATCCTCGACTACCGCAGCGAATCGCAGTTCACCTTCATCAAGGGCGAGACGATTGCCGACGCCCAGGTGTCCTACGATTTCCAGGGCGGCATGCTGCAGGGCTGGTCGGTATTCCTGCAAGGGCATAACCTGACCAACGAACCGTTCCGCGAGTACACCAGCGATCCCAAGGTGTACACCAACACCGTCACCTTCGGCCGCACCTACTCGGCTGGTCTCAACTACAAGTTCTGACCATGACCGGACTGTCCATGAAGCCGATCCTCGTTCATGCCCTGGCGGCGCTGGCGCTGCTGGCCGCAGCGCCGGCTGCGACGGCAGCTGCCGACCCCTATCAGCCGCGGGAGTACGTGCAGTTCCAGCACGCCGACTGGACGAAGAACGCCACCATCTACCAGATCAATACGCGCCAGTTCACGCCGGAAGGCACGTTGAAGGCCGCGACCGGCCAGCTGCCGCGCCTGAAGGAGCTGGGCGTCGAGATCCTGTGGCTGATGCCGATCCATCCGATCGGCGAAGTCAAGCGCAAGGGTTCGCTGGGCAGTCCTTACGCGGTGCGCGACTTCCGCGCCGTCAATCCCGAGCTGGGCACCATGGCCGACCTGCGCGCCTTCGTCGATCGCGCCCATTCCCTGGGCCTGCGCGTGATCATCGACTGGGTCGGCAACCACACCTCATGGGACAACGTGCTGATGACGCAGCACCCGGACTGGTACGCCAAGGGGCCGGATGGCAAGCCGCAGCCGACGCCCTGGTTCAACTGGGACGACATCATCGACCTCGACTACGGCAAGCCCGAGTTGCGCGGTTATATGACGGAAGCGATGAAATTCTGGGTGAAGGAAGCCGGCATCGACGGCTATCGCGTGGACGCCGCCGGCCTGGTGCCGCAGGATTTCTGGGACCACGCCAGCCGCGAGCTGCGCGCCATCAAGCCGGTGTTCATGCTGGCCGAGTGGGAGAGCCGCGACATGCACCGCGACGCCTTCGACGCCAGCTATGCCTGGACCTGGTGGGAGGCGCTGCACGACATCGCGCGCGGCCGTTCGGACGTCACCCGCCTGCATGCCTATTACGCCTGGAACGCGAAGTTCTATCCGCGCCAGGCCTACCGCATGCTGTACACGACGAACCACGACAAGAACGCCTGGGACGGCACCGAGTTCGAAGCATTCGGCCCGGCCGTCGACGCGGCGATCGTGTTCAGTTTCGTCAGCGAAGGCATCCCGCTGGTCTACAACGGGCAGGAGGCGGGCAACACCAAACGCCTGGCCTTCTTCGAGCGCGACCCGATCGAATGGAAGGCCTCGCCCTACACCGCGCTCTACAAGAAGCTGATCGCGCTGAAGAAACAGAACACGGCGCTGTGGAATGGAGAGTACGGCGCGCGGATGGTGCAGGTGCCGAACGACGCGCCGACCCAGGTCCTGAGCTTCGTGCGCGCCAACGACAAGGACAAGGTGTTCGTCGCCCTGAACCTGTCGGACAAGCCGGTCAAGGCGCGCTTCGACAAGACACTGCATCACGGGTCGTACCGCGACTTCGCCACCGGCGCGAAGGTCGAAGTGGGCGGATCGACCGATTTTGAGATGGCAACGTGGAGTTACCGCGTGCTGGTGAAGTAAACAAGGAGAGATATGGTTTCCAGATTCATGAATGTCAGCCTGGCCACGCATTGCTGCGTGGTGCTGGGCATGGTGGTGAGCTCGAGTGCCTTCGCGCTTGATGCGATGAGCGCGAGCGTCGAGTCGCCGGGCAAGGTGCTGAACGTGTCGGTGCAGGTCGCGCCGGACGGACGCCTGTCGTACCAGGTCGAACGCAAGGGCCAGCAGGTGATCGCACCGTCGCGCCTGGGCTTCGTGCTGGGCAGCGACAAGCCGCTGGACTCGGGCTTCAAGATCGAGCGCCAGGTGGTCACCGACCATGACAGCACCTGGGAACAGCCGTGGGGCGAGCGCCGCACGGTGCGCAACCACTACCGCCAGATGCGGGTCGACGTGAAGAAGAACGACGGCCGCCGCCTGGCGATCGTGTTCCGCGTGTTCGACGACGGCCTGGGCTTCCGCTACGAGTTCCCCAAGCTGCCGAACAACCGCGCCACGCACATCGCCGACGAGCTGACCGAGTTCGTGGTGGCGCAGCCGGCCACCGCCTGGTGGCAGCAGGCGGGCGAAGTCTGGGCGCTCGAATACCCGATCCAGAAGTCGCCCCTGCGTGAAGTGGGCATGGCCAACACCCCGATGACCGTACGCATGGAGAACGGCACCCACATCGCCTTCCACGAGGCGGCCCTGGTCGACTATGCCTCGATGTGGCTGCGCCGGGTCGAGGGCCAGCGCCTGCGCGCGCATCTGACCCCGTCCGCTACCGGCAACCCGGTGGTGCGCACCGGCGCCTTCACCACGCCATGGCGCACGATGCAGATCGCCGACGATGCGGCCGGCTTGTACATGTCCGACCTGGTGCTGAACCTGAACGAACCGAACAAGCTGGGCGACGTCTCCTGGGTCAAGCCGTCGAAGTACGTCGGCGTATGGTGGGACATGCACCTGGAAACCAAGTCGTGGGCCTCGGGGCCGAAACACGGCGCCACCACCGAGTACACCAAGCGCTATATCGACTTCGCGGCCAAGCACGGCTTCCGCGGCGTGCTGGTCGAGGGCTGGAACCCGGGCTGGGACAGCGACTGGGCCGGCAATGGCCTGGACATGGACTTCACCAGGGCGCATCCGAACTTCGACATCGCCGCCGTGACGGACTATGGCCGCAAGAAGGGCGTGCACCTGATCGGCCACCACGAGACCGGCGGCAACGTGGCGCACTATGAAAAGCAGATGGACGCGGCCTTCAAGCTGTATGCGAAACACGGCGTGGACAGCATCAAGACCGGCTACGTGACCGACGGCGGTGCGGCCCAGTTCATGGGCAAGAACGGCAAGGTCCATTTCGGCTACACCGATTCGCAGGAGGGCGTGCGCCACTACCAGAAGGTGGTCGAGGAAGCTGCGCGCTACAAGATCGCGATCAACACCCATGAACCGGTGAAGGATACCGGCCTGCGCCGCACTTATCCGAACTGGATCTCGCGTGAAGGCGCGCGCGGGGTCGAGTACAACGCCTGGGGCAATCCGGTCAACACCGTCGACCACGAGGCCAACCTGGTGTTCACCCGCATGCTGAGCGGCCCGCTGGACTACACGCCGGGCATCCTGAGCCTGGAAGGCAAGGACAAGCGTCCGTTCAACTCGACCCAGGCCAAGCAGCTCGCGAACTTCGTGGTGATCTATTCGCCGGTGCAGATGGCGGCCGACCTGATCGAGCACTACGAGCGCTATCCGGGTCCGTTCCAGTTCATCAAGGACGTGCCGGCCGACTGGGAAGACACCCGCGTGCCGCATGGCGCGGTGGGCGAGTACGTGACCATCGTGCGCAAGGACCGTAATTCGGATGCCTGGTACGTCGGCTCGGTCACGGACGCTAACCGCCGCACCCTGGACCTGAAGCTGGACTTCCTGGACGCCGGCAAGACCTATGTTGCCGAGATCTATCGCGACGGCGACAACGCCGATTATCGCGACGACAAGCGCCGCTTCGACATCGCGATCGAGAAGCGCAACGTCACCAGTCTTGACACCATCAAGATGGTGCTGGCGCCGGGCGGTGGGCAGGCGATTCGGCTTGTGCCTGTGAAGTAACGGAACGTCGCGGACGACGCGATCGCGCATGGGCCGGAAGCACCGGCCCTGCGCGTTCGGCGAATTTGGCATATGCTGTTGGATTGTCCATACCGCGTTGGCGCAATCCGATTCCGTCGTCCCATGTCCACATCACCGTCTTCACCTTCCACGATTTCCCCCGCCGCTTCCGGCACCGTCATGCAAATCCTGTTCTCGGTCGCCTTCGTTCACCTGCTGAACGACTGCGTGCAGGCCGTGCTGCCCTCGATCTATCCGCTCCTGAAGCATGAATTCGACCTGACCTTTGCCCAGGTCGGCCTGATCACACTGACGTTCCAGTGCACCGCCTCGCTGCTGCAGCCCTGGATCGGCCTGTACACCGACAAGCGCCCGATTCCCTTCCTGCTGCCGGCCGGGATGTGCGTGACCCTGTTGGGCGTGGGCCTCCTGGCCTGGGCCAACAGCTTCCCGATGCTGCTCACCGCGGCCGCGATGATCGGCATCGGTTCCTCGACCTTCCACCCCGAGGCCTCGCGCGTGGCGCGCCTGGCCTCGGGCGGGCGCTTCGGCTTCGCCCAGTCGCTGTTCCAGGTCGGCGGCAATGCCGGCTCGGCGCTCGGCCCGCTGCTGGCGGCGGCCATCGTGGTCGGACGCGGCCAGGGCGAGATCGCCTGGTTCATGCTGCTGGTGCTGGTCGCGGTGGCCGTGCTGGTCGGCGTGAGTCGCTGGTACGCCAACCACCTGACCAATATGGTCAAGAAGGCCGCGCAGCACGCCGGACCAAAGCTGCCGCGCAAGAAGGTGATCCAGGCCCTGGCGGTGCTGGCGCTGCTGGTGTTCTCCAAGTACATCTACATGGCCAGCCTGCAGACCTACTACACTTTCTTCCTGATCGAGAAGTTCCACCTGCCGGTGGGCACCGCCCAGCTGTACCTGTTCCTGTTCCTGGCCTCGGTCGCGGCGGGCACCTTCGCCGGCGGCCCGATCGGCGACAAGATCGGCCGCAAGCGCGTGATCTGGTTCTCGATCCTGGGCGCGGCGCCGTTCACCATCGCGCTGCCGTATGCGAACCTGTTCTGGACCGGCGTGCTGTCGGTGGTGATCGGGCTGGTGATGTCGTCGGCCTTCTCGGCCATCGTGGTCTTCGCCCAGGAACTGGTGCCGGGCAAGGTCGGTCTGATCTCGGGCATCTTCTTCGGCCTGATGTTCGGCATCAGCGGCGTGGGCGCGGCGGCCATGGGCCAGATCGCCGACATCCACGGCATCGACCAGGTGTACCGGATCGCGTCCTTCCTGCCGCTGCTGGGCATCATGGCGGCGCTGCTGCCGAAGGTCGAAGGGGCGAAACGCTAGCGCCGCGTAGATTCACCAAACGGAGTTTTCGATGAACCTGAACGACATCCAGCGCATCGCCGCTTTCGACGACAACGGCCAGGGCGGCAATCCGGCCGGGGTCTGGATCGGCGCCGCACTGCCGCCGGCCGCCGAGATGGCCCGTATCGCGCACGAGGTCGGGTTTTCGGAAACCGCCTTCGCTGCGCCGGAAGGCGAGGCCTGGCGGGTGCGCTATTTTTCACCGGAATCCGAGGTGCCGTTCTGCGGCCACGCGACCATTGCCCTCGGCGCCGCGCTGGCCCGCGCCCACGGCGACGGCCGCTATGCGCTGACCCTGAATGCGGCCAGCATCACGGTCGAGGGCCGGCGCGACGGCGAACGGGTGCACGCGGCGCTGCAGTCGCCGCCGACCCGCAGCAAGGCGGCCGACAGGGCGCTGGTCGATGCGGCGCTGGCGCTGTTCGGCTACGTCCGGGGCGATCTCGATCCGCGCATCCCGCCGGCGCTGGCGCACGGCGGCGCCGACCACCTGGTGCTGGCGCTGTCGAGCCGCGCGCTGCTCGCGGCGATGCGCTATGAGCTGGACGCCGGCCGGGCGCTAATGCTGGAACACGGGCTGGTGACGGTCGTGCTGGCCTGGGCCGAGCACCCGCAGCTGTTCCACACCCGCAACCCCTTCGCCTCGGGCGGCGTCTACGAGGATCCGGCCACCGGCGCCGGCACCGCGGCGCTGGCCGGCTATCTGCGCGACATCGGCTGGCCGCATGGCGGACGCATCGAGGTCGTCCAGGGCGAAGACATGGGCGCACGGTCGCGCCTCACCGCCGAGATCGGCGAGGAGGCGGGCGGCTCGATCCGGGTGTCAGGAACGGCGAGATTGATGTAAAGCAATATTTGTGATGTCCGGTAGTTCTCGTTGGATAAAACCAACGACTTTGTCATAAAACTACTGGTGTACTTACTATCAAATAGAGGGCTAAAAGCACGCCTGCTCAGCGGTTCGATTTTCCGTGAGCGGATTGATAATTTGATCCAGACCAACCCTGTTTCAATATTATCAACCCAGGAGTACCGCCATGGAGCTGTTTCCAGCAGCTGTGTTCAACCCCTCGAAAGCGTCCCGTCCGCGCACCGTGCGCGGCCCCGTCGCTGGAGGCGCGATCGAGCGTTTGCCGTTCACTGTCCGCCGGGTAGAAACCGAAGCGGATTTACTCAAGGCCGTGCGCATCCGCCACGCCGCCTATGCCCGCCATGTCCCGGATTTCGCGCGCAGCCTGGCGCAACCGGAGGCGGCCGACTATGACGCCGACACCATCGTCCTGCTGGCCGAGTCCAAGCTGGACGGCACGCCGATCGGCAGCACCCGCATCCGCACCAACCTCGATCGTCCCCTGGGCGTGGAGGAATCGGTCGTCCTGCCCGACTGGCTGCAGGGCAAGCGCCTGGTCGAGGCGACCCGCCTCGGGATCGATGAGGGGCGCGTCGGCCGCATGGTCAAGATTGCACTGATCAAGGCCTGCTTCATGTATTGCGAAGACAACGCCATCGATTACTCGGTGGCGACTGGCCGTCCACCCGTGGACAGGCAGTACGATCAGCTGATGTTCGTCGACGTGTTCCCGGAATTGGGCCTGGTGCCGCTGCGTCATGTGGGCAATATTCCACATCGCATCATGGCGTTCGAGATCGCCACCTTCCAGCAGCGCTGGGCCGAGGCGGGCCATCCGATGCTGAACTTCTTCTTCAATACCCATCATCCGGACATCGACATCGGTCCGGTCGCGCCGCCGTCGCTGGCGCTGCCGCAACGTCCTTTGCCGCCGGCCACCCGGCCACGCGTCGAACTGGCGTTTGCCTGAAGTTCTTCCGATCGTCAGCGGGGATCGCGGGGCGCAGCCTGGACGGGTTGCGCCCCGTCGCGTTTCTGCTCGGCCAATTCCCGTTCGCGGGCGCGGGCCAGGTCATGGTCCAGGAAATAGGTGAGAAAGGTCCGGATGGCGGCGATTGCCGCCAGCCGTCCCAGTTCGTCCCAGCCGGGCGCGATGGTGGTGCCGACGATGTCGGCCGCGAGCTGGAAGGTGAGGGCGACCACCAGCCAGTCGCCGAAACCGATAAAGGCCGCGTGCACCCGCGCCGGCGTGGCGCCGCCCCGCAGGCACAGCGCCCCCACCCGCGCCAGCGCCTCCAGGGCGCCGGCGGCCACGGTCAGCACCGCGATCGCGTCGAGCGCGAGCGCGATCCAGCCGGCGGTCGCATGCACCAGCGCCTCCATCCCATCCTCCAGAGCCAGTCACGATCATAAGCACGGTCCAGCTGCGCGCGGTAGTGGACCTTGGTCGTAGCGCTGTAGACGCCGGCGTCCTTGCAAGCACGGATGCACGACGTTTTTGACGAGATATGGCACAAAACGCGGCGCGGACTGTCTACACAGTTCAGGCAATGCGAAGCGCACCGGCGCATGGCGCCGGCGCGGCCCCGATGTTCCAACCCCTAGCTCCGAGAGGTCAGTCATGAAGACGTTCACGCACCGCCCCCGCAGCCAACCTCGCCACCGCAGCCTTGCCTTCGCCGCGGCGCTGCTTTGCTCACCGCTCGCCGCCGCGCAAGACGTACTGCCGGTCGAGTTGCTCGAAGAACGCAACCTGGTGGGCCTGGGGCTATTCGCGGTGCCCGACTATTACGGCTCCGGCGATTACCAGGCCGCGGTCGCGCCGGTATTGCACTACAACTTCGGCGAAGACCGCTACGTGCGGGTGCTCGGCCCGGAGATCCAGGCCAACCTGCTGCCGCGCAAGGACTGGCGCGCCGGCCCATTGATTCGCTGGCGCATGCGGCGCGACGACGACGTCGACGACGAGGTCGTCAAGCGCATGCGCCCCGTCGCCACGGCCACCGAGATAGGCGCCTTCGTCGCCTATCACATGCCGTTGACGCAGGGCCAGCCGATGCACAAACTGGTGTTCAGTGCCGACGTGGTCGGCAACACCAATAATGTGTACAACGGCGCCACCGGTAATGTGCGCGTCAACTACGTCCATCCCTTTCCGCAGCCGGTCGCCGGCCGGCAGCTGATCGGGAGCATCGGCTTTGGCCTGTTCTTCGCCAGCAAAGACTTCAACCGCAAGTATTTCGGCATCAGGGATTCCGACGAGCTCCTGTTCCCGGAGCGGGGCGGGCTGATCTACGACCCCGACCCGTCGGTCACCTCGATCAAGATTCCTTTCAGCCTGACGACCCAGCTGAACCCGGAATGGCTGATGACGTTCGGTGGACGTTATGAGCGGCTGCTGGACGACGCCAAGGACAGTCCGATAGTGCAGGGGCGCGGGGACGCCGACCAGTGGACGGTGGGGGTTGCGTTCTCCTACCTGTTCTGACAGGGACAGGCCGGCCCGCCGGCGGGCCGGCTCGTCGCCTACCTGGCGAACAGAAAGGTCACACTCAGGCGCACGCCCCAGTCGCGCGGCCCACCGGGCGGGCTGTCGGCCCAGTAGCGCAGGCCACCGCCGATCGACACCGGCTGGCGGCCGAACTTGAGCAGCTTGCTGGCGGTGAAATTGATCGGCACCGACCACTGTTCCTGCTTCCAGTCGTAGCTCGATTCGGTGTTGATGCCGAAGGTCCAGGCATCTTTGCTGGTATAGCTGAGGAAGGGCTGGAGAAAGGTCGCGCTGACGTTCGGCCGGTCGTCATGGCCGGCGAAGGACCAGATGTGGTTGGCCAGCGCGCCATAGGTCCACGGTCCGTGCTGGCGAAGCACGACCCCGGTCGGGCCGACGCCCCACTGGCGTGCGCTGAGTGCGCTCTCGCTGCCGGTGGGCAGCAGGAACGCCGGCCCGGCGCCCCAGACGATGCCGTTGGCGCCGGGGCGCGATGGCGAGATCAAGAAGCTCTGGGTGACGTCGCCGATGCCGTGCTGATGACCGGCGCCGGGCGTCAGTTCGTGCTGGCTGATTACCGGCAGGATGGTGCGGCTGATCAGTGTCCAGTCGGGATTGAGCGTGACCGGCACCACCGGCTGCGCGTTCATGGTGAACCTGTGGCCGTCGCGCGTGGGGCCATAGCGGCGGTCGTCGTTGGCCTGCAGCGGCACGCTGATCATCGCGGCCACCGGATTGGCGAGCTTCCTGGCCAGATCTTCCGCGTCCTGCGCGCGGACGGGCTGGCAGCAGAGCCAGGCCAGGCCGGCCGCCGCCGCGCAGGCGCGCCTGGTTGCCATGGCCTCACCCCGGAGGCGCGACCACGACATAGTTCACGCTGGTGCCCGCATACTGTGGCTGGTACCAGGTGCTGCCGCACTGCTGGTAGGTGACGCCGCCGCTGACCACGGCCACGCAGGACGACGGAATCGAATAGGCAATCGAACCGATCGCTGCCGCCGTCACCGCCACCGCGCCGGCCGCCGCCAACCCGGCGCCGGGCCGGTAGTAATCATGGTCGACATCCACATTGATATTGCGGTTGACGTTGACGTTGCGGTTGACGTTGCCGTAGCCGTTGACCGAGGTGCGGCTGACGTTGCGCGATGCCTGGTAATTCCCGCCATAGGCGCCGCGATGCGCCTGGACGCTTCCGCTGCGGCTGACCGCCGCGGCCCCGCCGACGCGTCCCGCGCCACGCTGGGCCGCGGCTTCGTAGGCGATGACGACGACGGCCAGCGCGAGCAGCGCACCGATGACGCGCCGGTGTCCTGGAGTGAGCGGCATGGTGTCTCCCCCGTTCATTTGATCGACGCGACCTTGCCGTCGGCCGTCTGCAACGCGATCTTCATCGCGCCCAACGGCGGCCGGAAGGAGAAAGTGGCATCGGTGAAGCGCGGCGCGAGGTTCCAGCGCAGCCACGCCGTATGGGTCGGCTCGCCCGGCTGTCCGCTGGCCGTGATCGCCAGCTTGAGGGGCAGCGGCGTCTTGCCGGCCTGGATCCAGACCTGCCAGTCCACGCCCTCCTGGCGGTAGGCGTAGTGCTCGGCTTTCAGGCTGCCGACCGTCGCCGGACCGATGTAGTGCGCGGCCTTGATGTCGGACACCGGCGCCTGTTCCGTCCCCCAATAGAACAAGTCGGCCAGCGGCAATTCGATGCCGTACTTCGCGCCCAGCGCGTCGACGGTCTCGCGCAGGGTCGGCGGGGCCGCGACGGTGGCGTAGTACTTGAGGCGCGGGCCGTAGACGGTCACCGACTTGCCGTCATAGAAGATCTGGCGCTGCTTGCGGTCATTGGCGATATCGACCTGCAAACGGTCGGGCCGGCGCACCCTGAGGTTGGCCGTGCTGTCGAACTGCAGCTTCATGCCGTCGTCCATCACGGTCTCGGTCGTGGCGCGGCCTACGACTTCGAAGGCGGGCAGGGCGCGCAGGTAGGCGCCCATGGCGGACAGGGCCTCGATCGCTTCGGGTTCGACGTCGGCCTGGGCGGTCTGCGCATCCTGCGCGTCCTGCGGCGCCGCCAGGCAGGCCAGCGGCACGCATGCCGCGGCGCAGAGGGATCGGATCGGAACGGCCCGCATATGCCTTCCTTTCGTTTGCAAACAAACCACGCCGTGCCGTTCGATGCGCTGTGCGACCGGCCGCCATGGGGACTAGTGGGCCATCGGCGCCGCAGGCGCGCAATCGGACCTAAGCCTTACTGCCCTTGCTGTCAACGCCAAACCGTTGTGAATTGGTCTTTTCTGGCCCAATAATTGCATGACGGCACTAGCTTAAAGCTGTATCCTTGCGCTTTAATGCCCGGCGTCCGTCGCGCAGCGTCACCCGTTTCATCCAAGATCGTCCATGCCCAACGTCAAACATCAGCCGCGTGCAACGCTGCCGGCCGCGCTCCACGCGGCTGTCGAGCTGGTACTGAAGATCTTTGCCTATTACCTGATCCCGGTGGGGATCGGCATCGTCTCGCTGATCGCGCTGGTGTTCTGGCATGACGAATATCGCACCAGCGGCGACGTGCCGCTGGCGATGCACGTCACGGTCGACCAGGCCGCGACGCTGGCCCCGGATGACGCCCTGGCGCTGGCTCGCGCCACGCCGCTGACCAATGGCCACGACACCCACCTGTCCGAGGCGCCGGTCTGGTTCGCCTTCGAGCCGATGCCGCGCGCCGGCGAGCAGGTGATCGAATTCCCGTCGCGCCACGCACTGGATATCGCCTGCTGGGATGCGACCACCCTGGTCCCGCTTGGCGCCGCCACCCGCAGCCTTGACCACGGCGTGCTGCAGGCCGACAAGGCCGGCTTCGCGATGCGCCTGGCGCCGCTGCCGCGCCAGCTGCTGTGCCGCGCCGGCTTCTCGGGCCCGGCGCGCCTGTCGGTGCTGCAATGGCCGGCCGAGCAGTTCGCCTTGTCGGTCAAGCAATACCACCGCAAATCGGGCCTGCTCGACGGCGGCATGATCGTGCTGGCCCTGTTCATCATCATCACGGCCCTGATCAATCGCCAGCCGGTGTACGTGCTGTTTGCCGGCTGGCTGATCTTGAACCTGCGCGTGGGCGCGCTGTCGGCCGGCTGGGACATCCAGTGGCTGGGCCAGACCGTGCCTTCCGAATGGTTGCTGCGCAGCCGCGCCGTGACGATCACCCTGTACGGCATTGCCACGCTGACCCTGTACCAGGCGCTGCTCAAGGAACACCTGGCCGAGATGCGCTACCTGCTGCCGATGCGCATCATGCAGTGGTTGTGCATGCCGATGCTGGCCGCGGCCATGCTGCTGCCGTATGGCATGTACCTGCCGCTGCTGTGGGGCATCCTGGTGTGCTGCTTCTCCTTGATGACGATCGGCCTGTTCAAGATCATCGTGGAATCGCGCACCCGCGTCGCGGCCTGGTTCGCGGCCTCGTTCGCGGTGACGTTCCTGGCCTCGCTGGCCGAGGTCCTGTCGGCCGCGCTCGGCATGCGCGAACTGCTGGGTGTGATCAACAGCGTCACCGCCGCACTCGCATCGAGCCTGCTGGCGGCGCTGGCCGTGGCCGAGCAGATGCGCATGGAAACCGAGAAGCGCCAGGAAGCCCAGGAAGAGCTCGAGCACGCCTACCAGGCGATGCCGGTCGGCCTGTTCACCCTCGACATGTACGGCCACTTCCTGAGCGTCAATCCAGCCCTGCAGAAGATGCTGGGCATGACCGGCTTCACGCCGGGCCGCACCGCCTGGCGCCAGTATTTCACCGAAGCCAGCTGGGCCAATCTGCACGAGCAGGTGCATGCCAGGTCCGAGGCCGAGATGGAGCTGGCCAGCCGCGACGGCAACCAGCGCTTCCTGGTCAGCGCCACCCTGGCGCGCTCGCGCATCGAGGGCGTGCTGCAGGACACGACCGAAAAACACAAGGCCACCGAGCAGCTGCGCTTCATGGCCAATAACGATCCGCTGACCAAGGTCTACAACCGGCGCGGGATCGAGCGCGAATTTGCCAGCGCCGTCGCCAGCCTGGCCGCCGGGCGGCCGATGGCGCTGGCCTACGTCGACCTCGACCGCTTCAAGCTGATCAACGACCTGTTCGGCCATGCGGCGGGCGACGAAGTGCTCAAGCAGGTGTGCGAGCGGATGGGCACGATGCTGGCCGGCGGCCAGCAGATCGGCCGCGTGGGCGGCGACGAATTCGTGATCGTGATGCCCGAGACGGCGATCCCGCTGGCCTCGATCATCTGCCGCGGCATCGTCGACCGTCTCGGCAACACGCCGTACCGGGTGGGCGACAAGGCCTTCCACGTGCGCGCCTCGGTCGGCCTGATCGAGGTGGTGCCGGGCATGCCGATGAAGGATGCGGTGTCGACCTCGGACCGCGCCTGCCGCGAAGCCAAGACCGGCCTGGGCGACGGCCTGGTGGTCTATGAACGCGGCGCCGACGCCTTCCGCCAGCGCGCCGCCGAACTGGACCTGGTCGAGCGCCTGTCCGGTCCGGACGCGACCGATAACCTGCTGCTCGAGATGCAGCCGATCATGTCGCTGCGCGCGCCGCACGAATCGATGAACTTCGAGGTCTTGCTGCGCATGCGCGAGCCGGATGGCCGCGTGGTGCCGGCCGGCGCCGTGATCTCCGCCGCCGAGAAGAGCGGGCGCGCCAGCATGATCGACCGCTGGGTGCTTACGACCACCCTGGCCTGGATCGCCGAGCACACCGAAGACCTGGTCAATACCCGTTTCGTGTGCATGAACCTGTCGGGGGCCTCGCTCAACGACGAGCGCTTCGTGCAGGACACCTTCGACATCCTGGGCCGCTACGTGCACGTGGCCAGCCGCCTGTGCCTGGAAATCACCGAGAGCGTGGCGCTGCACGACCTGGACAACACGCGCCGCTTCATCGACCAGGTGCGCAGCTTCGGCGTGAAGGTGGCGCTGGACGACTTCGGCGCCGGTTATACCTCATTCTCGTACCTGAAGGAGCTGCCGGCCGACGTGCTCAAGATCGACGGCAACTTCATCGTCAACATCAACGCGCACCCGGCCAATGTGGCGATCGTCGAGGCCATCGTCAGCCTGGCCGTGAACCTGGGCATGAAGACGATTGCGGAATGGGCCGAGGATGCGGCCACCGTGCAGACGCTCTACGAGATCGGCGTCGACTACGTGCAGGGCTATGTGGTGGCGCGCTCGATGCCGCCCGAGCGCCTGCTGGAAGGACGCTCGAGCGCCGGCTTCATCAAGGACGAGGAATTGCTGGAGCTGTTGCGCGAGCTGGAGAATCCTCCGGCGCCGCACCTGGCCAGCGTGAGCCGGCTGCACTGAGCCGGCTGCACTGATTCTATTCGAGACCCGCGAGGGTTTCCTTGCTGCCCACGTCGCCGACCAGGAATTGCGCGCGCGCCGCCTTCAGGGTGGCGACGTCGCTCGCCAGCGGCTCGGCCTTCACCCGCGGCATCGGCGCTGCGCTGCGCTGCAGTGCGCGCGCGGGCGGCAGCACGTCTGCCCGGGCCGCCAGCGGATAAGGCGCAGGGCCGGCAGTGATGCGGGTCACGCCTTCGTTGGACGGCATGCTGGCCGTGCGCACGGTCGCCATGCCGGCTTCGCAAGGGCGATCGGTGAGGGTGACGCGGCCGGCGCCGTCGATGCACTTGACGATGACGGTGTCGGAATAAGCGCTCGGCGCGGCAATCGCGGCGGCGGCCAGCAGGCAGATGCTCAGTTGACGCTTCATGGTTGGCTCCTGGACGGATCCATGTTCGGGAATTTCATTGTCTTCCTTGCATCAAACCGCTTCTGTTCGCCACTTCACGTGGGCGTGTAGGCGGGCGCGCCGTCGTTTTTTACAGAACCGCCAGTCTTGGATAAAATGTCCAGCATGACCAAGACATTGCCAAGCAAGGAAGAATCCGCGCTCATCGAGCAGGTCCGGCACATCGCCGAGGGCCTGGCCCAAACCTTCGCCCCGTTCTGCGAAGTGGTGGTGCACGACCTGCGCGATCCTGGCCACGCCGTGCTGGCCATCCATAACAACCTCTCCAGCCGCGCGGCCGGCGATCCGGCCACCGAGCTGGGACTGGCGCGCATCGCCGACAGCGCCTATCCGCAGGTGGTCGCCAACTATCCGAACCAGTTCCCGGACGGCCGCCCGGCCAAGAGCACCTCGATCGGCATCAAGGACGCCGACGGCAACTACGTCGCGGCCCTGTGTCTGAACGTCGACCTGACCCTGTTCCGTTCGATGCAGGGCATCCTCGAACAGTTCAATGCGTTGGGCGAGGCGCCGGTGGGCGAGTCGCTCGATCCGGCCAACGCCGACGCCATCCGGCGCCGCATCGACGCCTACGCGGCGCGGCTGGCGTCGTCGCCCCAGTTGCTCAAGGCGCACGAGCGGCGCGCGCTGATGCGCGAGCTGAAGGACGGCGGTTTTCTCGAAGTGCGGCGGGCGATGGAAGTGGCGGCGTCGCATCTCGGCATTTCGCGGGCGACCGCCTACAACGACATCAAATAGAATCGCGCTGAACCGTTCACTTCGGGAGACCGCCTTGAAGACAGCCGTATACAGCGCGCGCCGCTACGACAAGACCATGCTGGCCCAGGCCAACGTTGACGCCGGCCACGAATTGCGTTTCCTCGAAGACCGGCTGAGCCGCGAGACCGCGATCCTGGCCGAGGGCTGCGAGGCCGTCTGCGTCTTCGTCAACGATACCGTCGATGCCGAGGTGCTGGGTATCCTGGCAGGGCAGGGCGTGCGCCTGGTGGCGACCCGCTCGACCGGCTACAACCACGTGGACGCGGTCGCCGCGCGCCGGCTTGGCATCGCGGTGGTGCGCGTCACCGATTATTCGCCCAACTCGGTCGCCGAGTTCGCGGTCGGGCTGCTGCTCGCCGTGAACCGCAAGATCGCGCGCGCCAGCGTGCGCACGCGCGAAGGCAATTTCGACCTCGACGGCCTGATGGGCTTCGATTTGCACGGCAAGACGGTCGGCGTGATCGGCACCGGCAAGATCGGCACCATCTTCGCCCGCATCATGGCCGGTTTCGGTTGCACCCTGGTCGGCTACGACCGTTACCCGACGCCGGCCTTCGAGGCCCTGGGCGGACGCTATATCGGCGTCGACGAGCTGCTGGCCTGCAGCGACGTGGTGTCCTTGCACTGCCCGCTGCTGGAAGAGACCCATCACATCGTGAATGCGGCGGCGCTGGCGCGGGTCAAGCGCGGCTGCGTGCTGGTCAATACCAGCCGCGGCGGCCTGGTCGACACCGAGGCGGCGGTGCAGGCGCTCAAGACCGGCCAGCTGGGCGGCCTGGCGATCGACGTCTACGAGCAGGAAGCGAGCCTGTTCTTCCAGGACCTGTCGTCGACCATCATCACCGACGACGTGATCCAGCGCCTGGTGTCGTTCCCGAACGTGATCGTGACCGGCCACCAGGCCTTCTTCACGGTGGAGGCGATCGGGCAGATCATGCGCACGACCATCGACAGCATCGGGGCCTTCGAGCGGGGCGAGGAGCTGGTCAATCGGATTCCCGATTGATGCACGGCGCATGACTTTGCCCGTGGGCTGGACATGTGTCCGCTGCTGCGTTACGGTCTGCGGCATTGATACTCACTATGGCAGGACAGATGCACATTGAGCAGGTTCGATTTGATCGGATTTTCGATGTCCAGCAACGGACGGGCGACTTCAGTTTCGAAAGCGGCGGCTGGCCGGTCTACGGCGTCAATGCCGTCGGCGGCGAGATACCGCGTGAAGCAGCGACCTATGCTGTCGCGTTCGCTGAGCGCGGCAACTGGGAAACCGTGATTGGATCGCGCGACCTGGCGACGCAGGAGGTGCGGCTCAAGCGGACGGTGTGGGCGAACCTCGGCCCGCACATGCCCTGGATTTATCTGCTCGTCTCCGGACTGCTGGGTAATGCGATGAGTGGCGGTGGCTGGAAGGCGGCCTTGCCATTGGCCGCAATGCTCGTGCTGGTCGCGGGCCTGGTTATCCGGAGCGTCATGGTGCACCGGCGGCGGGCCGAGCGGGCGTTGCGCGCCGAGCGGCTGGCAGGAGTGGAGGAGAGGGCATGAGCAGGCAAGTGGAAGATTTCGCACACATCGTGCAGGTGACGTTCGACCGCGTGTTCGACGTGCAGGGAGGCATGTTCAGTTTCGAGAGCGGCGGCAAGAAGGAGTATGGCGTCAACTTCTCCGACGGCACGGTTCCGCGCGATGGCTCGCGCTATGCGATTGCCCTGGTCGAACAGGGCAACTGGCAAAAGGTCGTGGGTTGGCGCGACCTGTCCACCCCGGACGTCGTGCTTGCCGAATCGGCCTGGGACGTCGCACTGGCGCAGGCATGGATCGTGTACTGGTTCGGCCCGTTCTTCGTCTTCGGCGCGCTGCTGTTCTTCGGCGGCTGGGCGGCGCTGGCGGCCTTGCTGCTGTTCCTGTGGGCGTCGATGTACTTCGCGCGGCAGGCGCGCGAGCGCAACCGGCTGGTCGACCAGGCATTGCGCGACATTCCGCCGGCCGCGCCGCCGGGCAACGGACCCAGGATCGGGAAAACCGGGAAAACGTGGCTTACGGGCGTGCTGAACATCGTCCGCTGGTGGCCGTAGCGAAGTCCTGGGCTGAAATCGCTGCCGTTTGACGCTTCATCCAAGATTGGATAATATGTCCAATATCGGATGAATCGTTAACCTGACCGCAGTGAACTGAAAGGATTGCGCCATGACCGCAGCATCGCTACCCACTTACGAAGACGTCGCCCAGGCCGCCGAACGCATCCTGGGCGCCGCCCACCGCACGCCGGTGCTGACCTCGCGTACCGTCAACGAGGAATTCGGCGCCGAGGTGTTCTTCAAGTGCGAGAACATGCAGCGCATGGGCGCGTTCAAGTTCCGCGGCGGCTATAACGCATTGGCGAAGTTCAGCCCCGAACAGCGCCGCGCCGGCGTCGTCGCGTTCTCGTCCGGGAACCATGCGCAGGCGATCGCGCTGTCGGCCAAGATCCTGGGCATGCCGGCGACGATCGTGATGCCGCAGGATGCGCCGGCCGCGAAAGTCGCCGCCACCCGCGGCTATGGCGCCACCGTGGTCACCTATGACCGCTACACCGAAGACCGCGAGCAGATCGGCCGCGAGCTGGCCGACAAGCACGGCCTGACCCTGATTCCGCCCTACGACCACGCGGACGTGATCGCGGGGCAGGGCACGGCGGCCAAGGAGCTGTTCGAGGAAGTCGGTCCGTTGGACGCCTTCTTCGTGTGCCTGGGCGGCGGCGGCCTGCTGTCCGGCTCCGCGCTGGCCACGCGCGCGCTGTCCCCCGGCTGCATGCTGTACGGCGTCGAGCCGGAAGCAGGCAACGACGGCCAGCAATCGTTCCGCACCGGCGAGATCGTCCACATCGACACGCCGCGTACGATCGCCGACGGCGCCCAGACCCAGCACCTGGGCCAGCTGACCTTCCCGATCATCCGGCGCGACGTCAACGACATTCTCACCGTGAGCGACGAGGAGCTGGTGGCCTGCATGCGCTTTTTCGCCGAACGCATGAAGATCGTGGTGGAGCCGACCGGCTGCCTCGGATTTGCTGCGGCGCGCAGGATGAAGGATCAGCTGAAAGGGAAGAAGGTCGGGGTGTTGATCAGTGGCGGGAATATCGATCTGGGGCGGTTTGCGAGCCTGATCGGCGATTGATTGACTTCTGCGAAACGGTCGTGCGTCTGACCGGAGGTCAGACCGAAAAAAAAGGGAGCATATCTGCTGCCTTGGTGATCAGTAGTGGTACCGGCAGGACAGAATGATCAACTCTTCATCCTGTACTTCGTAGACGAGGCGGTTTGTCTCATCTATTCGCCGTGACCAGCAACCGCTAAGGCTGTGTTTCAGGGCTTCGGGCTTGCCTATTCCCGCAAAGGGATCTCTCTGGACATCCTTGATCAAATCATTGATGCGCTTGAGCGTCTTCTTGTCCTGCGTTTGCCAATAGGTATAGCTTTCCCAGCCTTCATCCGTGAACTTCAAATGGCGCATGTTGCGATTCCTCAGCGTCGGAAATGTTAATTAATTCCCGATGCTGCGCCTGACCAGAACGAGCCTGTAAGAGTGATTTGGCAAGGTGCGCTGCATTCGCCGGCGAGCTTAACAGGTGTACAGTCTCCATTAGGCTACTGTAGTGATCGAACGACATGACGACTGCATCTGGCGCATCGCGGCGCGAGATGACAGTAACGTCAGCATCTTCAACCACCTGATCGATCACAGTCCGAAGACTGTTGCGAGCATCGGAAAAGTTGATGATTCTCATGTATTACCCCGTTCGTCCATTAGTCGTAGTCGTTAGCAGTAGTCGTTAGCAGTAGTCGTTACCAGTAGCAGTAGTCGTTAGCAGTAATCGCATGTATCGAATGGAGTACATGTACAGTAAATCGTACATGTTTGAGTATAGCGTAGTTTATGTGGATAACAAGCGAAATAAGCAGATCACGCCGCCAACGGTAACGCCACCTGCAACAAGAACCCGCCGCCTTCGCGATTCCTCACTTCCAGCCCCGCATTGTGCCGGGTCAGCACCCGCTCCACGATCGCCAGCCCCAACCCGGCGCCATTCGCCTGACCGCGTGCGCTATCGAGCCGCGTAAAGGGTTTCATCAGCTGCGCAATCTGGTCCGCCGGCACGCCGACCCCATGGTCGCCGATCTCGATCACGGCGCGCCGGCCGTGGCCCGTGGCCTTCACGCGTAGCACGATGTCGATGTCGGTGCATGAGGTGTCCGGCGTCTTGCCGTAGCGGCGCGCGTTCTCGATGATGTTGTTGATCACGCGCCGCAGGTCGGTCGCGTTGCCCATCACGTGCACGCCTGGCATCAGGTCGGTCTTGACATGGAGGTCGGGAATGCGAGCCGCCTCGCGGCCGACGTCTGACAGCATCTCGGACAGGTTCACCGGCACGAAGGTCGCCGCCTCGGTCGGCTTGGCGTAGTCCAGGAACTGGCCGATGATGGCGTCCATCTGCGCGATGTCCGACTGCATGCCTTCGCGCGCGTCCGTGGACAGGTTCGCCATCTCGACCTCGAGCCCCATGCGCGCCAGCGGCGTGCGCAGGTCGTGCGAGATGCCGGCCAGGATCACGGCGCGGTCCTTCTCCACCTGCGCCAGGTCTTCCACCATCTGATTGAAGCTTCGATTGGCCTCGATGATCTCTTGCGAGCCCTTCTCGGGCAGGCGCACCGGACGCTCGCCTTTGGCGATGGCGCGCGCGGCGGCCGTCAGGCGCGCCAGCGGACGGTTCACCAGGCTCGAGATCAGCGCCGCGCCGACCACCGACAGCAGGCCCACCACCACCGCCCAGCCGAGCCACTGTTCGCGCGTCAGGCCGGTCAGGCGCTCGCGCTCGAGCATCAGCCAGTATTTGTCGTCCTCGATATTGAAGCTGATGTAGAAGCCCGGCACGCCGTTCACGCCGCTCGAGAAGCGCGTGTCGGCGCCCAGCCGTTCGCGCACGATGGCCGCGATTTCGGGCATCAGGGGATTGTGCGGCGGCGGGTCGATCACGTCCGTGTCTTCCAGCGTGAAGATGCGGATGCCTTCGTTCGACACCAGTTCGAGCAGCAGCTCGCGCCGCAGATCGGGCGCCGAGTGGGTCAGCGCGGCTTTGGTGATCGTCACCACCGACACCACCAGCTCCGCCGTCTGCTGCACCTGCTTGTCGCGCTGGAACACGCTGATCATGCCGATCCAGGCCAGCATCGAGGCCGCGGTGAGCACCGACATCAGGAAGAAGGTGCGCCAGAACAGGCCGCTCTTGAACCAGGCGAAGCGCAGGGCGCGCCGCGCCTGGGCGATTGGGGTGAACACTAGCGCGGCTGACCTTCAGGGATGAACACGTAGCCCAGGCCCCACACGGTCTGGATGTACAGCGGGCTCGATGGATCGGGCTCGATCAGCTTGCGCAGGCGCGAGATCTGGA
Source organism: Massilia oculi (assembly GCF_017582745.1). Lineage (GTDB taxonomy): Bacteria > Pseudomonadota > Gammaproteobacteria > Burkholderiales > Burkholderiaceae_D > Telluria > Telluria oculi_A. The sequence continues at coordinate 164,150 of NZ_JAFVIM010000004.1, forward strand.
CGTCGAGCGAACGGTCGAACACCTCATATTCGCGGCCGCGGGCCAGTTCCATCAGCTTCTCGCGCGACAGCGGCTGGCGCGCATGGCGCGCGAACACCTTCAGCACCGAGAATTCGCCGGTGGTCAGCGGCACCGTCTCGCCATTCTTCTTGAGCGTGCGCGTGCCCAGGTCGAGCACGAAGTCGCCGAACTCGAAGGTCTGCGGGGTTTCGGATGGCGCGCCGGGGATCTCGTCCGGGCCCTTGCGGCGCAGGACGGCGCCGATGCGGGCCACCAGCTCGCGCGGGTTGAACGGCTTGGGCAGGTAGTCGTCGGCGCCCATTTCGAGGCCGACGATGCGGTCGACGTCCTCGCCCTTGGCGGTGAGCATGATGATCGGAGTCTGGTCGCCGGCGCCGCGCAGGCGGCGGCAGATCGACAGGCCGTCTTCGCCGGGCAGCATCAGGTCGAGCACCAGCAGGTCGTAGCGCTCGCGCAGCCACAATTTGTTCATCGCCGGCGCGCTTTCAGCGGTCACCACCTGGAAGCCCTGTTCGGTCAGGTAGCGGCGCAGCAGGTCGCGCAGGCGCACGTCGTCGTCCACGACCATGATCTTGGCGGAGTGGCCCGATGGCGCGCCCGTACCCGCATTATTGTTCGAAGTCGTTGAGGTCATAAAACTGTCCAGAATTGTCAGATGAATGTCGCTATGGTAACTTCTTATGGCTAGGGCGGATGCACGACTCAGCCCAGCCATTACAATGTGTTACAAACTTTACCCAATAAGTCTTACTCCGCTTTCGGTATGCACCTACACTGGCGACAAGTGATCAACACAGCTTATCCGTTTATCAGGCATCGCGGAAGAGGAACACCATGAACCACGCGCACAACCACAAACCAGCAGGATTCGGCGCCAATGGCGGCCGGCTCGCCCGGCTTGCGCGCCTTGGTGTAGTCGCCTGCGTACTGGCAGGCCTGGGGGCCAGCGCATCGGCGCAAAACCAGGAGCGCGATTCGCGCCGCGACGAAGCGGCGATGCGCGACCGTTACCAGATGCAGGCCCAGCAGGATCCGCGCGTCTACGAGATGCGCGACCAGGATCGCCGCGCCATGGAAGCGCAGTCCGACGCGGCCCGCGAAGAGCGCCGTCGCGGCCGGCTGTCGCCGGACGAGCGGCGCGACCTGCGGCGCCAGATCAAGGAAGGTTCGGAGCTCTATCCGAACGCCCGCCGCCGCTGAGAATGCGGCCGGCAATGTAAAACGACGGCGCCGATGGCGCCGTTGTCGTTTCTGGAATTTGACATTTCCCAAGCCGTCTTGCTGGCGTATCTGGCGCGTTTTTTCCGGATCTGGCCACGAATACGCTTTGCGGCAATGGTGTCGGCCGCGCCACAAATTTTCTTTTTAGAAATCTAGTTGCCATATGTTTATTTAGATTGCGCAACATGCTATCTTTACGTCCACCTTACTGTTGGCAGGTTCTCCGTCGCCAATATTTATCGCCAAGTGGAGCGTGAACGTGTCCGACCTTGCCGTACTACCCGATGCAGCGCCCGCCACGGCGGCGCCCGCCGTCCGCTTCGACTCGAAGGGGCCCGAACATTGCATCGCCAGGCGCGACGACGGCGTGTATGCCGATCCCGAAGTGCTCGGCACCACGCTGGTGGCGGCGGTCGACGGCATCCTGCGCTCCAACCATTATCTGGCTGGCCTCGATTACCCGGTGCTGATCAAGGCCCTGTACGGCCACGGGCCGGACCTGCCGCGCGACGCGGCCGGACGGGTCGTGGTGCGCATCGCGGCCGACATCGTGCCGTTCACGCCGCAGCGCCAGGCCCTGTACCGTTCGGTCAGGATCGCCGACGGCCAGGCCGAATACTATTTCGAACCCGTGTTCGAGCGCGACGAGGAAGGCAATGAGCGCCAGACCCGGCTCGACGTCGACGAATTCGTCTGCGACATGTGGGTGAAGGGCATCCGCTTCGGCGCCGAGATCGACGCCATCCGCAGCCACATCGGGAGCGGCGCGGCCGGCCGCTACGTGGTGGCGCGCCGTCTCGAGCCGCTGCCCGGCATGGATGCCCGCGTCGAGGAGGTCACGAACGAACTGCACCGCAGCGACGCCCCGCGCCAGCTCGCCAACGGCAAGCTCGACCTGATGAGCTTCCAGAACCGTTTTCCGCAGGTGGCGGCCGGCACGCGCCTGCTGCGCAAGGTGCCGCGCACCAGCGGCAACCCCGGCTTCGACCTGAACGGCATCCCGATCGCGCCCGAGGTGGGCAAGGACCTCGACCTGTCCACCTATGCGGCCGACGGCACGGCGGTCGACCTGGCGCCGGAAGGCGAGTTCCTGGTTGCGCGCCAGGACGGCTTTTTGAGCGTCGACCCCAAGAGCAGCCGCATCGCCATCACCGACAAGATCGTCAGCCGCGATGGCGTCAGCGCCAAGACCACCGGCAACCTGCACCTGGCCGGCGACTACGAGGAATTCGGCGAAGTGCAGGAGCAGCGCATCATCGAGGCCGAAAGCATCACCGTGCACGGCGATGTGTATGGCCACCTGGTCGCGCGCGGCGGCGCCATCCTCCTGCGCCGCAACCTGGTGGGCGGCAGCGCGCGCAACCTCGATGGCGGCGTGCGGGTGCTGGGCGTCGCGTCCCAGGCGACGATCCAGGCGACCAAGGGTGAGGTCCGGCTCGACCGCGCCGAGAACTGCGTGATCTCGGGCGCGCGCATCCGGATCGAGACCGCGATCAACTGCGAGATCATCGGCGACGAGGTCGAGGTGGCGCACGCCGAGGGCAGCGCCATCGCCGGGCGGCGCGTGGCGATCGGCCGCGCCGCGCCGTGGAAGCAGGGCGAGATGCTGGTCTGGCTGCTGCGCCCGGACTGCGCGCGCGTCGACGCGGCGATGGCGCAGGTGCGCGAGCGGATGGACCAGTTCGTCCAGCTGGCGGCGCAACGCCGCAGCGCGATGGAGGCGCTCACCGGCCAGCCGGAGATGCGCAAATACCTGTTGATCGCGCCGCGCCTGCGCAAGGGCGAGCTGGTGCTCACGGCGGAACAGGAGCCGCAGTTCCGGCGCCTGGCGGCCAGCGTGGCGCCGGCGCTCAAGGAACTGGGCCGGCTGTCGCAAGAAGCCAAGACGCTCGACGGCGAGCGTCAGTCCGGCATGGCGCTGTTGAAACGGTTCGAGGCCCAGCGCTTCGAGCGGGTCGGGGCGGCCGGGGTGGCGATCGGCATGCTGGCGGGCGAGGTGCAGGTGCTGGCGCTGCCCTACGAACCGGACTTCGGCTGCGTCTGGGACATGACGGCGCGCGACGTCAAGCTGCGCCTGCGCGACACCAAGGGCGCGGAAGTGCTGCACGCGGGCAGCGAGGGCGCCTGGTCGTGGGACACGTCCACGGCGGCGGCGCAGGCGCAGGCCGCGTCCTGATACTGACCCGCCGGGCGGGGCGGGCCCAAGGCTGGAGTTGACTACAGTCAACATCGGCACCGGGGACGCGGCATACGATGGTGATTGCCCCCATAAAGGATTCGCCATGGTCACCTCGTCCAGCATGCCTCACGCTTCAACCCTTCGCGCTTCCGTCACCCGTTACCCGGCGCCGCGCAGCAGCGCCTCACGGGAATTCCTCAGCTTCATGCTCGACGGGCAGGAGTACGGGCTCGACTGCGCGCGCGTGCAGGAGCTCAAGCTGCTGGGATCCCTCGAGCGCTTCGCCACCGACGGCGAGATCATCGGCGGCGTGGCGCTGTCGCATGGGGTGATCATGCCGATAGTCGACATGCGCGCGGGCGGCGCGCAGGCCGCGGCCACGGGGCAGGGCCGGTCGGCCCCGGATACCGACGTGATCATCCTGCGCCTGTCGAGCGGGATCGTCGGCATGGTGGTGGAGAGCGTGACCGGCATCGTGCACGTGCGCCCTGAAGCCGTGCAGCCGCTGCCGGGCGCGCCGGGCGCGGGCTACCTGATCGGCATGGCCCGCATCGATGGACGCAAGGTGGTGTTGATCGACATCGATCGGCTGATGTCGCTGTCGCCGAGGCGGCCGCTGAGGGCCGCCTGACCTTACGCCGCCAGGGCCTCGAGCTGCTCCTGGATTTCCAGCCACTCCATCTCGAGCGCTTCCAGGTCGCGCGCCGCGAAGGCCTGGTCGGCCACCAGCGTTTTCAGGCGGTCCTTGTTCGCCGCTTCGTAGATCGCCGGGTCGAGCAGCTCGGCGTCGATCGCCGCTTTCTTCGCGCTCAGTTTGGCCATCTGTTCGTCGAGGCGCTTGATCCGGTTTTCCAGGGGTTTGCGCTGGGCCGCCAGGCGCTGGCGCTCCTCGGCTTCGAGGCGTTTCTGTTCCTTGCGCTCGGCCGGCGATGCCGCCGGGCTCGGCGCGGGCGCGCTGGCCTTGGCGGCCGGCTGTGCAGCCTTCGCCTGCGCCGCCTGGCCGGGCAGGGCGTCGCCGCCCTTGCCCAGCTTGGTCTTGAACAGCCAGTCCTTGTAGTCGTCCAGGTCGCCGTCGAAAGGCTGCAGGCGGCCGTCGGCCACGATGATGAACTGGTCGGTGGTGGCGCGCAGCAGGTGGCGGTCGTGCGAGACCACGACCAGCGTGCCCTCGAACTGGGCCAGGGCCATCGTCAGCGCCTCGCGCGTTTCCAGGTCCAGGTGGTTGGTCGGTTCGTCGAGCAGCAGCAGGTTCGGGCGCTGCCACACGATCAGCGCCAGCGCCAGGCGCGCCTTCTCGCCGCCCGAGAACGGCTTGATCGGGCTGGTCACCATATCGCCCGGGAAGTTGAAGCTGCCGAGGAAGTTGCGCAGCTCCTGCTCGCGCACGGTCGGGGCGATCTTCGCCAGGTGCCACAGGGGCGATTCGTCGTGGCGCAGCATCTCGACCTGGTGCTGGGCGAAGTAGCCGATCGACAGGCCCTTGCCCAGCGTGGCATGGCCGGTGAGCGGCGCCAGTTCGCCGGCGACGGTCTTGATCAGGGTCGACTTGCCGGCGCCGTTCACGCCCAGCAGGCCGATGCGCTGGCCGATCTGCAGCGAGAAGTCGATGTGGTTGACGATGGTCTTCGCGCCGACCTTGTCGCCATGGGCGTCGAGCAGCGGGTAGCCGGCGTCGACGCCTTCCAGCACCAGCAGCGGGTTCGGGGCCGCCAGCGGCTCGCGGAACTCGAACGAGAATTCGGCGGCGGCGCGCAGCGGCGCCAGCTCTTCCATCTTCGAGAGCGCCTTGATCCGGCTCTGGGCCTGGCGCGCCTTGGTGGCCTGCGCCTTGAAGCGGTTGATGAAGGATTCGAGGTGGGCACGCTGGCGCTGCTGCTTCTCGATGGCCGAGGCCTGCAGCACCATCTGCGCGGCGCGCTGGCGCTCGAAGGCCGAATAGTTGCCGCTGTAGCGCTTCAGCTTGCGGTCGTCGATGTGCACCACCACGTTCACGATCTCGTCCAGGAAGTCGCGGTCGTGCGAGATGATGATCAGGGTGCCGGGATAGCGCTTGAGCCAGTCCTCGAGCCAGATGATCGCGTCCAGGTCCAGGTGGTTGGTCGGTTCGTCGAGCAGCAGCAGGTCGGAAGGGCACATCAGCGCCTGCGCCAGGTTCAGGCGCATGCGCCAGCCGCCCGAGAAGCTGGCCACCGGCTGGTTCATCTGGGCCAGCGAGAAGCCCAGGCCCAGCAGCAGCTGTTCGCCGCGCGATTGCACGGTGTAGGCGTCGGCGTCGGCCAGCGCCGCATGCAGCTCGCCCAGGCGCATGCCGTGGGCGTCGGCATCGGGGTGTGACTCCAGCTCTTCCAGTTCGGCCTGGAGCTTACGCAGGCCGACGTCGCCGTCGATCGCGTAGTCGAGCGCGGCGCGCTCGAGCGGTGGGGTCTCTTGCGCCACATAGGCCATGCGCCACTTGGCGGGGAAGTCGATCTGCCCCTGGTCCGGATGCAGCTCGTTGCGCAGCAGGCCGAACAGGCTTGATTTGCCGGCGCCGTTGGCGCCGATCAGGCCGATCTTGTCGCCCGGGTTGAGGGTCAGGTCGGCGTCGACGAGCAGCGGCTTGGTGCCGCGCATCAGGCTGACGTTCTGGATACGGATCATGGGAGTTTGTCTGCTTAGTCGAACGGGTGCTGCTTCAATGTTTGCTCATGCACGTCGTCCCCGCGGAGGCGGGGACCCAAGTAAGCATGCGTTGCCGCTACGTTTGATGTAATGGCCACTCTCGAAAACTTGGGTCCCCGCCTTCGCGGGGACGACGTTTCAGCGCCGGCGCAATCGATCAGCGCCGGCGAATCGCGTATTTTACTGCGCGGTCTGCAGCTGCTCGGCCGTCAGCAGGAACACCGCATCGTCGCCGATGCTGGTGGTCAGCCAGGTCAGGCCCAGGTGGCCGAAGGCGGCTTCGGCGAACTCGCGCTCGTTGCCGATCTCGACCACCAGGATGCCGTCCGGCGTCAGGCGCTCGGCGGCGCCGGCGATGATCTTGCGCACCAGGTCCATGCCGTCTTCGCCGCCGGCCAGCGCGATCTGCGGCTCGTTCAGGTATTCCGGCGGCAGGGTGCGCATCGATTCCGAGTTCACGTACGGCGGGTTGGTGATGATCAGGTCATACTTCTTGAACGGCACGTTCTCGTACAGGTCGGACTCGATCGGGTTGACGCGGCCTTCCAGCTTGTATTCGCGGATGTTGTGCTCGGCCACGGCCAGCGCGTCCTTCGAGATGTCGACCGCATCGACGACGGCATTCTCGAAGATGTCGGCCGCCATGATCGCCAGGCAGCCGCTGCCGGTGCACAGTTCGAGCACGTTCTCGACGCCTTCCGGATCGGTCAGCCATGGGCTGAACTGCTGCGGGATCAGCTCGGCGATGAAGGAGCGCGGCACCAGCACGCGCTCGTCGACGTAGAAGCGGTACTCGCCCAGCCAGGCTTCCTTGGTGATGTAGGCGGCCGGCACGCGCTCGGTGACGCGGCGCTCGATCACGGCCAGCACCTGCAGCACTTCGTCTGGCAGCAGTTTGGCGTCGAGGAAGGGCTCGAGGCGGTCCAGCGGCAGTTTCAGGGTGTGCAGGATAAGGTAGGCGGCTTCGTCGAAGGCCTCGGCGCTGCCGTGGCCGAAGAACAGCTTTGCGCCGTTGAAGCGGGTGACGGCGTAGCGCAGCAGGTCGCGCGGCGTACTGAAGGTGGTGTTGGTCATGGTCTTGTTCTCGTGTTGGTTCAGCGCCCCGGTCAGGCAGCCAGCAGGCGTTCGAGCGTGCGGCGGTAGATATTCTTCAGGGGATCGATGTAGCGCAGCTCGATGTGTTCATCGATCTTGTGGATGCTGGCGTTCGGTGGCCCGAATTCTATCACCTGGGGACAGATGCGGGCGATGAAGCGGCCGTCCGAGGTCCCGCCGGTGGTCGACAGTTCGGCCTGCACGCCCAGCTCTTCCTTGATGGCGCCGCAGATGGTGTCCGACAGCGTGCCTTTCTCGGTCAGGAAAGGCTGGCCCGACAGGGTCCACTCCAGGTCGTAATCCAGGCCGTGGCGGTCGAGGATGGCGTGCACGCGCGCTTCCAGGCCCTCGGCGGTGCTGGCGGTCGAGAAGCGGAAGTTGAAGTCGATCGTCAACTGGCCCGGGATCACGTTGGTGGCGCCGGTGCCGGCCGCCATGTTCGAGATCTGCCAGCTGGTCGGCGCATAGTACTCGTTGCCTTCGTCCCAGGCTTCAAGCGTCAGCTCGGCCAGCGCCGGCGCGGCCTGGTGGATCGGGTTGCGCGCCAGCTGCGGATAGGCGATATGGCCCTGGATGCCCTTGATGACCAGGTGGCCCGACAGCGAACCGCGGCGGCCGTTCTTGATCGTGTCGCCCAGCACGTGGTTCGAGGTCGGTTCGCCGACCAGGCAGTAGTCGAGCGTCTCGCCGCGCTCTTCCAGCAGGTCGACCACGACCGCGGTGCCGTCGACGGCCGGGCCTTCCTCGTCGCTGGTGACCAGGAAGGCGATCGAGCCCCGGTGGTCGGGGTGGTCGGCGATGAATTCCTCGCAGGCGATCACCATGGCCGCGATCGAGGTTTTCATGTCCGAGGCGCCGCGTCCATACAGCTTGCCGTCGCGCTGGGTCGGCACGAAGGGGCTTGATTCCCAGTGGTGCAGCGGGCCGGCCGGGACCACGTCGGTATGGCCGGCGAACACGAACACCGGCGCCTCGGTCCCCTTGCGCGCCCACAGATTGGTCACGCCGTTCGACTCGATGGTCTCGCAGCGAAAGCCCAGCGGCGCCAGCAGCTCGATCAGGCGCTGCTGGCAACCCTTGTCGTGCGGCGTGATCGAATCGAGCGCGATCAGCTCTTCGGTCAGCAGCAGGGTGCGGGACGGCTTCACTTGGCGCTCGCGAACTTGCTGGTGTAGGCGTCGTTCGAGAAGCCGACCGAGACCGGGCCGACGCCTTGCAGGACCGGGCGCTTGATGACGGACGGGTTTTCCAGCATCAGCTCGGTCGCGGCGTCCGCGTCAGTGATCTGCGCCTTGCGCTCGTCGGGCAGGTTGCGCCAGGTCATCCCTTTGCGGTTGACCAGGGTTTCCCAATCGACATCCTTCAGCCAGCCCTGCACCAGCTCGCGGGTCAGGCCTTGTTTCTTGAAGTCATGGAAGGTGAAATCGTGGCCGTTGTCCGCCAGCCAGGTGCGGGCCTTCTTGACGGTGTCGCAGTTGGGAATTCCGTAGAGAGTCGTAGTCATGGGCAATCATGGCCGCCGAGGCGGCGTGGTCGTTCGAAAAGGCGTGAGGATAGTGTATGCGCGCGGCGGCGCACAAGGTGCTTCGGCCGATTGTACACAGATGAGGCGGACAGGCGCGCCGCCTGGTGCATCGGACTTTGAATCAGGAATTGAGCGTGAACTCGGTGAACGAGGCGCCCTGCGGGGCCGCGGGTTTCTCCCGCTCCTGCTCTTGCGTCTGCTGGACCTGGCTCTCCGGCCCATTGTTGAGCAGCCAGAGCAGGTTGGTGGCCGAGTCGGCATTGGCCAGCGCCTCGTCCTGGGTCACCAGGCCGTCCTTGACCAGCTTGAACAGCGCGCCTTCGAACGATTGCGAGCCGGGCGACAGGCTCTTGTCCATCGCTTCCTTGATCTGGCCGATCTCGCCTTTTTCGATCAGGTCGGCGATGTAGCGGGTATTGAGCATCACTTCGACCGCCGCCTGGCGCGCGCCGCCGGCGGCGGACTTCACCAGCCGCTGCGAGACGATGGCCTTGACGCTCGAGGCCAGGTCTTGCAGCAGGGCGGCGCGGTTTTCCATCGGGTAGAAGCTGATGATGCGGTTCAGCGCGTTGTAGCTGTTGTTGGCGTGCAGCGTGGCCAGCACCAGGTGGCCCGACTGGGCATAGGCCAGCGCCGCGGCCATCGTCTCGCGGTCGCGGATCTCGCCGATCAGGATGCAGTCGGGCGCCTGGCGCATCGAGTTCTTCAGCGCGATGCCGAAGCTGCTGGCGTCGCTGCCGATCTCGCGCTGGTTGACGATCGACTTCTTGTTCTTGAAAAGGTATTCGATCGGGTCTTCGAGCGTCAGGATGTGGCCGGTGCGCTGTTCGTTGCGATGGTCGAGCATGGCGGCGATGGTGGTCGACTTGCCGGAGCCGGTGGCGCCGACCACCAGCAGCAGGCCGCGCTTTTCCATGATCAGCTCGGACAGCACGGGCGGCAGCCCGAGCCCGCCCAGCGGCGGGATGTCGGCCGGCACGAAGCGGAACACGGCCGAGATCGAGCCGCGCTGGCGGAATGCCGACAGGCGAAAGCGCCCCAGGTTGGGGACCGACACGCCCATGTTCAGTTCGTTGTCGCGCTCGAGTTCGAGCAGCTGTTCCGGCGTGGCGACCTCGGACAGCAGGGACAGGATGTTCTCGGGTTCGAGACGATGCTGGTTGATGGGGATGAGCGCGCCGTTGATCTTGATGTGCACCGGGGAGTTCACGGCGAAGAACATGTCGGAAGCGTTCTTCTCTTTCATCAGCTGGAACAGGCGGTCCATGGCCATCGCATCGTCTCCGTTTGTTTCGGGTATTTCGGGGCTGGTTGGACGCGTGAACGGGAGGACCCGTCCACCCTACGTGTTGGCCGTAGGGTAGAAGGCTCTGCTTTCCACGCGTTCAACCAGCCGTACAGCTCTCGCGAAAATTACACGCCGCGCAGCAGCTCGTTGATCCCGGTCTTCGAACGCGTCTGCGCATCCACGCGCTTGACGATCACCGCGCAGTACAGGCTGTACTTGCCGTCGGCGGACGGCAGGCTGCCCGACACCACGACCGAACCCGACGGCACGCGGCCATAGGTCACTTCGCCGGTTTCGCGGTTGTAGATCTTGGTCGACTGGCCGATGTACACGCCCATCGAGATCACCGAGTTCTCTTCGACGATCACGCCTTCGACGATTTCCGAACGGGCGCCGATGAAGCAGTTGTCTTCGATGATGGTCGGATTCGCCTGCATCGGTTCCAGCACGCCGCCGATGCCGACGCCGCCCGACAGGTGGACGTTCTTGCCGATCTGGGCGCAGGAGCCGACGGTGGCCCAGGTGTCGACCATCGTGCCTTCATCGACGTAGGCGCCGATGTTGACGTAGGACGGCATCAGCACCACGTTCTTGCCGATGAAGCTGCCGCGGCGGGCGACGGCCGGCGGCACCACGCGGAAACCGCCGCGCGCAAAATCTTCTGGGGTGTAGCCGGCGAACTTGGTCGGGACTTTATCGTAGAACTGGATGTCGCCGGAAGCGACCGGCACGTTGTTCTCGAGGCGGAACGACAGCAGCACGGCTTTCTTGATCCACTGGTTCACGACCCAGGTGCCGGTGTCCTTCTGCGCCACGCGCAGGCTGCCGTCATCGAGGCCGGCAAGGACGTGGGCGACGGCGTCGCGCACTTCGGCGCTGGCGCTGTTCGGGCTGATCTCTGCGCGCTGTTCCCAGGCGGTGTCGATGATGGTTTGCAGTTGTTGGGTCATGATGCTGGTCTTGGTTGAAATGAAAAACAGGTATTCGTGGGGCCGTTACTTGAGGCCCTGGCAGAACTGAACGATGCGGTTGGCCGCTTCCAGTCCTTCGTCGACGCCGGCCACCAGGGCCATGCGAATACGGTCGCGCCCCGGATTCTGGCCGTGCGCTTCGCGCGCCAGGTAGCTGCCCGGGAGGACCGTCACATTATAGTCGGCGTACAGGCGGCGTGCGAACTCAAGGTCCGACAGGCCGGTGCGGCGCACGTCGGCCCACAGGTAGAAGCCGGCGTCGGGCAGCTCGACGTCCATCACGCCCTTGAGCAGCGGGGTGATGAGGGCGAACTTTTCCTTGTACAGCGCGCGGTTCTCAATCACGTGCTGCTCGTCGTTCCAGGCCGCGATCGAGGCCGCCTGCACCGGCGGCGACATCGCGCCGCCGCAGTAGGTGCGGTAGAGCAGGAATTTTTTCATCGCGACCGGGTCGCCGGCCACGAAGCCGGAGCGCATGCCCGGCACGTTCGAGCGCTTCGACAGGCTCGAGAACACGATCAGGTTGCGGTACGGTTGATCGCCGCCACTCCTGCCCAGCTGGTGCGCCGCTTCCAGCGCGCCCAGCGGCGGCGCCGAGCCGGTATAGATCTCGGAATAGCATTCGTCGGCCGCGATCAGGAAGCCCCAGCGGTCGGCCAGCTCGAACAGCTGGCGCCAGTCGTCCAGGCCCAAGGTGGCCCCGGTCGGGTTGCCCGGCGAGCACACATACAGCAGCTGCACGCGCGGCCACACATCTTCCGGCACGCTGCCGTAATCGGGCGCGAAATTGCGCGCCGGTTCCGAATTGACGAAGTACGGCGTGACGCCGGCCAGGTAGGCCGCGCCTTCGTAGATCTGATAGAACGGATTCGGGCACATCGCCAGCGCATCCGGCTTGGAGGCGTCGATCATGCACTGGGCGATCGCGAACAGCGCCTCGCGCGAACCGTTCACTGGCAGCACCATGGTGGCCGGGTCCAGCGCCGGGATGCCGTAGCGGCGCTCCAGCCAGCCGGCGATGGCCGCGCGCAGGGGCTCGCCGCCCACCGTGCTCGGATAGTTGGCCAGGCCGGCCACCGAATGCGTCAGCGCCTTTTCGATGAAGGCCGGCGTCGGATGCTTCGGTTCGCCGATGCCCAGGCTGATCGCGGAATAGGCCGGGTTCGGGGTGACGCCGGCAAACAGCTGGCGCAGCTTTTCGAACGGGTAAGGATGGAGCTTGTCGAGATGGGGATTCACGGCAGTCTTGGGCGCACAGCGGTGTGCGCTTTTCGATAATTTTTTATTATAGCTCTATGAATGGAAGAACGTTCGAGCGTACGGCAAGTGATTTGCGGTAACATTAACCACATACCGACCAGCGATTTCACCCGGAGAGCCATCCGCCGTGCCGATCAGTTATGCGCGCAGCCTGACAGGACATGAACGCACCCCCGGCGCCAACCGCCACCTCGGCGTGGCGCTGGCATTCGTGGCCGGCGCGATCAATGCCGGCGGCTTTCTCGCGGTGCGCGAATACACCTCGCACATGACCGGCATCGTCTCCAGCGCGGCCGACCACCTGGTGCTGGGCGACACCGACCTGGTGCTGGCCGCGCTTGGCGCGCTGCTCAGCTTCCTGCTCGGCGCGGCCTGCACCGCCATCCTCGTCAACTACATCCGGCGCCGAGGCCTCCATAGCGGCTTCGCGCTGCCCCTGTTGCTTGAAGCCGTGCTCCTGCTGGTGTTCGGCATTCTCGGCGCGCGGCTGGCCGGAATCGACGCCTTCTTCATTCCGCTGACCGTGATGCTGCTGTGCTTCATGATGGGGCTGCAGAACGCCGTCATCACCAAGGTCTCGCATGCCGAGATCCGCACCACCCACATGACCGGCATCGTGACCGACATCGGCATCGAGCTGGGCAAGATGGCCTACTGGAACGCCGACGGCCCGCTGCGCCAGCCGAAGGTCACGGCCAACCTCGGGCGCCTGCTGCTGATGCTGTCGCTGCTGGGCGCGTTCTGCCTGGGCGGCGTGGTGGGGGCACTGGGCTTCAAGCACCTGGGTTACCTGTCCACGGTGCCGCTGGCCACCTTCCTGTGCGTGCTGGCGATCGTGCCGGTGGTCGACGACGCCGTGCGCATGCTGGGGCGGCACGACGCCTGATCCTGCGTCAATCTCGGTGGCCGGGGTGCAGGCCGGGGTGCATCCATGTATGATCCCAATTTGCGCCACTTGTCTTTTATGCACGATGCATCGTTTTCGCGCGCCGCAGCCGCCGCGCGCCTCAATTGGCCGCTGCTGGCGGTCTCTTTCGCGATCCTGGCCTATGCCGTCATGTGCTGGCGCTGGGGCGGCACGGTCGAGGATTCCCAGGCTTATTACGATACCGCGCGCTACCTGCGCGGCGAGCTCGCGGCGAGCGGGCTGCGGGCGCCTTTCCCGTATCGCCTGCTGGTGCCGGCCATCGCATCCGCCATGCCGGGCGATTTGCGCAACGGCTTCGCCTTCCTGAACTGGGTCCTGGTGGTCGCCGGCGCCTGCTGCATGTCGGCCGCAGTCCTGCGCGCGGGCCTGGGCCACAGGCGCGCCATCGCGGCCGGCCTGCTGATGATCGTGTCGCTGCCGACCTTCTGGTATGCGCCCTACCTGCTGGTCGACCCGGGCTCGATCTGTGCCCGCGCCGCCTTCGTGCTGGCGGTGCTGTCCGGCCAGCCCTGGTTGGCCGCCGTGGCCGGCCTGGCCGGCTCGGCGATCCGCGAAGAGAGCGTCCTGCTGCTCGTGTGGCTGCTTGCGACGCGCCGCATCGCCGTGCTGCCGGGGCTGGCGTTCCTGGCCGCCGCCGGCGGCTGGATGGTGCTGGTGCGCTGGTACATCATCACCGGCCTGCCCAGCTATACCTGGCAGCCCAATTTCGGGACGGTGCTGGCGGCGCTGCGCGACGTGCGTTCGCTGGCCTCGATCGCCGGGACGGCCTTCCTGGTGGTGCCGCTGGCCATCGTCGGCTGGCGCTTCGCCCCGGCCCCGCTGCGACCGCTGGCCAGCCTGCTGCTGCTGATGGCCTTGCCCCAGCTGTATGCGGCGCTGAGCGTGCGCGTGGAAGGCCGCCTGGTCTGGGGCCTGTATCCGTTCCTGGTGCCGTTCGCGGTGTGCGTCGGCCTGCGCGAGAAGAAAAGCTCCTAGCGCACCAGCGCGAAGGCGCCGGCCACGATCAGCACCATGCCGGCGATCTTGCTGACGCTGAGCGGTTCGTTGAGCGCGGCCACGCCGATCGCCGCCACCGCCAGCATCGCCACGCCGGTCATCACCGGGTAGGCCAGGCTCATGTCCAGCTTTTGCAGGGCCACGGAATAGCACACGAAGCCGAGCGCATAGGTGGCGCCGGCGCCGCCGAGGAAGGCGAGGCGCACCAGGTTCCAGTCGACGCCGTGCTGGTTCGACAGTTTGATGAGGAAGGTGGCGGCCGCGCTGGCGAGCGCCGCCAGCGCGCACCACAGGTAGCCGGTCATGGCTGGGGTCATGGAGTTTCTTCTGTTGAGGTGGAAAGGGCAGGGCGCGATTGTACCGCCTGATCGGGTTCGACCGGAATCGCCAGCGTGACCCGGGTGCCGGCCGGACCGCTGTCGATGCGCAGCCGGGCGCCGATCTGGGTGGCGCGCTCGCGCATGCCTTGCAGGCCGAAGTGGCCGGGCTTGTCCTTCGCGCATCCGCCCGCGCCATCGTCGCTGACGGTCAGCGCCAGAGCGCGCTGGCTGGTGTCGGCGCTGAGCCGGACGGCCCCGGGCGTGTGCCGCAGCGCGTTGACCAGCGCTTCGCGCACGATCGCATGCACGTCGCGGCGCAGGCGCACCGGCATCCGTTCGACCGCGCCCGGCGGCGCCGACAGGGCCAGGCGCCCGCTGCCGCCCGGGAGAATCAGGTCCACGTCGCGCAGCAAGCCCTGCCAGAATGCGTCAACATTGGCGAAGCCCTGGCGCAGGCCCTGGACTTCGTCGCGGCCTTCTTCCAGCACCTGTTCGGCGCTCTCCAGCACACGCTCGAACTCGGCGCGCACCGGGCTGTCGGCCGGCAGCCCTGTGAGCACTGAGTGCATCCGCAGCAGCATCCCCTGCACGCCTTGCAGGAAGGTGTCGTGCAGCGAGCGGGCGATCGATTCGCGCTCGCGCATGCGCGCCATCAGCTCGCCTTCGATGCGCTCGGCCAGCCGGCGGGTGCGCAGCCGGTAGGCCCACGCACCCACTGCCGTGCACGCCAGCACGCAGGCTGCGAAGAACCACCAGGTCTGGAACCAGCGCGGCGGGATATGGAAGGTCAGGGTCGTGACCGGGCCCGCGACGCCGCTCTCATTGATGGCCATCGCTTCGAAGGTATGCATTCCAGGTCGCAGCCGCTGGAAGAAGGCGCTGCGCCGTGTGCCGGCTTCTTCCCACTCCTGGGCGCCGGCCAGGCGATAGCGGAAGCGCACTTTTTGCGGCATGCGCAGGCTGGGCGCCGTGTAGTCGATCTGGACGTTCTCGGTGCCCTGGTCAAGTTCCATGCCAGTGCCGGCGCCATACTGGCGCGCACCGCTCGAGACGGCCAGCACCTCGACCGCGGGCGTCGCCGGATTGGCCGAAGTCTTGCGCGGATCGATCCAGGCCAGGCCGCGCTCACCCGCGAACCACAGCGTGCCGTCGCTGGCCAGCGCGGCCGTGCGCGCCAGCATGCGCGATACGCCGCCGCCCAGGTAGCCATCGGCGGCATCGAACAGCCGGCCGCGCAGCGCGATGCCGGGGGCGTTTATCGAGCGCGTCCAGTCTTCGGGCGTGACGCGGTAGATGCCGCGTTCGGCGTTGATCCAGCGCACGCCGTCGGCGTCGGTGACGATGCCGCTGGCTGCGCCGATGCCGTCCGGCACCGCCACGGCGAGGCGCCGGAAGCGGCCGCCTTGCAGGAGCTGCATGCCGTCCTCGCCGGACACCAGCAAGGGCTGGCCCGGCACGATGAGGCTGAACTTGCCGACCTCCAGCCCGTCCGCGGCGCCGTACTCGCGCATCGCATCGCCGTCGACGATGCGCAGGCGGTTACCGCGCAGGCCCAGGTAGCTGCGGCCTGCGGCATCGAACGCCACTTCCTGCGGGTGGTCTTCCTTGATCGGCGGCCTGGTCCAGGCGCGGTCGCGGTAATGCCAGGCGCCGAGTCGCCCAGTCCAGAGCCAGATCTCGTCGTTGCCGGCCGCGAGGCTTCGGAGCCGGATGCTGTCGGCGGCTGCGCTGACGGCAGGCGGCAGCGGAATGCGCTCGACGCCTGCGCGGCCATGCCGCTCGATGCCGTGCTGGCCGCCGAGCACCAGCGTGCCGTCAGGCGCGCGGTCGAGCACGCGGGTGGCGATGGGGTCGGGCAAGTTGCGCGTCCTGCCGTTCTCGATGCGCACCAGGCCGGCCGTATCGTCCAGCCGCTGGGCCCGCGCCGCGACGATCCCGCCATCCGGGTGCAGGGCGGGGTGCGACACGCCGCGGTCGAGCAGTTCCGGCACCATGTGCACGGCATGATCGCGCAGCCGCTCCAGCCCCGAGGGCGTGCCGATCCAGATGCTGCCGTCGCCGTCTTCCATCAGCGCCAGCACCGACAGGCTGGTCATCTGCCACGGCTGGTCGAGCCGCTCGGCGGCGCTGACCGGCGTGAAACGCTCGCCGCGCTGCCAGCCGGCCGGGCGCAGCACGCACACGCCCACCGGGCAGTTGCCGGACCAGAGGTTGCCGTCGCGGTCGAACAGCGACTGGTAGGTGTTGGCGCTGCCCGGCGGGGCAGGCACGCGGCGCGGCGAGGGCGGCGCCACCCGCTCGAACTCTTTGCCGAGCACCAGCCATATGCTGCCGTCCTGCCCCTCGAGCAGCATCGCATCGCCGCGCACCGGGCGCACCGATCGGAACCGCGTCGCACCGGCCTCGCGCAGGTAGAGCGCTGCGCCGTCGGTGGCCCAGACCCGGCCGGCGCCGTCGGCCAGCACGTATTCGGCGCGGGCGCCGTCGTAGCCGAGTTCCGGGCCGATGCGCACGACGCGGTCGCCGTCGACCCGGAACAGGCCGCGCCAGCTGGCGATCCAGGGTGCGCCATCGGCGCCAAGGGAGATCGCGAATACGCTGCCGCTCTGCTCGGGCGTGAGCAGGTGCCGGTAGCGCCCCTTGCGCAGCACGCTCAGGCCGCCATTGCCGTGGCCGATCCACAGCTCGCCGTCCGGTCCCGGCCGCAGCGCGCTGATGCTGGTGTTCTGCAGGCGGCTGCCGTCGCCCGTTTCGAACGGCAGGAAGCGCAGTCCGTCGAAGCGCAGCAGGCCGGCGTAGCGGCTGCCGACCCACAGCCAACCGTCCTGGCTGCGCGCCAGCGCATCGACGTAGCGCGGCGCGCCTTCCAGCTCGCCCCAGCGCTCATGGCGATAGCCGTCCAGCGCGATGGTCGGATCGAGGGCGAGGGCGGCCGGCGCGACGGCGCACGATAGTACGAGAAGCGTCGCACGCAGCCATGCCTGGAATCGGTAAATGATACTCATTCGTGAATTGTTGCAGCTAAACCATTTCCGGTCTAGTCGATTCAGGCCGCCTGTTCGCGCCATGCCCCCGGATTCATCCCGCTCCATTCGCGAAACGCGTGCGTGAACGCGCTCTGTTCCTGGAAGCCGAGCAGGAAGGCGATGTCGACCAGGCCCAGCTCGCGCCGGCGCAGGTAATCCTGGGCCAGGCCGTAGCGCACCGCATCGAGCACCTGCTGGAAGCTCGAACCGGCGTCGGCCAGCTTGCGCTGGAGGGTGCGCGTCGACAGTCCCAGCTCGGCCGCCACCGGCGCCAGCCGCGCCTCGCCGCTGGTCAGGCGCGGCAGCAGCGCGGCCCGCACGCGCGCCACGATCGGGTCGACCCGGGCCGCGCGTTCTTCGAGCAGCCGTTCGGCGTGATGCAGCAGGAGCGGGTACAGGCTGGTGTCGGCGTTCGGTACCGGCATCGCCAGCAGGGCGGCATCGACGGCGGCGCAGTTGAGGGGCGCGCCGAACTCCGGCGCGATGCCCAGCACGCGCAGGTATTCGGCGCTGCCGTGGCCCGGTTCGGCATGCCGGACGCGCAGCGCCAGCGGCATCAGGGGCCGCCCGGCCAGCCAGCTGCCGAACACGCGGATGCCCGCGAACACGCTTTCCACCAGGTGCCGGGTGGCGTCGGGGTAGTGGCTGATCCATTCGTAATGCGCCCGGGCGCCGTCGAGTCCCACCTGGCTGCGGCCCAGGTCGTGGGCCAGCGATTCGTAGCGCTGGGTCAGTTCCAGCGCATGGCCGAAGCTGCTGCAGGCCAGCAGCAGCATGCCGTAGGCGCTATAGGTGGCGGGGCGCGCTTTCTCGCCCACGTGCAGGCCGAAGAAGGGATCGTTCGCCAGGCGCGCGCCGGCTTCGAGCAAGCCGATGTAGCGTCGTGCGGGCAGGCTCTCGGGCAGCGGATCCAGTGCGTCCGGGGCCAGGCCGGCGGCCTCGGCCAATGCGGGAAGGGTAAGCCCGCGCTCGAGGGCGGTTTCCAGCAGCGGCTGCAGGTAGGAACCGGTCACGCGCGCGTCATCGGGCGGCAGTGGCGTGATTGAGCAAGGCTGTGTCATGAAAGCGCAATACGGTTGGCGGGACCGACTTTAATGTGCTACTTGAGGTGGCAAAAAGAACAACTCGAAGTATAACGGAAAGTCATTGATGCGGCGTTGGAACGGTTGGGGTGACGAGTCGATTACGGTGCAGCTGGAAGGGGAGGCCAGAGCCTTCCTCGGCGCACGGCTGGGCCGGGGGACGGCTCCGCAGGACGCGACCTTCGAACAAGCCTGCGCCGGACTGCCCCCTGGCCGCCTGCCGCCCCATCCGCTGATCGACGCCGGCAGCGCCACGCGCGCGCGCCACGCCCACGGCCAGAGCCTGCCGGACTGGCTGCGCCTGCGCCACGGCCGCCTTGGCAATGTGCCCGACGGCGTGGCCTTTCCCGAATCCGGCGCCCAGGTGCGCGAGCTGCTGGCCTTCGCGGCCCGCCACGATGCGGTGGTCATCCCCTACGGCGGCGGCACCAGCGTGGCCGGCCATCTCGACGTGGGCCACAGCTCCAACGGCGGCCTGCGCCCGAGCCTTTCCATCGACATGGGCCGCATGCGCGCCATGATCTCGCTCGACCGCGAGGCCCAGCTGGCCTGCTTCGGCGCCGGCGTGTCCGGCGCCGATCTCGAAGCCCAGCTGCGCGCCCACGGCTATACCCTGGGCCACTATCCGCAGTCGTTCGAATACTCCACGCTCGGCGGCTGGATCGCCACCCGCTCGTCGGGGCAGCAGTCGCTGCGCTACGGCCGCATCGAGCAGATGTTCGCGGGTGGGCGCATCGAGACGCCGTCCGGCACCCTCGACATCCCGACCTTCCCGGCCTCGAGCAGCGGCATCGACCTGCGCGAGATGGTGCTCGGTTCCGAGGGCCGCATGGGCGTGCTGACCCACGCCGCGGTGCGCATCAACCGCCTGCCCGAGCACGAAGCCTTCCACGCGCTGTTCTTCCCCGACTGGGAGCAGGCGGTGCAGGCGGCACGGACGCTGGCCCAGGCGCGCCTGGGACTGTCGATGCTGCGCCTGTCGAACGCGAGCGAGACGCGCACCATGCTGGCGCTGGCCGGCCACGCGCGCCAGGTGGCGCTGCTGGAGCGCTACCTCGGCTGGCGCGGCTGCGGCCAGTCCAAATGCATGCTGCTGGTCGGCGCCAGCGGCGCCAGCGGCGCCAGGGGCCAGGCGCGCGAGGCGGTGCGCGCGGCGCTGGCCCTTGCGCGGCGCCTGCACGGCGTGCACGTCGGGCGCGCGCTGGGCGAGCGCTGGCGCCGCAACCGCTTCCGCAGCGTCTACCTGCGCAATGCCGCCTGGGAGCAGGGCTATGCGATCGACACGGTGGAGACGGCGCTCGACTGGCCGCACGTGACGCAGGCGGTGACGGCGATCGAGCAGGCCGCGGCGGCCGCGCTGGAAGCCTTTGGCGAGCGCGTGCACGCCTATACCCACCTGTCGCACCTGTATCCGCAGGGCGCCAGCGTGTATTCGACCTTCGTCTACCGGTTGGCGGGCGACTACCAGGCCGACCTGGCGCGCTGGCGGCAGCTGAAGGACCGGGTCTCGAGCGCGATCGTCGGCTGCGGCGGCACCATCAGCCACCAGCACGGCGTGGGCGTCGATCACGCGCCGTGGCTGGCGGCCGAGAAGGGCGAGCTGGGACTGGGCGCGATGGGCGCGCTGTTCCGCCACTTCGACCCCGAGTGCAGGATGAACCCGGGCAAGCTGGTGACGCCATGAAGCAGGTCAACGTCTTTCCGCCGGGACGCGACTGGGACTTGCTGGTGATCGGTGGCGGCATCACCGGCGCCGGCATCCTGCTCGAAGCCGCGCGGCGCGGCCTCAAGACGCTGCTGGTCGAGCAGAAGGACTTCGCCTGGGGCACCTCGAGCCGCTCGTCGAAGCTGGTGCACGGCGGCCTGCGCTACCTGGCTTCCGGCAACCTGCGCCTGACCCGCGACGCGGTGCGCGAGCGCGAATCGCTGCTGCGCGCCGCGCCCGGACTGGTCGAGCCACAGGGCTTCGCCTTCGCCGACCACGGCACCGACGTCAAGCGGCGGCTGGGCTTTCTCGCCATGCTGCGCGTGTACGACATGCTGGCCGGCCGGCGCGAACCGCACTGGGAGCGCCCGGAATCGTTCCGCATGCTGGCGCCGAATATCGGAGACGCCAACCTGGCCGGCGGCATCCGCTACACCGACGCCAAGACCGACGACGCGCGCCTGGTGCTGCGCGTGATCGACGAGGCACGCGCCCACGGCGCGGTCGCCTGCAACTACGTGACCGTACAGTCGCTGGTGCGCGACGGCGGCAAGGTGCACGGCGCCATGCTGCGCGACGAACGCAGCAAGGCCGAGACGGCGGTGCGCGCCCGGGTGGTCATTAATGCCACCGGCGCCTGGTCCGACCTGCTTGGCGGCGCGGCAGGCGGCAAGGGAGCCTGCAATAAGCCCGATCGCGCGCCGCGCCTGCGGCCGCTGCGCGGCAGCCACCTGGTGCTGCCGGCCTGGCGCCTGCCGCTGGCGCAGGCGGTCAGCCTGCTGCATCCGGCCGACAGCCGCCCGGTATTCGCCTTCCCGTGGGAGGGCGTGACCCTGGTCGGCACCACCGACGTCGACCACGAGGAAGGGGTGAACACCGAGGCGCGCATCACCCGCCATGAATTCGACTACCTGATGGCGGCCCTGCATGCCCAGTTCCCGCAGCTGGGCTTGAGCGACCAGGACGTCGTCGCCACCTTCGCCGGCGTGCGGCCGGTGATCGACGGCGGCCAGCATGGCGCGCCGTCGTCCGAGAAGCGCGACCATTTCGTGTGGTCGGAGCCGGGCCTGGTGTCGGTGGCCGGAGGCAAGCTGACCACCTTCCGTTCGATCGCCCTCGACGTGCTGCGCCACGTGTCGCAGCAGTTGCCCGGCTGGCAGTTGCGCCCCGAGCGCGGCCCGGTGTTCGCGCGGGTGGCGGTGCCGGCGCGCCACGACCTGCCGTCCGGCGTGCTGCGCCGGCTGGCCGGGCGCTATGGCGCCCAGGCCAAGCCGCTGCTGCTGGCGGCGCGCAAGGGCGAGCTGGAATGCATCCCGGGCACGCAGACGCTGTGGGCCGAGCTGCGCTGGGCCGCGCGCGCCGAGGCGGTCTACCAGCTGGACGACCTGCTGCTGCGCCGCACCCGGCTCGGCATCCAGCTGCCT
Organism: Massilia oculi; assembly: GCF_017582745.1. Taxonomy (GTDB): domain Bacteria; phylum Pseudomonadota; class Gammaproteobacteria; order Burkholderiales; family Burkholderiaceae_D; genus Telluria; species Telluria oculi_A. The sequence goes on from NZ_JAFVIM010000004.1 coordinate 185,852, forward strand.
AACGGCGGCCTCGACCAGATGGCGCGCATCCGCGCCATGTGCCAGCCGGAGCTCGGCTGGGACGACGCCCACTGGGAAGCGCAGGAGCGGCGCTACCTGGCCGAGTGGCGCAAGCAGTACGGCGTTCCACCTGCCGCCTGACCGGGCCCGATGTCCGACAGTCCGCGCGATCCGCTGCTGCTGGCCATCGACAACGGCACGCAGAGCGTGCGCGCCTTGCTGTTCGACCTGCGCGGCGAACTGTTGGCCAGGTCGCAGGTGGCGCTGGACGCCTACCGTTCGCCGCAGCCGGGCTGGCATGAGCACGACGTCGAGGCCTACTGGCAGGCGCTGTGCCAGGCCTGCCGCCAGCTATGGACGCAGCCCGGCGCCGAGCGCGCCCGCCTGGCCGGCGTCGCCGTCACCGCCCAGCGCGGCACCGTGATCAACCTCGACCGCGAAGGCCGCCCGCTGCGGCCGGCAATCACCTGGCTCGACCAGCGCCGCACCGAAGAAGTCCCGCCGATTGGGCCCCTGTGGCGTGCGGCCTTTCGCGTGGCGGGCGTGGCCGGCACGATGCGGCACCTGGTCGGCGAGGCCGAGATCAACTGGATCCGCGCCCACCAGCCCGAGGTCTGGGAGGCCACCGACAAGTTCCTGCTGCTGTCGGGCTACCTGAACTGGCGCCTTGGCGGCAGCTTCATCGATTCGAGCGGCTCGCAGGTGGCCTACATTCCCTTCGACTACCGGCGCCGGCGCTGGGCCGGACCGCGCGCCTGGCAGTGGCAGGCGCTGGCCGTGAAGCCCTCCATGCTGCCCGCGCTGGCGCCGCCCGGCGCGCGCCTGGGCAGCATCACCGCGCAGGCGGCGTTTGACACCGGCATCCCGGAGGGCTTGCCGCTGCTGGCTGCCGCCGCCGACAAGGCCTGCGAGGTGATCGGCGCCGGCTGCTGTGCGCCGCACGTGGCGTGCCTGAGTTATGGCACCACGGCCACCATCAACATTACCTCGCAGCGCTATATCGAGGCGGTGCGCTTCGTGCCGCCATACCCGAGCGCGCTGCCGGATGCGTACAGCATCGAGCAGCAGGTGGTTCGCGGCTACTGGATGGTCAACTGGTTCAAGGAGCAGTTCGGCCACCACGAGCAATCGCGCGCGCTGCTGGAAGACGTGGCGCCGGAGCGGCTGTTCGACGAACTGGCCAGCAGCGTGCCGCCGGGATCGATGGGGCTGATGCTGCAGCCTTACTGGACGCCGGGCATCCGCCTGCCGGGGCGCGAAGCCAAGGGGGCGATCGTGGGCTTCGGCGACGTCCACACCCGCGCCCATGTGTACCGCGCGATCCTGGAGGGGCTGGCGTATGCGCTGCGCGAAGGGAAGGAGCGGATCGAGCGGCGCGGCGGCGTGCGCATCACCGAGCTGCGGGTGTCAGGCGGCGGCTCGCAGAGCGATGCGGCGATGCAGCTCACGGCCGATATTTTCGGACTGCCGACGGCGCGGCCGCATGTGTACGAGACGTCGGGGCTGGGGGCGGCGATCGATGCCGCCGTGGGGCTTGGGCTGTATACGGATTTTGCGAGCGCGGTCGCGGGCATGACGCGGGTGGGAAAGGTGTTCGAGCCGATTGCGGGCAACCGGGCGATCTACGAACGCCTGTATCGGGACGTGTATCTGCGGATGTATCGGCAACTGCGGCCGATGTATCGCGACATCGCGCGGATCACGGGCTACCCGCGCGGGGCCTGATCCGTCAGGGGATGTGTTCGGCGCCGGGCGGCGGAACAACCCAGGCGTGCATGCGTTCTTCGTACACCGAGACCGTCGGCGCCGGGAACAGGCGATCGGCGAAGGCGCCGATCGGGATGGCGATGGTGTCCTCGGCGCCTTCGGTCTGGAAGTAGACGGTCGCGCCGCAGACAGGGCAGAAGTGGAAATGCGCGCGCGAGCCTTCGTCGCCCGTCAGCGCGAAACCGGTCGACGTGCCGGAGATGACTACCTGATCGCGCGCAAACCTGGCCTGCGCCGCGAACACGCTGCCGCTGCGGCGCTGGCAATTCAGGCAGTGGCAGATCGAGATGCGCAGCGGTTCGCCGGAGACTTGCGCCGTCAGTGCGCCACAGCTGCAGGAAGCGGACCGCGTCGTCATCTCAGTGCGCCATCCCGCCCCGCACCTGCTCCCACGCCGCCCCCGCCTGCGCCGCCACCACCTGGTTGCGCCCGCGCGCCTTGGCCTCGTACATCGCGCGGTCGGCCGAGATGAAGAACGAACGGATATCGTCGAACAGGGTCGGCACGATGCAGGCCACGCCCACGCTGACCGTCACCACGCCGGGTTCCCCGGAGCGCGGGTTCGGAATGGCCAGGCGCTCGATGTGGGCGCGGATCGCTTCGCCCAGCCGCGCCGCCGCGCTGGCGCCGGTATCGGCCAGCAGCACCACGAATTCTTCTCCGCCGTAGCGCGCGGCGAGGTCGGTCGGGCGCATCGCGTGCGATTGCAGCGCTTCGGCGATGGCCTGCAGGCAGGCGTCGCCGGCGGCGTGGCCCAGGCTGTCGTTGTAGCCCTTGAAGTGGTCGACGTCGAGCACGATCAGCGACAGCGGCTGGCCGCTGCGGATGGCGCGCTGCCATTCCTTGTCCAGGAAGGCGTCGAAGTGGCGGCGGTTGGCGATGCGCGTCAGCGGGTCGACCAGGGCGGCGCGCTGCAGCGCCGTCTCGGACTGCTTGTGGTGGGTGATGTCGTGCAGCAGGGCGACGAACAGCGCCTCGCCGCCGGCCATCGGCGACAGGCTCAGGTCCATCGCACGCATGGTGCCGTCCGACTGGCGCACCAGCACCTCGCGCGTGCCGCGGCAGCGCGCGGTCGCTTCGGCATCGAGGGGGTGGGCGAAATAGTCGGCGTAGTCGTAGGCGGCGGGCGGCTCGACCAGGTCGGCCAGCAGTTCTCCTTCCAGCACTTCCTTGGGCTGGGACAGGAAACGTTCGCAAGCCGGATTGGCGTACACCACGCGGCCTTCGCAGTCGACCAGCATCAGGCCCTCGTCCATGCCGTCGACGATCAGCTGCAGGCGTTCGGCCTGCTGCTTCTGGCTTTCGCTGCTGCTGCGCAGGCGCAGCTGGGCGCGCACGCGGGCGCACACCTCGGCCATGCGCACCGGCTTGGCGATGTAGTCGGCCGCGCCGGTGTCGAAGCCGGCGACGATGTCCTCGGTCTCGCCGCAGGCGCTGACGAAGATGATGGGGATGTGGGCGGTGTCGGGCTGGCGCTTCAGGCGGCGGCAGATTTCCAGGCCGTCGAGGTCGGGCAGGATGACGTCGAGCAGGATCAGGTCGGGCTGGACGCGGGTGGCGATGTCGAGCGCGCGCTTGCCGGAACTGGCGACGAAGGTCTGGTAGCCCTGCTGGCGCATCATGTCCTGCAGCAGCCCGAGACTGTCGGGAGCGTCGTCGACGATCAGAATCGCGGATTGGCGCGCCGGTGCGGCGAGCGCTAGGGCAGGATGCATCATCGGTGGCGGGCAGACCTCATCAGTGACGAGAAATCATACTCTTTTACACGCAGATTTTGGACAATTAACCTTGCCTAAAATCCACGACTTAGTGCAATTGTTGCACTATCGCAACCGACCCGCCATTGGCCCGGCGTTGTGCAGGAAATGATACCGGTATCGACTGATAGTCGATGGGAAAAAAAAGGGACCGCGTTTGCGGCCCCTTTGGGGATTACAGCATGCCGGCGATCAGCTTGCCGAGAACGGCGATACCTTCGCGAATGCGCTCAGGCGGCACGGTCACGAAGGACAGGCGCAGCGTGTTGGTGGCCGGATCGTTGGCGTAGAACGGCGCGCCCGGCACGAAGGCGACGCGCGCGGCCAGCGACTGTTCCAGCAGTTTCATGGCATCGACCTGCTGCGGCAGGGTGACCCAGATGAACATGCCGCCTTCCGGCTTGGTCCAGCTCACGCCGGCCGGGAAGTGTTCCTGCATCGCGTCCAGCATCACCTGGCACTGGTCGCCGTACAGCTGGCGGATGGTCGGGATGTGCTGGTCCAGGAAGCCGTCCTTGACGACTTCGTGCACCACCATCTGGGTCAACTGGGCGGTGTGCAGGTCGGCCGCCTGCTTGGCCAGCTCGAGGCGGCGCACCAGCGGCAGCGGGGCGCAGACGTAGCCCAGGCGGATGCCCGGGGTCAGCACCTTCGAGAACGAGCCCATGTAGATGACGCCGTCCGGGTTCATGGCCACCATCTTCGGGCTCGGCGCGCCCTTGTAGCTCAGCGAGCCGTAGGGATCGTCCTCGATCAGCGGCACGCCCAGGCGGGCGCAGGTTTCCACCAGTTCCTGGCGGCGCTCGACCGACAGCGAACGGCCGGTCGGGTTCTGGAAGTTCGGCAGCGCGTACAGCATGCGCGCGCCTTGCGCGATGCCTTCCAGCGACGACGGCACCAGGCCGTGCTCGTCCGTCTCGACCGACTTGAATTCTGGACGGTAGACCGAGAACGCCTGCAGCGCGCCCAGGTAGCTCGGGGTCTCGACCAGCACGCGGCTGCCTTCGTCGATCAGCACTTTGCCCAGCAGGTCGAGCGCCTGCTGCGAACCCGAGGTCATCAGGATCTGTTCCGGCAGGATAGTCGAACCTTCGGTCGACAGCGAACCGGCAATCCACTCACGCAGCGGCGCGTAGCCATCGGTCGGGCCATATTGCAGCGCGACCTTGCCGTTGTCGCTCAGGACCTTGTCGTAAGCGGCTTTCATGCGCTCGACCGGGAAGGTGGCTGGCGATGGCAGGCCACCGGCGAACGAGATGATCTCCGGACGCTGGGTGATCTTCAGGATCTCGCGGATGAACGAGCTCTGCAGCTGCTGGGCGCGTTCCGAGAACTGCCACTGGATGGGATTGGGGTTTTCGATTTTCATACTGGTCTCACAGGAAGGTGCACGGTCGTGCCGGGCCATTATATAAAACACGCCGCGTTGGCGGCTTCACGTCGGCGAAAGAGCCGGGTCAGCCGCGCGAGGTACAACAGTAATTGATTTACCGACAAATTAATGCCGGTTGTAGACACGTTATCGACGGCTTTATGCCACTTCCACGATCATTTCGATCTCGACGCAGGTGCCGCGCGGCAGCGACGCGACGCCGAAGGCCGAGCGCGCGTGCTTGCCGGCATCGCCGAACACGTCGCCGATCAGTTCCGAGGCGCCATTGGTGACCAGGTGTTGTTCGTTGTAATCCGGGGTCGAAGCGACCAGGCTCATCAGCTTGACGATGCGCTTGACGCGGTTCAGGTCGCCGCCCACGGCTTCCTGCAGGGTGCCGATCAGGTCGATCGCGACCGAGCGTGCGGCGGCCTGGCCATCCGCCGTGGTCTTGTCGCGGCCCAGGATGCCGGCGTTGATGCTGCCATCTTTGTTCTTGGCGATATGGCCCGAGATGAACACCAGGTTGCCGGTCTGCACGTACATGACATAGGCCGCGGCCGGGGTCGCCGGTGCTTCCAGGGTGATGTTCAGTTCCTTGAGTTTGTCGTAGACGGACATAGTGTTTTCCATAAGTAGCGTGAATGAAGGCGGTATTGTACGTCGAGCCAGCGTCATGCACATCGGGTGCGGTCATCGAGCCGGACGGCGCCGCACCTGCAGCCGCCGTCCGGCGAACACGACGCCGATGACGGCCAGCGCGAACAGGCTGTTGTGCAGGGTCAGCGGTTCGCCCAGCAACACGGCGGCGCCGACCAGGCTCATGAAAGGCTGCAACAGCTGCACCTGGCCGACCCGGGCGATCCCGCCCAGGGCGAGGCCGCGGTACCAGAAAAAGAAGCCGATGAACATCGAGAACACGGTGACGTAGGCCAGTCCTGCCCAGACCGCCGCGCCGACGCCGGCGAACGCGTCCAGCCGGGGGACGTAGTGCCAGGCCAGCAGCGGCGCCACCAGCGGCAGCGTCAGCAGCAGCGCCCACGAGATCGTCTCCGGACCGCCCAGGGTGCGCGCCAGCTTGCCGCCCTCGGCATAGCCGACGGCGCCGGCCGCTAGGGCCAGGAACATCAGCAGGTCGGCCAGGTGCAGGGCGCCGCCGCCCTGGGACAGGGCGAACGCGATCACCAGCGCCGCGCCGAGCACGGCCACCAGCCAGAAGCCGGCGGACGGCCGTTCGTCGCCGCGCATGGCGCTGTACAGGGCCGTCATCAGCGGCAGCAGGCCGGCCAGCACCGCGCCGTGCGAGGCCGGCACCCAGCGCAGGGCAATCGAGCTCAGGAGCGGAAAGCCGATCACCACGCCCAGCGCCACCAGGACCAGCGGCGCCAGCGCGGCGCGTGGCGGCAGCGGAGCGCGCCGCCATCCGAGCCACAGGCCCGCCAGTAGCGCCGCGCCGAACGCGCGCCCTAGGGCGACGAACAGCGGATCGAGTTCGGCCACCGCCAGGCGGGTGAACGGCAAGGTGAGGCTGAACATCGCCACGCCCACCAGGCCGAGGAGCATGCCGCGCGCTTCGTCGTGGCTGGCGGTCGGGATGGGGCGGGCGAGGGCGGTCATCGGGTGTCCTTGATTCGGCTTGCGGCAACGGGGCAGTGGGTCTATCCTAGCCGCAAGGACCAATACAGTCCCAGTACACTTCAACCGATAATTTGCCGACTGTGGTGGTGAAATGACCGATACACTCGCCGTTGCCTTACCCTTCGTTTTGTCGCGCGATTCCGGAGCACCGCTGGCCGACCAGATCGTGAGCGCGGTGGCGGCGCGCGTCGACGAGCGCCTGCTGCGCCCCGGCGCGCGCATGCCCTCGATCCGGCGCTTCGCCGCCAGCCACGGCGTGTCGCCGTTCACCGTCGTGGCCAGCTATGACCGGCTGGTGGCGCAGGGCTATCTGGAATCGCGGCGCGGCGCCGGCTTCTTCGTGCGCGAGCGCCAGGCCCAGGCGCGCGGCGTGCCGATGGCGCAGCCGGCGCCGGTCCCGGCCGAGCTCGACATCGCCTGGCTGGTGCGCTGCATGTTCCGCCAGGCCCCGCTCGGGCTGGCGCCGGGTTCCGGCGTGCTGCCGGCCGACTGGCTCGACGGCGCGGCGGTCGCCAATGCGTTGCGCGCGCTCAGCCGTCAGAACTGCGACGGCCTGCTCAGCTACGGTTCGCCTCACGGCTACCTGCTGCTGCGCCAGCAGCTGCAATTGACACTGGCCGAGCTCGAAATCGAGGCGGCGCCCGAACAGCTGGTGACCACGCTCGGCGTGACCCAGGCGCTGGACCTGGTGGCGCGCGCGTTCTGCCAGCCCGGCGACACGGTGCTGGTCGACGATCCGGCCTGGTTCCTGATGTTCGGTTCGTTCGCGGCGATGGGGCTGAAGGTGGTCGGCGTGCCGCGCCTGGCCGATGGCCCCGACCTGGCGCGGCTGGCGGAACTCGCCGCCCTGCATCGGCCGCGCCTGTTCGTCATCAACTCGGTGCTGCACAACCCCAGCTCGACGTCGATGTCGGCGGCCAAGGCCTTCCAGGTGCTGCGCCTGGCCGAGCAGCACGATTTTCTCGTGGTCGAGGACGACATCTATTGCGGCCTGCACCCGGGCGGCGCCACGCGCCTGGCCGCGCTCGATGGCCTGCGGCGGGTGATCTACCTGGGCGGCTTTTCGAAATCGATGGCGGCCAACCTGCGGGTCGGCTTCATCGCCACCTCGCGCGAACGGGCCGCGTTGCTGGCCGACCGCAAGATGCTGGCCACACTGAGCACCAGCGACATCGGCGAGCGCGTGGTCTATAAAATCCTGGCCGAAGGCCACCACCGCAAGCACCTCGACCGCGTGCGCGGCCGCCTGGATGCGGCGCGGCCGGGCGCGCTGCGCCGGCTCGAGGCGCTCGGGATGCGGGTCGACCCGGCGCCGGCGGCCGGCATGTTCCTGTGGGTCGACGCCGGCACCGACACCAATGCGCTGACGGCGCGCGCCATGCAGCAGGACTTGCTGCTGGCGCCGGGCAGCCTGTTCTCGCCCAGCCAGCAGCCGTCGACCCGGATGCGGCTGAACCTGGCGGCGCTGCAGGATCCGGGCGTGTGGCGCTTTTTGGAGGCGCGAAGCTAGCCGGCCTGCTCGCCCGGGCAGCCGCCGCCGGCCGCCATCATCTTGTTGAAGCCTTCCATGATCTGCTCCGGCGTCAGGTCCTGCTTGTGGGTGGCGATCGACCAGCGGTGGCCGAACGGATCGGCCACCTGGCCGTAGCGGTCGCCCCAGAACATGTCGGACAGCGGCATCGTCGGCTTGGCGCCGGCCTCGAGCGCCTGCGCCCACACGGCGTCGGCGTCTTCCACATACAGGTGGATCACCACGGGCGTGCCCTGCAGGGCCAGCGGCCCGCGGCTGCCATAGTCGGGGAAATCGTCGGCCAGCATGATGTGCGAGTCGCCGATGCGGATCTCGGCATGCATGATCTTGCCGTCCGGCCCCGGCATGCGGGCGACTTCGACCGCGCCGAAGGCCTTCTGGTAGAACGCGATCGCGTTGGACGCGCCTTCGCAGACCAGGTGCGGGGTGACGGTACGGTAGCCTTCCGGGATGGGGCGCACTGCCTGGTTCATGGTGTTCTCCTGTGCTGTGGTGGATGGGGTGCTGCTGGTGTTACGACGAACGGAGGCGGCATGATTCGACAGGATGGCGCAAAAAAAGTGCGATTTTCATCAAACCACAATATTTCTTGTCAAAAATACTCTTGAAATCCTTTTGCGCATCCTTATATGCCTCCGAGTCTGACCAATCCCCCCATGTTTTTTAACGAGGAACAAGATGGCGAACGCCGAAAAAGAAACCCTTGGCTTCCAGGCAGAAGTAAAACAGCTGCTGCAACTGATGATCCACTCCTTGTATTCGAACAAGGAGATCTTCCTGCGCGAACTGATCTCGAACGCGTCCGACGCGGCCGACAAGCTGCGCTTCGAGGCGATCAACAACGACGCCCTGTACGGCAACGACCATGAACTGAGAATCAAGGTCTCGTTCGACAAGGATGCGAAAACCATCACGATCTCGGACAACGGCATCGGCATGAGCCGCGACGAGGTAATCGCCCACCTGGGCACCATCGCCAAGTCGGGCACCAAGGAATTCTTCAGCAAGCTGTCGGGCGACCAGCAGGCCGACGCGGCCCTGATCGGCCAGTTCGGCGTGGGCTTCTATTCGGGCTTCATCGTGGCCGAGAAGATCGTCGTCAATACCCGCCGCGCCGGCGCCTTCGCCGAACAGGGCGTGCGCTGGGAATCGCGCGGTGAAGGCGACTACTCGATCGAGCAGATCGAAAAGACGGGCCGCGGCACCGACGTGATCCTGCACCTGCGCGAAGGCGAGGAAGAACTGCTGTCGTCGTGGAAGCTCAAGTCGATCATTCGCAAGTATTCCGACCACATCTCGCTGCCGATCGTGATGCAGAAGGAAGAGTGGGACGAAGAGAAGAAAGAGACCGTCCTCAAGGACGAACTCGAGACCGTGAACCAGGCCAGCGCGCTGTGGGCGCGCAGCAAATCGGACATCACCGAAGAGCAGTACAACGAGTTCTACAAGCACGTCTCGCATGATTTCCAGGACCCGCTGACCTACACCCACAACCGCGTCGAAGGCCGCAGCGAATACACCCAACTGCTGTACGTGCCGGCCCACGCGCCGTTCGACCTGTGGGACCGCAACAAGCGCGGCGGCATCAAGCTGTACGTCAAGCGCGTGTTCATCATGGACGACGCCGAGCAGCTGATGCCGACCTACCTGCGCTTCATCAAGGGCGTGATCGACTCGAGCGACCTGCCGCTGAACGTCTCGCGCGAGATCCTGCAAGAGTCGCGCGACGTGCGCGTGATCCGCGAAGGCTCGACCAAGCGCGTGCTGGGCATGCTCGAGGAAATGGCGAACTCCGAAGAACAGGCCGGCAAGGACAAGTACACGACCTTCTGGAAGGAATTCGGCCAGGTGCTCAAGGAAGGCGTCGGCGAGGACGCGACCAACAAGGACCGCATCGCCAAGCTGCTGCGCTTCGCCTCGACCGCCAATGACTCGGCCGAGCAGACCGTGTCGTTCGCCGACTACGTCGGCCGCATGAAGGAAGGCCAGGACAAGATCTATTACGTCACCGCCGACAACTACCAGGCGGCGAAGAACAGCCCGCACCTCGAGATCTTCCGCAAGAAGGGCGTCGAGGTGATCCTGATGACCGACCGCGTTGACGAGTGGATGCTGTCGTTCTTCACCGAGTTCGAAGGCAAGGAACTGGTGTCGGTCGCCAAGGGCGGCCTGGACCTGGGCGCGCTGGAAGACGAGGCGGAGAAGAAGGAGCACGCCGAGACCGAGGCCGGCTACAAGGAGCTGGTCGAGAGCATGAAGGGCGCGCTGGGCGAGAAGGCCAAGGACGTGCGCGTGACCTTCCGCCTGACCGACTCGCCGGCCTGCCTGGTCGCGGACGAAAACGAGTTGTCGGGCAATCTGCTGCGCATGCTGAAGGCGGCCGGCCAGGAAGCTCCGGAATCGAAGCCTATCCTCGAGATCAACCCGGATCACCCGCTGGTGCAGCGCCTGAAGTACGAAGACGCGAGCGGCGAGCGCTTCGCCGACTGGGCGCACATCCTGTTCGACCAGGCGATGCTGGCCGAAGGCGGCAGCCTGGTCGACCCGGCCTCGTTCGTGAAGCGCCTGAACGAGATGCTGCTGGCGGGCGGCAAGTAAACTTCACTGCAAGGTAAACAAAAAGCCGGGACAGCGATGTCCCGGCTTTTTTTCATCCGAAGCGCAGCGCCAGCGCCACCGCGCAGCCCAACGCCCCCGCGGCAGCAGCAAGGCGCGCCACGCGCGTCGCCGCCGTCACGTCATGCGACAGCAGGCCGATCGCGATCCATGCCGCCGCCGTCAGGCAGCCGATCCACGGCACGAAGCCGTATCCCTGGGGGCGCAATCCCGAGCAGCACAGCAGCGACACGAGCAAAGCCAGCGCGCCGAGTGCCTGCGAGAGCTTGCAACGGCGCTCCATCGCCAGCCCGAGCGCCAGGAAGCCCGCCACCGCCGCGGCCAGGGCGGACAGGCCGAACAGCGTGGCAGGCAGCGGCGTCATTCAATCGACTCAGAACGTCGCCTGGAGCGTCGCCGTCACGTTGCGCGGCTCGCCATACCAGTTGCTGCCGCTGGTGCTGCCCAGGGTGCGGTAGTAGTGCTTGTCGAAGATATTGTTGAAGTTCAGCGCAGCCAGGAGGTTGCGGTTGATCCGGTAGCCGACGCGGCCCGACCATACCGCGTAACCCCGCTGTTCGAGGCGCAGCGCGCCGCTGGTCTTGTAGGTCAGGCTCTGGGCGTTGACGCCGCCGCCCACGCTCCAGGCGCTGCCGGCGGGCCGCCAGCTGGCCCAGATGCGCGCCAGGTGGCGCGGGGTGAAGGTCGACAGCGGCTGGTTCTCGTTGGCGCTCGGCAGGCCGGTGGCGGTGCGGTCGCGCAGGTACTTGGTCTGGTTCCAGGTATAGCCGGCGCTGAGGTCGAGGCCGGGCGCGAGCTGGCCGGTCAGCTCGGCATCCAGGCCCTGGCTGCGCACTTCGCCTTCGGCGACGAAGCAGCCGCCGCCGGTCGGCGAACCGATGCAGGGCGAGGGATTGAGCGGATCGCTCTGGGAGCGGTTCTTCTCGAGGATCTGGAAGGCGGCCAGCGAGGCGTTCAGGCGTCCGCCGAACAGCGCGCCCTTCAGGCCCGCCTCGATATTGCTGCCGGTGGCCGGCTCGAGCGGGTCGCCGCTGGCGGTGTACTGGTTGGCCTGCGAGCGGAAGATCTCGGCATAGCTCAGGTAAGTCGTCCACTCGGGCGCGAAGTCCCATTGCAGCGCGCCGTAGGGCGTGATTTCGCCGTCCTGCTTGAAGGGCCGGGTGCTGTAGGCGTTCGTCACCAGGTTGAAGGTCGAGCTCTTCCAGTCGCTGACGCGGCCGCCGGCGATCAGCTTCACGGTATCGGTCAGCGCGAAGCGCAGCGAGCCGAACAGGCCGGATTGCTCGATCGCCGCGAGCGTGTGCGTGGCCGGGCGTGCGATGGCGGTCGGCGCCACGGCGTAATCGTAGGGGTTGAAGGTGTAGGGATTGACCACCGGATTGGCGATCGAGTACAGCTGGCTGGTGCTGTCATAGTCGCGCTGCATCCAGTTGGCACCCAGCAGGACGTCGTGGCGGCGGCCGAAGGCATGGAAGCTGCCCTCCAGGGTGGCGTCGGCGGCCTTCTGCTCGCCCAGCAGATGGGCGCGGAACGACGACAGCGACGGGCCCCGGTTGCTTGCGCGGTCAACCGCGCCGAACGCCGAGCCGCTGAGGTCATGGTTGTCCTCGCGCATGCGGCTGAAGGCCACGCGCAGCTTCCAGTCGTCGTTGAAGCGATGGTTCAGGTCGACGATGGCGGTGGTCGAGGCGATCGCGGTGTCCGACCAGGCGGCGTTCATATAGGTCGAACGCGGCAGGCCCAGGTCCCCGCCATCGGCGAAGCGCGGCAGGCCGCCATAGAACGGCGTAAGGTCGTTTTCCTCGCGGTGGATGCCCACGCCGACCGTGGTCGACGGCGCCAGGTCGGCCTCGACGATGGCGTACAGGACTTTGCGCTGGCTTTCGGAGACGTCATAGAAGAACTCGCGGTCTTCATAGGCCCCGACGACGCGGGCGCGCAGGCTGCCGCTGTCGTTCAGGACGCGGTTCGCATCGACCTGGGCCCGGTAATTGTCCCAGCGGCCGGCGCTGGCCAGCGCCTCCACCTGGTTGGTCTTGAGCGGACGCTTGCGCACCAGGTTGACGGTGCCACCGGGGCTGCCGGAGCCATTGAACAAGCCGGCAGGGCCGCGCAGCACCTCGACCCGTTCGAACACCGACAGGTCGGGACTGATATTGAAGCCCGAGCCGCGCTGGGTGGCGACGCCGTCGTACTGGATCGTGTCGATCTCGAAGCCGCGCGAATAGAAGCGGCGTTCGTGGCTGCTGCCTTGCTCGACCACCAGGCCGGTGATGTTCGCGAGGGCCTCGTCCAGCGTGCGCAGGTTCTGGTCGTCCAGGCGCTGGCGGTTCACCACCGACACCGATTGCGGCGTTTCGCGCAGGCTGGCGCTGCCCTTGGCCACCGAGGCATCATCGACGGCGTAGCCGTTCTCGAACTTGTCGGCCGTGACCAGGACGGTCGTCGGGGCTACCGGTCCGTCGGGCGCTTCGGCAGCGAGGACGGCGTGGGTCGGATAGGCGAGGGCCAGGGCAAGCGCGAGCGGCAGGCGCATCGGTGAGGTCATGCGAATCTTTCTTCAGGAGGTGGGCGGGCAGGCGCAATAATATCGCGAATGCAAATGAGAATGATTCGCATTGTGATGCATATATAAGCTTTATGCAATATGCAAGCTCAGGCTTTCCTGCGCGTCGCCAGCCAGCACAGGATGGAACCGGCGCACACCATCGCCGCGCCTTGCCAGAACGCCAGCGACAACGGCGTGTCCAGGACCAGCGCCGCCAGCGCCGCCGACAGCACGGGGATGAAGTAGGAGGCCCCGGCCAGCACCGTGACATTACCGTGCAGGATGCCGACATTCCAGGCCGCGTAGCCGAAGCCCATGGCCGCAGCGGCCAGCGCCAGGTAGACCGCAGCGCGCAGGTCGACCCGCATCGGTTCGCCGCCGATGGCGAGGTATTTGATCCACAGCGCGATGGCGGTGAGCATGAAGAACAGCGTCACGCCATTGCTGCCGTTGGCGATGCGCGCGGTGACGGTGCAGTAGCTGGCCCAGATCAGGGTGCCGGCGAAGGCCAGGCCATAGCTGAGCGGGTTGTCGCGCACATTGGCCGCCATCGCGGCCGGATCGAGGCCGGCGTCGTCGCCCAGCACCCAGCACACGCCGCCGATCGCCAGCGCCAGGCCGGGCGCGATCAGCCAGGTCGTTCGCTGGCCGTTGAAGACGATGGCGAACACCATCGTGAATGCAGGCCACAGGTAGTTCACCATGCCGACTTCGATGGCCTGGCGGTTGGTATTGGCATAGCCGATCGACAGCGCGAGGCACATCTCGTAGGCGACGAACAGGAGGCTGCCCCATGCCAGGTAGGCGCGCGGGAAAGTGCGCACCTTGCTCGGGCCGACCGTGAGCAGCCGCAGGATCGAGGCGACCGTATAGATCAGCGCCGCGCCGCCGGTCGCGCCGAAGCTCGCGCTCACGCCGCGGATCAGGCCGACGATCGAGCTCCAGAACACGATCGCGAGCAGCCCGATCAGGGTGGCCCGGGTGGTCTTGCTCGTTACCTTATAAATGCCGGATCTCCGCCGGTGGCGTGGCCCAATTGTCGTTGCGTCCATCGATATGGCGCACCGGCGCGGCCAGCAAGTCGGCCACCGGCAGGTCGTCCAGGCTGGACACCGTGACGGCGACGAAGGGACCGCTGCGCTGCGCATCGCCGGTCGAGAATACGTTGGTGCCGCATTCGCCGCAGAAATGATGGCCGTCGCGCCGCGTGTGGAAGCGGTATTCGCGCAAGGAATCCCGGCCCTGCAGCAGGCGGAAGGCGCCCGGGGCCAGCTGCACGGCCCAGAACCGCATCTTGCTGCAGATCGAGCAGTTGCACTTGATCGTGCCGAGGGCCAGGTCGATGTCGGCCTCGTAGCGCACCGCGCCGCAGTGGCAGCTGCCGTGGTAGGTCTTCATGCGTGGCCGCGTGCCTGCCATGCGTCGCGACCGATCTGGTAGACCAGCGTCGGGCGTCCATGCCAGACTTCTTCGCCGCGATATGCCATGCCGAGTTTTTCCATGATGCGCGCCGAGCGCAGGTTGCCAGGCTCGCAGATCGCGCACAGCAGCGGCGCCTGCAGCTCCTCGAAGGCGAAGCGCGCCATGCGCTCGGCGGCCTCGATGGCGTAGCCACGTCCCCAGCGGTCGGGGCGCAGGCGCCAGCCGATTTCGTGCGGGTTCGCGGGATCGTGCCCCAGGTGCTGGATGCAGCCGGCGCCGACCAGCTCACCCGTGTCCGGCTCGATGAAATTCCACCAAGAGTAGCCGATCGTCTCCCAGCGCGCCTTGACGCGGGCGATGACGGCGCGGGTTTCCTCGGGCGTCTCGGCCTGGCCGCTAATGTAGCGCATGACCTCGGGATCGCCGTTCAGCAGGCGCATCCCCTCATAGTGTTCGTCGGACACCGGCTCGAAGCGCAGCCGCGCGCTGTGCAGGACCGTCATGCGCCCGATACCTCGTCGCAGAACTGCTCCAGCAGGCGCAGGCCTTCCGGCCAGTCGCCATGGCCGGAGTCGGAATTGAGGTGGCCGGCGTCCCCGATCTCGACCAGGCGGCTGCCCCAGGCGCCGGCGAAGGCGCTCGTGCGGTCAAGGCTGGCGAAGGGATCGTTGGCGCTGCCCACCACCACGCTGGGGAAGGGAAGTTGCTGCAGCGGGATCGGCGCCCAGCAATTGAGGTCGGCCGGGTACGATGCCGCTTCGACGTCGCTCGGCGCGACCAGGAAGGCGCCCGCCACCTTGAGCGGGGAGCCGGACAGCGCCCAGTGCGCGACCAGCATGCAGCCCAGGCTGTGCGCCACCAGGATCGGCGCGCCCTGGCAGTCGGCGATGGCGGCGTCCAGCTCGGCCACCCATTCGTCGCAGTGGGGATTGGTCCAGTCGCGATGCGCGGCGCGGCGCCAGTGCGGGTTGCGCTCATGCCAGAGCGATTGCCAGTGGCGCGGGCCGGAATTCCACAGGCCGGGCAGGATCAGGACATCACACTTCATCTTGCTTCTCCTTGATTGGGGCAGCGGGGGCAGCGGGGGCGGCGGGGGCGGCGCCGGCGGGAGCCAGGCGGGCAGGGCGCCACACCATGGCCGCCAGGCGCGCGAGCAGGCGCCGGAACACGTCCTTGCGCTGTTCGGTCAGCATGCCGAGGACGGCGGTCGCGACGGCGACGGCCAGGCCGAGGGCCAGCAGGTCCGTCATGCTGCCGGGGTCGTGCGGATACAGCGCGGGCCAGGCGATCAGCACCAGCGCGTGCGACAGGTAAAGCGTCAGCGTGTACGAGGCCAGCAGCCGGATCGGCGCCGCGACGCGCAGGAGGGCGTCGAAGCGGGCGAAGCGCGCGCAGGCGAAATTCAGGCAGACGATCAGGCCGAACACGTAGTCGGCCAGGAAGCGGTCGGCGTTCCCCAACAGGAAGGCTTGCCCGAGCCAGGATGCACGGCCGGCCGCGCGCAGGTTCTCCTCGATCCCGCTGGCCTCGTAGAGCACCAGAAGGGCCAGGCTGGCGACCCACCCGAGGCGGGCCAGGGCGCAGGGGAGCGCATGCCGTGCCTGCCAGTGGTAGAGCGCGACCCCGGCCAGCCAGACCGGCAGCAGCAGCCACAGTTTGACGCCCATGACGGCCAGCACCAGGCCAAGTGCCGGCAGCCGCCACGGCCCGCGCACGTAGCAGGCGACGCCGAACAGCACGTAGTACCAGACCTCGTAGTTGAGCGACCACCAGGGGCCGAGCCAGGGCGGGACTTCGGCAAGGGACCACAGGTCGCCCAGGAACAGCAGGTGGAAGGGGATATAGAACCAGGGCTTGGCCAGCTGGTAGTGCAGATCCATGCCGGTCATCAGGTGGCCGCGCACCAGGCTGGCGCAGGCGAAGGCCAGCAGCAGCACCGGCAGCGCCACCGAATAGATGCGGGCGGCGCGCGCCAGCGCGTACTCGCGCGCGCTCGGGCGGCGTTGTTCGGTGGTATAGGCGATCACGAAGCCCGACAACACGAAGAAGGCCATCACGGCCTCGCGCCCGAACAGGGTCAGGAGGTCGGCGCCGGGCATTTCCACCAGGCCGAACTGGCGCATGTGCATCGCCACGACCGCCAGCGCCGCCAGGAAGCGGACCAGGTCGAGGTAGACCGAGAACGGCTGGTCGAGTGGGGAGGGGGCGGCGCGCATGGCGTTTATATTAATGCAAAACGGGCCGATGGCGACGCCAGCCGGTCCGCCGCCGGCCGCCGCAGCCCGTTAGAGCTCGGTGCGCAGCGCGAACAGCTCCGCACAAGCGGGGTCACAAGCGGGGTCAGGTCTGACAATCGGACACGGCCTCCAGCATAGTGGCATTCTATGGCTGAGGTTGTGTCCAAATGTCAGACCTGACCCCGTAGTTTTTCGTCCATTCCGCTGCCCTCAAGCGGGGTCAGGTCTGACTTTCGGACACGGCCTCGACCATAGTGGCATTCTATGGCTGAGGTTGTGTCCAAATGTCAGACCTGACCCCGCAGTTTTTAAGCTCCCTTACAGCTCGGTGCGCAGCGCGAACAGTTCCGGGAACAGCACCACGTCCAGCATCTTGCGCAGGTAACTGACGCCGGCGGTGCCGCCGGTCCCGGTCTTGAAGCCGATGATGCGCTCGACCGTGCTGACGTGGCGGAAGCGCCAGAAGCGGAAGGCCGTCTCCAGGTCGACCAGCTTCTCGGCCAGCTCGTACAGCGCCCAGTGGCGCTCGGTATCGCCATACACCTGCAGCCAGGCCGCCTTGACCGAGTCGTCGGCGCGGGTCGGTCCGGTCCAGTCGGCCTCTAACCGCGCCGGATCGATGGCGAAACCGCTCCGCGCCAGCAGCATCACCGCCTCGTCGTAGATCGAGGGCAGGGCCAGTTCGCGCGCCAGCAATGCGTGGGCCTCGGGCGACTTCTCGTGCACCGCCAGCAGGGCCGGGTTCTTGTTCCCGAGGATGAATTCCAGTTCGCGGTACTGGAAGGACTGGAAGCCCGACGAGGCGCCCAGGTAGGGGCGGATCGCCGTGTATTCGGGCGGGGTCATGGTGGCCAGCACGTCCCAGGCATGCACGAGCTGGTCCATGATGCGTGCCACCCGCGCCAGCATCTTGAACGCGGGCGGCAGGTTGCCTTCGCGGATGTGGCGCCGCACCGCCTGCAGCTCGTGCAGCATCAGCTTGATCCACAGCTCGCTGGTCTGGTGCTGGACGATGAACAGCAGCTCGTTGTGGTTAGGCGAGCGCGGATGCTGGGCGTTCAGGATCTGGTCCAGGCCCAGGTAATCGCCATAACTCATGGCTTCCTTGAAGTCCATTTTGGCGCCGTGCCATTCGGCCGGCTGGCCGTCGTTCTGTTCTTTCTTCATGTCGATGCCTTGTCAGGTGACGGCGCCGCGGGCGGCGTCCACGTCATAGTCGTTGCGGTCGAGGATGTCCTTCAGGATATCGACCGCGTCCCAGACGTCGGTGAAGCTCGTATACAGCGGCGTGAAGCCGAAGCGCATGATCTCGGGTTCGCGGTAGTCGCCGATCACGCCGCGCGCGATCAGGGCGGCCATCACCGCATAGCCGTGCGGGTGGGTGAAGCTGACCTGGCTGCCGCGGCGCGCGTGCTCGCGCGGCGTCACCAGGCCCAGCGGATAGCCGGCGCAGCGGCGCTCGACCAGCTCGATGAACAGGTCGGTAAGAAGCAGCGACTTGGCGCGCACCGCGGTCATGTCGGTCGCCTCGAAGATCTCGAGGCCGCACTCGACCAGCGCCAGCGAGACGATGGGCTGCGTGCCGCACAGCGCGCGGCCGATGCCGGCCACCGGGGCGAAGGCGGGCGCCATCGCGAACGGGCTGGCGTGGCCCCACCAACCCGAGAGCGGATGGTCGAAACGCGCCTGGTGTTTTTGCGGCACCCAGATGAAGGCCGGGGCGCCCGGTCCGCCGTTCAGGTATTTATAGGTGCAGCCGACGGCGAAGTCGGCGTCGGCGGCGTGCAGGTCGACCGGCACCGCGCCGGCCGAATGGGCCAGGTCCCACACCGCCAGCGCGCCGGCTTCGTGCGCCAGGCGGGTCAGCGCGGCCATATCGTGCTGGTAGCCGGTGCGGTAGTTGACGTGGGTGAGCATCAGCACCGCGCAGTCAGCATCGAGCGCGGCCGGGATCTCGTCCACGCTGTCGACCAGGCGCACCCGGTAGCCGCGTTCCAGCCACCGGCTCAAGCCCTCGGCCATATAGATATCGGTCGGGAAGTTGCTGCGTTCGGTGACGATGACGCGGCGGCTCGCGCCGGCGCCTTCGGACTGGAGGCGCAGGGCGGCGGCCAGCGCCTTGAACAGGTTGAGCGAGGTGGTGTCGGTGACGGCCACTTCGCCGGGGCCGGCGCCGACCAGCGGGGCCAGGCGGTCTCCCAGGCGTTTGGGCATGTCGAACCAGCCGGCCGTGTTCCAGCTCTTGATCAAGTCGGTTCCCCATTCGCGCGCCACCACGTCCTGGGCGCGGGCCAGGGCGGCGCGGGGGCGGGCGCCGAGCGAGTTGCCGTCCAGGTAGATCACGCCGTCGGGCAGGTCGAAACGGGTGCGCAGCCCGGCCAGCGGGTCGCGTGCATCGAGCGCCAGGCAGTCGGCGCGGGTGGTGGTTGGTGCGGTCATGCCGGTCCTATATATAGATAGTTGACGCTTGAAGGATGCGTGCAGGTCGGCAGTGTAGCAAGTTCCATCGTCTATCGACAGCCGAATGTTGCTGTTACGACATTCTTTGTATTGACGAAAAAATTTTGAAATTTTTTTGCGTCCGACCCTAAAGTTCCTGATGAGCTGTCCGATAACGAGTCAGAAGGACGAAAAGGCGTCGAAAAAATATTAAAAAATATTTTCAAACAGCCCTAAAGTCCGCCTGAAGGCTGCCGTTAATGGATGAGTGAAGTGCATAAAAGCAACACATGCACAGGCGGTAAAGCGGAAATTCACGAGTTTCCGGCAGTAAATTCAGTAAAACCTGTAGTGAATCTGCGACAGCTGCCGGCTGACGTAGACCCAAATCAAGGCGCTTCCCGGCGTCGTTTCAGCCCAAATTCCGAGTGGGTTTTCATAGGGAGTCAGAGGCGTTTGTCAGACAAACTCCTACGGCTTCCCCTCGTCGTTCGCCTACCTTAAATACAGGTTTTGTCCAATTCCTGAAAAGTTTCCCCACAGTCAGAATCTATCTCGTCGGCAACACAAACAAACGCCGAAACAACCAACGGAGAGAGAAGATGACGATGAACGACATGATGGCTGAGATTCGCGACGCAAACCTGAGCTACCTGATGCTGGCCCAGCAGATGATTCGTGCCGACAAAGTCACCGCCATCTTCCGCCTGGGCGTGTCGGCCGAGATCGCCGACCTGATCGAAGGCATGAGCAATGCCCAGATCCTGAAGCTCGCCGGCGGCAACATGATGCTGGCCCGCTTCCGCTTCGACGACACCGCGATCCTGGGCATGCTGACCAGCCACACCAAGGAACGCAGCCTGGCGCAATCGCACGCCGCCATCCTGATGGCGGGCCAGCCGGTCGAAGAGATCGTATAATCCCTGCCAGCGGCCACTTGGTGGGGCCGCCTTGGAACAGGCCGGGAGCAGTAGATGAGCAAAAAAAGCGTCGTATCCGAAGCGCAGGAAATCCAGCTCGCGATCGAACTGATCAACCTGGGCGCACGCCTGCAGTTGCTGGAGACCGAGGTCTCGCTGTCGCGCGAACGCTTGCTCAAACTCTACAAGGAGCTCAAGGGTGTCTCTCCACCCAAGGGCATGCTCCCGTTCTCCACCGACTGGTTCCTGACCTGGCAACCGAACATCCACTCCTCGCTGTTCATGAACATCCACCAGTTCCTGGTGGAGCATGCCGGTGCCTCCGGCATCCAGGCCGTCATGAAGGCCTATAAACTCTACCTCGAACAGATGCCGCCGGCGCCGGGCGAAGAACCGCTGCTGTCGCTCACCCGCGCCTGGACCCTGGTGCGCTTCTTCCAGAGCGGCATGCTGCTACTGGCCCCGTGCAGCCGCTGCCAGGGCAAGTTCATCGTCAACGCCCTCGACCTGAACGCCGACTACCTGTGCGGCCTGTGCCACATGCCTTCGCGCGCCGGCAAGACCCGCAAGGCCAAGGATGCCCGCGAAGCGGCCGAGCGCGCCGTCGCCGACGGGGCCGACGCTGCCGACGACGCCGCCACCGGCGCCTGACTTGGCGCCACGTCTGCTACGCTTTCCCGCAGTCCGGGCGCTCCTGATCCAGGCCGCCGCCTTTCCGCTCACGCTCGCCATCGTCTACCTGCTCGCCAGCAACGGCCTGGTCTTGTCGTATTGGCACGTTGCCCTGGTGCAGGGCGTGCTGGCCGCGCTGCTGTCCTGGTGGCGCGGCCTGGCCAGCTGGTGGCGCGCGATCCAGTTCGGCTTTCCGCTGGCGCTGCTGGGCGCCAGCCAGCTGGCCATCCCGCCGGCCGCCTTCCTCGCCATCTTCCTGTTCCTCTTGTTGCTGTACTGGTCGACCTACCGCACCCAGGTGCCGTACTACCCGTCCGGCCGCAAGGTGTGGGAGGCGGTCGCGTCCGCGCTGCCGCAGGGCAGGCCGGTGCGCGTGATCGACATCGGCAGCGGCATCGGCGGCCTGGTGCTCGATCTGCAGCGGCGCCGGCCAGAGTCGCGCATCGAGGGCATCGAGCTGGCGCCGCTGCCGTGGCTGGCCAGCCACCTGCGCGCCCTGGTCAGCGGCAGCCGCGCGCGTTTCATCCGCGGCGACTACGAAAAACTCGACCTCGGCGACTACGACGCCGTGTTCGCCTACCTGTCACCGGCTGCGATGAGCGCGCTGTGGCGCAAGGCTGCACGCGAGATGCGGCCCGGTTCGACGCTTTTCAGTTACGAATTCATCATCGAAGACCGGCCGCCGAGCCGTATTATCCATCCGGCCATAGGGGGCCCGGCGCTATATATGTGGGACTTTTAGGCGACAAATGGTGAGTATTCCGGGAGTTTTTCTTGCTCGTGGGCCATTCTCCAGCTAGAGTAGTTCCCTGAATAAACTTTTTCTGAAATTACCGGTTTCGGGTCCTCAGGACGAGGTCGAAACAGGCTTTTCTGGAGCAAAATCCCTTGTTAGTGATTGTTGGTTACATCATCGTCTGCGCCTGCGTGTTCGGCGGGTTTGCGCTCGCCGGCGGCCACCTGGCTTCGCTGTGGCAGCCGATCGAGCTCTTGATGATCGGCGGCGCCGCCTTTGGCGCCTTCTTTGTCGGTAACAACGGCAAGTCGATCAAGGCCACCATGAAGGCCTTCCCGAGTGTCTTCAAGGGCTCCAAGTTCACCAAGGACATGTATATGGAGCTGATGGCCCTGCAATTCGACGTGCTGTCGAAAGTCCGCAAGGAAGGCCTGATGTCGATCGAGGGCGACATCGAGGCGCCCGAATCGTCGCCGCTGTTCTCCAAGTATCCGGCGGTGCTGGCCGACCATCACATCGTCGAGTTCATGACCGATTACCTGCGCCTGATGGTGTCCGGCAATATGGATGCGATGCAGATCGAAAACCTGATGGACAACGAGATCGAGACCCACCACCACGAGGGCGCCGTGCCGGCCCACGTGATCGCCAAGATCGGCGATGGCCTGCCGGCCTTCGGCATCGTGGCGGCTGTCATGGGCGTGGTTCACACCATGGAATCGGTCGGCCTGCCGCCGGCCGAGCTGGGCATCCTGATCGCGAAGGCGCTGGTCGGCACCTTCCTCGGCATCCTGCTGGCCTACGCCTTCGTCAGCCCGCTGGCCAGCGTGCTGGAACAGAAGCTCGAAGAGTCGACCAAGATGTTCCAGTGCGTGAAGGTCACGCTGCTGGCGAGCCTGAACGGCTATGCGCCGGCGCTGGCCGTCGAATTCGGCCGCAAGGTGCTGTACTCGACCGAGCGCCCGAGCTTCGCCGAGCTCGAAGAGCACATCAAGAAGAAGAAGTAAGCCGCGATGACCGCATTCGACTTCACCCCCGGCTGCATGAAGGGAGGCGCGCATGGCTGACGACAACGCGCGGCCCATCGTCGTCAAGCGCATCAAGAAGGTGGCCGGCGGCCACCACGGCGGCGCCTGGAAGATCGCCTATGCCGACTTCGTGACCGCGATGATGGCGTTCTTCCTGCTCATGTGGCTGCTGGGCTCGACCGCCAAGGGCGACCTGGTCGGCATCGCCGAATACTTCAAGACGCCGCTGAAGGTGGCGATGGCGGGCGGCTCCGGTGCGGGCGACTCGTCGTCGGTCATCAAGGGCGGCGGCGAAGACCTGACCCGTACCCAGGGCCAGGTCAAGCGCGGCGATTCGGTCCCCGAGAAGAAGACCTACGACCTGCAGGCGGCCAAGGCCGCGCTGGCGCGCGAGGAGAGCTTGCGCCTGCAGACGCTGAAGGCGCGCATCGAGTCGGCCATCGAGGTCAACCCGATGCTCAAGAAGTACCAGAACCAGCTGCTGCTCGACATCACCAGCGAAGGCCTGCGCATCCAGATCGTGGACGAGAAGAACCGCCCGATGTTCGCGCTGGCCAAGGCCGAGCTGCAGCCGTATACAAAAGAGATCCTGCACATCATCGGCATGGTGCTCAACGAGGTGCCGAACAAGATCGGCATCTCGGGCCATACCGATTCGACGCCGTACTACAGCGATGCCGGCTACAGCAACTGGGAATTGTCTGCCGACCGCGCCAACGCCTCGCGCCGCGAGATGGTGCTGGGCGGCCTGCAGGACGACAAGGTGCTGCGCGTGGTGGGCCTGGCCTCGGCCGCCCACCTCGATGCGAAGGACCCGTTCAACCCGGTCAACCGCCGCATCAGCATCATCGTCATGAACAAGCGCACCGAAGACGCGGTGCGGCGCGACGCGGCGACATTGGACGTGCCGGCGGAGGACGCCGAGGCGGCGGCCACCGCCACGCTGGAAGCAGTGAAAAGGTAACAGTGAAAAGCAGGCCAGGGCAGGACTGGAGAGAGTGATATGACAAGAAAAAAAATATTGGGATCGCATGTGAAGCGCCTGTTGTCGGGCGTGTCCATGCACGGGCGGCGCCACCTGACCGAGGTCGAGACCGACCTGCTGCAGACCGAACTGCTGCTGGAAGAGGCGATCGACAAGCTGACCGCCAGCTTCATGGCGGTGCACACGGCGGTCGGCGCGCGCCAGGAAGCGATCGAGCGGCTGCTGGAGGGCGGCACGCCGACGCCGGAAGACCGGGTTTTGCTGTCGTCCATGTCGGGCGAAGTGGGCGCGCACGTGAACACGGCGATCACCAGCATGCAGTTCCAGGACATGACGGCGCAACTGATTGAACGTACACTGCGACGCGTGGCGGGCTTGCGCGACTTTCTGGGCACGCTCAGCGAGCATGGCGCCGATATCGCGCCCGACACCCACAGCGACGAGATCGTCGAGCGGCTCGGCAAGGTCAGCATGGCGCTGGCGATCCAGTCGCTCGAACTGCGCAGCATGCTGCGCCGCTCGGTCGAGCAGAAGCACCTGGAAAGCGGCGACGTCGAGCTGTTCTGAGCTTTGCTCCGAGCGCATCAACCGAACAATTCAACCGGCATGAAGCCGGATACAAAATAGCAGGAGCAAAAAGAATGGCAAAAACGATTCTCGCGGTCGACGATTCCAGTTCGCTGCGCCAGATGGTGGCGTTCAGCCTGAAGGCGGCTGGCTACAACGTGGTGGAGGCCGTGGACGGCCAGGACGGCCTGGACAAGGCGAAGCTGCAGAACGTCGACCTGGTGCTGACCGACCAGAACATGCCGAAGATGGACGGCCTGCAGCTGATCAAGACCCTGCGCACGCTGCCGGGCTACGCCAAGACCCCGATCCTGATGCTCACCACCGAGTCGTCGGACGAGATGAAGAACAAAGGCCGCGCCGCCGGCGCCAACGGCTGGCTGGTCAAGCCCTTCGATCCGCAGCGCCTGATCGAGGTGGTCAAAAAAGTGATCGGCTGACGCCATGCGCCACGCCCTGACCCTGCTTTCATTCGAGCGGACAGCCTTATGACCATCGACATCAGCCAGTTCTACCAGGTCTTTTTCGACGAAGCGGAAGAACTGCTCGCCGAAATGGAGCGCCTGCTGCTGGGCGTCGACGTCGCCGCGCCCGATGCGGAAGACCTGAACGCGATCTTCCGCACCGCCCACTCGGTCAAGGGCGGCGCATCGACCTTCGGCCTGACCGATATGTGCGACGTGACCCACGTGCTGGAGTCGCTGCTGGACCGCATCCGCAAGGGCGAGATGGCGCTGACCTTGAACCACGTGGACGCCTTCCTGGCGGCCAAGGACGGGCTCAAGATGCAGCTCGACGGCCACCGCCACGGCGCAACGGTCGACAACGAGGCCATCGCCAACGTGCGCATGGCCCTGCACGACCTGGCCGAGGGCCTGGTGCCGGCCGCGCCGGTGGTGGCGCCGTCCTACCTGACGGCCCAGCCGCGCACCGAGCACCAGATCGAAGGCGCGCACCGCTACAAGATCGAGTTGCCGCAGGTGGCCCAGCGCGACATCAACGCACTGGTCGACGAACTGGGCCTGATGGGCCGCGTCTCGGTGGCGCCGCTCGAGGGCGGACGCACGGCGCTCATCATCACCACCCACGAGAGCCTGGACGACATCATCGCGATCTGCTCCTTCGTGCTCGATCCGGACGACCTGAAAATCTTCGAGGCGCCGGCGCTCACGCCGGAGCAGCGCGCGATCGAGGCGGCCGAGCGCAAGCGCATCGAGGATGCCCAGGGCTACGGTTTCTTCGGACCCGACGACGAGGTCGGCCCGGCCGGCGGCGAGTTGTCGGAAGACGACCTGGGTTACGGTTTCTTCCAGCCGATCGAGCAGATCCGCGCCGCGGCCGGCATCGTCGCCACCGCGCCGGAACCCACGCCTGCCAGCATCTCGGCCCAGGCGCAGAACATGGTCGAGCACCTGGCCGAACTGACTGCCGAGAAAAAGGCCGCCAAGAAGGACGATAAGAACGAATCGTCGTCGATCCGGGTCTCGGTCGAGAAGGTCGACCAGCTGATCAACCTGATCGGCGAACTGGTGATCACCAACGCCATGCTCGAGCAGCGCAGCAACGTGCTCGACCCGATCCTGCACGAACGCCTGCTGTCGTCGGTGAGCCAGCTGGGCCGCAACACGCGCGAGCTGCAGGAGGCCGTGATGTCGATCCGCATGATGCCGATGGACTTCGTGTTCTCGCGCTTCCCGCGCATGGTGCGCGACCTGGCCGGCAAGCTCGGCAAGAAGGTCGACTTCATCACCCATGGCGCCGCCACCGAACTGGATAAAGGCCTGATCGAGCGCATCGTCGATCCGCTGACCCACCTGGTGCGCAACTCGATCGACCACGGCGTCGAGATGCCCGCCGCGCGCGTCGCCGCCGGCAAGTCGGAAGCGGGGCGCCTGTTCCTGTCGGCCGGCCACCAGGGCGGCCACATCGTGATCGAAGTGGCGGACGACGGCGGCGGCCTGAATCGCGAAAAAATCCTGGCCAAGGCGGCCTCGAATGGGCTGGCGGTGTCCGACAACATGACGGATTCGGAAGTCTGGCAGCTGATCTTCGCGCCGGGCTTCTCGACCGCCGAAGTGGTCACCGACGTCTCCGGCCGCGGGGTCGGCATGGACGTCGTCAAGCGCAACATCACCGCCATGGGCGGCACGGTCGACATCCGTTCGGCGGCCGGCTTCGGCACCACGATCTCGATCTCGCTGCCCCTGACGCTGGCGATCCTGGACGGCATGTCGATCAGGAGCGGCGACGAAATCTATATTCTGCCGCTGTCCTTCGTGGTCGAGTCGCTGCAGCCGGCGCCCGAGGACGTGCGCGACATCGCCGGGCGCGGGCGCGTGCTGAAGGTGCGCGGCGAATACCTGCCCCTGATCCCGCTGCACCAGATGTTCGACATCGAGCCGCGCCACCGCGAGCCGAGCGACGGCATCGTCGTCATCCTCGAGACCGAGGGCAAGAAGGCGGCGCTGTTCGTGGACGAGCTGGTGGGCCAGCAGCAGGTGGTGGTCAAGAACCTGGAAGCGAATTACCGCAAAGTGGCCGGGATCTCCGGCGCAACCATCATGGGCGACGGCGGCGTCGCCCTGATCCTCGACGTGGCGGCGCTGGTGCGCTCGTCGCGTCAGCTGGCCGACGATCCCGTCGTTCCATCAATTTTTACTCAATAAGAAGGAAATCCCATGTCCAACCTGGCAAACACCACCTCGGCTGACGGGACCGCAAACGACGGCGCCGGCAACGAATTCCTGGCCTTCACCCTGGGCTCGGAAGAATACGGCATCGACATCCTGAAAGTGCAGGAAATCCGTGGCTACGAAGCCGTGACCCGCATCGCCAACGCGCCGGAATTCATCAAGGGCGTGATCAACCTGCGTGGCATCATCATCCCGGTGGTCGACATGCGCATCAAGTTCAACCTGGGCACCCCGGTGTACGACCAGTTCACCGTCGTGATCATCCTGAACATTGGCGGGCGCATCATGGGCATGGTGGTCGACAGCGTGTCCGACGTGACCACCCTGACCCCGGACCAGATCAAGCCGGCGCCAGAGATGGGCACCGCCTTCAATTCCGACTACATGATCGGCCTGGGCACCGTCGACGAGCGCATGCTGATCCTGGTCGACATCGACAAGCTGATGTCCTCGGGCGAAATGGGCCTGATCGACAAACTGGCTGCCTGATCCCGCGGCGGCACGCAGTACCAACCATCCGGACCGCGCCATGACGGCGCGGACCAACCAGCATTCAGAAGGCAACAAACGTGCCGCAGCAGAAAACAGAGACGGTCAAGGAATTCGACTTCACGCGCCGTGACTTCGAACGGGTACGCGCGCTGATCCACCAGCGCGCCGGCATTTCGCTGGCCGACAGCAAGCAGGAAATGGTCTACAGCCGCCTGGCGCGACGCCTGCGCGCGACCGGCATCCAGTCGTTCGCCAACTACCTGGACGACCTGGAAGCGGGCCGCATGGACCGCGAGTGGGAATCGTTCACCAATGCGCTGACGACCAACCTGACCTCGTTCTTCCGCGAGGCGCATCATTTTCCGCTCCTGCTCGATCACCTGCTTGCTGCGCGCAAGAAGGACACGCGCCCGCTCACGATCTGGTGCTCGGCGGCGTCGACGGGCGAAGAACCCTATTCCATCGCGATGACGGCCTGCGAGGCCTTCAATACGCTCACGCCCCCGGTGCACATCGTCGCCACCGACATCGACACCAATGTGCTGTCGACCGCCTCGAATGGCGTGTATCCGATGGAACGGCTCGACAAGATGTCGCCCGAGCGCCTGCGCCGCTTCTTCCTGAAGGGGAAGGGCGCCCACGAGGGCATGGCGCGCGTGCGCCCCGAGCTGCGCAACCTGGTCACCTTCAAGCAACTGAACCTGCTGGCCGACGGCTGGCCGCTGGAAGGGCAGTTCGACGCCATCTTTTGCCGCAACGTGATGATTTATTTCGACAAGCCGACCCAGCGCAAGATCCTGGGCCGCTTCGTGCCGCTGATGAAGCCGCATGCGCTGCTGTTCGCCGGCCACTCCGAGAACTTCCTGTACGTGTCGGATGCGCTGCGCCTGCGCGGCAAGACGGTGTATGAACTCGATGGACGCAGTGCCTGAGGGTTGAGACGACCATGAACAATCAGTTCGCCACCAATCTCTATCACGACCGCACCTTCAACGTCGACGCGGCCAAGATCCTGCCGGGCGAGTATTTTTATACCGGCAAGGACATGCTGATCGCCACCGTGCTCGGCTCTTGCGTCTCGGCCTGCATCCGCGACCGCCTGACCGGCCTGGGCGGCATGAACCATTTCATGCTGCCCGACGGCGGGGCGGACGCCGGCAGCAATCCGGTCTCGGCCTCGATGCGCTACGGCTCGTTCGCGATGGAGATCCTGATCAATGACCTGCTCAAGGCCGGCGCCCGCCGCGAACACCTGGAAGCGAAGGTGTTCGGCGGCGGCGCCGTGCTGCGCGGCTTTACCGCGATGAACGTCGGCGAGCGCAACGCCGCCTTCGTGATGCAGTTCCTGAAAACCGAACGCATCCCGGTGGTGGCCGAAGACCTGAACGACATCTACCCGCGCAAGGTGTTCTTCTTCCCGCGCACGGGCAAGGTGCTGGTCAAGAAACTGATGCAAACCCAGAACGATACGCTGGCGAAGCGCGAGCTCGACTACGCCAAGCGACTCAAGGTCGAACCCGTCGGTGGCGCCATCGACTTGTTCTGACTTGATTCGACCTGAAAGGGATATATATGAAGACCAAGGTGCTGATCGTCGACGACTCCGCGCTGATTCGCAGCGTGATGAGCGAGATCGTCAATTCCCAGCCCGACCTCGAAGTGGTCGCCACCGCGCCCGATCCGCTGGTCGCGCGCGAGTTGATCAAAAAGCATAACCCCGACGTGCTGACGCTGGACGTCGAGATGCCCAAGATGGACGGCCTCGACTTCCTGGAAAAGCTGATGCGCCTGCGCCCGATGCCGGTGCTGATGGTGTCGTCGCTGACCGAGCGCGGCTCGGAAATCACGATGCGCGCGCTCGAACTGGGTGCGGTCGACTTCGTGACCAAGCCGAAGATCTCGATCCAGACCGGCATGCGCGAGTATGCCGACATGATCGCCGACAAGATCCGCGCCGCCTCACGCGCCCGCATCGCGCCGCGTTCGCGCACGCCGCAAGTGGCCAGTGCGCCGCTGTCGGCCCTGAGGAGTCCCCTGATTTCTTCCGAAAAACTGATCATCATCGGGGCCTCGACCGGCGGCACCGAAGCGATCCGCGAATTCCTGATGCAGATGCCGTCAGACTGCCCGGGCATCCTGATCGCCCAGCACATGCCGGAAGGTTTCACCAGTTCCTTCGCCAAGCGCCTGGATGCGCTGTGCAAGATCAGCGTGGTCGAATCGAGCGGCAACGAGCGGGTGCTGCCCGGCCACGCCTATATCGCGCCGGGCCACTCGCACCTGCTGCTGACGCGCTCTGGCGCGAACTACATGACCCGCATCGAGCAGTCGCCGCCGGTCAACCGCCACCGTCCCTCGGTCGACGTACTGTTCCGCTCCGCCGCGCAGGCGGCCGGTAAAAACGCCGTTGGTGTTATCCTGACCGGCATGGGCAAGGACGGCGCGGCCGGCATGCTCGAGATGCGCCAGGCCGGCGCCCACAACTTTGCGCAGGACGAAGCCAGCTGCGTCGTGTTCGGCATGCCGCGCGAAGCGATCGCGCTGGGCGCCGCCCACGACGTCGGCCCCTTGCAGGCCTTGCCGCGCATGGTGCTCGAACATCTGGCGGCGCAGGGCGGCCGGGCGTTGCGTGTTTGATCCGAATTAGAGCTGGAGTAATGCTTTAGGGGCTATTTTATCGCCGTAAGGCAACAAAAATGCTATTCTTGAGCCTGTTATCTCGCCCATCAGGGCAGCTCACCCAACAAACCACAGTATAAGATTCAAACGGAGTTATTCATGGCTGATCCAAAGATGCGTTTCCTGGTTGTTGACGATTTCTCGACGATGCGCCGCATCGTGCGAAATCTGTTGAAAGAACTGGGTTATGCCAACGTCGACGAGGCTGAAGACGGCGTGATGGCGCTGGCCAAGCTGCGCAGCGAATCGTTCGACTTCGTGGTGTCGGACTGGAACATGCCGAATATGGACGGCCTGACCATGCTGCAAAATATCCGTGCCGATCCCGCGCTGGCCAAGCTGCCGGTGCTGATGGTGACCGCGGAAGCGAAGAAAGAAAACATCATCGCCGCCGCCCAGGCCGGCGCCAGCGGCTACGTGGTCAAGCCGTTCACGGCCGCGACCCTCGACGAGAAGCTGAACAAGATCTTCGAGAAACTGGATAAAGCCGGAGCCTGAGATGGGTGAGATGAACTCGGCGATCGGCGCCGGGGCCGCCTCGAACGAAGAGGTGCTGAGCCGTATCGGCCACATGACCCGCGCCCTGCATGAAAGCCTGCGCGGGCTGGGACTGGACAAGCTGATCGAGAAGGCGGCAAGCGACATCCCCGATGCGCGCGACCGCCTGGACTATGTGGCGCGCCTGTCGGAACAGGCTGCCAAGAAAGTGCTGGACGCGACCGACGCGGCCGGGCCCCTGCAGGACGCCATCGAAACCCGCGCGGCCGAGCTGTCGGGCGGCTGGCAGGCGCTGCTGGACAAGGGCGCCAGCGAGGCCGAATGGCGCGAGATGGCCCAGCGCACGATCGCCAGCATGAACGAGTCGGCGGCCGGCGCGGTCGCCACGCGCGCCGAGCTGATGAACATCATGATGGCCCAGGACTTCCAGGACCTGACCGGCCAGGTGATCGGCCGCATCACCGGCATCGCGCAAAACCTCGAGAAGCAGCTGGTGCAGGTGCTGATCGATTTCGCGCCGAGCGAGATCAAGCGCGAGCTGGACAACGGCCTGCTGAACGGCCCGCAGATCAAGCCGACCGGCACCGAAGTGGTGGCGAACCAGGGCCAGGTCGACGACCTGCTCGACAGCCTCGGGTTCTGATCCGGCGCCGCGCACCTACTTCCGGCGCCTAGATGCATCGCACCAACTTCATCGTCCGCGAACCGCTGCTCGATCCAAAGCAGCGCGTTCTCGGCTATGAACTGTCGTGGCAGCAACACGACGGACGCATTCCCACCGACCAGGACCTGGAAGGGCTGGTCGGTTTCGTCGCCCAGCACGTCAACCATGAAGACCATGGCTGGCTCTTGCGCGACAAGATCCTGTTCCTCGACGCGGTGCCCGCCATGCTGTCGACCGACGCGCTGCACGCGCTGCCGCCGGAACGCACCGTGCTCACCTTCGACATCCGCCAGCTGGCCGACCTCGACGTGCGCTCGGCCGTGCAGGCCGTGCGCGCCGGCGGCGTCGGCGTGGCGATCCGCGGCTGCGACATTAACTTGCTAGGGCGCAATCTGTCGCCCTATGCCTCCTACCTCGAGGTGCGCTTTACCGGCGCCAACGTGGCTGACCAGGCCCGCAGCTATGCCGCCGCCAAGCATTCGGCGCTGCGCATGGTGGGGCGGCCGGTGGGCACCTGGGCCGACTTCGACGCCTGCGCCGCGCTCGGACTCGACGCCTTCGTCGGCAAGCTGCACCTGACGCCGCGGCCGGGCAATCCGGTCAAGGGCATGAACCCGACCCAGAGCGTGATCCTGCAGCTGATGCAGCTGGTGCAGAACAACGAGGACGTGCCCAAGCTCGAAAGCGTGCTGAAGCGCGACCCGGCCCTGACCTACAAGCTGCTGCGCTATATCAATACCGCGGGCTTCGGCGCCGGGCGCGAGGTGCAGTCGCTGCGCCAGGCGATTTCGCTGCTGGGCTATGCGCCGCTGTACCGCTGGCTGGTGCTGCTGCTGGCCACGGCTAGCTCGAGCGGCTATTCGCCGGTGTTGATGGAAACCGCCGTGGTGCGCGGCCGCCTGGCCGAGCTGCTGGGGCAAAAATACCTGGGCAAGGGCGAGGCCGAGAACCTGTTCGTGGCCGGCATGTTCTCGCTGCTCGACCGGCTGCTGGGCCTGAGCATGCAGCAGGTGCTCGAGACCATCCAGCTGCCCGACGGGGTGGTGCAGGCGCTGACGCGGCGCGAAGGCCCATATGGCCCCTACCTGGCGCTGGCCGAAGCCTGCGAGCTCAACTCGAACCTGGTGGCGTCGCTGGCCGATGCGCTCGCGATCACGCCATCCGAAGTCAATCAGGCCCATCTGTCGGCGCTGGCCTGGGCGCAAAGCGTGGCGGTCGACGCCTAAGCTCCCCCTTTACATAGCCCGGCTGGATAGCCGGCGCCTCCCAGGATTGGACCTTGGTCCGATTGCGCCTTGCCCCGATGGGCGGACAATGGACGCTGCAGTGGATCATGCGGCGCGCTCATGGCATTCCGAACTCCCCCGAGCGCCTCCCGAGCGAAGCTTTCCTCCCCTTTGAGGTTCTTTCATGGACACTAAGCACCTTGCACGGAGCCATGAGGTCGGCACCAAGATCAGTCTCATCCATCAAAAGCGCGTGAAGACCGCGCTGGCGCAGTTCAGCGGGCGGGTCGGCGCGGCGGTGGGCGAGGCGGCGGGCGACAAGGTCCCGGATGCCAGGGTTGGACCCGCGGGCGTGTTGGCCGGGCTCAATCCCTGGTCGTACCAGCACTATGCGGTCGATGCCTTCCAGCGCTCCATCCTGTTCTGGGATACCTTGCGCCAGCGCGGCGACAACTTCCTCGAGCGCGCGGCGAAGGGATCGGCGCCGGTCCTGCATTTCGACTATGAAACCATCCTCGATGGCCGCGGCTTCGCGCGGCCGGTGAACTATGCGCTGTTGCGCATCGTTCCCCCGGCCGGCGTCACGCTTGACCCCGCGAAGCGCCCCTATCTGATCATCGATCCGCGTGCCGGCCACGGTCCCGGCATCGGTGGCTTCAAGGACGATTCGCAGGCGGGCGTGGCGATGCGCGCCGGCCATCCGGTGTACTTCGTCAGCTTCTTCCGCGACCCCGAACCCGGGCAGACGATGCTGGACGTGTGCAGCGCCGAGGGGCAGTTCGTGAAACACGTGCGCTCACTGCATCCGGCCAGCGAGAAACCGGCCATCATCGGCAACTGCCAGGGCGGCTGGGCGGCGATGATGCTGGCCGCCTCCAGCCCCGACGATACCGGACCGCTCCTCATCAACGGGGCGCCGATGTCGTATGTGAGCGGGGCCTGGAACGAAGGCGAGGGCGACAATCCGATGCGCTATGCCGGCGGGATGCTCGGCGGCACCTGGCTGTCTTCCTTTGTCGCCGACCTCGGCAACGGCATCTTCGACGGCGCCCACCTGGTACAGAACTTCGAGAACCTCAACCCGGCCAATTCGCTGTGGGACAAGTATTACAAGGTCTACCAGAACGCCGACACCGAACCGGCGCGCTACCTGGATTTCGAGCGCTGGTGGGGCACGTATTACCTGCTGAACCGCGAAGAGATCGAATTCATCACGCGCAACCTGTTCGTCGGCAACAAGCTGTGGTCCGGCGACGTCAAGGGCAATACCGGACAGGCCTTCGACCTGCGCGCGATCGAGATGCCGATCATCCTGTTCGCATCGATGGGCGACAATATCACCCCGCCCGAGCAGGCCTTCAACTGGGTGGCCGACATCTATGGCAGCACCGACGAAATCAAGGCGCGCGGCCAGGTGATCGTGGGCCTGCTGCACCAGAACGCCGGCCATCTCGGCATTTTTGTGTCCGGCAAGGTGGCGAAGAAGGAATATACGCAGCTGGTCTCGGTGCTCAATGAGGTGGAGATCCTGCCGCCGGGCCTGTACGGCATGCAGATCACCGAAGCCGGAGACGGCAGCCTCGACGGCAAGCCGCGCTACGAGGTCACTTTCCACGAGCGCCGGCTCGAGGACGTCAGCACCCAGTTCAATCGCTTCAACCGCGTCGACGAGCAGCCGTTCGAGGCGGTGGCGGCGCTGTCCGACTTCAACCAGCGCGGCTATGAATTGTTCGTGCAGCCGTTCGTGAAAGCCATGTCCAACGACCTGAGCGCGCGCCTGCTGCGCGTGTTCCACCCCTTGCGCGTCCAGAACTGGGCGCTGTCGAGCCGCAATCCCTGGATGGCGTGGCTCGAACCGGCGGCGCGCGCGGTCAGGGAGCAGCGCCAGCCGCTGGGACAGAGCGACCCGTGGCGGCGCCTGGAAAACGCGGGCGCGGAGCTGGTCAGTGCGTCGCTGGACCTGTACCGGGGGCTGCGCGACGCCGCCACCGAAGCGGGCTTCTTCAGCATCTACGCGAATATGTATTCGCTCTACCTGGCGGACAGGAAACCGGCGCAGGCGGCGGAGGCGCAGGATGCGCGCTCGCTGCCCTTCGTCCAGGAAGCGCTGGATTCGATCGCCGAGGGCGGCTACGCCGAGGCCTTCGCCCGCCTGGCCAGCCTGCGCGCCCAGCAGGGAGAACTGCTGCCGCTGTCGCGCCTGGTCAAGCGCAAGGAACTGGCCCAGGCCTATGCCGACTACTTGCCGGACGTGCCGCTCGACCAGTGGCGCCGCCTGCGCGGCGAGCAGGAGATCATCGCCCGTTACGAGCCCGAGAAGGCGATCGCCACTCTGCCAATACTTTTGCATGATCGCGACGACCGCGAGCGGCTGCTGCACCTGGTCGACGAGCTGATGGCGGACGAGCGCGTGCAGGCGACGCCGGCGACAAGCGCCCAGCTGGCCATGGTGGAGCGGCTGCACGCGCTGCTCAGCGGCGAACCGGGCCAGCGGCCCGCCTTCCCGCCAGTCCCCGATGCGCCGGCCTCCGCGCGCCTCCATTGAAAGGACCCGACATGGAACCGAAACACGAGAAATACCAGCGGCTGATCGACTATTGCCGGGACCTGCCGCCGCTGCCGACCGCCGTCGCCCACCCTTGCGATACCAGCTCGCTCACCGGCGCGCTGGAAGCCGCGCGGATCGGCCTGATCGCGCCGATCCTGGTCGGGCCGCGCGCGCGGATCGAGGCGGTGGCGCAAGAGAATAGCTTGCGGATCGGCGACGTGCCGATCGTCGAGGCGGCCTACAGCCAGGCCGCGGCGGCGGCGGCCGTCGAACTGGTCCGCGGGGGCAAGGCCGAGGCCCTGATGAAGGGCAGCCTGCATACCGACGAGCTGATGGGCGCGGTGGTCAAGCGCGAGACCGGCTTGCGCACCGCGCGCCGCGTCAGCCACTGTTTCGTCATGGACGTGCCCGGGTATCCCGATGCCCTGGTCATCAGCGACGCCGCCGTGAACATCGCGCCGACCCTCGAAGAAAAAATGGACATCCTGCAGAACGCCATCGACCTCGCGCATGCCCTGCAGTTCAAGGAAGTGCGGGTGGCGGTGCTGTCGGCGATGGAAACGGTCAACCCGAAAGTGCCTTCCACGATCGAGGCCGCCGCACTGTGCAAGATGGTCGACCGCCACCAGATCAACGGCGCCCTGGTCGACGGCCCGCTGGCGCTGGACAATGCGATCGACCCGGACGCGGCCAGGATCAAGAAGATCGATTCGCCCGTCGCCGGACGCGCCAACGTGCTGATGGTGCCCGATCTCGAGGCCGGCAATATGCTGGCCAAGAGCCTGTCCTTCCTGGCCGGCGCCGATGCGGCCGGCATCGTCCTCGGCGCGAAGGTGCCGATCATCCTGACCAGCCGCGCCGATTCGATGGTGACCAGGCTGGCCTCGTGCGCGGTGGCCACCCTGGTGGCCAAGGCGCGCCGCGAGAGCGGCCAGCCGGTGAGGTGATGCCATGGCCGACCTCATTCTGGTACTCAACGCCGGCTCGTCGAGCATCAAGTTCCGCGCCTTCGACGCCGGCCCGGCCGAGCCCGAGCTGGTCCTCTACGGTCAAGTGGAGGGTTTGTATAACGCGGCGAGATTCAGCGCCAAGGATGCCGCGGGCGCGCCGATCGGCGAGCGGCGCTGGGAGCCCGACGCCGCGCCCGGCCACCAGGAGGCGACCGACTACATCGGCGACTTCCTGCGCAGCCATCGCGCGGACCACCGGCTGGTGGCGGTCGGCCACCGCGTCGTGCATGGCGGCGTGCAGTTCACCGAAGCGGCGCTCGTCACCCCGGCCGTGATCGAGGCGCTTGACCGCTTGACGCCGCTCGCGCCACTGCATCAGCCGCACAACCTGGCGCCGATCCGCACCCTGCTCGATGCGCGGCCGGACTTGCCGCAAGTGGCCTGTTTCGATACCGCCTTCCACCGCGCGCAGCCCGAGGTGGCGCAGGCCTACGCGCTGCCGGACAGCATTACGAGGCTGGGCGTGCGGCGCTACGGCTTCCACGGCCTCTCCTACGAATACATCGCGTCGGTGCTGCCGGCCTATCCGGAGCTGGGCGCCGCCCGCGCCACCCTGGTGGCGCACCTTGGCAATGGTTCGAGCCTGTGCGCGCTGGCGGGTGGCAAGAGCGTGGCCAGCACCATGGGATTCACCGCCGTCGACGGCTTGCCGATGGGTACCCGCTGCGGCAACCTGGACCCGGGCGTGGTGCTGTTCCTGATGGACCACCTCAAGATGGACGCGCGCGCCATCGAACGCCTGATCTACAAGGAGTCGGGCCTGCTCGGCGTGTCCGGCATCTCGAGCGATATGCGGACCCTGCTCGACAGCGACGATGCGCGGGCGCGCTTCGCGGTCGACCTGTTCGTCTACCGCATCGGCCGCGAGCTCGGCTCGCTGGCGGCCGCCACCGGAGGTGTCGACGCCCTGGTGTTCACCGCCGGCATCGGCGAGCATTCGGCGCTGATCCGCGAACGGGTCTGCCGCGCGGCGCGCTGGCTCGGCGTCGAACTCGAGCCGGCCGCCAATGCCGCCGGCGGACCTCGCATCAGCATGGCGGGCAGCAAGGTCTCGGCCTGGGTGATTCCGACGAATGAAGAACTGATGATTGCGCGCCATACGAGGGCAGTCGTGATGAGGGCGGCGGCATGAAGACGGTCAGCCTGGAGGACTCGGTTGCCATGATTCCTGACGGAGCCAGCCTCATGATCGGCGGCTTCATGGGCGTCGGCACGCCGGAGCGGGTGGTCGACGAACTGGCGCGCCAGGGCAAGCGCGGGCTGACCGTGATCGCGAACGATACCGCGACCCCGGGCCGCGGCATCGGCAAGCTGGTCACGGCCGGCGCTGTGCGCAAGGCGATCGTCAGCCATATCGGGCTCAACCCGGAAACCCAGCAAAAGATGATCGCCGGCGACATCGAGGTCGAACTGGTGCCGCAGGGCACCCTGATCGAGCGCCTGCGCGCCGCCGGCTACGGCCTGGGCGGCGTCCTGACGCCGACCGGCGTCGGCACCGCGGTCGAGGAGGGCAAGCGCAAGATCGAGGTCGACGGCGCGCCCTATCTGCTGGAGACGGCGCTCGGGGCCGATTTCGCCCTGGTCGAGTCCTTCCTCGCCGATTACGAGGGCAACCTGGTCTACGCCCTGACCGCCCGCAATTTCAATCCCGTCATCGCGATGGCGGCCAGGACCGTGATCGCCGATGCCGCCCATATCGTTCCCATTGGGATGATTTCGCCCGACCACGTGGTGACGCCGGCGGTGCTGGTCGATTACCTCGTGGCCCACAGGTGAATGACGAGGAAGATCGCACCATGGACGCTCCCACCCTGATCGCCAGACGCATTGCCCAGGAATTGCGCCCTGGGATGCTGGCCAACCTCGGCGTCGGCATTCCGACCCTGGTCGCCAACTACGTCCCGCCCGGGATGCACATCTACTTCCAGTCCGAGAACGGCCTGGTCGGCACGGGCCCGATTCCGCAGGAGGGCCTGGCCCAGGCCTATCTGACCGACGCCGCCGGCCAGCCGGTCACCGCCTTGCCAGGCGCGGCGACCTTCGACAGCGCGCTCTCGTTCGGCCTGATCCGGGGCGGACACCTCGACCTCACGGTGCTGGGCGGCCTGCAGGTCGACCAGCAGGGGAAGCTGGCGAACTGGACGATTCCCGGGAAGATGGTGCCCGGCATGGGCGGCGCCATGGACCTGGTCACCGGCGCCAGGCGCGTCATCGTCGCCATGCAGCATACCGCCAAGGGCAAGCCGAAGATCGTGCGGCAATGCTCGTTGCCGCTGACGTCATTGCGCACGATCGACCTGCTGGTGACGGAACTGGCGGTGATCGGCTTCGACGGCGGACGCGCGACCCTGCTGGAAACGGCGCCCGGCGTCGGGGTGGAGCAGGTGCTCGCGGCGACCGAGGCCGAGCTGGTGGTGCCGGGCCAGGTGCCGCAGATGCGGATCGAGGAATCAACGTAATCGGAGGAGTTTCGTCATGACGAATGAACGCCACCGCCCGATATTGGAGGGCAAGAAGGCCCTGGTCTCGGGGATCGCCAACGAGCATTCGATCGCCTACGGATGCGCGAAGGCGTTCCGCGAACTCGGCGCCGAGCTCGCCATCACCTATACGGGCGAGAAGACCAGGACCTATGTCGAGCCGCTGGCGCGCGAACTGGGCGCGCCGGTCTTCATGCCGCTCGACGTCACCAGGCGGGAAGATATCGATGCCGTGTTCGGCGAGATCGAACGGCAATGGGGGCGACTGGACCTGTTCGTGCACTCGATCGCCTGGGCGCCGAAGGAAGACTTGCAGAGCGGACTACTCGACAGCAGCGCCGAGGGTTTCGGCCAGGCGATGGACATCTCCTGCCACTCCTTCGTGCGCATGGCGCGCCAGGCGGCCCGCCTGATGAAGGACGGCGGCAGCATGTTCACGATGAGCTACTACGGCGCCAACAAGGTGGTCGCCAACTATAACCTGATGGGACCGGTCAAGGCGGCGCTGGAAGCGTGCGCGCGCTATCTCGCCTACGAGCTCGGGCCCAGGCATATCCGGGTGCACGCCATGTCGCCGGGGCCGCTCAAGACGCGCGCTGGCTCGGGACTGAAGGACTTCGACCTGCTGCTCGCGCAGGCGGCCGAGCGCGCGCCGCTCGGGGAGCTGGTCGACATCATGGACGTCGGTTTCGCCTGCGCCTTCCTGGCCACGCCGTATGCCAGGCGGCTGTCCGGCGAAACCATGTATGTCGATGGCGGCGTGCACATCATGGCCTGAAGGAGGTCTGCCATGGCTGATTTAGTGATGGGAAACGTGGAGGCGGGGACCAGTGACGAGGACATCAAGGCTTTCCTGGTCAAGTATGGATTTCCGCCATTCGACGAGATCGAACACCTCGCCGGCAACGGTTCGCGGCCGGCGGTGCTGCTGACGTTCAGGGATGCGCCGCCGGAAGCGCTGCGCACGCTGCTGCCGCGCGTCCAGGACATGTTTTGGAAGAATCGGAAGATTCATGTGCATATCGTCAACGAACGCTATAGCTAGCGCAGAGGACTGGCGATGGGCTTGCTCGACAGGATAAGGCATAGGGAGACGCAGGCCGCGGCGCACGACAGGGAAGGCGTCGACGCGGCGATCGAGCGCCTGCTGGCGCTGCACCCGCAGCTGCGCCTGGCGCGCCATGGCCAGAAACGGCTCGCGCCCGCGGTGGCGACCTCGTTCGCCCATGTGCGCGCGCTGGTCGACGCCGTCCCGGCAGCGCGCGAGGCCAGCGCCGCCGCCTGGGATGGCGATCCCTACATCCACGCCTGGTTCGGCGGGCCCGACGACGTCGCGTTGCGGATCAGCCGCTCGGCCGAGCTGCGGGCCTTTTTCGCCGCCAACGGCGACGCGCCGGAAGCGTATGCGGTGCTGGGGATGGAACTGACCGAACGCCACGTCCTGGGCGCCAGGATGGAAGGTGACACGATGCGCCGCGACGTGCCGCAGACGACGCTGAGTTTCAGCGATCACCAGGTGAGGATGTGCGGGCGCAGCGATGCCGATCTGAGGGAGGAGATCGTGCGGCGCCTGCTGGACGAGCTCGCGCTGGCGGGACTGGCGCGCGGCGCCGCCGACAAGTCGCGCCGAGCTGCGCTCGAGCGCGAGCGTGCGCTACTCAAGACGCGGCTGCAATTGCTCGAACGCCAGGGCCAGGGCATCCGCTCGGTGATCGGCGGCGATGTCGCGAGCGACCCTGATGAGCTGGCGCGGCTGCAAGCCCAGCTCGAGGAAAACGCGTGCGAGCTGGCCGGCCTGGGGCTGCGCGAAGACGCGCTGGAGCGCGAACTCGAGCACGTGCGCGCAGTGTTCGCCCAGCCCGACCGGCATCTGTCGGTGTCGACCAGGCGCTTGAGCCTGGACCGGATGAATGTCGTGGTCGAGCCGGGTACGCCGGCGGGCACGCCAATGAGCGAGCTCGAGTTCCGGATCGCCCGCCTGCCGACCCTGCCGCCGCGGGTGCGCGCATTCTCGCTGGTGCGCTTTGCACGGACCAGCCTGCTGCCGGAAAAAAGCGTGTTCGAGGAAGCCGAGCAGTTGCTGTCGTCGGGCCTCTGGTCCTGATGCTGGGCCAATTTATAGGGAGTACATCATGGCTGGAGGCAAGGAAATACGCGACAAGATCAAGAGCGTGGAAAGCACGAGAAAGATCACCAAGGCGATGGAGATGGTCGCCACCTCCAAGATGCGCAAGGCGCAGGAGCGGATGCGCACCGCGCGTCCCTATGTGCGCAAGATCCGCAACATCACGGGACATTTGGCCGAAGCCAGTCCCGAATACAGCCATCCCTTCCTCATCCCGCACAGCGAGGCCAAGCGGGTCGGCTTCATCGTGGTCACGACCGACAAGGGCTTGTGCGGCGCCATGAACACCAATATCCTGCGCGCCGTGACGCACGCCATGCATGAACACCAGGAGCGGGGCATCGGCAGCGACCTGGTTGTCATCGGGAGCCGCGGCCTGTCGTTCATGACCCGCATCGGCGCCAGGGTGGTCGCCCACGCCGTGCAGCTGGGCGACACGCCGCACCTCGAACGGCTGCTGGGCCCGGCCAAGGTCCTGCTCGACGCCTACCAGAATGCGCAGATCGACGCCATCCACCTGTGCTATACGAAATTCATCAATTCGATGAGCCAGCAAGCCGTCATCGAGCAGCTGGTGCCGCTGGTGCCGGAGAACGTGCGGGCCGAGCGGGGCACCCATGCCTGGTACTACCTGTACGAGCCGGACCCGGCCCAGGTGATCGACGAACTGCTGGTGCGCTATGTCGAGGCGCTGATCTACCAGGCGGTCGCCGAAAGTTTCGCGTCCGAGAATTCGGCGCGCAGGATGGCGATGAAGGCGGCCAGCGACAACGCGGCCAGCATCATCGACGACCTCAAGCTGGTCTACAACAAGACCCGCCAGGCGGCGATCACGAAGGAACTTTCCGAGATCGTCTCCGGCGCGGCGGCGGTCTGAGCGAGGACATCATGGCAACTCCCACGATCCGCGTCAGCGTCGTCTCGGCCGAGGAAGGGGTGTTCGAAGGCGACGCGGAATTCGTCGCACTGCCCGGCGAGAGCGGCGAACTCGGCATCTATCCCACGCATACGCCCCTGATGACGCGGATCCGGCCGGGCGCCGTGCGCATCAAGGTGCCGGGGCAGGAGGACGAAGAGCTCGTGTTCGTCGCTGGCGGCATCCTGGAAGTCCAGCCGGACGAAGTGACGGTGCTGGCGGACACGGCCATCCGCGGGCGCGACCTGGACGAAGCGGCCGCGAATGAGGCGCGCAAGCAGGCCGAGGAAGCGCTGCGCAACCGGGACACGAAGATCGATTACGCCAAGGCGCAGTCGGAACTGGCGATCGCCATCGCGCAGATCCAGGCCTTGTCGCGGCAAAAGAAACGGCGCTGAAATGAAAGACGACCCAGCCGACAGATCGGGGCTGCCGGCCCGGGCCCGGCTGCGCGACGGCCGCACGGTGCTGCTGCGCGAGATCCGGGCCCAGGACGAAGACGAGCTGCGCGACGCCTTCCACCGGCTGTCGGCGGATTCGCGTTACGCGCGCTTCATGATGCCGGTGCGCGAACCGTCGCCCGCCATGCTGGCGGCGGCCACGCGCCCCAACCCGGAGCATGACCTGGCGCTGGACGCCGTCAGCGGGGAGGGCGGCCCGGAGCAGGACATCGTCGCCGGCGCTCGCTATGTGGGTTCGCCTGGCGTTGACACCTGCGAGTTCGCCGTCACCGTCGCCGACGACTGGCACGGACTCGGCCTGGCGCGGCGTCTGTTGGAGATGCTGATCGCGCACGCCAGGGCGCGCGGCTTTCGCTGCATCGAAGGTTATGTGCTTGCCGCGAACGCCCCGATGCGGCGGCTGGCCAGGCGGCTCGGCTTCGTCGATCGGCAGTGCGAGGACGACGCCACCTTGAGGGTGGTCAGCCTCGACCTGGCCTGAGGCCGGTGGCGCCGGTCACGCCGCGGCGGCGCGGCGCTCGGTGCGCCCGTTGGTCAGGAAGCGCTCCAGCGTTTGCTGGAACTGCATCGAAATATTGACGAAGCTGCAGCCGATCTGCACCTGCTCGCCGAGCAGGAAGGTGCGGAAGGGTCGCATCAGGCGCACTTCGAGGTCGGCCGTGATGACCAGCGCCGGCCCCAGTTCCAGCCGTACGCCGATCAGTTTCTTGCCGACGTGAAGCCCGAAACACTGCTCGGGCGTGGCGCGCATACCGACGCCGCCCTGGGAAAAATCGTAGAGAGGTAATTCATACTGGCGGCCCGACAGGCCAAAGCTGGCCGTATAGTTGGCGCCGACCGGCGTTTCCACCCGGCGCGCCGAGCGCCGGTTCAGCACCAGGCAGTGTTCCGGGAAGTCCGCCGGCACCAGATGCGGCTGGCCGGGCAGGCTCTTCCAGTCGCTTTCCAGCTCGAACTGCAGCTTGGCATTGCCGCCGATCGCGCTGACGAAGGTGGCGTGGTGAGTGACCGGCATGTCGCTGCCAGTAAAATCCAGCACGAAATGTGGCGATTCCGGGTCGACCGACTCGATCCGCACCAGGATCGGTTCCTGGATGCCGGAATAGACGGTGACCGGATCGCCGCTGAGCGCCAGGGCGGTCAGGGCTTCGCCGATGTCGAACGGATCCGACATCTGGTGTGGCGCGGCATTGCCGGGAATGCGGCTCAGTTGGTCTGATGGCTTGGGCGGGCCCTTGCGGGCAATGGCGACGGCATCGGAGACGTTCACGGCGGGGTCCTGGACGTGATTGTAAAATGCTGCTGCACGGAAGTATAACCCTCTTTGCAATCTTGTTGCAAACCGGAAATCAATCGTGCAGCATTAGCACGAATCAAACTTCCAGGTTATCGATCAGGCGGGTCGCGCCCAGTTTGGCGGCCGCCAGTACCACCAGTGGCTCACCACGTTCGAGATCTGCGCCATGCGGCGCCTGCAGGTCGATGCGCTTGCGCACGGAAACGTAGTCCGGTTTCCAACCGCGTCCGGCCAGGGAAGCCATCGCGCGCGCTTCGACGGCTTTGATGTCGCGCTCGCCGCTGCGGACGGTGTCGGCCACCGCGTTCAGCTCCCGGTACAGCACCGGCGCCTCGGCACGCTCGTCGCTTGAGAGGTAGCCATTGCGCGAGGACAGGGCCAGGCCGTCGTCGGCGCGGAAGGTCTCGGCGCCGATGATCTCGGTCGGCAGGGCGAACTGGCGCGCCATATTCCGCACGATCATCAGTTGCTGGTAATCCTTCTTGCCGAACACGGCGACGCGCGGCTGCACGCACGAGAACAGCTTGGTCACGACGGTGCACACGCCCTCGAAGAAGCCGGGGCGGAATTCGCCTTCCAGCGTATTGCCCAGGCCATCTGGCGGACGTACGCGGTATTCCTGCGGCTCGGGATACAAATCCTTCTCGGTCGGCGCGAACAGCACGTAGACGCCTTCCTTTTCCAGCTTGGCCACGTCTTCCTGGAAGGTGCGCGGGTATTTGTCGAAATCCTCGTTGGGGCCGAACTGCAGGCGGTTGACGAAGATCGAGGCGACCACCGGGTCGCCGTGGCGGCGCGCCAGGCGCATCAGCGACAGGTGGCCTTCATGCAGATTGCCCATTGTCGGCACGAAAGCAGTGCGCAGCTGGCCGCGCAACTGATCGCGCAATTCGTCAATGGAAGAAATGATTTTCATGGGTGAACAAAGGGAGAATAAAACGGCATCAAGCCGGCGAATAGGCGAGGCGCACGTAGATCGGCGCAAAAGGTTCGGCCTGAGTAATTTCGATCAGTGTTTCTTTCGCCAG
Organism: Massilia oculi; assembly: GCF_017582745.1. Classification (GTDB taxonomy): domain Bacteria; phylum Pseudomonadota; class Gammaproteobacteria; order Burkholderiales; family Burkholderiaceae_D; genus Telluria; species Telluria oculi_A. Next base: position 230,204 of record NZ_JAFVIM010000004.1, read on the forward strand.
TTCGAGCATGGCGACAAAGTGTACTACCACGATCGGCACCGTGTGCTGCCCGGCGAACAGGTCTCCGAACTCGACGAAGCGCTGCGATTGCAGGGTGCGCAGGATGGCCGACATATGCTCGCGCACCGACAGTTCCTGGCGTCCGATCCGGTGGTGCTGGGTCAGCTTGGCGCGGCGCAGCACGTCGAGCCAGGCGCGCTGCAAGTCCCAGGGATCGACGTCGGGCAGGGCGGTGTTCAGGCCCTGTTCCACGAATAGCTGCGGGCGCACGAAGTCCCGGCCTTCCTGTGGCACATTGCCCAGCGCTACCGCAGCGGATTTGATCTGTTCGTAGTCCAGCAGTCGGCGCACCAGCTCGGCGCGCGGGTCGCCGGCGTCCTCGACCAGGTCGTCCTGGCGCTTGGGCAGCAACATGCGGGATTTGATCTCGATCAGCATCGCAGCCATCAACAGGTATTCCGCCGCCAACTCGAGGTTGCTCTTGCGGATCTGCTCGACATATTCCAGGTATTGCAGGGTCACCTGCGCCATCGGGATGTCGAGGATGTTGAAGTTCTGCTTGCGGATCAGGTACAGCAGCAGGTCGAGCGGACCTTCGAAGGCGTCGAGGAAGATCTCGAGCGCGTCGGGCGGGATGTACAGGTCGTTCGGCAGGCGCGTCAGCGGTTCGCCATACAGGCGCGCGATCGCGGCGTCTTCCGACGCGGATGGCGCGGCATGCTGGTCGTCCACGGCGGCTTCCAGAGGAATATCTTCTCCCTCGGCCGCCCCCTGGGGCATCATGCGCGCGCCTCCGTCCTCAGACCTTGGTCTGGTACGGGTAGGCCTGCTGGCGCAGGCGCGATTCCTGGATGCGGGCCTGCTCGTCGAGCGAGACCGGCTCCTTGTCCCACAGCAGGGCGCGGCCGGCGACCTGGCCTTCGTCCAGGTGCGGGTTCTGCTTCTTGAGCTCCGAGATGAACTTGGTGTGCTCGGATTCGTACATCACGTGTTTTTTCGAGAAGATCATGATTCGCTTGAGATAAATGACGGCTGAGTGCCGGCGACGGGCAGATTCTTCTGCCACGCGCCGCCGGCGTCAAGTCTTACTTGTGCAACTCGTTCAACTGGCGGGCGATGATGTCGTGGTTGAGCCACAGTACCGGCGCGATTTTTTCCGACGCGCCATGGAACATCAACGGGCCGGCGCCTTCCAGCACCAGGCTCGACAGGTGATCGGTGATCAGCGCCTTCTTGTCCTTGTGCAGGGCGGTGATGGCTTCCGAGGTGCCTATCATGACCTCGGCCAGTTCCGGGGTGTTGTCCATCGGCCAGGCTTCGAAATTGCGGAAGGTGGCGCTGGTCGCATCGTTATTGTACCCCTCGATGGTGTCGAGCAACTGTTGCAGCGAAGTGCCTTCGCCCAGCAGCTCTTCGCAGATGCGCCACTGCTCGTCGGCCCAGGCGCCACCGCCTTCTTTCTTCAGCGCGCGCAGCAGCGGGAACAGCGACAGCTCGACGCCGACGAAGATGTCGGACGAGTTGGTGCGGATTTCCGGGCAGTTGAACACGGTCGCGAAGGTGCCATTCTTCCAGGCCGCTTCGGCGATCGACTCCAGGCGCATCTTGGCGTAGCCCTGGGTGTAGTTGGTGTAGGTCTGCCACTGGTACTCGTCGCCGATCAGGATCTCGGTGCCGTGGTAGCCGTAGGCGGTGTAGCGCACTTCGCCGCCGGCTTGCGTCACACGCTCGCGGATCGCGCTCGACGCGTCGATCAGGTACTTGAGCGTGTTGGCCGAGACTTCGTCGAAGTTCATCAGGATCAATTTGCCCAGGTCGCTGTCGAGCAGGGCGCGCGAGGACATGAAGCGCTCGCCGCGGCCTTTGTAGATGCGGTTGGCAATGGCCAGGAAGGCCTTGATCTTCGGGATGCCGCCGGCCATAGTGTGGGCGAAGAAGACGTTGGCGCCTTGCGGCACCAGCTTGTCGATCTCGGCCATCACGGTGGCGGCCGAACCGGTGAAGCGGGCGACGCCTGCCGCGCGGCAGCGCTCGATGCGTTCCCAGTCCAGCTTTTCTTCCTGCCAGTTCTTCAGGGTGATACCGGACAGCATTTCGGTCGGGTTCTGTTCGCCTTCCGGAGCGTCCATGTCGAAGCCGGCCATCAGCGGCACGTTGATGATGCGGCCGCCCAGCTTCTCTTCCGCCTCGGCCAGTTCTTCGTCGTTCAGCTTGCGCAGCGCGCCGCTGTCGTCGCGGCGGCCCACGGTGACGCCGACGATGGTCATGCCGGCGGCGCGCGCCTGGTCGATCAGGCCGTTGACATAGCCGCGGCCGAACAGTTCGCCGAACAGGACGAAGACGTCGCCCTTACGGAACACATTGGCTTCTGGGATATGGCGGAGAGGATTCAATTCGGTCATATTATTAGCTACCTATCAAAAGAGTTTGTGGCGGCGTTTTGTCATATTTAAAACATGGCATTGTACACACACGCCACACCCTCGGGAATGCTTCCCGAGGCTTGCATGAGGCCCCTCTACGACCGGCGTTGCCGGCGTCGAAAGGGCCTCGTGCCTTGCGGATTTAGCGGATACGCATGCCTGGCGTCGCGCCCGGCATCGGGTCCAGCAGATACAGTCCCGGGTTCGTTTTCTCGTCGGCTGCCGAGGCGCACAGTACCATGCCTTCGGAAACGCCGAACTTCATCTTGCGCGGCGCGAGGTTGGCGACCAGCACGGTCAGCTTGCCGATCAGGTCTTCCGGCTGGTAGGCCGACTTGATGCCCGAGAATACATTGCGGTGACGGCCTTCGCCCACGTCCAGGGTCAGGCGCAGCAGCTTGCTCGAGCCTTCGACGTGTTCGCAGTTGACGATCTTCGCCACGCGCAGGTCGATCTTGGTGAAGTCGTCGATCGAGATTTCCGGGGCCAGGGCTTCGATGTCGCTGTCGCTGGCGGCTTCCGCGGCCGGGGCTTGCGCCGCCTCAGTCTTCGCTGCCGGGGCAGGAACTGCGGCCACGGCCGGCTTGTCGAACAGGTTCTCGACCATCTTCGCATCGACGCGCTGCATCAGGTGGGCATAGGTGCCGATGGTGCGGCCGAGCATGGTTTCATAGACGGCGGCGCCATGGGTGTCGGCCCAGCTCAGTTCGGCATCGCCCAGGAATTCGGCCACGCGCGCAGCCACGTTCGGCAGCACCGGCGCCAGCATGACGGTCAGCTGGCGGAACAGGATGAGCGCCGTGGTGCACACATCGTGCAGATCCGCGGTCTTGCTCTCGTCCTTGGCCAGCAGCCATGGCTTGTATTCGTCGACGTACTGGTTGATGACGTCGGCGATTTCCATGATTTCGCGCAGGGCGCGGCCGTATTCGCGCGCCTCGAAGCCGGCGGCGATGCTGGTCTGGCGCTCGGCGCCATCCGCCATCAAGGCCTTGCAGATGGTGTCGCGGGCGGTCTGCGACAGGCTGTCGGCCAGCTTGCCGTCGAAGCGCTTGGCGATGAAGCCGGCGCAGCGGCTGGCGATATTGACGTATTTGCCGATCAGGTCGCTATTCACGCGGGCCACGAAGTCGTCGCCATTGAAGTCCAGATCTTCCACCTTGGCATTGAGCTTGAAGGCCAGGTAGTAGCGCAGCCATTCCGGGTTCATGCCCAGTTCCAGGTAGCGCAGCGGCGAAATGCCGGTGCCGCGCGACTTGGACATCTTTTCGTTGTTGACGGTCAGGTGGCCGTGCACCGCGACCTTCAGCTTGTCGATGATCGGGTGGCCCGAGAAATTCAGCATGGCCGGCCAGAACAGCAGGTGGAACGAAACGATGTCCTTGCCGATGAAGTGCAGCTGCTCGGCGTCGGGATCGTTCAGGAAGGCGTCGAAGTCCTGGCCCTGCTTGGCGAAGTAATTTTTCAGGCTGGCCAGGTAGCCGACCGGCGCGTCCAGCCACACGTAGAAGAATTTGCCCGGCGCATCCGGAATCGGGATGCCGAAGTAGGGCGCGTCGCGCGAGATGTCCCAGTCGGCCAGCTTTTCGCCTTCTTCGCCCAGCCATTCCGAGACCTTGTTGACCATCTCGGGCTGCAGGCGGCCGGGCGTGTTCAGCCATTCCTTCAGGAACTGGAAGCAGCGCGGGTCGGACAGCTTGAAGAAATACTGCTCGGACGGCTTCAGGACCGGGGTCGAGCCGGTGAATACCGAGAACGGGTTGATCAGCTCGGTCGGCTGGTAGGCGGCGCCGCACACCTCGCAGTTGTCGCCGTACTGGTCCTTGGCGTGGCAAACCGGGCATTCGCCCTTGATGTTGCGGTCGGCCAGGAACATGCCCTTGGCGGTATCGTAGAAGCGGTCGACGGTCTTGGTGACGATCAGGCCGGCGTCAACCAGCTTGCGGTAGATGCCCTGCGACAATTCGACGTTTTCCGGCGAATCGGTCGAATACCAGTTGTCGAAGGCGATATGGAAGCCGTCCAGGTATTGCGGGCGGCCGGCGGCGATCTTGGCCACGAATTCCTGCGGCGTGATGCCTTCCTTCTCGGCCGCGATCATGATCGGCGTGCCGTGGGTATCGTCGGCGCAGACGAAATGCACCTCGCGCTGCATACCATTGTCGCGCTGCATTCGCTGGAAGCGGACCCAGATGTCGGCCTGGATGTATTCCATCATGTGGCCGATATGGAAGGCAGCATTGGCGTAGGGCAGTGCGGTGGTGACGAACAGCTTGCGGGTCATGGTGTCGAAACGCTCGGGTTATATGAAAAGAAGCATTTTACCAGTGGATGGCCCTGCGCGCTCAGGGGGTATTGGCCAACTTTCGGCCCTTCGGGCCAGCTTGCAGGCCGTTTTGCGCTACACTTCGCCCCAATATCATCCGGAGAGCACCATGAGCATCACTGAGAACGACGTCAAGACCGCTTTGTCGGAAGTCATCGATCCTAACACCCAAAAAGATTTTGTCACGACCAAGTCGGTCAAGAACATCAAGATTGACGGCGCGCAAGTGACCTTCGAGCTGGAGCTGGGCTACCCGGCCGCCAGCCAGGTCGAAATGCTGCGCGGCATGGCCGCCGCCGCCGTGCTGGAACTGCCCGGCGTCGAAGGCGTCGCCATCCGCGCCTACAGCAAGATCGTGTCGCACACCGTGCAGCGCGGCATGAAGGTCATGCCGAACGTCAAGAACATCATCGCCGTCGCCTCGGGCAAGGGCGGTGTTGGCAAATCGACCACGGCCGTCAACCTGGCCCTGGCCCTGGCCGCCGAGGGCGCCAGCGTCGGCATGCTGGACGCCGACATCTACGGCCCGTCGCAGCCGATGATGCTGGGCGTGTCCGGCCGTCCGGTCAGCCATGACAACAAGAGCATGGAGCCGCTGGAAAACCACGGCATCCAGGTGTCGTCGGTCGGCTTCATGATCGATCCGGACGAACCGATGGTGTGGCGCGGCCCGATGGCCAGCGGCGCGCTGCAGCAGTTGCTCGAGCAGACCAACTGGCGCGACCTGGATTACCTGATCGTCGACATGCCGCCGGGCACCGGCGACATCCAGCTGACCCTGTCGCAGAAAGTGCCGGTCACAGGCGCCGTGATCGTCACCACCCCGCAAGACATCGCCCTGCTCGACGCGCGCAAGGGCCTCAAGATGTTCGAGAAGGTCGGCATCCCGATCCTGGGCGTGGTCGAGAACATGAGCACCCACACCTGCTCCAACTGCGGCCATACCGAAGCGATCTTCGGCCATGGCGGCGGCGAGAAGATGTGCGCCGACTTCGGCATCGATTTCCTTGGCGCGCTGCCGCTGACCATGGCGATCCGCGAACAGGCCGACGCCGGCCGTCCGACCGTGGTCGCCGACCCGGACGGCCAGGTCGCTGCCGTCTACAAGCAGATCGCCCGTAAAGTTGCGATCAAGATCGCCGAGAAGGCGAAGGACATGAGCAGCAAGTTCCCTAGCATCGTCGTCAAGAACGACTGATCGGGCAGCGGGGCCACGCCCCGCGATCCGTTAGCACTGCGCATCATACCGACGCGCGCCAGCACTTGTTGTTGGCGCGCGTCGTTCATTTCGCATCCCGAAACCGTGCCGGGCGGTCAGCTTTTTCCTGCTAACTATCTGTTTGAAAATAAAGTCGTTAGGAAATTCCCTACCTACACTCTGACCTTGAGCGAGCACCGCACAAGTGTGCAGAACGGGTATCGGGAATCACATGAAAGACGACAGCACACAGCGGTGGAGCGGGCGCTACCTGGGCCTCGCGCAGCGCTTCATCCCCGCCGCGCTGCAGCAGGATGCGGCCCAGGCGGCGCGCGCCGCCAATGTGGTGAATGCGGCGGTGATGGCGGGCACCGCCGGGCCGCTGTACGCGCTCGCCTATTGGACGCTGGGCCTGGAGACGGCCGCGGTCGAGATCCTGCTGTGCTGCGCGGTGATGCTGTCGGCGCCGCCGGTGCTGCGCCTGACCGGCAGCGTGGTGGCGGCGCGCGAAGTGTTCCTGTGCGCGCTGTTCTTCAACTTCAGCTGGCTCAGCTGGCACCTGGGCGGCATCGTCTCGCCCACCGTCAGCTGGCTGATCACGGGGCCGGTGGTGGCCATGTTCCTGGGCGGGAAGCGCTGCGCGGGCTTCTGGCTGACCATGAGCTGCGCCAGCGCCACCCTGATCTACCTGCTGGAGGCGAATGGCCTGGCCCAGCCGCTGGCGCCGCGGACCGACATGCCGCTGCTGCACCTGGTGTGCGACCTCGGCCTGTACGTCGTGGTGCTGGTGTTCGTGCTGCTGTTCGAACTGACCAAGAACGACGGCTTTTCGCGCCTGCGCCAGGCGCTGGCCACGATCAACGAACTGGCGATCCGCGACGAGCTGACCGGCATCCACAACCGCCGCTTCCTGCTCGACCTGGTGGAAAAGGAAAAGGAGCGCGCCGACCGCAATGGCAGCGAGTTCTGCCTGTGCCTGTTCGACATCGATTTCTTCAAGCGTATCAACGACACCTATGGCCATGCGGCCGGCGACACCGTGCTGCGCGCCTTCGCCCGCACGGTGCAGGACCAGCTGCGCGCGCTCGACGCCTTCGGGCGCTATGGCGGCGAAGAGTTCCTCCTGATGCTGCCGGAGACGCCGGCGGCGAGCGCGATCGCGCTGGCCGAGCGGGTACGCGGCGCGGTCGAGGGCCTGCGCTGCACGGACGGCGAACGCACGATCACCTTGACGGTGTCGGCCGGCGTGGCCGAGTACCGGCTGGGCGAGAAGGTGCCGCAAACCATCGTGCGCGCCGACCAGGCCCTGTACCTGGCCAAGTCGGGCGGGCGCAACCGTGTGCTGTGCCACGGCGAGGATGGTCCGGCCGAAGTCGCCAAGGCCCTGGCCGCGCCGGTGACGGACGCGCGTGCGCCGGTGGACGGCGCCGACGGCTTCCAGCGCGACCAGCTGACGGGCCTCTTGAACCGGCGCCTGCTGCGCGACCGGCTGCGCCATGCGATGGACCGGGCGCGCCGCAACGGCCGCCTGGTAGCGCTGCTCCTGCTGAACATCAACCGTTTCAAGGAAGTCAACGACGCCCTCGGCTACGAGGCCGGCGATGTCCTGCTGCACCAGGCCGGCGGCGCGATCCGGCGCTGCCTGCGCGACTGCGACACGGTGGCGCGCTGGGGCGGCGACGAATTCGTGGCTTTGCTGGAAGACCTGGGCAGCCAGGCCGATGCTCAGCTGGTGGCCGACAAGATCCTCGACCGCTTCACGGCGCCGTTGTCGGTTGCCGGACGCGATTGCTACGTGACGCTGGCGGTCGGGATCGCGCTCTATCCGGCGCCGGACTGCGACGTCGACGCGCTGCTCAAGCGCGCCGACATCGCGAGGCGCAGCGCCAAGGGCTGGGGCCAGAACATCGTGCGCTTCTATGCGGGCGGCGCCAATGCCGACGCCGCCGGCGCGCTGCCGCCGCCGCAGAGCGAGCGCCTGGCGCTGAAGAACGGCTTGCGCGACGCCCTGGCCCAGGGCCAGCTGTTCATCGAATACCAGCCGCAGGTCGAGCTGCGCGAGCGGCGCGTGATCGGGGTCGAGGCGCTGCTGCGCTGGCAGCATCCGGTCTACGGCCGGATCGACCCGGGCCGTTTCATTCCCCTGGCCGAGGAGACGGGGATGATCGTCCCGATCGGCGAGTGGGTGCTGCGCTGCGCCTGCCTGCAGAACCGCGCCTGGCGCGCCGCCGGCCTGCCGGAGATGAAAACCGCGGTCAACCTGTCGGCGCGCCAGCTGCGCGAGCCGGGCCTCGCCGGGCGCATGCTGGCCATCCTGGCCGAGACCGGGATGCCGCCCGCCTGTCTCGACCTCGAGATCACCGAAGGCATCCTGATCGAGGATTTGGCCGCCAATTGCGCCGTGGTGAGCCAGTTGCGGCAAGCCGGCGTGCTGGTCTCGATCGACGATTTCGGCACCGGCTATTCGAGCCTGAACTACCTGTGCGAGCTGCCGGTGGACATCCTCAAGATGGATGGCCTGTTCGTGCGCCGCCTGGGCGCCGCCAGCGGCCGCGCACGCGCCTACGCCGTCGCCGACAGCATCGTGGCCATGGCGCACCGCCTTGGCCTTCCCGTGATCGCCGAGTCGGTCGAGACGCCGGAGCAGCTGGGCGACCTGTGCGCGATGGGCGTCGATGCCGCCCAGGGCTATCTGTTCGACCGCCCCCTGGCGCCCGAACTGGTGGCGGCGCTGCTGGCGCGCCAGGGGCGCGAGTGCGCCGATGCCATGCTCGCGCCAACCCGTATTCTTGAATCCGTAACTGGAGGACGCCGTGCAGAATGAATCGATTCCCTTCGACCCCGTGCGCGACCCGGCGGCCCTGGGCGCATCCGGGGCCCTGGACGGCAACGTCGCCCAGTATGCCCAGCCGCGCGGGCCCGACCTGCTGCGCCGCGGCGGCGCGCTCGACGCCTGGGTGCTGCTCCGTGCCCGCCACGGCGTCTGGCCCTACGGCAGGGTGCTGGTCGGTGCGCCCGGCCCGCTGGCGAGCGTGGCCGACGATGGCGCGCCGCCCGCGCGCGGCATCAACTTCGCGTCCCAGGATTACCTGTCGCTGGCCGCCCATCCGGCGGTGCACGAGGCGGCGCAGAGGGCGCTGCACGACGCCGGCCCGCACAGCGCCGGTTCGGCCGTCTTGCTGGGCAATACCCGCCATTCGCAGGCGCTGGAAAGCGCGCTCGGCGAGCTGCTGGGCCTGGACCAGCTGGTGCTGTTCCCGACCGGCTGGGCGGCGGCCTTCGGCGCGATCACGGCCCTGGTGCACTCGTCCGACCACGTGGTGATCGATGCCCTGGCCCACGCCTCGCTGCGCCAGGGCGCGGCCTGCGCCACCCGCAACGTGCTGGTGCACCGCCACCTCGACTGCGACCACGTGCGCGAGCTGCTGGCGCGGATCCGTGCGATGGACGCGGCCAACGGCATCCTGGTGGTGACCGAGGGCCTGTTCAGCATGGACGCGGACAGCCCCGACCTGCCGCTGCTGCAGCACCTGTGCCGCGAATACGGCGCGACCCTGCTGGTCGACGTGGCGCACGACCTGGGCGCGCTGGGGCCGGGCGGCGGCGGGGTGGTGGCCAGCCAGCGCATGCAGGGACGGATCGACATCGTGATGGGCAGCTTTTCCAAGACCTTCGCCACCAACGGCGGCTTCGTGGCCTGCGCCCAGCAATCGGCGCGGCGCCAGCTGCAGCTGTACGCCGGGCCGCACATGTTCTCGAACGCGCTGTCGCCGATGCAGGCGGCGGTGGCATTGGAATGCCTGCGCATCGCCACATCGGGCGAGGGCGACGGGCTGCGCGCCGACCTGCTGCGCAACGCGGTCGAGCTGCGCGCGCTGCTGGCGTGTGCGGGCCTGCATTGCCTGGGCGGCCCGTCGCCGATCGTGCCGGTGTGGACCGGCCTCGAGTCGGCGGCGCGCGTCGCCGGCATGCTGCTGGCGCGCGATTCGGTGTTCGTCAATCCGGTCGAGTTTCCCGGCGTGCCGCTCGGCGCGGCGCGGCTGCGGCTGCAGCTGATGGCCCAGCACACGCCGGCCCAGCTGCGGCGCGGGGCCAGCCTGGTCGCCAATGCCTGCGGTCGCGCCGGCGCCGGCGCCTTTGCCGGCAAGTCGCCGCGCCAGGCCTACCAGGAGCGCTATCGTGGCTGAGAGCGAGCCGCTGCAGGCGGCTTTCGTCCTGCGCCAGCTGGAGCGCCACGCGCGCACCGCGCCCGAGCGCATCGCCTTCACCTTCCTGCGCGAGGACGGGCGCGAGGAATCCCTCCGCAACGGCGAGCTGGCCGCGCGAGTCGATGCGCTGGCCGGCCAACTCGCGCGCGAGGCCGCGCCGGGCGAGCGGGCGTTGCTCCTGTATCCGCCCGGCCTGGCCTTCGTGACCGCCTTCTTCGCCTGTTTGCGCGCCGGCCTGGTGGCGGTGCCGGCCCCGCTGCCGCGCCGGAGCGAAGGCGAGCGGCGCCTGCGCGCGCTGCTGGTCGACGCCGATCCGGCGCTGGCGCTGTCCTTGCGCGAGGCCGCACCCGGCCTGGCCTTCGTGATGGATGGCGGGCGTACACGCCTGCTGTGCACCGATGGGCTGCCAGGGGCGTCGGCGCAGCTGCCAGTGCCGTTGCCAACGCTTGCGCCCGACGCGCTGGCCTTCATCCAGTACACCTCCGGTTCCACCATGGCGCCGCGCGGGGTCGAGGTCGGCCATGCCAGCCTGGCGGCCAACGTCGCGATGATCCGCGCCGCCTTCGGCTTCGACGCCGACAGCGTGATGGCGAGCTGGCTGCCGCCGTTCCACGACATGGGCCTGGTGGGCAGCATCGTCACGCCGGTCAGCGTGGGCTTTCGCTCGGTCCTGATGGCGCCCGCGACCTTCCTGCGCCAGCCGCAGCGCTGGCTGGAGGCGATCCACGCCTACCGCGCCACCTGCGCCGGCGCGCCCGATTTCGCCTGGGACCTGTGCGCGCGCCGCGCCACGCCCGGCGACAAGGCCCGGCTCGACCTGTCCTGCCTGACGGTGGCCTACAACGGCGCCGAGCCGGTGCGCGCGGCCACCGTGCGCCGCCTGTTCGCGGCCTTCGCCGAGTGCGGCTTGCGTCCCGGCGCGATCTTTCCCTGCTACGGCCTGGCCGAGCACACCCTGCTGGCGGCGGGCGGTCCGCGCGGGCAGGCGCCGCGCACCTTCGCCCTCAGCCAGTCGCGGCTCGAGGCGGGCCAGGTGCGCGAGGCCGACCGCACTGACCCCGATGCGCGCGAGCTGGTGAGCTGCGGCCCGCCGGCGCCGGGCGTGGACCTGCTGGCGGTCGATCCGGACAGCTGCCGCCCGGCGGGGCCGGGCCGGGTCGGCGAGATCTGGCTGGCCGGCGCCGCGGTGGCGCGCGGCTACCGCAACGCGCCCTTCGTGGCGCAAGCCGCTTTCGAGGCCAGGCTGGCGGACGGCGCCGGGCCCTGGCTGCGCACCGGCGACCTGGGCTTCGTGCGCGACGGCGAGCTGTACATCACCGGGCGCCTGAAGGACCTGGTGATCGTCAATGGCCGCAATATCTATCCGCAGGACGTCGAGATGCTGGTGGAAGAGGTGGCCGGCTTCCTGGAACCGAACCGCTGTGCGGTGTTCGGCGTCGACGACGGTGGCCAGGAGCGGCTGGCGATCGTCCTGGAAGCCGACCGCCGCCTGGTGCGCATCGCCCGCCGCGGGCGCAGCGACGCCGCCAGCCTGGCCGAGCTCGACGCGCTGGTCGGGCGCATCCGCAGCGCGGTGGCCAGCCGCTTCGGCACCACGGTCGAACTGCTGGTGCTGGTGCGGCCCGGATCCTTCCCGCGCACCAGCAGCGGAAAGGTGCAGCGCGCGTTGTGCCGCGCGCTGGCCGCGCGCGAGGAGCTGGACGTGGTGTACGCGGCGCGCGAACTGCATCCGCGCCGCCGCAGCAGCGACGGGCGCGACCCGAGCGCGGCCGAGCAGAGCCGGCGCACGGCGGGCGAGATGCGCGACTGGCTGCGGCGCTGGGCGCCGCGCCGGCTCGATTCGCGCCTGATGGACGAGCGCCGCACGATGCCGCCGCACGTCCTGCTCGACCTGGGCAACCACGGCTTTCTCGGCATGCAGGCGCCGCTCGCCCTGGGCGGCAAGGCGCTTGCGACCGGCGACCTGCTGCGGCTGATGGAGCAGCTGGCCGCGATCGACCTGACCCTGGCGACGGCGGTCGGCGTGCACAACGGCCTGGGCTTGCGGCCGGTGCTGCGCTTCGCGCCCGAGCGCCTGCGCGCGGCCGTGGCCCCGCACCTGGCCGGCGGGCGCCAGCTGGCCGCGCTCGCGCTGACCGAGCCGGCGGCGGGCGCCAATCCGCTGGCGATGCGCACCCGCGCCCAGCGCTGCCTGGGGGGCTGGCGCCTGAACGGCGACAAGCACCTGATCGGCCTGGCCAACTGGGCCGGCTGGATCACGGTGGTGGCGCGCGCGCTCGACGAGCACGGCGTCGCGCTGGGGACGGTGGCGCTGCTGCTGCCGGACGACGCGCCGGGCCTCTCCCAGGAAGCCGAGGCGCTGACCATGGGCATGCGCGCCATGGTCCAGAACGCGCTGCGCTTCGACGACGTGTTCGTGCCCGACTCCCACGTGCTGGGCCAGCCGGGCGCCGGGATGGAGGTGGCGCGCGACGCGATGGCCTTCGCCCGGCTCGGCATCGGCGCGCTGTGCGTGGGCGGCATGAAGCGCTGCGCCCAGCTGATGCTGCGCTATGCCAGCCGGCGCGAGGTGGCGGGCGGGCGCCTGATCGACCATCCGGTGACCCTGGCGCGCCTGGATGACCTGACCGGCGCGATCGGCGCGCTCGAGGCGCTGGTGCGCGCGCTCGGCGCCCATGACGAGCAGGGCGGCGCGCATGGCGCCCATGACGGGAAAGGCGGCGCGCACGGCGCCCCGCGGGGCCTGCCGCAGGAAGCCTGCATGGCCTGCAAATGCGTGGCCTCGGAGCTGCTGTGGGAGGCGGCCGACATGCTGATGCAGCTGCTGGGCGGGCGCGGCTACCTGGAGCCGAACCTGGCGCCGCTCCTGATGCGCGACGCGCGCGTGATGCGCATCCTGGAGGGGCCGACCGAAGCGCTGTACGTGCACCTGGGCGCCGGCGCGCTGGACGGCGGTTGCCTGGCGTTCGCGTCCGACGTGCTGGACGCGCCTGACGTGGCGCAGCAGGCGCGCGCGGCGCTGCAGGATGCCGGCGCGGCCTGTCCGGCTTATGCGGCCGGCGAACTGTGCGCCTGGACCCTGCTGGTGGCGGCCTGCGGCGACGGTCCGGCTGCACCCTGGGCGCGGCGCCGCTGGTCGGCCTTGCTGGCGCAACTGAAGCAGCCCGGCGCGCCGGCGGCGCCCGCGACCCTGGCGGCGCGCATCTCCGCCTACGCCGAGGCGATCGGCACGCCGGAGCAGGAGGCGGCCGATGAGGACCGCAGGCGCGATCCCTTGCTGGCGCCGGAGTGGACGCCCGCGGCGGTGCCGGCGCCGGCCCCGCCGCAGGCACAGGTACCGGCGCAGCCACAGGCATTGGGGGAGGCCGGGGCAGATCCAGGCGATACCCGCGCGCTGGTGCGGCGCTGTCTGTTGTATGGCCTGGATGGCGGCGTCGAGACGCTGGACGACGACCAGCCCTTCGCCGAGGTGGGACTGGATTCGCTGTCGGCGATGCCGGTGGCTTTGGCCCTCGAGCGCCAGACCGGCATGGCGATCAATGCCGAACTGTTGTACGAATACCAGACGGTGGCCCAGCTGGCCGCCTATCTCGATGCGCGCAGGGCAGCCGGGAGGGCGCAGGAAGGTGCAGCCCAGGAAGGGGCGGCGGGCGGCTGACCGATGCAGCCGTGCGCAGGGCGACGGGGTAAAATACGCTCTTTTACCTGATTGCTTTCTGCCATGACCGTTCGCACCCGATTCGCTCCCAGCCCGACCGGCTACCTCCACCTGGGCGGCGCGCGCACCGCGCTGTATTCCTGGGCCTATGCCCGCCACTTCGGCGGCACCTTCATCCTGCGCATCGAGGACACCGACCTCGAACGTTCGACGCCGGAAGCGGTGCAGGCGATCCTGGACGGCATGAAGTGGCTGGGCCTGGAGCACGACGAAGGCCCGTTCTACCAGATGCAGCGCATGGACCGCTATCGCGAGGTGGTCAAGGGCATGCTGGACGCCGGCTCCGCCTATCTGTGCTACTGCTCGCCGGAAGAAGTCGAGGCGATGCGCGAGCGCATGCGCGCGGCCGGCGAAAAGCCGCGCTACGACGGCACCTGGCGGCCGGAACCGGGCAAGACCCTCCCAAGCGTGCCGGAAGGCGTCAAGCCGGTAGTGCGCTTCAAGAACCCATTGGACGGCGAAGTGACCTGGCTTGATGTGGTCAAGGGCCCGATCACGATCGGCAACAAGGAGCTGGACGACCTGGTCATCGCGCGTCCGGACGGCACCCCGACCTATAACTTCTGCGTCGCGGTCGACGACTGGGACATGAAGATCACTCACGTGCTGCGCGGCGACGACCACGTGAACAACACCCCGCGCCAGATCAACATCCTGCGCGCGCTCGGCGCCGAGCTGCCGCAGTATGGCCATCTGCCGATGATCCTGGGCGCCGACGGCCAGAAGCTGTCCAAGCGCCACGGCGCGGTGAGCGTGATGGAATACCCGGAGCAGGGCTATCTGCCGGAAGCGATGCTGAACTACCTGGCGCGCCTGGGCTGGAGCCACGGCGACGACGAACTCTTCTCGATGCAGCAGTTCACCGAGTGGTTCAACCTGGAACACCTGACCGCATCGGCGGCCCAGTTCAATCCCGAAAAGCTGGGCTGGCTGAACAATCACTATATCAAGCAGACCGACAACGAGCGCCTGGCGCAGCTGGCGCTGCCGAAGCTGGAGCGCGACGGCGCGCGCTTCGAGGGCGCCCCGGCGCTGCCGACCGTGCTGGGCCTGATGAAGGAACGCGTCAACACGATCAACGAGCTGGCCGACGCGGCGATGCTGTTCTACCGCGATCCGCAGCCGGATCCGGAATTGCTGGCCCTGCACCTGACCGACGCCGTGCGCGCCGCGCTGGCCACCTTCGCCGAGCGCTCTGCCACCGTGGAGTGGAACAAGGCGGCGCTGGCCGCCATGTTGAAGGAAGTGCTGGCCGCCCACAGCCTCAAGATGCCGCAACTGGCCATGCCGCTGCGCCTGCTGTTGACGGGCCAGCTGCAGACGCCGGCGATCGATGCGGTGCTGGAGCTGTTCGGCCGTGACGTCGTGCTGGCGCGCGTGCAGAAGGGGCTGTAAGAAGGCTTGCAGGAAGGCGTAGGGTCGGCGGCTGCGCCGCCGACGCGGTGAATGTTGGCAGCAAGATCATCCGGCCCTGTAACGGAGCCGACAACGGATGGTTGGCAGCAAGATCATCCGGCGCGATACCGGCACCGATAACGATCGCCGCGTCGGCGGGAAGCCCCGCCGACCCACCGCAAGAAAAGACGTTGAATGGCGCTGACCACAAACGCTAAAAACGGACTTTGCGAAATGCAAGGTCGTCCTATATAATGCTCGCACTTCAGCGCTGCGGGGGTATAGCTCAGCTGGGAGAGCGCTTGCATGGCATGCAAGAGGTCAGCGGTTCGATCCCGCTTACCTCCACCAACTCTGAAGTGGCAGTAAGGTAGTAGAGCAGTAAAAGCAGTAAGCGGTTGTTCCCGGTCCCTATCGTCTAGAGGCCTAGGACATCACCCTTTCACGGTGAGTACCGGGGTTCGAATCCCCGTGGGGACGCCAGGTAACTGGCAAGAATGACCGGACGAAGGCAGCGCAAGCGGCACTAGTCGAAGCAGTAACAGTGTAGTAAAATGTTGTTTTCTCGTAGGGGGTATAGCTCAGCTGGGAGAGCGCTTGCATGGCATGCAAGAGGTCAGCGGTTCGATCCCGCTTACCTCCACCACGATGGAAAACAGCAGTAGGCAGTATCGGAAGTTACTAGGGTCCCTATCGTCTAGAGGCCTAGGACATCACCCTTTCACGGTGAGTACCGGGGTTCGAATCCCCGTGGGGACGCCAAGAATTTGGCAAATGCGCCGCGCCAGCGGCGGCGCATGGCAAGGTAGTCGGTAGTTTAAGTTTTGTGCAGTTTTAGGTCCCCATCGTCTAGAGGCCTAGGACATCACCCTTTCACGGTGAGTACCGGGGTTCGAATCCCCGTGGGGACGCCAGCTTAAAACCGGAGTAGACCAACGCGCATGCGCGGAGAGGTGCTCCGGTTTTTCTATTGTGTTGGCAGTTGCGCGCCTGTATGGGCGAAGCGGTAGTAGAGTAGCAGCAGTACAGTTTTAGGTCCCCATCGTCTAGAGGCCTAGGACATCACCCTTTCACGGTGAGTACCGGGGTTCGAATCCCCGTGGGGACGCCATACCAGGTAAGCCGGAGCCGGCCGCGAGAGCGGGGCTCCGGTTTTTCTTTTTTGCGCCGTCTTTTGCTCTACCACCCTGACGGCTGCCATCTCTTGAACGGTATCACCATCCCGACGGCCGCAAGCTCACGAATGGGTATTGCATCGTTCCCGCCTGGCCGCCGCTGCCGGGTGGTCCCATGCCCAGGCGGGCGCCGTCGCCTGGTGACGCCGCAAACATCCCGGCGGGAATGCCGAAACTGGCGGCCGCACCTTGCCATGCCATGCTGGACTGCGCCATGGTCAGGCCCAGCGCCACCAGGGCGTCCGGCAAGCCATAACCGATGCGGTTCGGATCGCTCTGCGTGACGGGGCGCGCGCTCATTCGCAAGACCTGGAACAGGCGCTCGACCCGCTCAGGCGAGCGCGGCAGCGACATGGACTGGAACTCGGGCCGGTGCGCCAGCACCAGGGCGGCAAGACCGGTGACGTGGGGCGCCGCCATCGAGGTGCCGT
Source organism: Massilia oculi (assembly GCF_017582745.1). Taxonomy (GTDB): domain Bacteria; phylum Pseudomonadota; class Gammaproteobacteria; order Burkholderiales; family Burkholderiaceae_D; genus Telluria; species Telluria oculi_A. Next base: position 247,078 of record NZ_JAFVIM010000004.1, read on the forward strand.
CCCAGGCCGCGAAGTTATTGGGCGGAACGGACGACACCACGGCCACGCCCGGCGCGCAGACGTCGACCTGCGGCCCGAAGCAGCTGAACTTGGCCGTAAAGAAACCCTGCATATCGGTGTCCGGGCTGAGGGTTTCCGCATGGTAGCTATCGGGCGGGAACTCGCCGATCTTGCCGATCGCCGCCACCGCCAGCACATGCGGCGACGAAGCCGGATACTGGACGGCCGATGCCGAGTTGCCCGCGGCGGCGATGCAGGCGACGCCGGCCTGCTTGGCGCGCAAGATCTGCCGCTCCAGCGCTTCGGATGGCGATCCACCGCCCAGGCTCATGTTGACGACGTCGATTCCCTGTTCGATGCAGTATTCAAGCGCATCGATCAACTGGCTGACCTGGCCGCCGGGGAACAGCTTGCAGACGTGGATCTCGGCCTCGGGCGCGAAGCCGCGTATGCCCCAGGCCGGATCGGCGGCGGCGATCACGCCGGCGCAGTGCGAGCCGTGCCCGAGCGTATCGACGTTCCAGGTGGAGCGGTCGACTTGCTTGTTGACGACGTCGAATCCGGCATGGATCTGGTTGAGGTTGCCATGCGTGGTGGCGGCGCCGGAATCGATGACGGCGATCTTGATGCCGCGGCCGCGGAATTGCTGGGGCACCTGGTCGAGACGCATGGCGCGGGCGCCCCAGCCCATGGCGCTCTGCTGCGGCATGCCCTGCAAGGCCGGCCAATCGGCCAGCGGGCGCAGCATGACGGCATTCGGTTCGTCCAGGCTCAGGTCGGGGTCGCGCTGGTAGAGGCTCCAGTAATCGGTGCGCGGCTTGACGTACAGGCCGCTGATCGTGTGCGCGTCCGCGCCATACAGGCGCAGGCGGGCCACCCCGTCGGCGCCGGTAACCGCAGAGCTCGGCAGCGCACCGCCGAACAGCGAGACCTCGACGTCGGGCAGCGGCGCGCCATCCTTGCCGACCACGGCGAGCAGCAGCTCGGCCTGCGGTCCCCGGTAGGGCGTCAGCGAACTGACGAGGTCGGGGCGGCGGAGCATGGGGTCGAGCAGTTCGAGGTGCTGGTCGCGCTCGACCAGCAACCGGCCCTGGCCGCGCTGCAGCAGCTCGCCCGCCTTCTGGTCGGTCATGCGCGCCACCACCACGCCGTCGGCGGGCTCGCCCATGGCGGACGGGCCGAAGCCGGCCGGCGCCATGCCGCCGCGGGTGGCGATGGTGTCGACCACGTCGATGTCGGGCAGGGCGTGCAGGGCCTGCTGGACGGCCGACAGGCCCAGCGGCGCGACCCAGCTGCTGGTGCCGAAGGCGCCGGTGAGGGCCGTGCGTGGCGCGACCAGGTATTTTTTCTTGCGTTCGGCGACCGGTCGGCCGCGTGCGATGGCCGTGGCGCCATTGATGGCGCCTGCCGTGGCTGCGGTGCGCTTGACTCCTGCGCCGTCAGGAGTCGGGTTGGGCGTGTCCTGGGCTTCGCCGGCGGAGCCTTTCGTATGTTTTGGCATGGGATGTCCTTTGCCCGGGACCGCTCAGTCGGAAAGCGAGAGCGGCTGGTCCGGTTCGATCGTTAACTGGTGAAGAGTCTGTTGCCGCAGCCGCTCGGCGGTCGGGGCGTCGGTCTCGACGACGGCCGTGTGCGGCGGCCCGGAAGAGGGGCCGATAGTGTCGACCAATTGCACGCCTGGTTCAGTGCCCAGGGTCGCGAGAAACTTGGCAAGTGCGTTGTCATCGTTGGCGGCGCGCACGATGTAGCGGCCGAGCGTGGGAGGCAGGGATGCCGGCATGGCGGGACTCCTGAGCGCCGGGCTGCCGCTGGCGGATACCCGCGGCGGGCCTGCGCAAGATCGTTAGGTAATAAGCGTTAGGCAATCAGCGTCAAGCATTGCGCATCCAGCGCTCAGCGGCCGGTTCAATGCACGGTTTGCTGACCACCGTAAGGCATCTGCTGGCCACCGTACGGCATTTGCTGGCCGCCGAACTGCTGGCCCAATTGCTGCTGGCCGTACTGCTGCTGGCTGTAGGGATCGGCCCCGAGCGGCACGTAGCGGCCCAGCTGGCTGGCGACATTGCCGATCGCGGCGCCCAGGCCCTGGTTACCGAGTTGCTCGCCGATGAAGCCGCCGACCGGGCGTGCGAACTGGCTGATGGCATTGCCGATCCAGCCTTGCGGCGCGATCTGGCCACCTTGCTGGCCGCCTTGCTGGGCGACTTGCTGTTGAAGTACCGCGTGCTGCTGCTGGATTTGCTGCAGTGCCTGATGCAACTGCTGGTGCAGCGCTTGCAGTTGCTGCAGCTGGACCAGCGGCGATGCTTGCTGGCCTTGTTGCTGGCCCTGAGGGTCGGCCCCGAACGGCACATAGCGCCCGTAGCTGGAGCCTTCGCTGATGATGTTGCCCAGGGTGCGGTTGCCGGTCATATTGCCGATGAGGGCGCCGGCCGGCTTGCCGATCGTGCTGATCAGATTGCCGAAGAAGCCTTGCGGGGCGAGCTGGCCTTGCTGCTGCGCTTGCTGTTGCATCTGCTGCAATTGCTGGAGCTGCTGTAGTTGCTGCAGCTCTTGCAATTGTTGCGGGTCCAGTTGTTGCCCGCCCAGGCCGCCCGACGGATCGGCCGACAGCGGCGACAGCCGACCCAGCAAGCCGCCGGCCATTTCGCCGAAGCGACCGCCCAGGCCCGGGTTGTTGAACAGGCCGCCGATGCCGCGACCGATCAGGCCGCCCAGTGGCGCACCGAACATGCTGCCCAGCGATTGCGGTGCAAACTGCTGTGGTCCGAATTGCTGTGGTCCGAATTGCTGCGGTCCGAATTGCTGCGGTCCGAATTGCTGTGGATAGCCTGCTTGTTGATACTCGTTCATGGTAACTCCTCCAGGTAGTCGGCCGTATCGCGGCAGGCAGGAAGCGGGTTGGCGCCTGCCACGATCGGCGGTGTTCACATTGTTCGCGCCGCAAGGGAAAGGCGCGAGGCGATGGGCAGGAAGGGCTGCCATCGAGGCCGCCTTCCCTGCAGGTAGGCTGTTCGACCGGGCGTCGATGGCGAAGTTTTTGGCTCCTGGTGGTCGAGGCGCACTTCCGTTTTGGTCATTGCGATAACGCAGACGCGCGCCAGAAACGCCCAAGTTTCGTCGCGCACCGCACTGTGCTCAGGGATATTTTGTCGGATGGCGTTAGAATGGCGGCCCCTGCCACCGCCGCCTGACGGGCCCACTGATTACCCATGTTCCAGAACTCTTCCGCGCCGTCGCTGGCCATCTTTTGCAAGGTCGTCGACAACTACGGCGACATCGGCATCTGCTGGCGCCTGGCGCGCCAGTTGCGCCACGAGCACGGGGTCGCGGTCACGCTGTGGGTGGACGACCTCGCGAGTTTTCGCCGCATCTGCCCGGAAGTCGACCCGGGCGCCACGGCGCAGACGGTGCAGGGCGTCGCCGTACGCCACTGGCGCGGCCAGGACGAGGTGTATGGCGTCGGCGACATCCCCGACGTCGTCATCGAGTTCTTCGGCTGCGAGCTGCCGCCGTCCTGGGTCGCGGCGATGGCGGCGCGCACGCCGCGTCCGGTCTGGATCAACTACGAAGGCTTGACGGCCGAGGAGTGGGTCGAGGGCTGCCACCGGCTGCCGTCGATGCATCCGCGGCTGAAGCTGACCAAGCACTTCTTCTTCCCCGGCTTTAACGAGCGCACCGGCGGACTGCTGTATGAAGCCGGCCTCGACGCGCGGCGGCGCGCCTTTCAGCAGGATCCGGCCCAGGCCGCCGCCTTCCTGGCCCGCCTTGGGGTGGCGCCGGAGGAGGCGGCCCGGCGCAAGGTGTCGCTGTTCTGCTATCCCGAGGCGCCGGTCGATGCCTTGTTCGGGACCTGGCGCCGGGCGGCGCGGCCGACCCTGTGCCTGGTGCCCGAGGGCGTGGCGCGCGCCCAGGTCGAGGCCTTCCTCGGCGGCGCGGCAGTGGCCGGCGCCAGCGCCACCCGCGGCGCGCTGACGCTGAAGGTGCTGCCCTTCGTGCCGCAGGAGGACTACGACCTGCTGCTGTGGTCCTGCGACCTGAACTTCGTGCGCGGCGAGGATTCCTGGGTGCGCGCACAATGGGCGGGGCGCCCGTTCGTCTGGCACATCTATCCGCAGGACGAGCAGCTGCACCACAAGAAGCTGCGCGCCTTCCTGCAGGCCTACGCGCGGGCGCTGCCGGCGCTGGATGCCTTCATGCTCGGCTGGAACGGGGCGCGCGAGATCGGTGACTGGGCGGCCGCCTGGACGGCGCTGGAAGCCGAGCTGCCGCGTATCGCGGAGCAGGCCGAAGCCTGGCGCGAACAGGTCACCGCCCATGGCGATTTGGCGACGAAGCTGCTCGATTTCGTGCGCGAGCTGGGGCAGGCACAGGAAAACCGAGTATAATGCCCGGTTAGTTTCTAACGGATTCCGACGATCAAACGCAGGTTCCGAGGCTCTCAGTCACCAGCCCGCGATGATTTAATGCAACTATCTTTTTACGTAAAATACCTATGAAACCCGCAAAAGAAATTCGTGTTGGCAACATCATCATGGTTGATGAAAAGCCATTCATCGTGCTGCGTTCCGACGTCAACGGCTCGAGCCGCACCGGCTTCACCTACAAGTGGAAGATGAAGAATCTTCTGACCAACGCACCGCTGGAAAACGTGTTCCGCGGCGACGACAAGTTCGACGTGGTCGTGCTGGACAAGAAGCCGGTCACCTACTCGTACTTCGCCGACCCGCTGTACGTCTTCATGGACGAAGAGTACAACCAGTACGAAATCGAAGAAGAAAACCTGGGCGACGCGCTGCACTACCTGAAAGACGGTATGGAATGCGAAGCCGTGTTCTATGACGGCAAGGCCATCTCGGTCGAGCTGCCGACCATCATCGCTCGCCAGATCGTGTACTCGGAGCCGGCTGTCAAGGGCAACACCTCGGGCAACGTCCTGAAGGAAGCCAAGCTGGAGAACGCGATCGAAGCCCACCAGCACACCATCATGGTGCCGCTGTTCGTGAGCCAGGACGACACGATCGAGATCGACACCCGTACCAACGAGTACAAGAAAGTCGTGCGTAACTAAGCACTGCTGCCAAGAAACGCTGCCTCGGCAGTATTGCCGGTCAGGGTCCCGTTGCGGGACACGAACAGTATGACGCTGAGGTAAGGCCTTCACGGCCCGGTCGAGTTGTCGACCGGGCCGTTCTTCATTCGAGAGCAGGCGTTGACGTAGTCGTTCGCCAGCAATCGCGCCCCTGGCCATCTCCAGCAGTACCGGATTGCAGGCGACAGGCAGTCGTCAGCACATCAACGCCAGCAAGTGCTCGACACCCTTGATCGACGTGCGCGCCGGCCCCAGCTGCAGCGCCAGGTCGCGCCCGATGTCGCGCACGCGCCAGCTGATCTCGCGCAGTGCCAGTTCGCCTTCGAAGAGTTCCGCGGCGCTGGGCGGCGCACTTTCCGTGACTGCGATGCGCATGTCCAGGCCGGTAGCCATGAAGGCGCGCTGCACCAGCGCCAGCCGTTCGCGCGTGCGCAGCAGCAGGTCGAGGTGCTTGGGCGCGATCGCGCCGCCGCGAGCGATCTCGGCAGCCATGTCGGTCGCCTCGCTCATCCGTTCGGACAGGCGCATGATCTCGTCTTCGTCGATCCCCGTCACTTCGAGCCCGAAGTCATCGCCGCCGAGCTTGCGGCCGGCCTGCGACACCAGGGCCGAGATGGTGCGCGGATGTTCACCGCTGACGACCTTCAGCGCCATGTCGGCGCGCTGCAGGGGATTCGGCTCGTGCAGCAGGCCGGCAATCAGTTCCGCGCCCGCGACCAGCTGGCCGGCGGTGCTGCTTTGTCCCACCACCATGGCGCGCGGGTAACCGGTGCCGTTCAGGCGCTCGTGATGCTCTGCGACTGCGATCGCCACCGCTGGCGGGCAATCGCCCAGATCCTGGATCAGCAAGCGACCGATCTGTGGATGGACGATCACATGCGCCCATTCTTCAGGCGCCAGCACGTGGTTGACGCGCAGCAGCTCGGGGTCGATGTACAGCTCGCCGATATCGTGCAGCACGCCGGCCATGGCGCTGATGCGGCGCAGGTCCGGCCCCAAGCCGGCGTGCGCGGCGAATGCCAGCGCCAGCGTCGCCACTTCGGCCACGTGGCGCAGCCCAGTGGGGTCGCCGCGGTCGATCATGGTCAGCATCATCGCCAGCGGCGGGGAGAATTCGAGCGCGTCGAATTCGCGCTGCAGGGCGTCGCCGGTGATGCCCGACAGGGAGAGGATGGCGCCGAGCGCGGCCGATTCCTCGACCGCGCGCATCGCGCAACCGGCCAGCGAGCGCGCGTCGATGGCGCCATCGACGGCGATGCAGGATTCGATCGGTTTGCGCAAGCGGTGCACGATCAGTCGTTCCTGCAGCCGGCGCGATACCTGCGCGCCTTTTGCGAGCAACTTGTTACCGTGGGTATCGTAGATGTCCTCGGTAGCGGTGACGCCGACTTCTTCGGAAAGCGCCAGCACCTTGTCGAGGTAGTGTTCGTTGACGACGGCGCCGGGTCGGTGGTCGGTCATGAAGTGCCTGTTGAAAGATCGAGAGCGATCGAATGAAATTTGCTGTTTGCCATTTGGCAACTAGCCCACAAGCAATCATATAACATTTGCCAGAAAGATGCCGCACGGAAATCCTTGATATCGAATTTATATCGATCCGGAGAACCGGACGCTAGCGATGACAGCGCCAAAAAAAATGCCGTTCAGTCTTAACTGAACGGCATTACTACCCTGGCAGCGTTTTTTCTATCCTGGTGCTGTCAGCGCCGCAGCTGCGACAGGTCGCGCACCGCCCCACGGTCGGCCGAGGTCGTCAGCGCCGCATACGCCTGCAATGCCTGCGACACGTAGCGCTCGCGGTCGACCGGCTGCCACGCGTCATGGCCGCGCGCTTCCATCGCCGCGCGCCGGTGCGCCAGCTCCTCGGCAGTCACGCGCAGGTTGATGGTACGCGCCGGGATGTCGATGTCGATCAGGTCGCCTTCTTCCACCAGCCCGATGGCGCCGCCTTCCGCAGCTTCCGGCGAGGCGTGGCCGATCACCAGGCCCGACGAACCGCCCGAGAAGCGGCCGTCGGTGAACAGCGCGCAAGCCTTGCCCAGACCCTTCGACTTGATGTACGAGGTCGGGTAGAGCATCTCCTGCATGCCCGGCCCGCCTTTCGGGCCTTCGTAGCGGATGATGACCACGTCGCCCGCATGCACAGTGTCGCCGAGGATCGCTTCCACCGCCGCGTCCTGGCTCTCGAACACGCGCGCCTTGCCGGAGAACTTGAGGATGCTTTCGTCGACGCCGGCGGTCTTGACGATGCAGCCCTTCTCGGCGATGTTTCCGTACAGGACCGCCAGGCCGCCGTCCTGCGAGTAGGCGTGCGCGCGGTCGCGGATGCAGCCGCTGGCGCGGTCCAGGTCGTTCTGTTCGTAGCGTTCCGATTGCGAGAACGCCACCTGGGTCGGCACGCCGCCCGGCGCCGCGCGGAACCAGCGGTGCACCTCGGGGTCGTCGCTGCGCTTGATGTCGTATTTCTCGATCGCCGCTTGAATACTCGGGCTGTGCACGGTCGGCAGCGAGGTGTCGAGCAGGCCGGCGCGCGCCAGCTCGCCCAGGATCGCCGTGATGCCGCCGGCGCGGTGCACGTCCTCGATGTGGAATTTATCGGTCATCGGCGCGACCTTGCACAGGCAGGGCACCTGGCGCGAGATGCGGTCGATGTCGGCCATCGTGAACTCGACCTGCGCCTCGTGCGCGGCGGCCAGCAGGTGCAGCACGGTATTGGTCGAGCCGCCCATCGAGACGTCGAGCGCCATCGCGTTCTCGAACGCGGCCTTGGTGGCGATCGAGCGCGGCAGCACGGAATAATCGTCGCCCTCGTAGTGCCGTTTCGCCAGTTCGACCACCAGGCGGCCGGCGCGCAGGAACAGTTCCTTGCGGTCGGCGTGGGTGGCGACGATGGTGCCGTTGCCCGGCAAGGACAGGCCGAGCGCCTCGGTCAGGCAGTTCATGGAGTTGGCGGTGAACATGCCGGAACACGAGCCGCAGGTCGGGCAGGCCGAGCGTTCCACTTCCGCCACGTCGGCGTCGGACACGCTGGCGTCGCCGGCCTTGATCATGGCGTCGATCAGGTCGAGCTTGATCACCTTGCGCTCGTTGTTGACCACCTTGACCACCTTGCCGGCCTCCATCGGGCCGCCCGAGACGAACACGGTCGGGATGTTCAGGCGCATCGCGGCCATCAGCATGCCGGGCGTGATCTTGTCGCAGTTCGAGATGCACACCATGGCGTCGGCGCAGTGGGCATTGACCATGTACTCGACCGAGTCGGCGATCAGGTCGCGCGAGGGCAGCGAATACAGCATGCCGCCATGGCCCATGGCGATGCCGTCGTCGACCGCGATGGTATTGAATTCCTTGGCCACGCCGCCGGCCGCCTCGATCTCGCGCGCGACCAGCTGGCCCAGGTCTTTCAGGTGCACGTGGCCGGGCACGAACTGGGTGAATGAATTGACGACGGCGATGATCGGCTTGTCGAAGTCGCCATCCTTCATGCCGGTGGCGCGCCACAGCGCGCGGGCTCCGGCCATATTGCGGCCCTGGGTGGTGGTGTGCGAACGGTAGGTCGGCATGGATGCTCCTGCATATGCGAAAAACAATGATGGCATCAGGGTGAAGGCTGGGACTGGATTTGTCCAATATATGATGGTGTCGCCTGTAAGTGGTTCTGCGTATCACACAAGTGCTGCGGCGCAGGCTGTCGTGTTGCTGTGCTTGTGCTGCTATGCTATTGCTTTGTAATACATGGAGTGGCGGGGCATGGAGCGCAGGGATTTTGTACGACTGGGTTTGGCGGCCGGCGCGGCCGCGGGAACATCTGGCCTGGCAGTGGCCGCGACCGCGCAGAAGCCGGCATCCACGAGGTTCAAGCCCGACCCGATGCTCGAAGCCGGCGTGCAACTCCAGCAGCAGGCCATGCGCGCCGGCAAGCTGACGGCGCAGGCACTCGCCGCTCGTTACCTGGCCCGCATCGAGGCCGTCGACTGCGCCGGCCCGCGCCTGCGTTCGGTGATCGAGCTGAACCCCGACGCGCTCGAGATCGCCCGGGAACGCGACCGCGAGCGCAAGGCCGGCAAGCTGCGCGGCCCGCTGCACGGCATCCCGGTGCTATTGAAGGACAATATCGCCACCGGCGACAAGATGTGCACCACCGCCGGCTCGCTGGCGCTGGACGGCGTGCGCGCCGCGCGCGACGCCCACCTGGTCGCGCGGCTGCGCAGCGCCGGCGCGGTCATCCTCGGCAAGACCAATCTGTCGGAATGGGCAAATATGCGCTCGGTGCGCTCGACCAGCGGCTGGAGCGCGCGCGGCGGCCAGACCCGCAACCCGTATGCGCTCGACCGCAACACCAGCGGTTCGAGTTCCGGCTCGGCGGCGGCCATGGCGGCCAGCCTGGCCACGCTGGCGGTGGGCACCGAGACCGACGGCTCGATCGTCTCGCCCAGCTCGAGCTGCGGCATCGTCGGCATCAAGCCGACCCTGGGCCTGGTCAGCCGCGCCGGCATCATCCCGATCGCGCACTCGCAGGACACGGCCGGCCCGATGACGCGCAGCGTGGCCGACGCCGCCTTCCTGCTGGGCGCGCTGGCCGGTCCCGATCCGCAAGACGCGGTCACCGCCAAGGCGCCGCGCGTCAACTATGCCAGCTTCCTGCGCAAGGATGGCCTGCGCGGCAAGCGCCTGGGCGTGGCGCGCGACTTCTTCGGCGCCAATGAAGGGGTGAATGCCCTGATCGAAAAAGAGCTGACCCTGCTGAGGGAGCAGGGCGCGATCCTGGAGGACGTCACGATCCCCAACAGCGACAAGTATGGCGAGACCGAGCTGACGGTGCTGCTGCACGAATTCCGGCCCGACCTCGAGGCCTGGCTGGCGGCCTATGCGCCGCATGCGCCGGTCAAGACCATGGCCGACATCATCGACTTCAACGTGCGCAATGCGAAGCGGGAGATGCCTTACTTCGGCCAGGAACACCTGATCGCGGCCCAGTCGAAAGGTGGCCTGGACGCGCGCGACTACGTGAAGGCGCTGGCCAACAACCGGCGCTATGCGCGCGACAAGGGACTGGAGCAGGTGCTGCGCGACCGCAAGCTCGACGCCCTGGTCGCGCCGACCGGCGGGCCGGCCTGGCTGACCGACTACATCAACGGCGACCATTACGGCAGCAGCTTTTCGTCGCCGGCGGCGGTGGCCGGCTATCCGCACGTCACGGTGCCGGCCGGCCTGCTGCACGGGCTGCCGGTCGGCCTGTCCTTCGTCGGCAAGGCCTGGAGCGAGCCGGCGCTGATCGCCATGGCCTATGCCTATGAGCAGGCCGGCCGGCGGCGCAGGGCGCCAACCTATCCTGCACACATCAGGGTCTAGTGCTTGACCGCCTGCTTGGCCTGCGCGAACACCGGTCCCCACTGCGGGTGCCCATGTTCGCCCGGGCCGAGATCGAAGGACGGGTCGAGCTTGAACGCGCGGTCGAAAGTCTGGCGGCACAGCGCCTGGCGGCCCGTCACGCAATAGCTGAAGGCGGTGTACTTGAGGGCGGTCAGCCGTTCACGCTGGCCGGCGCCATTCATGTCGCTGCCGTTCAGGCGCCGGATCGCGCCGTCGTAGTCGCCCTTGTCGTAGAGCGCGATGCCTTCGCGCAGTGCGACGTCGTCGCGTTTCGGCGCCGGCGCGGCGGGACGGCTCGCCTGCTGCGCGCGCTGGGCGCGTGGCTTGGCGCCGTCGGCGCGCGGATGCGGCCGGGCTTTCTCCTGTCCGCCGAACATGGGGCCGAATTGGGCGCAACCCACCAATGTGGTTGCGGCCAGCGCCAGCGCGGCCAGTGTCGCCGCGCGGCTCATGGTAACGATACTCAATGTGCTGCCTCCTCGGTGAAATCAAGTTCGATCGTGCCCGCCTGGCCTTCGACCGAGTGCACGGTGACGGTGTGTTCCGGGAAGCTCGGGTTGACGATGCGGATCGTGTGCTCGCCCGGCGGCAGCGTGATGCGCCTGAGCGGCGGGCTGGCGCCGCGCGCGACGCCGTCGACGACGATCGTGCCCCAGGGTTTGACCGCCAGCGTATAGGTAGTGCCGGCGACGGCCGCCTCGGGCGGAGTGCCCCTGGGCGCGAGCTGGACGGCGGTGGGCGGCACCGCGGCATCCGGTGCGGGCGGCGGCGCGACCGGCGCGCCGGAGGCGGTTTCGTCGATCACCGGGCCTTCGAGCCGGGGAGCGGGTTCCTGGGGCAGCGCCACCAGCGGCGCCTCGGAGGCGTTGTATGGGTCTTCGAGCGCGGGCGGCACGGACAGGGCCAGCGCGTCGCTGGAGTCGGCCTGGCGCAGCAGCGCGAACAGGGCGGCCAGCGCCGCCGCCACGACCAGGGCGGCGATGCCGATCAACAGCCAGCGCCGTGGGCGTTCGGTGGTGGCAGGGGCCGCGGCAGGATCGGGCGCGGAACGGGTCTGGGGCACGTGCACGGGCGCAGGAGGGGGGAGCGGTGTGACGACCGGCTCCGTCGGCACATCGGCAGGCGCTGCCGCTTGCACGATCCCGGCGTCGTCTTCTTCCGGCGGCAATAACGCCGCAGGCGGCGGCGCGAGCACGACGATGCCCAGCAGTTCGCGCATCTGCTCGATGGTGCGCGGCCGCAGCGCCGGATCGGGCGCCAGGCAGCGGTCGATGGCCTCGATGAAGGATTCGCTATAGTCGCCGAGCGGGCGGCCGCGCAGCGGCGTGGTGGGCACGAGGTCGAGCGTTACCGCATAGTGCACCACGGCGGCCAGGTCGTGCACGTCGCGCGCCTCGATCTCGGGCAGCGCGTCGGGGTCCGGCTCTTCGTCCGAGCTGGGCAGCAGCATCGGGTCGCCCGAATCGAGGATGAGCAGGGTGTCGGGCGTGATCAGGCGGTGCGGCATGCGCATGCCATATTGCACCTCGAGCGATTGCAGCACCTGGCGCACGATGCGGCGGCACCAGGCTTCGCTGACCATTTCGTGGTTGTGCTCGACGATTTCGCGGACGGTACGGCCGTCGAGCTGCTGTGCTGCGGTGTCGGGACTTATCATGGCATCGTGCCGGACGCTGGAGCGGCGTCCGGTGAATGTTTATTTGTTGCAAATAATGCCAGAATTGCGCCAGGAATGGCGCTGTCCCGCTCAACCGTGCGCGGTAGTTACAAATGCATTGCGGGCGTTCAGACTTCCACGAAGCGCATCTTGAACCAGCGGCCCTTGATGGCGCCGAAGCCCGGTCCCGGCGCATCGCCTTGCCCCAGGCGCGCGACCGCGGCCTGCGCAATGGTGCGCTCCAGCGCGATATAGCTGTTGAACTCGCCGATATTGATCTTGCCGACCTGCTCGCGGGTCAGGCCGGCGTCGCCGGTCAGGGCGCCCAGCAGGTCGCCCGGGCGCAGCTTGGCCTTCTTGCCGCCGGCCACGCACAGGGTCACCATCGGCGCCGGCGCGGCCGGTTCCTGGTGCTCGCCCAGCGCGTCCAGGTTTTCCCAGATCGCTTCCTGGTTCTGGTATTCCTCGACCAGGCGCACCCATTTCTTTTCGTTCGGCGCCACCAGCGTGTGCGCCATGCCGCTCGCGCCGGCGCGGCCGGTGCGGCCGACGCGGTGCACGTGGACTTCGGGGTCGCGCGAGACGTCGACGTTGATCACGGTGTCGAGGTCGGCGATGTCGAGGCCGCGCGCGGCGACGTCGGTGGCCACCAGCACCGAGCAGCTGCGGTTACTGAACAGCACCAGGATCTCGTCGCGTTCCTGCTGTTCCAGTTCGCCGTACAGCGCCAGCGCCGAGAAGCCCTGCGCCTGCAGGCTGTCGGCCAGTTCGCGGCAGCGCGCCTTGGTATTGCAGAAGGCGAGGGCCGACACCGGGCGATGCGCCTTGAGCAGGCGGCCCACTGCTTCCTCGCGGCCTTCGAAACCGATCTCGTAGAAGCGCTGGTCGATCGCCTCCAGGCTGTGCTGGCCCTCGACCGTCACTTCGAGCGGGTCGCGCAGGAAGCCGGCGGTGGCGAAGCGGATATCGTCCGGGTAGGTCGCCGAGAACAGCAGGGTCTGGCGATGGACCGGCGTGGCCGAGACGATGCCCGCGATCTCGTCGTAAAAGCCCATGTCGGTCATGCGGTCGGCTTCGTCGAGCACCAGGGTCTGCACCTTCGACAGGTCGAGCGTGGCGCGGCCCAGGTGGTCGCGGATGCGGCCCGGGGTGCCGACCACGATGTGGGCGCCATGCTCGAGCGAAGCGATCTGCGGACGCATCGACACGCCGCCGGTCAGGGTCAGGATCTTGACGTTGCCGACGCCGCGCGCCAGGCGCCGCAATTCGCCCGCGACCTGGTCGGCCAGTTCGCGCGTCGGGCACAGCACCAGGCCCTGCACCGCGAACCAGGCCGGATTGAGCTTGTTCAGGATGCCGATGCCGAAGGCCGCGGTCTTGCCGCTGCCGGTCTTGGCCTGGGCGATCAGGTCGCGCCCGGCCAGCACCGACGGCAGGGTCTCGGCCTGCACTTGCGTCATGTGGTGGTAGCCGAGGGTGGCCAGGTTGGCGAGGAAACGCGGTTCGAGGGACAGCGAGGTGAACGAGTCGGATTGCATGGCTAAGCCTCCAGCCGGCAGGGCCGGGCTATTCGGGATCGGGCGCCCAGACCGGCAGGCCGGTCAGGTCGAGTTTGTCGTCGCGCTTCCAGACGGGCAGGCCGGTGGTGTCGGTTTCTTCGAGCAGGTGAAGCTGCTCTTGCTTGAGCGCGATGCGGCGCGGACGAGGGCCGGTGCGCTTGGGCGCCGGATTCTGTTCGGGATTCGAGCCAGGCAGCGGAACGAGCGGCGCGGCCGGCTCGAAGCCCGGCAGGTCGAACGTTGCGTTGTCTTTCTTGTCTCTCATCCTCTGCCTTTTGTTGCCGCAGAAAACAAAAGCCCGGCTCGTTGAGTCGGGCTTCGTATTGAATTTGGTTGCGGGGACAGGATTTGAACCTGTGACCTTCGGGTTATGAGCCCGACGAGCTGCCAGACTGCTCCACCCCGCGTCTGAGAACGATAGTATAGCGCCTTCAGCGGGTATTTGCAATCGGCGCTAGTCAGATAGCTTTCGGGTCGCCGTCCAGAACAACAGGGCGGTCAGGCTGATGGCGCTGCCCAGCACGCAGACGCCGCTCCAGCCCGCGTAGGCGTAGGCCTGGGTCGATGCGATCGCACCCAGCCCACTACCCACCGCATAGAACAACATATAGGCGCCGACCAGGCGGCTATGCGCTGCGCTGCCGTTGCGAAAGATCATGCCCTGGTTGGTGACGTGGATCGCCTGACCGCCCAAGTCGAGCAGCACGATGCCGATGACCAGCGCCCACAGGGAGACCGGCATCAGCGCCAGCGGCAGCCAGGCCAGCAGCAACAACAGCAGCGCGCCCAGCGTGACCTGCCGCTCAAGGCCGCGATCGGCCAGGCGCCCCGCATGGGTGGCGGCCAGCGCCCCGGCCGCGCCGACCAGGCCGAAGGCGCCGATGGCGGTGTGCGAGAAATTGTAGGGCGCTGCGCTCAGCGGCAGCACCAGCGCGCTCCAGAATACATTGAAGGCCGCGAACATCAGGAGGGCCAGTACGCCACGCACCTGCAACACACGGTGCCGCCGCAGCAAGTCCAGCATCGAGGCGATCAGGGCGGGATAGGACAAGTTCGTCAGGCCGCGTTCGAGCGTCGGCAGCCGGCGCCACAACAGCGCCGCGAGCAGCAGCATGGCGCCGGCCGAGCATAGATAGACGCCGCGCCAGCCTGCCACGTCGCCGATGCCGCCCGCCACCACGCGCGCCAGCAGCAGGCCGACGAAGACGCCGCCCTGGGTGGCGCCGACCACGCGCCCGCGCTCATGCTCGCCAGCGCTGCTGGCTGCGTACGCGATCAGGCCCTGGGTCATGGCGGTGCCGAGCAGTCCCGTCACCAGCATGGCCGCCAGCAGCAGCGGCGCCGACTGCACCATGCCGACGGCGGCCAGGATCGCAGCCAGCAGCAGGGCTTGCGCGAGCATCAGGCGCCGGCGCTCGAGCAGGTCGCCCAGCGGCACCACGAACAGCAGCGCCAGAGCGCAGCCGAGTTGGGTGGCGGTGACGATGCCGCCGATGGCCGCCTCGGGAATGGCGAAATCGCGCGCGACGGCGTCCAGCAGCGGCTGGGCGTAATAGACGTTGGCGACGCTCATGCCGGCGGCGGTGGCAAATAAGGAGGTACGTGCATTCGGCATTTTTTCTCAATCTGGTTGCAAATTGAAACCAGTTGAATCGTAATCAATGTGGTTTTAAAATGCAACCACTATGACGAAACGCGATGCCGCTGTTGATGATCCTTGCCCCGTAGCGCGGTCGGTCGACCTGATCGGCGACCGCTGGTCGCTCCTGATCGTGCGCGATGCCTTCGACGGAATGCGCCGATTCACCGATTTCCAGCGCAACCTGGGTGTTGCACGTAATATTCTTGCCGACCGCTTGCGGCGGCTGGTGGAGGCCGGCATCCTGGCGGTCCAGCCGAGCGCAAAGGGGGGCGTCTATCAGGAATACGTGCTCACCGCGCGCGGCGAGCAGCTATTTCCGGTCGTGGTGGCGCTCAGGCAGTGGGGAGAAGGCGAGTTGTTCGGCCCTGAAGAGGCGCATTCGGAACTGGTCGAGAAGAAGACTGGCCAGCCCTTGCGGCGCATGGCGCCGGTGGGAGAAGGCGGCAACTCGCTGGCGCCCGGCGAGACCGAGGTGCGCAAGTTGCCGCTATAAGATCGCGTTAATCAGCAGCGCGCAGGCGCCACAGCGACGTGACTTCTTTCGAACGCGCCGCATGCAGCGGATCGTCCGGATCGCTGGCGCGCGGGTGAACCGGGCGCGTGTCGTGGCGCGCCACGACTTCCAGCCCCGCATCCGCGATCCAGCCCAGCAGCTGCTCGCGGCTGCGTAAACCCAGGTGCTCGGCGAAATCCGACATGATCAGCCAGCCTTCGCCGCCGGGCTCCAGATGCTCCTTCAGTCCGCCGAGGAAGCCGCGCAGCATGCGGCTGTCCGGATCGTAGATCGCGTATTCGATCGCCGAACTCGGCTTTCCCGGCAGCCAGGGCGGATTGCAGACCACCAGCGGCGCGCGGTCTTGGGGAAACAGGTCGGCCTGGACCACCTGGACCTGGGCGGCCAGGCCGAGCCGCGCGACGTTCTCGCGCGCGCAGCCGAGCGCCCGCGCATCCATATCAGTGGCGACCACCTGCATGCCGCGGCGCGCCAGTACGGCGGACAGCACGCCGGTGCCGGCGCCGATGTCGAAGGCGACCTTGGCGCCCGCGGGCAGCGGCGCCTGCGCCACCAGCTCGACGTATTCGCCGCGCACCGGCGAGAACACGCCATACCAGGGGTGGATGCGGTCGTCGAGCGCGGCAATCTCGACGCCCTTGCGGCGCCACTCATGGGCGCCGATCACGCCCAGCAGTTCGCGCAGCGAAGCGATATAGGGTTCGGCGGTCGGGCCGTAGGCTTCCAGGCAGGCCAGGCGCGCATCCGGCGCGCGCCGGAGCGGGATGCCGTGGTCGGCCTCGAACGGGATCAATAGCATGGCCAATGTGCGCGCGCGCTGGAGCTGGGTCAGGCGGTGGCGGTGGAACGCTTCCGTCGGCGTGGCCGGCGTCTTGGGCTTGGCGCGGCGGCCGCGTTCGCCCTTGTGCTCGATGCGGCGCACCAGCGCCTGCAGCAACTGGCGCGCATTCTGGAAGTCGCCGCGCCACAGCAGGGCGGTGCCGTCCAGCGCCAGGCGATAGGCGGTGTCGGCGCTCATGGTGTCGTCGGCCAGCACCACTTTCCTGGGCGCGGGCCAGCCGCTTTCGGAGCGCCACAGCGCCGAGCGCGTCTCGCCGCCTTCCTCCCATTTGATGCGCGTCGTCATATCAGTGATGGTGATGCCAGTTGCCGTCGGTCGACTCGATATAGGACTTCACCGCGTCCGGGCTGCCGGTGGCGTGGCGCTTGACTTCGCCGCAGTCGCAGATGCCCTGGTAGGGCTGGATGTGCGAGCAGGCGGATACTTTCTGGAGGAAGACTTTGACCGGCTTCGTGCACTTGGCGCACTTGAAGGTCAGGATGCGGGCGGGCTTCATGGTTGGGTGATGATGTGAATGAAAAGAGCGGCATTTTACACCCGCCGTACCATCGCCCCCGGTGGCGACTCGGGAATTGACAAGAAAGAATCGTCAAACCTATACTCGAATGATCGCGCTAACAGTAAATGTTATAAATTGTTATTACAGCCCGCGATGCACTATAACAAACTGGAGACAAGAAAGCTCATGACACTGACAATGAAGCTGTTCCGGCGCGCGCTCGCGCCATTGGCCGCGCTATGCGCGGTGCTGGCCGCGCCCTCGGCCTGGGCGCTGGGCGAGCGCCAGTTCGTCCGTTTCGACGGGAGCCCGCAAGCGGTGGTGCTGGCAGACAAGGGCCGCGCCGCGCCCCTGCTGGTCGACCCGAACGACGATGCCGGTGTGCGGCGCGCCGTCGCCGACCTCCAGGGCGACATCGCGCTGGTCACCGGCGCCAAACCGGTCCTCGCTGACAGCGCCGGCAGCGCGCTGGATAACGTGGTCATCGTCGGCACCCTTGGCCAGAGCGCTCTGGTCGACCGCCTCGCCGCCGAGGGCAAGATCGACGCCGCCGCCATCCGCGGCAAATGGGAAGGCTTCCTGATCCAGGCCGTGGCCAACCCGATGCCGGGCGTGGCGCGCGCGCTGGTGGTGGCCGGCAGCGACCGGCGCGGCGCCATCTTCGGCGTCTACACCCTGTCGGAACAGATCGGCGTCTCGCCCTGGAAATGGTGGGCCGACGTGGTCCCGGCGCGCCAGGCGACGCTGTCCGTTGCACCCGACACCAAGGTGAGCGACGCTCCCGTGGTGCAGTACCGCGGCATCTTCCTCAACGACGAAGCGCCGGCGCTGACCAACTGGGCCAAGGAGAAGTACGGCGGCTTCAACCACCGCTTCTACGAAAAGGTATTCGAGCTCGTGCTGCGCCTGCGCGGCAACTACCTGTGGCCGGCGATGTGGCCGCCCACGGCCTTCTATGCCGACGACCCGGAAAACGGCCGCCTGGCCCACGAGATGGGCATCATCATGGGCACCTCGCACCACGAGCCGATGATGCGCGCGCACGACGAGTGGGCCCGCTTCGGCAAGGGCGCCTGGGACTACAGCAAGAATGCCAAGGGCCTGCAGGAGTTCTGGAAGCAGGGCCTGCGCAACTCGCACGGCCAGGACCGGGTGATCACGCTGGGCATGCGCGGCGACGGCGACGAGCCGATGTCCGAGGAAGACAACGTCGACCTGCTGCAGAAGATCGTGCGCGACCAGCGCGCGATGATCGAGAAGGATACCGGCAAGCCTGCGGGAGAAGTGCCGCAGGTGTGGGCGCTGTACAAGGAAGTGCAGGGCTATTACGAGAAGGGCATGCGCGTGCCGGACGACGTGCTGCTGCTCTGGTGCGACGACAACTGGGCCAATATCCGCCGCCTGCCCACGCCGGAAGAGCGTGCGCGTCCAGGCGGCGCCGGCGTCTACTACCACTTCGACTACGTGGGCGGCCCGCGTTCCTATAAATGGCTGAACGTAACGCCGATTCCGAAGATCTGGGAGCAGATGCACCTGGCCTGGCAGTACGACGCCAAGCGCATGTGGATCGTCAACGTCGGCGACCTGAAGCCGATGGAAGTGCCGATCGAGTTCTTCCTGACCTATGCCTGGAATCCTGCGGCCTGGCCGGCCGAGCGTCTGCCGGAGTACCTGCGCCTGTGGGCCACGCGCGAGTTCGGCGCCGAGCACGCGGTGGAAATCGCCGAGCTGGTCGAGGGATACACGCGCTTCAATGGCCGCCGCAAGCCCGAGCAGCTCGAACCGGGCACCTATAGCGTGCTGCATTACGACGAGGCAGGCCGTATCGCGCGCGATTATGCGGCGCTGGCCGAACGCGCGAGCAAGGTGGCGGCCAAGCTGCGCCCAGAGCAGCGCGACGCTTTCTTCCAGCTGGTGCAGTATCCGGTCGCGGCATCGGCCAATATGAACGAGCTGTACGTGGCGGCCGGCCAGAACCACCATTACGCGACGCAGTTCCGCGCCACCACCAACGACATGGCCGATCGCGTGCAGGCCCTGTACAAGAACGACGTCGAACTGGCGCGGCAATATCACGCGCTTGGCGGCGGCAAGTGGAACCACATGATGTCGCAGACCCGCTTCGGCTACGTGAACTGGGAACAGCCGCGCGCCAACGTGCTGCCGGCGGTGCACCGCATCGACGTGCCGGCCGGCGCCAATATGTCGGTGGCGGTCGAGGGCAGCGCCAAGGCCTGGGGTGCTTACGGTCTCAAGGCGCTGGACTTGCCGACCTTCGATCCCTACGCCAGAAAATCGCACTACCTCGACATTTTCAACCGCGGCAGTGCGCCGTTCGAATACCGCATCGAATCCAATCAGCCCTGGGTGGTGGTGAACCAGGCCAGCGGCAAGGTGACGGGCGAGCAGCGCGTGACCGTCGATGTGCGCTGGGACAAGGTGCCGGCCAAGCCGCAGCCGGCCGTGCTGACGATTACGGGGCCGAACGATACGCGCGTGCTGGTCAATGTGCCAGTGCGCCGCGCGGACATCCCGAAAGGCGCGAAGGGCTTCGTCGAGACCGATGGCGTGGTGTCGATCGAAGCTGGCAACTACACGCGTGCGCTGGCGCCCGAGGACCGCAGCTGGCTCAGGATTCCCGGCCATGGCCGCACGGATTCGGGTGTGACGACTCTGCCGGTCACCGCCGCGGCGCTGGACGTGAAGCAGGGCATGCGCCTGGAGTACGACGTCAACACGGTCAGCAGCGGGAGGGTAGAAGTGCAGGTGACGCTCGCGCCGACCCTCAAGTTCCAGCCGGGCGCCGGTTTCCGCTACGCCGTGTCGATCGACGACGAGGCGCCCCAGATCGTCAATGTGCATGCGGACGAGTCGGAAAAATTCTGGGAAAAGATCGTATCGGATGGTGCGGCGGTGTTCACGACCGAGCACCAGCTGACGAAACCGGGCAAGCATGTACTGAAATTCTGGGCGCTCGATCCGGGCCTGGTGGTGCAGAAGCTGGTGCTCGATGCGGGTGGCCTGAAGCCGAGCTACCTGGGTCCGCAGCAAAGCCCGCGCCTGTAAGCGTCGGGAAGCGTTAACTGAAAAGGGCAGTCCGCATTACGCGGACTGCCCTTTTTTATAGTGCTGAAGCCGAAGGATCAGGCTTTACGCATCGGCATCGCCCGCAGCGAAGCGGCAATCGCTTCGCGCATCGGCTTGGCGCGCAACTGGCTGTCGTAAGGCGTCGGACGCTGCGCCAGGCCGTCCGGACGCTTCGCGTCGGCCCAGACCTGCAGCCAGTTCACGTGGTCGGCCATGCCCCACAGCAGGAAATCGCGGCAGGTCGGGTAGCTCAGGGTCACGTCGAGGTAGTCGCGCGCCAGCGCCGCGGTGGCCGCGTCGCGCTTGGCGAAATCGGCGGGGAAGGCCTTGTCGTTGACGTCGAATTCGGTGATCAGGAGGTCCAGCCCCATGCCGGTGACCTCGTCCAGGAACTTGCGCCATTCGCGCAGGACGGCCGCGTTGGCGGGACCGGACATCATGTCGCCCGCGCTGACATGGCTTTGCAGGCCCAGGGCGTGGATCGGGGCGCCGCGCTTCTTGAGTTCGGCCAGCAGTTTCAGCACGCCGGCGCGGTGCTTGGCGTCGTCGCCGAGGCCAGGGCCCATGAAGTCGTTGTACACCAGCTGCGCCTTCGGCGCGTGCTCGTGGGCCTGGCGGAAGGCGAACTCGATCTGCTCGACGGCGCCCATGCGCTTGGTGAACACGTTCTGGATCAGGGAGCCGTCCTTGGGCGACACCGCCTCGTTGACGACGTCGTGGCTGATCGCGTCCTTCAAGTGCGTGCAGACGTTCCTGGCGTGCTCGCGCAGGATTGCTTCGGCGTGGGCGACCGGCTTGGATTGCAGGTCCAGCGCGTTCACCCAGGCAGGCAGCCACTTCGGATCCTGCCAGATCAGGGCATGGCCGCGGATCGCCATGCCTTCCTTGCGCGCCCAGGCGAACATCTCGTCGGCCGGCCCCCACTGGTAGGGGCCTGGTTTCGGTTGCAGGGCCTGCCACTTGGTCTCGTTCTCGGCGACGATCATATTGCACTCGCGCGCCATCAGCGCGCGGTAGGCCGGGTCGCGGAAACTCTTGCGGGTGTCCTGGTCTTCCAGCAAGCCGATGGCATTACCGAAGCGCATGCCTTTGGCCTTGGCCAGGTCCTTGAGGGCGGGGCCTGCGTCCTGCGCGGCCAGGGCGTGAGGGGCGAGCATGGCGCCGGCCGCCGTGCCAAGCAGTTTCAGGGTATCGCGTCGCGATGTCATCGGGTGGTGTCTCCTTTATTGTGGGTGTTATTACTGCTCTCAGTCCTGGCGATAGGGCGAGATGGTGACGATCTTGCCGTCGTCGTCGTAATGTAGCTCGGTCACCTTCACCGAACGCAGGTGGGTGACGCCGCCAGACAGGCTGCTGTCGTGATAGAAGAGATACGAGCGGCCTTCGAACTCGCAGATCGAATGGTGCGTGGTCCAGCCGATCACCGGGGTCATGATCTGGCCCTGGTAGGTGAACGGGCCGTAGGGGCTGTCGCCGGTCGCATAGCACAGCAGGTGGGTGTCGCCGGTCGAGTACGAGAAGTAGTACTTGCCATCGTGCTTGTGCAGCCACGGCGCCTCGAAGAAGCGGCGGTCGTGGTCGCCGGCCAGCAGCTCGTTGCCGTCCTGGTCGAGGATGCGCACGGCGCGCGGTTCTTCGCTCAGCTCCAGCATGTCGCCGCGCAGGCGCGCCACGCGCGGCTGCAGGGCCGGCTCGTGCGCCGCCGGTTCTTCATGATCGGGGCTGTAGAGGTTGTCGCGGTACTTCTGCAGCTGGCCGCCCCAGATGCCGCCGAAGTAGATATAGAACTCGCCATCGTCGTCGCCGAACACGGCCGGGTCGATCGAATAGCTGCCGGCGATCGGCTGCGGTTGCGCCATGAACGGGCCGGTGGGAGTGTC
This sequence comes from Massilia oculi, assembly GCF_017582745.1. Lineage (GTDB taxonomy): Bacteria > Pseudomonadota > Gammaproteobacteria > Burkholderiales > Burkholderiaceae_D > Telluria > Telluria oculi_A. The sequence goes on from NZ_JAFVIM010000004.1 coordinate 269,222, forward strand.
GCTGACCCCGACGCCGATCTGGAAGATGCCGTCCGGGCGCTTGGCCGGGAAATACAGGTAGTACTTGCCGTCCTTGCGCGCGCAGTCGGGCGCCCACATCTGGCGCGCCGCCCACGGCACGTCGCGCACGTGCAGGGCCACGCCGTGGTCGACCGCTTCGGCGCCCGGGTGGTCCATCGAGACCACGTGATAATCCTCCATCGCGAAATGGGCGCCGTCGTCGTTGAAGGGCACGCCGGCTTCGATGTCGTGCGAAGGATAGATGTAGATGCGGCCGTCGAACACGTGGGCGGACGGATCGGCGATGTAGATGTGCTCGAGCAGCGGCTCGGAGATGGCGCGTTCCTTGAGGGACTGTACTTGGTCTTTGTCGATGATTTCAGCCATGGGTGTCGTCTGGTTCGGGTTCAAATGGAATTCACTGCTGGGCGGCGAGCGCGCGGCGTTCGCCGAGTTCGCGCTCGATCTGCAGCTCGGTGTTCTTGCGGATGTCGTACGCCGCCAGGCAGCACACGGCCAGCAGGAAGGGGATGGCGGCGTACACGCTGACCGACAGGCGCACGCCATCGGCGACCTGGCCCGACTGGACGGCCTGGGCGGCATCGTAGCCATAGGCCGACAGCAGGGCCGCCACCAGCGCGCCGCCGATAGAGAGGCCCGCCTTGAGACCGAAGATCATGGCCGAGAACAGCAGGGCGGTGGCGCGGCGGTTGTTCTTCCATTCCGAGTAGTCGGCGACGTCGGCGATCATCGCCCACAGCAGCGGGATCGTGATGCCGTAGAAGAAGCCGTACAGGATCTGGGCGCCGAACACCAGGCCGATCGAGCTCGGGCCGATCCAGTAGTAGCTGAGGCGGAACACGGCCGCCAGCAGCAGGGCGGCGCCGAACACGTCGCGCTTGCCGAAGCGGTCGGCCAGCGGCTTCGAGAAGCCGATCCCGACGATCATCAGGATGATGCCGACCGCGTTGAACAGGGAAAAGCCCGAGGTGGCGGCATCTTCCGGCCAGTGGAACTCGGTCAGTCCCATCCCCGTGAGCACCGAGTTCAGGCCGTCGATGAAGCTCAGGAAGCCGACGTCGCGCAGGAAGGCCGCCAGCGCCGCCTCTTCCAGGAAGTTACGGAAGTAGAAGATGTACATGCCGCCCTTGAGCGACAGCGTGATGAACACCAGGATGGTCAGCACCAGCATCACCACCCAGGGGCGGTTGCGCAGCAGGTCGGCCACGTCTTGCTTGATGCTCGAGCGCTGGCTCGGCGCCGGCACGATGCGCTCGCGGGTGGTGAAGAAGGTGATGAGGAAGCAGATGGTGCCGGCCACCGCGAAGAACATCATCACGGTCTGGAAGCCGGCCACCTTGTCGCCGCCGCCCAGGATCAGCACCAGCGGCAGCAGCAGCACCTGGATCACCAGCTGCGCGACCAGCACCGCGACGAAGCGGTACGACGACAGGCTGTTGCGGTCGGCCATGCTGCCGGTCAGCACGCCGCTCAGGGCCGAGTACGGCAGGTTGTTGGCCGAGTACACCAGCATCAAGAGGATGTAGGTCAGCAGCGCATAGATGTACTTGCCGCGCTCGCCCAGGTCGGGCGTGCTGAAGGCCAGGATCGCCACCAGGCCGAACGGCACCGAGGTCCACAGGATCCAGGGACGGAACTTGCCCCAGCGGGTCGAGGTGCGGTCGGCGATGATGCCCATCAGCGGGTTGAAACAGGCGCCGACCAGGCCGCCGATGAAGATGATGCTGGCGGCGGCGTTCGGTGAGATCTGATAGACGTCGGTGTAGAAGAAAGCGAGGAAGGTGAGCAGGGTCTGGAAGATCAGGTTGGCGGCCAGGTCGCCCAGTGCATAGCCGATTTTTTCAGTTGTCTCCAGCGTCGGCTGCGCCTTAATAATTGTAGTCATTGTCTTGCCAATCTATGTGTTGAAAAGCAATTGCAACCGTCAACCTTCCAGCGCCAGCGGGCTGTCGCGAGAAGGCCGGGTCACGCATGTATCACGCTCGATCGATAAAAAGTTAGCGCAATCATTGTTTTCGATTGTGGATGAGATGCCATGCTGCCGTCAACCGCTTTATTGTCAGTTCGCATAGCAGTTATAAGCTTGGAGATGGATGTAAGTACGGGGCTGCGTGTTAGAATTAAATCATTAAAGTTCGCGCTAACATCGCGTTACCATCGTTCTGTCAGAGGTCGCTCCGCATGCCTACTTCCAATATCGGACTCACTACCCCAGTGGAGGCCAAGCGTGGCCCGAACATGGCCGACGTGGCGAAGCTCGCCGGGGTGTCGCCGATGACGGTCTCGCGCGTCATGAACGGCAAGTCGACCGTGCGCGCGAGCACGCGCAAGAAGGTGACGGCGGCCGCCGCGGCCCTGAACTACGCCCCGAACCCCGAGGCGCGCCTGCTGGCAGGGTCGCGCCCGATCCGCATCGGCTTCCTGTACAGCATGCCCAGCGTGCGCAGCGGCGCCTACCTCACCGAAGTCTTGCTGGGATTGCTGAACAAGGTCAGCCTGAACAACGTCCAGCTGCTGGTCGAGAAGTGCGCCGACGGCGAGCAGATCGCTCGGCACGCCCAGCGCCTGATCGACAACCAGATGGACGGCATCATCCTGCCGCCGCCGCTGGTGGACAATGCCGAGATCGTGGCGCGCATCGTCGACGCCGGCATTCCGCTGGTCCTGATCGCCTGCGGCCAGCCCGATGCGCGGGCCGGCGCGATCGGCATCGACGACCGCCAGGCCGCCTACGAGATGACGCGCCACCTGATCGAGCTGGGCCACCAGCGGATCGGCTTCATCAGCGGGCATCCCTACCAGTCGGCGAGCAGCGCCCGGCTGGAAGGCTACCAGGCCGCGATCAAGGAGTTCGGCGCCGACCCCGCGGCCGAGCTGGTGACGCAGGGGATGTTCAACTACCGTTCCGGGCTCGACGCCTCCGAGATCCTGCTGGCGCTGCACGACCGCCCGACGGCGATCTTTGCCAGCAACGACGACATGGCCGCCGCCACGGTCGCGGTGGCCCATCGCCTGGGGCTCGACGTGCCGGGCGATATCACGGTGGTCGGCTTCGACGATACCGCCCTGTCGACCACGATCTGGCCGGCGCTCACCACCGTGCGCCAGCCGACCATGGACATGGCCGAAGCGGCGATCGAATGCATCGTCCAGCGCGTGACGAACGCGCGCACCGGCTTGCCGGCCGGTCCAGAGCACACCAGGGTCGATTTCGCCATCGTGCGGCGCCAGTCCGATGCCGCGCCGCGGATCCGGCCGCCGGTGCGCATCTTTGCCTGAAAACTCTGGTCTCCTGCTTGTTTGTTTGCGCTATCATTGGCGCTACAGATTTGGTAGCCCTGCCTTTCGCAGGCCATGCCATCACCGGAGACCATCTTGAACATTTACCGCCCTGGCCGCCTGGCCATCGCCGTCCTGGCCGCGTTCGGCCTGGGCGCCTGCGCTTTCCCACCGTCTGCCCACGATAGCGGCGCCCGTCACTGGGTCGCCAGCTGGGGCACGTCCCAGATGTCTTACGGCCAAGCCGAAGCCATGCCGGCCGAGCTGTGGAAGGACGGCACCGTGCGCCAGGTCGTGCGCCTGTCGCTGGGCGGCAGCCAGGTCCGGGTCCGGATCAGCAATGCCTACGGCAGCGAGATGCTGGTCGTGAACGAGGCGAGCATCGCGCGCGCGGTGCGGTCTGGTTCATCCGAGGTGGTGGCGGGTTCGCTCCAGGGCCTGCGTTTCAACGGCAGCAGCGCGGTACGCATACCGGCGGGCGCCGAATACGTCAGCGATCCGGTCGACCTGGCGGCGGTGAGCGGCCTCGATATCGCGGTCACCATGCACCTGGCGAATGCGGCGGGCCAGCAGACCGGCCACGCCGGAGCGCGCACGACGACCTTCCTGGCGCCGGGCCGCCAGACCGCGGCCGCCAGCCTGGAGGGCGCGAAGACCGTCACCCGCTGGCACCAGCTGGCCGACATCGAAGTCAGCGCGGCGCCTGCTGCGCGGGCCGTGGTCGTGATCGGCGATTCGATCACCGACGGCTACGGCGCCACGACGGATGCCAACAACCGCTGGACCGATCACCTGGTGCAGCGCATCGCCCAGGACGGCAAGCGCCAGCTCGCCGTGATCAATGCCGGCATCGGCGGCGGCCGCCTGCTGCGCGAGGGCCTGGGCCCGAGCCTTGTCACACGCTTCGAGCGTGACGTCCTGGCGAGAAATGGCGTGAGCCATGCGGTCGTCTTCATCGGCGTCAACGACATCGGCGTGCTGCGCCGCTCGAAAGAGGACACGCCGCAGGCGATCGCGGCGATGCTGGAGGACTTGAAGCAGGCCCATTTGCAGATGATCGCGCGCGCCCATGCAAAAGGAATCTGCGTGATCGGCGCGACCATCACGCCGTTCATGGGCAGCGGCTACTATGCGCCGGCGCAGCACAACGAGGCGCTGCGCCAGGCGGTCAATGACTGGATGAGGAGCGAGAAGGCCTTCGACGGCGTGCTCGATTTCGACGGGGTGCTGCGTGACCCCGCGCGTCCGTCCTACCTTGCCAAGGACTATGACAGCGGCGACGGCCTGCATCCGTCGCATGCGGGGTATGCCGTGCTGGCAGCGGCAGTGCCGCTGCAGCAGTTCGACAGCTGCGCCTACAGCCGGCCGAGGTAGGGCCGTTCGCGGTACTCGAAATAATCGAAGTCGGCATGCAGCGCGGTGCCGGCCATGTCCTGGCAGGCCATGCCGACGAAGGCGCCCGTGAAGTTGGGCTGGCCGGGCGCGCTGGCCTCGTCCGACAGGATGCTGGCGTCGAACTGCTGCGGCAGCCACTGCCAGGGGCCGTCGTCCACGCGATAGCCGAACACCAGGCGTTCTTCATCGACCTCCACCCGCAGTTGCACCGGTACGCCGGCGGGGAGGGCGATCGGCGCCGTAAAGGCGTCCGCCTGCAAGTGGTTGGGCAGGCTGCTCATCACGCGCAGGTGCTTGCCGGTGTCGTCGTCGTGCGTGATGTACAGGTAGTGGAATTTGGAGGCGCCGTAGTAGCAGACCAGGCCAGCCTGCTGCTGGAAGTGTTCCGGCTCGAACTCGACCGAGGTCACCGCGCTGAAGCAGTGCGCCTGCTGTCGGCGCGCCACCAGCGCCTGGCGGAAGGTGCTGCCGAGGCTCTCGCGGCCGAACAGGCGTAGGTGGCCTGGCCGCGCCGTGAGGCTGAACAGTTCTTCCGGATACGGGGTGCGCAGCCACTGGAAATCGATCGGCAGCTCCGGCGCATCGAATTCGGCCCGTTCGGGCGCAGCCTTGAAACGGTGTTCGGGCATGCCGGGCGCCGGCACGTCCAGCTGCGGCATGCCTTCGCCATCGAGCGTGCGCAGCCAGCCGTCTTCTCCCCACACCACTTCCTGGATCGCGGTTTCGCGTCCCAGTGTGCAGGTGCCGCGGTTGCGCAGCGGCCGGCCGCACAGGTAGACCATATACGTGCGGCCATCCGGCGTGTCGACCAGGTCGGCGTGGCCGGCGCGCTGCAGCGCGGCGTCGGGCCGCGCACGGGTGGTCAGGACGTTGACGTCCGGATGCAGTTCGTACGGTCCGAGCAGCTCACGCGAGCGCGCCATGGTCACGCCATGGTTCCAGCCGGTGCCGCCTTCGGCGGTGAGCAGGTAGTAATAACCGTTGCGGCGGTACAGGTGCGGCGCTTCGGTCAATCCGTGTTCGGTGCCGGCGAAGATGTTCGTGCGTTTTCCAACCAGGCGCCGCTCCTCGACCGAATACTCCTGCAGCACGATGCCGGCGAAGCGCTTGCCGCCCGGGCGGTGGTCCCACAACTGGTTCAGGAAGTACTTGCGCCCGTCGTCGTCGTGGAACAGCGACGGATCGAAGCCGCTGCTGTTCATGTGGACCGGGTCGGACCACGGGCCGTCGATGCTCGGACTGGTGACCAGGTAGTTATGAAAGTCGCGCAGCGAGGCGCTGCCGCCGGCGCCGCCGGTCGAAGTGCGGCCATAGCGCTTGACGTCGGTGTAGATCAACCAGAACAGGCCATCGGCATACGTCAGGCACGGCGCCCACACGCCGCAGGAATCGGGGGCGCCGCGCATGTCGAGCTGGCTTGCGCGACTGAGCGGCCGGCCGGCCAGGCGCCAGTTGACCAGGTCGCGCGAGTGGTGGATCTGCACCCCCGGATACCATTCGAAGGTGGAGGTGGCGATGTAGTAGTCGTCGCCGACCCGCACGATGGACGGGTCGGGATTGAATCCGCGCAGGATCGGGTTGTGGATCATGTCTTTTGCATCGAAACAGGTTGGGGTTCCCGCACCAGGGTCCACAGCAGCACGGCGGCGATCAGGTCGAGCACCGCGAGGCTGACGAAGAAGGGCGTGTAGCCGACGCTGGCCAGCAGGGTGCCGATCAGCAGCGAGAAGATGAGCAGTCCAAGGTTGCCGAAGGTGCCGCACATGCCGGCCACGGTGGCGACCTCGTTGCGCCGGAACAGGTCGGACGACATGGTGATGACGGTGACCGACAGCGTCTGGTGGGCAAAGCCCGCAAGGCTGAGCAGGGCGATCGCGGCATAGGCATTGTCGACGTAGCCGACGAAGGCCACGCCCATCATCATGATGGCGCCGAGGGTGAACGCGCCGCGCCGGGCATTGATCAGGCGTACCCCGCGCTTTTGCAGGGCCAGCACCACCACCGGGCCGAACATGCAGCCCAGGTCGGCCGCCAGGAAGGGCAGCCAGGCGAACATGGCGATGTCCTTCAGCTAGAAGCCGCGCACCGTGGTCAGGTACAGCGGCACCCAGAACGCCAGCGTGCCCCAGGCCGGATCGGCCAGGAAGCGCGGCAGGGCGATGCCCCAGAAATTGCGTTTCTTGAGGATGCTGAGGACCGACGGCTTGGTGCCGTCGCCTGCCAGGTGGTCTTCCTGGCCGGCGGCGATGTGTTCGGCCTCGGCTTTCGACAAGAGGCGGTGGCGCTTTGGCGCGTCGTACAGCAGCAGCCAGGCGCACACCCACACCAGGCCCAGGGCGCCGGTGATCACGAAGGCCGATTGCCAGTTGTAGTGCAGGATGGCCCACACCACCAGCGGCGGGGCCAACATCGAGCCGAACGAGGCGCCGATATTGAACACGCCGCCCGCCAGGCCGCGCTCCTTGGCCGGGAACCATTCGGACACCGCTTTCATGCCGGCCGGGTTGGCCGAGCCTTCGGCGAAGCCGAGCAGGCCGCGCAGGATGGCCAGGGTCTGCCAGTTGGTGGCCATGCCGTGCGCCATGCAGATCAGCGACCAGGCGGTGGCGAAAATGGCGAAGCCATATTTGAGGCCGATCACGTCGAGCACGTAGCCGCACAGCGGCTGCAGCATGATCGCGCCCTGGAAGGCGGCCGTGATGTACGAGTACTCCTTGGCCGTGATGTCCAGCTCCGCCAGCAGGGTGGGGGCGGCCACCGCCAGCGAGCTGCGGGTCAGGTAGTTGACCACCGCACCCAGCATGATGAGGCTGATCATCCACCAGCGCAGCCCGCGGATGGTGCTGCCGCGGGTCCGGCCCAGGATCGCCGCGATCATCGGGTCTCCCTCATGGCTTCACCATGCTGGGACGCTTCGGATCGTAGGTGAAATCGGGCACCAGATAGCGCATCGCCATCGCATCGTCGCGCGCGCCGCCGGCCACCTTCTTGTAGAGTTCATGCGCCGCGTTGATCTGGTCCATGTCCGGCTCGATGCCCAGGCCCGGACGCTCCGGCACGGCGACCTGGCCGCCGACGATCTGCAATGGTTCCTTCGTTAGCCGTTCGCGGCCCTCCTGCCAGATCCAGTGGGTGTCGATCGCCGTGATCGTTCCCGGCGCCGCAGCCGCGCAATGGGTGAACATCGCCAGCGATACGTCGAAGTGGTTGTTCGAGTGCGAGCCCCAGGTCAGGCCCCAGTCGTGGCACAGCTGCGCCAGGCGCACCGAACCCTGCATGGTCCAGAAGTGCGGGTCGGCCAATGGGATGTCCACCGCGCCCAGCAGGTGCGAATGGGCCATCTGGCGCCAGTCGGTAGCGACCATATTGGTGGCGGTGCGAATGCCCGTGGCGCGCTTGAACTCGGCCATGATCTCGCGGCCCGAATAGCCGCCCTCGGGGCCGCACGGGTCTTCGGCATAGGCCAGCAAGTGGCCCTGGCCGCGGCAGGCGTCGATCGCCTCGCGTAGCGACCAGGCGCCGTTCGGATCGAGCGTCACGCCGGCGTCGGGGAAGCGGCGCTTGATCGCGGCGACGGCTTCCATCTCTTCCTCGGCGCGCATCACTCCGCCCTTGAGCTTGAAGTCCTTGAAACCATATTGCTCGACCGCCGCCGCGGCCATCTCGCCGATCGATTCGGCAGTGAGCGCTTCTTCGTTGCGGACCCGGTACCAGCCGTCGCGGCCGGCGTCGTCATCGTAACCGAGGTCGGTGCGGCCACGGTCGCCGATATAGAACAGATAGGCCAGCATCGGCACGTGGCTGCGCTGCTGGCCGTCGCCCAGCAGCTCGCACAGCGGTACGCCCATGAACTGGCCGAGCAGGTCGAGCAGGGCCGCCTCGACGGCCGTCACCACGTTCTCGAGGCGCAGGTTGATCTCGTGCGGCTGCTTCATCACCGCCGCTTCGGCGCTGGACGTGACCTGGTGGCTCACGCCCGAGATGGCGGCGCGCAGCCGGTTCAGGGTGCGGCGGTGGTGGGCGATCTCGGTGCCCTCCACCAGCGGCACTAGCTTTTGCAGGGCCAGCAGGATGCCGTTCGAGCCGGGCACCTCGCCCATGCCGGTGCGGCCGGCGCTGTCTTTCAACAGCACCAGGATGCGGGTGAAGTAGGGCGCATGCGCGCCGCACAGGTTGAGCAGCATGCTGTCGCGGCCGGCGACCGGGATCACCTGCATCTCCACGATGGTCGGGGTGGCGACGCGTTGAATCGGGTTCATCTATACATCTCCAGAATCATTCAGGCAAACAGGGTGACTCGCTCAAATCCCCGGGGCGTACGGGAAGCGGATCGACTTGTAGTATTCGAGCGACTGCGCGGGCTTGCGCACGCCGGCCGGCAGCGGCAGCCCGGACACGTCCTGGAAGTAGGCGAGGCTGGCGTCGCGCCACCATTGCGCCTCGACGTGCTGCTGGGCCAGGCGCTGCGCGGTATCCGCGAAGCGCTGGGCATCGACGAAGGGTTTCATGCGCTGCCACTCGGCCTGCATTGCCGCGGCTTCGGCCACGCCGTGGTCGTAGCGGGCCACCAGCTCTTCCCACAGCGTGCGGCCGGACGGCATCCGGTAATCCCACGGCAGGCGGTGGAACCAGAGCAGCAGCTCGGGCGGCGTCGTTTTCGGATCGGCGAAGCGGCGCGCCACCTCGGGCGCATACTGGGCCACGGCATTGCTGCCCTTGGCGGTGCGGTCGAAGCCGATGCCGTCGCGGCCAGCGCGGTGGTAATAGATCGGGTTCCAGTCGGCGCGTTCCAGGTTGTCGACCCAGGGCGCCGGGCCGTGGTGGTGGCTGCTGCCCATCACGTGGTTCAGGCCGAGCGGCGTCATGTAGTCGACCACGGCTTCGCGCGAACGCATCATCATGCTCACGACCGGATCCAGCAAGCGCTTGTCCGGGCTGAAGGTCTGGGCCGCCCACTCGCGTGCGATGACGCGGCTGTCCAGGCCCTGGTCCCAGGCCATGCGGCCATACATATACCAGTTGGCCTGGTCGAAGATCGAGCCGCTCCAGCTGCGGCTGCTGCCGATATTGGCCACGCCCGCGATGCCGCCGACGCGGCCCTGCTTGCCCTGGATGGTGTCGGCCACGGTCAGCTTGCGGCCCCCGATGCGGGTATCGAATTCCAGGGTCTCCTGGAACATGGGGCCGAGATAGGCCAGGTGGGTGGCGAAGCCCAGGTATTCCTTGGTGATCTGGAATTCCATGATCAGCGGCGTCTTCGGCATCGCGCCGAACATCGGGTGGGCCGGCTCGCGCGGCTGGAAGTCGATCGCGCCGTTCTTCACCTGCACCAGCACGTTGTCGTCGAACTTGCCGTCCAGCGGGATGAACTGGTCATAGCCCTCGACCGCGCGGTCATGCGCCTTGTCGGCCTTCGACTCCTCGGGCGAGGCGTACACGAAGGCGCGCCACATCACGATGCCCTTGTGCGGAGCCACGGCGCGCGCCAGCATATTGGCGCCGTCGGCGTGGTTGCGGCGATAGTCCTGCGGACCTGGCTGGCCTTCCGAATTGGCCTTGACCAGGAAGCCGCCGAAATCGGGAATGGTGCGGTAGATCTCGTCGGCCTTGTTCTTCCACCAGGCGGCGACTTCGGGGTCGAGCGGATCGGCCGTCTTCGTCTGCTTCATCTCGAGCGGGGTCGACCAGCGCACCGACAGGTAGACGCGGATGCCGTAGGGACGCAGCACGTCGGCGATGGCGGCGGCCTTGGCGATGAAGGGCGCGCCGAGCACCTCGGCCTTGGAGTTCACGTTGTTCAATACGGTGCCGTTGATGCCCAGCGAGGCATTGGCGCGCGCATAGTCGGTATAGCGCGGATCGATGATGTGCGGGAGTTCCCACCAGTTCCAGATCGACTCGCCGGCGTAGCCGCGCTCCACGCTGCGATCGAGGTTGTCCCAATGGTTCAGCACGCGCAGGGGCAGGGTGGGGCTGGAGGCCAGCGTCACCTGGTCGGCGCGGGTGCCGAGTTGCAGCTGGCGCAGCCAGGCGAAGCTGCCATACAGCAAGCCGGCGTCGGCATTGGCCGCGACCAGGGTGACGGCGACGCCGTTCAGCTTCGCGCGCCGTACCAGATAGCCTTCGTCGCCAAGCTTTTTCAACTCGTCGCGTACGGCGGACGCGGCATCCAGGCCGGTCGGCAGGTCGGCGCCGCGCGCCAGCACGATGGTATCGAGGCGCGCCTTGTCGACGATGCCGGGCGCCTTGCCCAGCATTCCCTCCAGGCCGCGTTGCAGCTCGGCGCGCGCCGCGCCCTTGGTGGGGCTGTCGGCGCCGAGCACCAGGATCGAATCGGGAACGTTGGCGCGCTGGGCGGCGGGGAGGGGTTGATAGCGCAACCACAGCTGGTAGCCGTCCTCTGCGGCGGCATGGGTCGGGATGCACAGTAGCATGCCGAAAAGAAACGCGGCCCAGAGCCGCCCGAAGAGTCGGTGCATTAGGTTGTCTCCATGTTTTTTTGAACCGGAATGTTTGTTTTGTATCATCCGGCTTCGAGAATGTTAGCGCGAACCTTTTCGTTTTGAAAGCGTTTTGTTTCTCCGCACACGGTGTGGAAGTGATTGACGGCGGTCCAGCAGCCGACTCCTCGGCAGAGCTTGATATGCATAACATTCGCGCTTTACCAACGTTCGGAATATTTTGTTGACAATCATTATTTTTGACCAGTAGACTGCGATGGTTGCGATAACATTCGTGTTAATAGAGATGTTCGTAACATGTGCTTGAAGTAAAAAAATAACGAGGAGATAAGCATGCAACAACGAGACGTCGCCGCACGTCCGGCCATGCCATCTGGCGGCCGCACACTTCACCCATCCATTCCAGTCGCGTGGTCGGCCTCGCCCGCCCCGCGCCGAGCGCATCCAGTCGGTTCGACCAACGTGACCTGCCGCTAGAGCGCGCCGGGAAGATCGCCCTGTTTGTCGTATGGGGCAGTCTTACCCACCCACCAGACAACCGTAGAAGGTTGCTTACTCAGCAGTAATTAGAAGTAGAAAAAACCATCAGGAGACATTGAATGACTCGCAATTCGAAGCAGCAGGGTGCAGCGCGCCGGCGCCAATGGGCGCTTGGCCTGACCGTCATGGCTGGCCTGGTTCACCAGGCGTATGCGCAGGACACCACCGCCACCACCACCACCGACGCCAACGCGCAGGCGAACGTGAACGTCGTGAAAGTCACCGGCTACCGCGGCAGCCTGCTGGCGTCCGCGCGCGACAAGAAGGAAGCCGTCGGCTTCCAGGACACCATCAGTTCGGAAGACATGGGTAAATTCCCGGACAAGAACATCGCGGAATCGCTCAGCCGCATTCCTGGCGTCCAGATTTCGCGCGACGTGACCGGCGAGGGCATGAACGTCCAGATCCGCGGCCTGGGCTCCAGCTTCACCAAAGTCCTGCTGAACAATGCGCAGATCGCGGTGGCGTCGTCCGGCCCGATCGATGGCGCCAGCACCAACCGCGAGATCGACCTCGACCTGCTGCCGACCGAACTGTTCACCAAGCTGACCGTCAGCAAGAGCCCGAACGCCTCGCAGCTCGAGGGTGGCGCCGCCGGCGTCGTCAACCTGCGCAGCGCACGCCCGTTCGACAAGGAAGGCACCTACGTCGTCTACAGCGCGACCGCGCAGAAGCAGGAAATCGCCAACGACGTCGGCGCACGCGGCTCGCTGCTGGCCAGCAAGACCTGGGGCGACAAATTCGGTATCCTCGGCGGCGTGTACTTCAACCGCCAGAAGGCGCGCACCACCGGCTACGAGACGGTCGGCCTGACCAATGCCAACCTGTCGGCCGCGCAGAACGGCCTGCCGTCGCGTAACAATACCGGCGGCGGCAACTGGACGATTCCCGCCACCGTGCCGGTCGGCGCGGGCGCGGGCCTCGTTCCAGGCACCCCGATCAACCAGGGCTTCCTGGAGGCCAACAACCCGGGCACGAGCATCACCGCGATCGACAATGCGCTGGTGCCTCGCCTCGGCCGCTACATGGAGTACTACGGCGACCGCGACAAGGCGTCGGCCATCATCAGCGCCGAATACCGTCCGACCGAGAACCTGCACTTCTACGTCGATACGCTGTACAGCGAAAAAGACGACGACATGCAGCGCATTGGCTACACCTGGGCAATGCGCAACGAGTTCGCCATCCCGCTCAACATGACGGTGGACCGCGCCGACTGCAACGCAGGCTGCACGGCGACCAGCGGCACCTTTGCCAACGCGCGTTCCTTCATTGAATACGGACCGCGCCGCGACAAGACCACGCTCAAGGGCATCAATCCCGGGATGACGTGGCAGATCGCCCCGACCTTGAAGCTCGAGGCGCAGGCCAACGCGACGAAGTCGGACTTCACCCACGAAGCGCCGACGGTCATGCCCATCACGCCGGCCGGCAGCGGCCTCGTGGCGACCTACGACGCCACCAACGGCGGCGTGCCGAGCATAACCTTCAACAAGGACCTGAATGACCCGTCGCAATACGTATGGGCGGGTGGTCGCGTCAATATCCAGAACGAGCTGCGCGAAACCAGCACCAAGGGCTTCCATACCGACCTGACCTGGGGCGACAACAAGCTGAACCTGAAGCTCGGCTACGCCTATGACGACATCGACCGCCGCATCCGCGGCCAGGACAACTCGGCCGCCTGGCAGGCAGCGGTGTGCGGCAACAATCCGAGCGTGTTCCTGCAGGGCCCCAACGGCGCTCCGGCCTGCGACGGCGCCAACACGCCTGGCGCGAGCGCAGCGGCGCTCTATCCCGGCTTCGGCACCGGCTACACCGCGGGACGCACCGACCAGCTGATCTACCAGGGCTCGCTGATCCCGGCCGACAAGCTGGCAAGCTACCTGGTGCCTGGCGAATACGGCCGCCTGGTCGTCGACTGGGACCGTTTCAGGAAGGATTCGAACTACGACTACTACAACTCGACGGCGCCGGATTCGACCAGTTCGTCGACCGGGGCGAGCGCGGGTTATATGCGCGAGAAAACCTCGGGCTTCTACACCGAGATCAATGGCTCGACCCTGCTCGCCAACATGCCGTTCCGGTATAACGCCGGCGTCCGGTATGTGCGCACCAAGCAGGAGGTCGGCTCGCTGAACTCGTTCGCCGACCCACGCAACGCTTCGCTCACGGCGAACGGTTCCAAGTACCCGAACGCGACCGAGTGGCAGTATGTGAACAACACCTACAACAACACGCTGCCATCCGGTACCGCCGCCCTGACGGTCGCCAACAACGTCATCGTGCGCGCCGCGGCATCGAAGAGCATGACCCGCGCCAATCCGAACTCGCTGCGTCCGGGCATCAACTTCAGCTCGGTGTCGGCCGACGTCGGCACGATCGGCAGCCCGGAACTGATGCCCTACATCTCGAAGAACCTGGACTTCGGCGTCGACTGGTACACCGGCGGCGAAGGCTATGTGAGCCTGACCGTGTTCCAGAAGAAGCTCAAGGGCTTCACGGTGATCGAGAACCGCACCTTGCCGTTCAGCGCGCTGGAGCAGTATGGCGTCACCTATGCCAACCTGATTCCGAACCAGCAGGCGGCGATCGACGCGCGCGGCGGTCCGGGCGCGGCGACCGTGGTGATGAGCCAGGAGCGCAATGCCGGCGGCATCCTGCGGATCCGCGGCCTGGAAATCGGCTGGGTCCAGCCGCTCGACAGGTTCTTGCCGATCAAGGGCTTCGGCTTCAGCGAAACCGCGACCCTGATCAACCAGTCGGCCAGCGGCGAAGGCACGAACGGCTTCGTGGCGCTGAACGTGCCGCGCAAGAGCAACAACTTCGGCGTCTACTACGAGAACCACGGCTTCATGGCGCGCTTCTCGCACACCTACCGCGAAGGCAGCCAGGCGGCCAACGGCGGCCAGAACGGCATCGCGGCGGCTGCCCTGTATGGCCGCGCCTACAAGCAGGCCGACTTCTCGTCGAGCGTGGATCTGGAGCAGGTGTTCGATCGTGAGAACTGGCCGACCATCACCTTCGATGTCGTCAACATCAACAAGGCCAAGCGGGACTCGTACTTCCAGTTCGAGAACGCGCAGTTCGGGTTCTACGATCCGGGCCGTACCTTCCAGCTGGGCCTGCGCGGCAAGTTCTGATCTGACGCTACCTGACCGGCCCGTCCTGGGCCTGCCATCCCTCGGCAGGCCCAGGAAACAGGCCATGATTGCGTTAACATTAATGTTAGAATCATGTCCGAAGGCTTCACCCCGAACCCTTTACTGCCGCCCCGAGGGGCGGCATCAGCAATCGAGGAACCCATGACTACCATCCAAGCCAATCCGCTTCCCGATGACCTCGACCGCGCGCTGCTGGTCGGCCGGGTCTGGCGCACCGGCGCCAACGAAGGTCCAGCCGTGGTCGCCGTGCGCGGCGGCCGCCTGGTCGACATCACCCGCCATGCGCCGACCGTGGCCGACCTGTTCGAACGCCGCGACCTGCTGGCCATCGCGGGCAGCGCCGAGGGCGAGGACCTTGGCGAGGTGCGCGCGCTGATGGACGCCGCGCTGCGCGGCGAGGCTGGCGAGAGCGGCATCCGCCTGCTGGCGCCATGCGACCTGCAGGCGATCAAGGCCGCTGGCGTGACGTTCGCCGTCAGCCTGCTGGAACGCGTGATCGAAGAGCAGGCCAAGGGCGACCCGTCGCGCGCCGAGGCCCTGCGCGCGCAGCTGCAGGCGACGATCGGCACCGACCTGTCGGACATCGTGCCGGGCTCCGAGGCGTCAACGCGCCTGAAGACCGAGCTGTCGGCGCGCGGCCTGTGGTCGCAGTACATGGAAGTGGGCATCGGCCCGGACGCCGAAGTCTTCACCAAGTCGCAGCCGATGTCGTCGGTCGGCCACGGCGCCGACATCGGCCTGCATCCGACCTCGCACTGGAACAATCCCGAACCCGAGATCGTGCTGGCGGTGAACAGCCGCGCCGAGATCGTCGGCGCCACCCTGGGCAACGACGTCAACCTGCGCGACATCGAAGGCCGCAGCGCCCTGTTGCTGGGCAAGGCCAAGGACAATAACGGCTCCTGCGCCATCGGCCCCTTCATCCGCCTGTTCGACGACACCTACTCGCTCGACACCCTGCGCGAGTGCGAGGTGAACATGCTGATCGAAGGCGTGGACGACGGCTTCATCCTGGAAGGCAGCAGCCGCATGCGCGAGATCAGCCGCGACCCGCTCGACCTGGTCGCCCAGACCTGCGGCGCGCACCACCAGTACCCGGACGGCTTCATGCTGTTCCTCGGCACGATGTTCTCGCCGATCAAGGACCGCGATGCCGCAGGCGGCGGCTTCACCCACCACCTGGGCGACAAGGTCGCCATCTCGACGCCATCGCTCGGCACCCTGGTCAATACCGTGCGACGCAGCGACGCGATCACGCCCTGGACCTTCGGCGTGCGCGCGCTGTACGCCAACCTGGCGCAGCGCGGCCTGCTGGTCCAGAAATAAAAAACTGCCTTTAATACGAAAAACCCCATGTCTGACATCAATCAACCAGCCTTTGTATACGCAAGTTATCCGGACCTGAACGGCAAGCGCGTCGTCATCACCGGCGGCGGCAGCGGCATCGGCGCCGAGCTGGTCACCGCCTTCGTCGGCCAGGGCGCCCGGGTCTGGTTCCTCGACATCGCCGAGGGCGCAGGACGCGCCCTGGCCGAGTCGCTGGCCAAATCGGTGGTCGACCCGACCCACGCACCACGCTTCATCCACTGCGACCTGACCGACCTCGATGCGCTCAAGCGCACCTTCGACGGCATCGTGCAGGAAGCCGGCGCCGTCGACATCCTGCTCAATAACGCGGCCAACGACGACCGTCACAGCATCGGCGACGTCACCCCGGCCTACTGGGAAAGCCGGATGAACGTCAACCTGCGCCACCAGTTCTTCTGTTCGCAGGCCGTCATTCCCGGCATGCGGGAGCAGGGCCACGGCGTGATCCAGAATTTCGGCTCGATCTCGTGGCACCTGCCGCATACCGAGCTGGCCCTGTACATGACGGCCAAGGCCGGAGTCGAGGGCATGACGCGCGCGATGGCGCGCGAGCTGGGACCGCACGGCATCCGCACCGTGGCGGTGATTCCCGGCGCGGTGCGCACCCCGCGGCAGGAAGCGCTGTGGCATACGCCGCACGAGGAAGCGCGCATCCTGAACGGCCAGTGCCTGCAGGAGCGCGTGGAGATGCAGGACGTGGCGGCGCTGTCGCTGTTCCTGGCCTCGAACAATGCGCGTCGCTGCAGCGGCCGCGAATACTTCGTCGACGCGGGCTGGTACGGCGCATGAACACCGCGCCGTACTGCCTGTGGGCGGTGGGCGCCACGCTTGGCGAAGGCGCGCTGTGGCATGGCGCGGCGGGCCAGGTGTGGTTCGTGGACATAAAGGGCCGGCGCCTGCATTGCTATGACACCCGGGACGGCGGCAAGCGCAGCTGGGACGCGCCGGGGCAGGTGAGCTTCGTGGTGCCGGTCGCGGGCGGCGGTTTCGTCTGCTCGCTGGAGGATGGCCTGTACCGCTTCCATGAGGCGAGCGGCGAATTTTCTCCCTTGCTGAAGGTCGAGGCCGACCAGCCGGGCAACCGCTTCAACGACGGCCACGTCGATGCCGCAGGCAATCTGTGGTTCGGTTCGATGGACGATGCCGAGGACCAGGCCACCGGCGCCCTGTACCGTTTCGACGGGCGCGAGGCGAGCCGCGTGGATGACGGCTACGTGATCACCAACGGCCCGGCCATCAGCCCCGACGGGCGCACGCTGTACCATACCGATACGCTGGCGCAGCGCATCTACGCCTTCGACCTGGGCGAGGACGGCCTGGTCGCGCGCAAGCGCCTGTTCACCGAATTGGCGGATGGCGGTTATCCGGACGGGATGGCGGTCGACCTTGACGGCTGCCTGTGGGTGGCCACCTTCGGCGGCTGGCGCATCGACCGCTTCGACCCGCAGGGACGCAAGGTGGGCGAGGTGCGCTTCCCGTGCGCCAACATCACCAAGCTGGCCTTCGGCGGCGACGACCTGCGCACCGTGTATGCTACGACCGCGCGCAAGGGCCTGTCCGCCGCCCAGCTCGAGGCGCAGCCGCTCGCGGGCGGGCTGTTCACCTTCCGCGCCGACGTGCCGGGACTGCCGCAGCACGCGCTGCGGCTGCAGGATCAACCATAGAATAATCGACCCAGTGAGCAACAATGTGAGCAACAACGTCAGCACTAATGTGAGCAATAAGGCCAAGCGTCGCTACCGGTCCCAGGACTGGTTCGACAATCCCGAGCGCATCGACATGACCGCGCTCTACCTCGAGCGCTTCATGAACTACGGGATCACGCCCGAGGAGTTGCGCTGCGGCAAGCCGATCATCGGCATCGCCCAGAGCGGCAGCGACATCACGCCTTGCAACCGCATCCACCTGGAGACCGTCAAGCGGGTGCGCGACGGCATCCGCGACGCCGGCGGCATTCCGATGGAATTCCCGCTGCATCCGATCTTCGAAAACTGCCGCCGCCCGACCGCGGCGCTGGACCGCAACCTGGCCTATCTGGGCCTGGTCGAGATCCTGCACGGCTATCCGATCGACGCCGTGGTGCTCACCACCGGCTGCGACAAGACCGTGCCGGCCCAGCTGATGGCCGCGGCCACGGTCGACATTCCCGCCATCGTGCTGTCGGGCGGACCGATGCTCGACGGCTGGTTCGAAGGAGAGCTGGTGGGCTCGGGCGCCGCCATCTGGAAGGCGCGCCGCCAGCTGGCGGCCGGCGCCATCGACGAGAAGAAGTTCGTCGACATCGCCACGGCGTCGGCGCCGTCCGCCGGCCACTGCAACACCATGGGCACGGCGTCCACGATGAATGCCGTGGCCGAGGCGCTCGGCATGTCGCTCACCGGCTGCTCGGCGATTCCCGCGCCTTACCGCGAGCGCGGCCAGATGGCCTACGAAACCGGCCGCCGCATCGTCGAACTGGCCAAGGACGACGTGCGTCCCTCGCAGATCATGACGCGTGAAGCCTTCCTGGATGCGATCGTGGTCAACGCCGCGATCGGCGGCTCGAGCAACGCCCAGCCGCACATCGTGGCCATGGCGCGCCATGCGGGCGTGGAGATCACGCCCGAGGACTGGATGGAATACGGCTACGACGTGCCGCTGCTGCTGAACATGCAGCCGGCCGGCAAATACCTGGGCGAGCGCTTCCACCGCGCCGGCGGCGTGCCGGCCGTGATGTGGGAGCTGGAACAGGCGGGCAAGCTGCGCTCGCAGCGTCCCACCGTCACCGGCAAGACCATGGCCGAGAACATCTACGACCGCGAGACCGACGACCGCGAGATGATCAAGCCGTTCGCCGAGCCGCTCAAGGAAACGGCGGGCTTCCTGGTCCTGAAGGGCAATCTGTTCGACTTCGCGATCATGAAGACCAGCGTGATCTCGCCGGCCTTCCGCGCGCGCTATCTCGCCAATCCGGGGCACGAGAACTGCTTCGAGTGCAAGGTGGTCGTGTTCGACGGCTCGGACGACTATCATCACCGGATCAACGATCCGAGCCTGGGCATCGACGAGTACACGATGCTGGTGATCCGCGGCGCGGGTCCGGTGGGTTGGCCCGGTTCGGCCGAGGTGGTCAATATGCAGCCACCCGACCACCTGATCAAGGAAGGCATCAACAACCTGCCGACCCTGGGCGACGGCCGCCAGTCGGGCACCTCGGACAGCCCGTCGATCCTGAACGCCTCGCCCGAGAGCGCGGCCGGCGGCAACCTGTCGCTGCTGCGCACGGGCGACGTGATCCGGGTCGACCTGAACCATGGCCGCTGCGACGTGCAGCTGTCGGACGAAGAGCTGGAAGCGCGCCGTAGCGACGCGCCGCCGGCGATCCCCGCCAGCCAGACCCCGTGGCAGGAAATCTACCGCGCCACGGTGGGCCAGCTGCACAAGGGCGCGTGCATGGAACTCGCCTTGCCGTATCGCGGCGTGGGGCATGATATGCCGCGCCACAACCACTGATCCAACCGCGCGGTCACTCCACCACGACCGCGCTGCTGCCTCCACCGGCGGGTCGCACCAGCACCTTGGTCGCGATCCGCTCGGTCATCTCCTGCACGTGCGAGATCACGCCGACCTTGCGGCCCATCGACTGCAGCGCATCCAGGGCGTCCATCGCCACCCCGAGCGTTTCGCTGTCGAGGCTGCCGAAGCCCTCGTCGATGAACAGCGATTCGACCCGCACCCGGTTCGAGGACAGCGAGGCCAGACCCAGCGCCAGCGCCAGCGACACCAGGAACGATTCGCCGCCCGACAGGGAGTTCACCGAACGCACTTCGCCGCCCATGTCCTGGTCGCGCACCATCAGCGCCAGTGACGGCATGCCCTGGTAGCTGACGCGCTCCAGGCGGTAGCGCCGGGCCAGCTGCGTCAGGTGTTCATTGGCATAGCCGAGCAGCACGTCCAGCGTGAATTGCTGGGCGTAGTTGCGGAACTTCTTGCCGTCGCTGGAGCCGATCAGCTCCGACAGCTTGCCCCAGCGCTGCTCGACCGACTGCTGGCGCTCGATCTCGGCCAGGCTCGATTCGGCCTGGCGCCGTCGCTCGTCGTCCTGCATCGCGCGCAGGCGCAGCGCGGTCGCCGCTTCGATCGACGCCTGGCGCTCGACGACCAGCGCGTCGACCATCGCCTGGATGACCTCCATCGGCTGGCCGTCCGGCGGCGCCGACTCGAGATGCGCCGCACGCTGGGCGCGCCGTTCGGCCAGGATCGTGGTGGCATTGGCGACCCCGGTCTCGATGGCGTTCAGCGCGCTGCGCTCCTGCGCCAGCCAGGCGGCGCCGACCTGCAGCAGCCGCGCCAGTTCGTCGGTATCCGCGATGTCGTCGAGGCCATCGGCCTGGCGCCGGTAGTCTTCCAGCCAGTCGGCGAGTCGCGCGCTGGCCGTGGCGCCGGACTGGTCGAGTTCCGCGATGCGCTCGATCAGCTGGGCCTGCGCGGTGCGGGCCCGGGTCTCGGCCTGGGCCGCCTCATTGGCGGCCTGCTGGCGCGCCGCGACCTGCTCGCGCGCGCCGCTCACGGCGGCGCTCAGTTCGCGTTCGACTTCGCTTGCGGCGCGCCCTTGCCACAGGGCGGCGCGCGCCGCGCGTTTGGCGCTCGACTCGGCGTCGATGCGCTCGAATTCGGCTGCCAGCCTGGCCCCCGCCGCGTCGATCTCGCCGATGCGCGCCTGGAGCGCGCCTGCTTCGACCTCCAGGGTCGCGCTCGCGGCGGCGCCGCGCGCCTGGGCCTCGGTCTGCTCGCGCCATCCGGCGGCTTCCGTGGCGCGGGCCTGGCTCCAGCCGGCCGGATCGCGGCGCCATGCCGTCTGCCAGCCGTCGCCGTGGGCGGCGGCCATGGCAGGATCGAGCTCGGCCAGCAGCGCATGCAGCTGCGTGGTTGCCGCCTGCTGGCCGGCGTCCAGTGTTTTCAGCTCGTTCTGCAGGCGGCTCGTCGTGTCGCGCTCGGCCTCGGCATTCTTGCGCAACCCGGCCAGCACCGATTGCGCGCCGTCGACGTCGCGCTGGGCCGCGTCGCGCGCGCTGGCGGCGGCGCGCCAGGCCTGTTCGCGGCGCGCCAGCGCATCGAGGGCTTCGCGCACGGCGCCTCGTTGGGCGCCGAACCAGTCGCCACGTTCCGGTTCGCCCGGCGCCTCGGCCGCCAGTGGATCGGCTTCCCAGGCATCAAGCAGGCGGGCGACGCGCAGATCGAGCGCCGTGCGGTCCTGGGACAGCGCCGCCAGGCGTTCCCGGGCGGCGGCGAGGGCGGCGCCGTGGCTCGCCTGCAGCGCGCCATTCTCGCGCACGCCCGCGCGGCAACCGTCGACTTCGGCCCGCAGGCCGGTCAACATCGCCTTCAGCGTCGCATCCTGGTGGGCGTATGGGTGTTCAAACGCGCCGCACACGGGGCAGGGATCGTCGTCGACCAGGTTCGCGCGCAGTTGCTCCACATTGGCGGCGCACGCCAGTTCGGCGGCGCTCAGCGAGCGTTCGGCCTGCGCCATCGCCGCTTCCAGTGCCGGCGCGGCGGCGCGCGCCTCCTGCAGGGCGCGTTCGGCGCCGGCCGCAGCGGTTGCTGCGCGCTCGGATTCGCGCGCGAGTCCGGCCAGCGTATCGCGCGCCGCCGACAAGTCGAGCCAGGCGCGTTCGGCCGCCGCCAGCCGTTCGCGGCGGCCTTCCAGCTGCTGGCGTTCGGCGCCGATCGCCTCGGCATCGAACTCCCCGAGCGCCGCCATCGCCGCGCGCCGGTTCGCTTCCAATGCGTCCAGACGTTCGATGGCCTGCGCCAGAGCGCTCGCCGCCTGGGTATCACGTCCGGCCGCCTGGTCGGCCGCCGTGCGGGTTGCCGCCAGCGCCGTTTTGCCGGCGGCCAGCGCGGCTTGCGCCTGGCCGGCCTGGCGCAGCAGGCGTTCCCACTGCGGCCAGCCGGTGGCCACGGCTTCGTGCCGGGACTGGGCTGCCAGCCATGCGGCGGCGCCCTCGACCAGGCCGCGTGCGCGTGCGAGTTCTTCCGACTTCGCCCCATGCTGCGCGCGCGCCTCACGGGCTTGCTGGCGCGCCGCTTCCAGCGCACTTTTTGCCTGGGCGTGGCCGGGAGCGAGCGCTTCCAGCGCCGCATCCAGGGCCTTGGCCTGGTCCAGTTGCGGGCCGGCGGCGCGCAGTTGTTCTTCGACGGCGTCGAGACGTGCGATGGCGGCGTCGACTTCGGCGTTGCTCGCGCGGCGCGCTTCGAGCGCCCCCGCCAGCTCGCCTTCCAGCTTGGCGACGGAAGAATGGGCCTGGCGCCGCTCGGCTTCCAGGCGCTGGACCTCGACCGCCAGCGGCCGCGCGGGCTGCACCGCTTCCAGCGTGGCCAGGCGCTGGCGGCGTTCGGCCGCCGCGGCACGCTCGCCGTTGGCGGCGGCGAGGGCTTCCTCGGCCTGGGCCTGGCCGCGCCCGAGCTTGTCGAGCTCCTGGTGCCAGCGCAGCTGCTGTTCCAGCAGGGTGTAGCGGCTGTCGAGCGCTTCACGTGCGGCTTCGGCGGCGCTGCGCTCGAGGTCGAGCTGGGCGCGTTCCTCCGGCGCCAGTGGCGCCACATTGGCGAGCTTGGCCTGCAGCACCTGGGTGCGCTGCTGTTCGAGCTTGTAGCGCTCGAAGGCGCGGCGCGAGATCTCGCTGTAGACCGTGGTGCCGGTCAGGGTCTCGAGCAACTCACCGCGCTCGTTCTCGTCGGTTTTCAGAAAGGCCGAGAACTCGTTCTGGGCCAGCAGCACGGCGCGCGTAAACTGCTCGAACGACAGGCCGATGCGCTGGACGATCTCCGCCGCCACCTCGGTCTTGGTGCCGCCGATCGGCACGAGTTCCGGCAGGCGGTGCAGGCTCATCTTGGCAGGCTGCAGCGCGCCGCCCGGCTTGCCGTAGGAACGGCGCACGCTCCAGCGCGCGCGATAGCGGCCGTCGTCGCTGCCGACGAAGTCGACTTCGGCCCAGGCCTCGGCCGCGCCGCGCCGCAGCAGGGTGCGCGGGTCGAGCGCCGAGACGGTGTCGCCGCCGACGTCCGGCAACTGGCTGCCGGCGCGCTTGAGCATGCGCGGGGTCGCGTCGTACAGCGCCAGGCACAGGGCGTCGAGCAGGGTGCTTTTTCCCGCGCCGGTCGGGCCGCTGATGGCGAACAGGCCGGTGGTGGCCAGCGGTCCGGATTCGAAGTCGACTGCGAATTCGCCCGCCAGCGAGGCCAGGTTCTTGCCGCTGATACGGAGAATTTTCATGGCGCGTCTCCTTCCACGGCGTGGAACAGTTCGGCGAATGACTCGATCTGTTCGGGCGGCGCCTCGTCGCCATATTTTTGCCGCCACAGGCGGCGGAAGATGTCGTCCGGCTGCAGCTGCGCCAGCTGGTCCAGGCTCAGGGCGTCGGCCTCGTCGGACGCCGCGACCAGCTTGCGCGTCGGCTCGATCTTGGCCAGCCGCACCGGCTTGCCCGCCAGGGCCGCCTCGACGCGGGCGCGCAGGCCCGGCTCGGGGCCGTCCAGCAGCACCCGCACCTCCAGATAAGGCCAGGCCTGCTGCGGCAGATCCGCGTCCAGTTCCAATGCTTCCAGCGCCGCCAGCGCCTCTTCCAGTGGCGCGGGAAGGGCCGGCACGCGCAGCAGTTGCACCGGACGCGGTACATATAGAGGTGTTACTACGGCGGGACTGGCGCCATCGAGATCGATGCGCAGCACCTGGTGCTGGTAGCCGACTTCGGAGAACGACAGCGGCAGCGGGCTGCCGCAATAGCGCACGTGTTCGAGGCCGCCGACGCGCTGGGCCAGGTGCAGGTGGCCCAGGGCCGCATAGGCGATGCCGGCGTCGAACATGCTGACCGGCAGGGCTTCGCTGCCGCCGATCACGATGCGGCGCTCGGAGTCTTCGGACGCCTGGCCCTTGGCCATATGGCAGTGGCCCATGGCGACGATGGCCTGGCCTTCGGCCGCCCGTTCGCGCGCCAGCGCATGCGCCTGGCGGTAGAGCAGGGCGGTGCCGTGCTGGTAGGGGTCGCGCACGCTGTCTTCGGCCGCTTGCTCGCCTTCGGCGGCGCGCAGGCGCGGCAGGTCGCCCGGACGCAGGAAGGGCACGGCCAGGCACCAGGCCGCCGTGTTGCCGTCGCGGTCCGAGAGCGGCACCAGCAGGCGCTCCAGGTCGATCTCGCCGTCGCCGCGGCGCAGGACGTTGCCGACCACGATCGTGCCATGGGCTTCCAGCAGCGGCGTCGGCGCTTCCAGCCGGCCGGGCGAGTCGTGGTTACCGGCGATGACCACCACCTGCAGCTGCGGCGCGCGGGTGCGCGCCTGCTGCAGGAAGCGGTACAGCTGGCGCTGGGCGCTCGAGGACGGATTGGCGGTGTCGAAGATGTCGCCCGCGATCAGGAGCACGTCGATGCGCTCCTCCACCAGCGTGTCGGCCAGCCAGTCGAGGAAGCACTGGTGTTCGTAGGTCCGGTCGTGATTGTGCAGGGTCTGGCCGAGGTGCCAGTCGGAGGTGTGCAGCAGCCGCATGAGAGACTCGAGAAAAGTGGAACGACAAATCGGCGCCTACTATAACGCAGCCGGCCGCTCGCCTGCTGGAGATTACTCCGGGCGATTGACGCGGTCTTGCCCGGACGGTCAAAATGGCCGAATGAGCGAACTCACCCTGTCGATCGGCGCCGCGCGCGCCCTGCACCTGGCGGCCCAGGGCTTGACCACGCCGCGCCGCCGCGCCAACAAGGACGACGTGCTGGCCGCGATCCGGCGCATGCGCATGCTGCAGATCGACACCATCAGCGTGGTCGCGCGCAGTCCCTACCTGGTGTTGTGGAGCCGGCTGGGAGACTACGATCCCGCCTGGCTCGACGAGCTGCTGGCCGAGGGCCACCTGTTCGAATACTGGGCCCACGAAGCCTGCTTCCTGCCGATCGAGGACTACGGCCTGTACCGACACCGCATGCTCGATCCGGAAGCGATGGGCTGGAAATATTCGGCGCGCTGGATGCGCGAGCGCGCCGACGAAGTGGCGCAGCTGGTCGAGCACATCCGCGCCAGCGGGCCGGTGCGGGCCGCCGACTTCGCGCGCCAGGACGGCAAGTCGGGCGGCTGGTGGGAATGGAAGCCCGAGAAGCGCTCGCTCGAAGTGCTGTTCACGGCCGGCGCCCTGATGATCGCGCGCCGTCACAACTTCCAGCGAGTGTACGACCTGGCCGAGCGCGTCCATCCGACCTGGCATGACGACCGCATGCCGGCGCTGGATGCTGTGCAGCGGGAATTCGCCCTGCGTACCGTGCACGCCCTCGGCCTGGCGCGCGCGGCATGGATCCCGGACTATCACCGCACGCGCCGGCCGCACGTCAATCCGGCGCAGTTGGCGGACGAAGGACTGCTCATCAAGGCCAGCGTCGAGGGCTGGCGCGACCCGGTCTACATCCATCCCGAGCAACTGGCGCTGGCGCAGCAGGCGGTGGACGGTAAGCTGGCGCCGCGCCTGACCACCGTGCTCTCGCCGTTCGACCCGGTGGTCTGGGACCGCCGCCGCGCCCTCGAGCTGTTCGACTTCGATTACCGGCTCGAGTGCTATACCCCGGCGCCGAAGCGCCGCTACGGCTATTTCACGCTGCCGATCCTGCGCCGCGGCGCCCTGGTCGGCCGCATCGACGCCAAGGCGCACCGCAAGCAGGGCGTGTTCGAACTGCGCAGCGTGGCGCTGGAGCCCGGCCTGCGTCTGAGCGCGAGCCTGGCGCGTGACGTCGCCGGGGCGGTGATCCGCTGCGCCGGCTGGCATGGCTGCCCACGGATCACGGTGGTAGGCAGCGACCCGGCCGCTTTCGGTAGCATCTTGGAAGAGTATTTTGTGGAGGAAATTAGCCCCGTCTGACCTCGCTCGCATCGTGAAATCGGGTTTGAGAAATGTCAAACCCGCCCACCTTCTTCTCTCTACACTACGAAGTTCCTGTCGGCCGGCACATAAACAAACAATAGCCGGCTACCCCTATAAAGCATCCCCGACCGTTCCAGGCGTGGACCATCCACGCGCGCCGGAGGAGCAGCCGGAGGAGCAAATTGAGAGGAGACACCATGCTGACATCAACCTATACGCTGGTCGCCTTGTCCGTCGAGCAGGCACGCACGCGGATCGAGGTGCAGGCGTTGCTCGAACGCTGGCGACCTTGCGCCTGGTGGGGCGAACCGCCCGCCATGCGCCAGTACGAACAGGCTTGCGAAGCGCTGCGCCAGGTCTGCGAGGCCTGCCACTGGCGCAAGCTCGACAAGTTCGTGCTGCCGGCGCTGCGCCGCCGCGGCGAGGATGCCGCCCGGCTGGTGGACGAGCTCGATGGGTTGAGCCGGCAGGCGCTCGAAGCGCGCCAGGCGGCGCAGGCGGCCGCCGTCGACGGCGATCCCGGCTGCCTGGCGGCTCTCGAGCGCTGCTGCGAGCTGCTGCTCGAACGCCTAGACCGCGAAGAGCGCGAGCTGCTGCCGCTGGCGCGCACCATGATCCCGGGCGAGACCTGGTTCGCCATCGCTAACCAGATGCTGGCGCATGACGCCCACCAGAGCGAGAACCGAGGTGAAACACGTGGCGACATGGGTGTGCTGCGCGGCCTGCCGCCGCCTGAGCTTTCTTCAAGGAAAAATCGGCTTTGCCATTCGTAAATTGCCGCTCGTAAACTGAGGAGGGTAGCCAGGCCGGACATGCCAATCGATACCGACGTTCTTTGCTATGATGGGAGTTTTGGAAGTGCGATTTCATCATGTTCGAATTCCTATTCAAGCGGCAGGGCGGGAAATCGGCCACGTCCGGCGACAGGCCGGAGGCCAGGCCTGCCGCGGCGAAGGCTTCCGCGGCGGCCGGCGCCAGGCCCGGCGCCGGCAAGTCGGGCAGTGTGGCGTCTTCTCCAGCACCTGCCCCTGATGCCCAGGGTGCACGTGCGGCGCTCGCCGATGCCCGCGAGCGCCAGGCCGAACGGCTCAAGCAATTAGGCGCCGACGAAGCGGCTGCCGTCGATTTCATCCTCCAATCCGAATTCTCCGAACTGCGTCTCGCCGCGGCCGAACTGGTCCACGCACGCGAGCACCTCGAGCGCGTGCACACGGCGATGCGTAACGTCGACCGCCGCGTCGCCAAGCTGGTGCAGGGCAGGCTGGATGCGATCCGCCACCACGAATCCGAGCTGCGCCGCGGCGAAGAAGCGCTGGCCCAGGCCAGGTCGCTGCTGAACGATGCCCTCCTGACCCCGAACCACGTGGCCGAGCTGGACCGCAAATGGTCGGTCATCCGCGCGCCCGAGCTGGCGCCCGACTTCGACACGGTGCGCGCCGAGCTCGGCCGCCGCCTCGAATCGCAGGTGGTGCTGCAACGCGCCATGATCGACCGCCTGGGCGTCTTGCGCGCCCTCGAGGCGGGCGGGCTGGACGCGGCGGCGCTGGCCGCGCGCCTGGCCGAACTGCAGCAGGAGCAGGAGGCGGCCCTGGTCGATCCCGGCCACGCCTCGCTGCCGCGCGCCCTGGTGGCCGAATTCGCGACCGAGCACGCGCGCCTGACGGCCGGCCTGGCGACGATCGAGCAAGACCAGGCCTCGCTGGCCGCACGCGAGGCGGCCCTGGCCGCATGGCAGGCCCAGGCCCCGGCCGAACTCAAGCAGGAAGCGCTGCGCAGGGAGTGGCAGCGCCTGCCCGCCTTGCCGGCGAACGCCGCTGGCGGCGCCCTGCAGGAGCGCTTCCACGCGCTGCTCGCGAGCCTGCCGCAGGAAACGCGCCAGTCCAAGCCGGCTCCGACGGTGAAAGAGGGCGTCAAGGACGGCGCCAAAGAAGGCGCCAGGCCGGCCGCGCGCGGCGCCGACCAGGCATTCCTCGACAATATGGATGCGCTCGAAGCCGCCTTGCAGCAGGGCTCGCTCGGCACCGCCGCCGAGCTCGACAAGGCGCTGAAGGAAGCCAAGGACAAGGGCATGCGCCTCTCTGCGCCGCAAGCCGACCGCCTGGCCCATCTGCGCGCCGAGCTCAAGCGGTTGTCGGACTGGGCGCGCTGGGGCGGCAACGTCTCGCGCGAAGAACTGATCAAGACGGTCGAATCGCTGCCGACGCAGGGCTTGGCGATGGCCGAGCTGGCCAAGAAGGTGGGCAGCATGCGCGACCGCTGGAAAGCCCTGGACAGCCTGTCCGGCCCGGCGCCGCGCAGCCTGTGGGAGCGCTTCAACGCCGCCTGCAGCGCCGCCTATGCGCCGGCCGCGGCCCACTTCAGGCAGCTGGCCGACGAACGCCACGCCAACGCGGCGCGCGGCCAGGCCCTGGTCGAGGAAGCGCAGGCCGAGATCGGGCGCCTGCAATCGGGCGAGGCCGACTGGAAACACGTGTCCGGCACCGTGCAGCGCCTGCGCACCGCCTGGAGCCACCTGGGCGCGGTCGATCGCAAGGAAAAGAAGCGCCTGGACGCGCTGTTCGCCGACGCCTTGACCACCCTGCAGCGCCCATTGGAAGACCAGCGCAAGGTCGAGATCGCGGTGCGCGAGCAGCTGATCGAAGAGGTGCGCAAGCTCGACCCGCACGAACGCCATGCCGTGGACATGCTGCGCGAGCTGCAGGCGCGCTGGCAGGAACATGCGCGCGCGCTGCCGCTCGAGCGCAAGGCCGAGCAGGCGCTGTGGCAGCGCTTCCGCGGCGCCTGCGACGCGCTGTTCGCCGCGCGCAAGGAGCAGGCGCACGCGCTTGATAGCGAGCGCCGCGCCCACGAGAGCGCCAAGGAAGCCCTGTGCGAGCGCCTGGAGGCGGCTGCGCCGGATGCCACGCCTGCCAACGTCGGCAAGCTGCTGCGCGAGGCGGCCGCCGAATGGCAGGCGATCGGCCCGGTGCCGCGCGCCCACGAGGCGCGCATCGACAGGCGCTATCACGCCGCCATCGCCAAGGTCCAGCAGCACGCCGACGCCGCCCGCCGCGCCCAGGATACGGCGCTGGCCGGGGCCGTGCGCGACAAGCTGCGCCTGGTCCAGGCGCTCGAGACGGCGCTGGCCAATCCGGCAGCGCATACCCAGGCCTCGGACTGGCGCGGGCGTTGGGACGCCATGCTGGCGCTGGACGGCGGCTACGAGCCGATCCTGCGCGCGCGCTACGACGCCGCCCTGGCGGCCCTGGAGGCGTCGGAGGGCGAACGCGCCGCCTACGTGCGCCAGATGGAAGAGAACCGTGAACGCCTGCTGAACGACTTGTTGCGCCTGGAAATCGCGGCCGGCATCGACAGCGGCCCCGAGTTCGCGCGCGAACGCCTGCGCCTGCAGGTCGAGGTGCTGCAAAGCTCCCTCAAGTCGGGCCAGAAGCCGGGCGCGCAAGCGGCCGAGCTGCGCGCGCTGCTGGCGCTGCCGGCCCTGCTCGACGTGCGCCTCGAGACCCGTATCGAACACCTGTTGTTGCGCCAGCCGAAGGACCATTCATGAACGAAGTAAGGGTGCAAAGCGGGGATTTCGACCTCGGCCAGGAAGTGGCGCGCCTGCGCGCCGGCGATGCGCGCATCGGCGCCGTGGTGTCTTTCGTCGGCACCGTGCGCGACCTGAATGACGGCGCCAGGGTCTCCGAGATGGAGCTGGAACACTATCCGGGCATGACAGAAAAATCGCTGGAAGCGATCGCCGCGCGCGCCTGCGAACGCTGGCCCCTGTACGGGACCCTGGTCATCCACCGCGTCGGCCCGCTGGCGCCGCTGGACCAGATCGTGCTGGTGGCCTGCAGCGCCGCCCATCGTGGCGACGCCTTCGCGGCCTGCGAGTTCATCATGGACTACCTCAAGACCGAGGCCCCGTTCTGGAAGAAGGAGCAGACGCCGGACGGCGCGCGCTGGGTCGATGCCCGCGTCACCGACGACACCGCGAAGGCCAGGTGGGAAGCGCCCTGAGCTTCGCCGCGATCGGCCTGGGCGCCGCGCTCGGCGCCTGGCTGCGCTGGGGCCTGGGGCTGTGGCTGGGCGGCCTGCACGGCTTCGTGCAGGTCGGGACCCTGGCGGCCAACCTGGTCGGCGGCTTTCTTGTCGGCCTGGCACTCGGCTTCTTCGCCGACCAGCCGCAGCTGGCGCCCGAGTGGCGGCTGTTCGTCATCACCGGCTTCCTGGGCGGGCTGACCACGTTTTCCAGCTTCTCGGGTGAATCGGTGCTGCTGCTCCAGCGCGGTGAGGTCGGCTGGGCGCTGGCGCATACGGCGCTGCACCTGGCCGGCTCGCTGCTGCTGTGCGCGGCCGGCTTCGCCACCTGGCGCATGCTGCGTGGCTGAACCCTCCGAACCAGCCGCGCCGATCGCGCTCGGGCGCCGCATCGATGCCGCCATCGCCCTGGTCCGGCAGGGCGCGTTCCGGGATGCGCTGGCGTCGGTGGACGATCTGCTGGACGGCGCGGCCGCCAACGTCGATGCCCTGAACCTGGCGGCCGCCTGCGCGCTGGCGCTCGGCCAGCCGCTCGAGGCCGAGCGCCGCTGGCGCCAGGCGCTGGCGCTGCAGCCCGGCCATGCGGCATGCCTCGACAATCTCCGCATCCTGCTGCAGGAGCAGGCCGACGGCCTGCAGCGGCAGGGGCGGCGCGCCGAGGCCGAGGCACGCTACCTGGCCGCCCTCGAACTGCAGCCCGACCAGCCCGAACTGCACAACAACCTGGCCGTGCTGTACGCCGGCGCCGGCCATCCCGACCCGGCCGAAGCCCATTACCGGCGCGCGCTGGACCTGCGCCCCGGCTACGCCGAGGCCTGGCACAACCTGGGCCTGCTGTACACGGCGCGGCGCCGCCTGCCGGACGCCGAGGCGGCGCTGCGCGAATACGTGGCGCTGCGGCCGCACGATCCGGAAGGCCTCAATTCGCTGGGCAATGTGTGCCAATACCTGCACCGTGTGCCGGACGCGGAGGCGCTCTACCGCCAGGCGCTGGCGCTCGCCCCGCGCAATGCCCGCACCCTGAACAACCTCGGCGCGCTGCTGCAGCGCGAAGGCCTCGCCACGCAGGCCGAGGCGTCCTACCGCCAGGCGATCGCGGCCGATCCCGACTATCCGGAAGCGCGCTGGAACCTGGGATTCCTGCTGCTGTCGCGCGGTCGCCTGGAAGAGGGCTGGCCCTGGATGGAAGCGCGCTACGATCCGGCGCTGGCGCGTCCGATCGCGACCGCGCCGCAGCTCGGCTGCCCGCAATGGCGGGGCGAGCCCCTGGCCGGCCGCAGCATCGTGGTGTGGCCTGAGCAAGGCTTCGGCGACACCGTCCAGTTCGTGCGCTATCTGCCGCTGTTGAAGGCGGCCGGCGCCGGCCGGGTCACCCTGGTATGCCAGGATGCCTTGCTGCCGCTGCTCGGCGCGGTGGCCGGCGCGGACCGGGTGCTGGGCCTGGGCGCGGCGGCGGGCCTGCCGCCGCACGATTGTTGGGTCTTTCTCCTGAGCCTGCCGCTGCATGCGCAGACCTCGCTGGCGACGATCCCGGCGGCGCTGCCCTATCTGGCGCCGGATCCGGCGCGCGCGCGGGATTGGCGCGCGCGGCTGGGACCGGACGCCGCCGGCTTGCGGGTGGGCCTGGCATGGCGCGGATTCGGCGGCCACGTCAACGACGCCAACCGATCGCTGCCCGGCGTGGACTGCCTGGCGCCGTTGCTGGCCGTGCCGGGCGTGCGCTTCTTCAGCCTGCAGCGGGGCATGGAGGCCGGCGCGGGCGAAGCGTTGCCGGTGCAGCTGGCCGACCTCGGTCCTGAGATAAACGACTTCGGCGACACCGCCGCCATCGTGTCCGCGCTCGACCTGGTGATCTGCGTCGACACCGCCGTGGCCCACGTGGCCGGCGCGCTGGGCAAGCCGTGCTGGGTGTTGCTGCCGGCTGTGCATCCGGACTGGCGCTGGATGGAAGGGCGCTTTGACACGCCCTGGTATCCCGGCGTGATGCGCCTGTATCGCCAGGCGGCGGCAGGCGACTGGGACACGGCGGTGCGCAAGGTCGCCGCTGACCTGAGCAGTTGGGTAATTTCTCACGTGAAATAATGTGTATTTTCGTGAGGAAACCTCGGGTTCGACGTCACAAACTGTGGTGAAAATGCACACTGCATGCACCAATGCGACCTTGTCGGCATTTAGTGTTGTTCAGCGGCATTGTTTCCGTTGAATAATATCGGTTTTACGGCTTTCGCCGTCTTCGCCATTAACCGATATTGCCATGAACCATATCTACCGCCTCGTCTGGAACAAGAAACGCCATATGCTGATGGCCGTCGCCGAAGTCGCCAGCACGAACGGCAAGGAAACCGGAAGCGACGCCGGCGTGCGGCGCGACGTGGCGCGGGCGGACCAGGGCTTCTCCGGCGCGCGCACCCTGCTGGCGGCGGCCGTCGCGGCGCTGTTCCCGATCCTGGCGCTGGCGCAGAACGGCGGCCCCTACGACACCCGTCACATCGCCGAGCTGACCAGGTTGACCCTGAACGATGGGGATGACTCGAACGCTCAGGCCGCCGGCTGGCATATCGACAATAACGGCGAACTCGACATCTCGGCGACGGATACCGGCACCAGCCTGCAGAGCCTGTCGGGTTCCGGCACCGTGCTGCTGGGCGAACGCCTGCTCACGCTCACCAATGCGAGCCCGGACCATGTCTTCCTGGGCAGCATCCAGGGTTCCGGCGGCCTGCTCCTGGCCGGCGGCATCGGCATGCTCGGCGGCCTCAACGAGTACGAGGGCGCCACGACGATCAACCAGGGCGCGAGCCTGGCCCTGTCCGGCTCGGGCAGCATCGCGCTCTCGAGCGGCGTGCTCAATAACGGACAGTTCGACATCTCGGCCGCCGACAAGGACGTCGGCATCCGTTCCCTGTCCGGCAGCAATTCGGGCAGTGTGGTGCTCGGCGGACGGACCCTGGTCCTGAGCGCCGCCAGCGGCCAGTATGCGGGCGCGATCACCGGCGCGGGCGGCCTGACGGTCGAGGGCGGCAACGAAGTGCTCAGCGGCGTCAACCGTTACACGGGCGCCACCACGGTCGCCGAAGGCGCTCGCCTGGCCCTGACGGGCAGCGGCAGCATCGCCGACTCGCGCGGCGCTGCCATCGACGGCACGCTCGACCTGACGATGGCGGATGGCGATACCGCACTGGGCGCGCTGTCCGGCTCCGGCGCCGTGCTGCTGGGCGGCGGCGCACTCGAGCTGACCGGCCACGGCAGCAACTTCGGCGGCCGCATCGTCGGCGATGGCGGCCTGAGCGTGAGCCAGGGCACCCATATCCTGGGCGCTGCCACTGAATACACGGGCGCGACCAGCATCGGCCCCGACGGCACCCTGGCCCTGAGCGGCAGCGGCGCCATCGCCATGTCGAGCGGCCTGTTCAACAACGGCGTGTTCGACATCTCGGCAAGCCATGACGGCGCCCAGGTCAAGAATATGGTGGGCAATGGCGCGGTCTGGCTGGGCGGCAAGACGCTGACCTTGACCAATGCTGGCGGACAATTTGACGGCAGCATACACGGCTCGGGCGGCCTGGCGATCGCCGGCGGCTATGCGACCCTGACCGCAGCCCAGCACTATACCGGCGATACCACGATCGCGCAGCAGGCCGTGCTGTCGCTGACCGAGCAGGCCAGCCTTGCCGCGTCGCGCGAAGTGGCGGTCGACGGCACCCTCTACTTTGCCCAGCCAGGCCTGGATACCCGGCTGCAGTCGCTGTCCGGCTCGGGCACGGTGATCCTGAATGACGACAGCTTGGTGTTGACCTCCGCCCACAGCCGTTTCGACGGCGCCATCCAGGGCGCGGCGGGGCTGGCGGTGGCGAATGGCACCCAGACCCTGAACGGCGAGAACGGGTACAACGGCGTAACCCGGATCGACGACGGCGCCGGGCTGGCGCTGGGCAGTTCCGGCAGCATCGCCTTCTCGAGCGACGTGGTGGCCGATGGCCGGTTCGACGTCTCGCAGGCCAGCAACGGCGCGCAGATCACGACCCTGTCCGGCTCGGGCGCGGTATTGCTGGGCGGCCAGGTCCTGACCTTGACCCAAGCCAGCGGCAATTTCTCGGGCAGCATCCAGGGCTCGGGCGGCCTGGCCATCGCCGCCGGCCATGAAATCCTCAGCGGCGCCAATACCTATAGCGGCGACACGGTGCTGGCGCAAGGCGCCCGCCTGACGCTGGAAGGCGAGGGCAGCATCGCCAACAGCCGCCTGGTGCTCGACGGTAACCGCTTCGACATCGCCGCCACCGATGGCGGCGCCGCCGTCAAGAGCCTGTCCGGCTCGGGCTCGGTGATCCTGGGCGACCAGACGCTGACCATCACCGGCGCCGGCGACACCTTCACCGGCAATATCCGTGGCTCGGGCGGCCTGGCCATCACCGGCGGCGCCCAGGTGCTGGATACCCACCTGAGCGTGTTCCGCGGCGCGACCACGATCGCGAGCGGCGCCACCCTGGGCCTGGCCGGCCAGGGCAGCGGCGGCCTGGCGATGTCGAGCGGCGTGCTGGTCAACGGCACGCTCGACATCGCGGCCATGGAGACGGGCGCGGAAATCCGGACGCTGTCCGGCGCCGGCGCCGTCAACCTGGGCAGCAAGACCCTGACCCTGACGAATGCCAGCGGTCATTTCTCGGGCACGATCGCCGGTTCGGGCGGCCTGGAACTGGCGGCCGGCCGTGAAATCCTGAGCGGAAAAAATACCTATAGCGGCGACACCAGCATCGCGCGCGGCGCGACCCTGGCGCTGGCGGGAAACGGCAGCATCGCCAACAGCCGCGTCACCGGCGACGGCACGCTCGACATCGCGGCCAGCAATGGCGGCGCCGCCATCAAGAGCCTGGGTGGCTCAGGTGCCGTGCTGCTGGGCAGCCAGACCCTGACCCTGACCGGGGCCGGCGACACCTTCAGCGGCCGCATCGACGGCGCGGGCGGCCTTACCGTCGCCGGCGGCAGCGCGGTGCTGGCGGGCGACAACCGCTACACCGGCGCCACCAGGATCGGCGCCGGCGCCAGCCTGGCCCTGTCGGGTGGCAGCAATCTTGCCTCGTCGAGCGGCGTGCACGCCGACGGCACCTTCGACGTCAGCCGCGCGGACAGCGCCCAGATCAAGACGCTGTCCGGCGCCGGCGCAGTCCGTCTCGGCAACAATACTCTGCGCCTGAGCAATGCCAGCGGCACCTTCACCGGCGTCATCGGCGGCAACGGCGGCCTCGAGGTGGCGGCCGGCACCGAAACCCTGGGCGGCGCCAATACCTACCGCGGCGCCACCACCATCGGCCGCCAGGCCACGCTTGCGCTCTCCGGCAACGGCAGCATCGCCGACAGCCGGGTCGACGTCGCCGGCGCCTTCGATGTCTCGCGCAGCAACGGCAAGGCCGCGGTCAAGAGCCTGGCGGGCGCCGGCACCGTGCGGTTGGGCACGCAGACCCTGACCCTGACCGAGGCCGCGGATAGTTTCGGCGGCAATATCACCGGCGCCGGCGGCGTCAAGCTGGCGGGCGGCAAGCTGGGCTTCACCAGCGCCCAGGACTATACCGGCGCCACCGACATCGCCAAGGGGGCTACCCTGGCCCTGACGGGCAGGGGCGGCATCGCCGGCAGCGCGGTCGGCGTGGAGGGCGTGTTCGACGTCTCCGGCGCGACCGGCAAGGTCGCGATCGCTGGCCTGGGCGGCGCCGGCTCGGTCTTGCTCGGGGCGAACGACCTGAGCGTGACGCGGGCCAGCGGTTCCTTCAGCGGCATTCTCGCCGGCAACGGCGGCCTGAACCTCGACGGCGGCAAGCTGGCCCTGGTCGGCAACAACACCTACACCGGCAAGACCGTGGTCGCCAACGCCACCCTGCGCACGCTGGCCGACGCCAACCTGGGCCTGGGCCGCAGTGCGCTCGAACTGCGCGACGGCGCCTGGCAGACCGGCGCCGACATGACCCACACCCGCGGCCTGCTGCTGGCCGGACGCGGCACGGTCGACGTCGACGCCGCGACCACGCTGGTCGAGACCGGCAAGGTGGACGGCAGCGGCAAGCTGGTCAAGGATGGCGCCGGCACCCTGATCCTGCGCGGCACGCTGGCCAACGGCGGCGGCCTGCAAGTGAGCGGCGGCACCCTGGCCCTTGGGGCGGACAACAGCTACACGGGCGGCACCACGATCGGTTCCGGCGCCACCCTGCGCATCGACCGCGACGCCAACCTGGGCGCGGCCGGCAGCGGCCTGTTGCTCGACGGCGGCCGTCTGCAGACCACCGGCACGCTCGACTCGGCGCGCGGCATCGAGGTCACGGCGAAGAACGGCGTGATCGATACCGAAGGCGCCGACAGCGTCGTGACGCTGGACGGCAATATCAGCGGCGCCGGCCGCATCGTCAAGGACGGCGAAGGCACCCTGGTGCTGGCCGGCGACAACGCCGGCGGCCGTCTCGCCGCGAACCGGCCGGGCGACGGCTGGACCGGCGGCCTGACCATCAATTCGGGCCTGGTGAAGGTGACCAACTCCTGGGGGCTGGGCTGGGGCAGCGTGATGACCTTCAATTCGGGCACCATCCATGCCACGGTCGACATCCTGACCGGCCAGGACATCAATATGGGCCGCAAGACCGACATCAACGTCGATGCCGGCACCACCACCACGCTGGCGGGCGACCTGATCTCGACCGGCGCCGGCGACGGCTGCTTCAACAAGACCGGCCTGGGCACCCTGAACGTGACCGGCGCGGCGCGCATCGACGCCACCTGCGTCCTCGAGGGCAAGCTGCTGGCCAACGGCGTCTTCGCCAGCAAGGTGATGGTCGCCAAGGGCGCCACGCTGGGCGGCGCCGGCACGCTGCAGGGCGACGTGACCGTCCACGGCACCCTGTCGCCGGGTAACTCGCCGGGCATGCTGAGCGCCGATTCGAACATCACGATGGCTGCCGGCAGCACCTACAAGCAGGACATCGGCGGCGCCCGGCAGGCCGGCATGAACACGCCGATCGGGGCGGCCGGCCATTACTCCTTCCTGCACGTGGTCAACGGCAAGCGCTTCACGATCGAGTCCGGCGCCACGCTGGCGCCGGCGCTGAAGAACCTGTACACGCCCGGCCAGGCCGGCTACGGCTCGGCCCAGTTCGTGCCCGAGCTCGGCCAGAACTTCCTGATCCTGACCGCCGACGGCGGCATCGACGGCCGTTTCGACACCCTGGCGCAGCCGGAAGGCCTGGGCGCCAATACGCGCCTGGCGGCCTTCTACGACCATGGCGGCAACAACAGCATCGAGCTGAAAGTGCTGCCGGCCTCGTACGCCACCTGGGCCGGGGACGCGAGCGCCAACGCCCGTTCGGTGGGCGCCGCGCTCGACCGCATCGTCGACCTCGACCAGGCCGGCAAGGGCAGCGCCGCCCAGACCAGCCTGAGCTACCAGACCGGTTCGCGCAACGCGCAGCAGCTCGGCGGCGTGCTGCAGGGCCTGGCGGGCGAGGTGCACGGCGCGCTGGCGGCGG
Source organism: Massilia oculi (assembly GCF_017582745.1). Taxonomy (GTDB): domain Bacteria; phylum Pseudomonadota; class Gammaproteobacteria; order Burkholderiales; family Burkholderiaceae_D; genus Telluria; species Telluria oculi_A. The sequence continues at coordinate 306,855 of NZ_JAFVIM010000004.1, forward strand.
CCCTGCCGCAGGCCAACTGGGAACTGCAGCGCACCCTGCTGCAGCGCTCCGACAGCCAGGACGGGCGCGCGCTGTGGATCGACCTCGGCGCCGGCCGCGCCAAGTGGAAGGGCGGCGACGTCGCCTCGGATTTCGATGCCGACCGCGTGCAGGTCACGGTCGGCTTCGACCTGCTGAAAGAGCGCGATGTGCGCCTGGGCTTCGGCGCCAGCCACGCCAGCACCGACCTCGATGCGCTGGCCGGCAATGGCAAGCTGCGCCAGAACAAGGTGTTCGCCTATGGCGAGGCGGCCGCGGGCAAGGTCGTGTTCGACCTGCAGGGCAGCTATGGCCGCGACAAGACCGAAAGCCGGCGCGCCGATCCGCTCGACCCGGCGGCCGGCCTGGCCACGCGCGGCAGCGGCAACAGCGCGCTTCTGGGCGTCGGCGCCAGCCTGCCGACGCTGCTCGGGGGCGCCAGCTTCGCGCCGTTCGCCCGGGTGACGCTCCAGCGCGTCGAGCGCGATGCGTTGGCAGAAAGCCCGGCTTCGGTAGCGGCGCTGGCGCTGGACGAGTGGTCGGCCAACGGCGCCCGTGCGGTACTGGGCCTGTCCGGCGCGTCGCGCAATCTCGATCCGCTGCTGGCCTCGACCTGGCGCTTCAAGCTCGGCGCCGGCGTCGACGGCGGTGAACTGCTGCGTCCGGTACTCGGCGCCACCCTGGCCGGCGAGCGCATCGCGGTCGGCGCGCCGGACGTGGGCCGCGGTTTCGTGCAGGGCGGCGTCACCGGCACGGTCCAGCTCAGGAAGGGGGCCTATCTCTACTTCGGCGTGAGCGGCGAAGCACGCAGCGATTACCACACCGTGGGCGGCAACGCCGGCCTGCGCGGCGTGTTCTGATCGCCGCCGGGGCAGTACCTGCTAGACTGGACGCCATGCTCGAAGGACTGCCCCATTTCTGGATCAACCGCGCCGCCGACGAAGGGCGGCGCCTGCTGGCGCGCGAGGCTTTCGAGCGCGCCGGCGTCGTTCACGCACGCATCGAGGCGGTCACGCCCGACACTTTGCCCACGGTGAAGGTGCGCGAGCCGTTCGCCAACTCACTGTCCGAGCTGGCGATCGTCGCCTCGCACCTGCGCGCGGCCGGGGCCGCGCTCGATGCGGGCGCCGCGGCCACGGTGATCATGGAAGACGACGTGCGCGCCCACCACCGCTACGACGGCGCGGCGCTGCTGGCGTCGGCGCCCCCCGACTGGGAAATCCTGCAACTGCACGTCAGCCATGCGTCGGTGATCGGCGAGCTGGGCGAGCTGTACCTGCGCCACGGCATCCTGTGGCATGAATGGGAGCCGAGCTGCTACTCGGCCGGCGCCTGGGTCGCGCGGCGCGGCGCGCTGGCGTCGCTGCTGGCGCGCTACAGCCCGGACGGGGTCGGGCTCGACCTGTCCGGCGTGCACGCCTGGGGCAAGCTGGTGGCCGACCACCTGCTGTACCGGCGCACCGTCTGCTACACGGCGACGGTGCCGTACTTCTTCAACGACATCGCGCTCGACTCGACCCATGCGCCGCAGCGCGACGCCACCCACCATCGTCCCGGGGCGCTGGCGGCGCAGGGACTCAGGCAGCGCATCCTCGCCGCCAGGGGCGTTTACCCGTTCGCGCTGGACCGGCCATGAACGGCGCCAGCCACGACGTCGCGGTGGTGATCGTCACGACGTGCCGCCTGTCGCTGGCGCGCGCCGTGCGCTCGGTCTACGGCCAGCGCATCGACGGGCGCATCCAGATCCTGGTCGGCGTCGATTGCGACCCGCACGGACGGCTCGATGCCCTGCTGGCGCGGCTGGCGCCGGAATGTCCGCCGCACGTCACGCTCAGCCTGATCGACCTGGGTTACTCGACCTCGCGCCGCCATGGGGGCGTGCACGCCTCGTTCTACGGCGGCTCGCTGCGCTCGGCCCTGACACTGCTGGCTGACAGCCGGATCGTGGTCTATCTCGACGACGACGACTGGTTCAGGGACGACCATTGCGCCCTGGTGCTGGCCGCGATCGAGGGCAAGAAATGGGCTTTCTCTTATTCTGTGTACGCCGATGGCAATACCGGCCAGGAGTTGTGCGTGGACGAGATCGAGAGCGTGGGCGTGGGCCGCGGCATCTATGCCGAGCGTTTCGGCGGCTTCGTGCGGCCCAGCGCTCTGGCGATCGACAAGCTGCAGCTGCTGCACCTGGTGCACCTGTGGTCATGCGCCGCGTTCGCGACCGGCGACGGCGAGGACCGGCTGGTGTTCGAACAGCTGCGCCACGAGCCGCATGGCTGCACCGGCGTGGCCAGCGTGTGCGTGGCGCTCGATCCGAACGACGCGCTGCATGCGCGGCGGCTGGAATTCATGCGCACGCGCGGGGTGGCGTATGACGGCGCCGACAAGGTCGAGTCGAGCCGCTAGCGCCGGCCGGCGCCAGGTTCAGGCTTGCGCAGCGGTGCCGGCAATGACCACCCGGTTACGCCCATCCTTCTTGGCTGCGTACAGGGCGCGGTCGGCCGCCTGCAGCGGATCGGCTTCCTGCTCGCCATCTCCGTTCCATTGAGCGACGCCGAACGAGGCCGAGATGCCCGAGATCGTCGCGCCCTGGTGCTGGATGACCATCTCGGCCAGGGTCTGGCGTATCGACTCGGCGCACTTAGCCGCTTCTTCCGCGCCGCAATCGGGCAACATCAGCACCAGTTCCTCGCCGCCGTAGCGGCAGGCCACGTCGCTGGCGCGCACCCGTTGCAATAGAATACGGCTGGCCGCCTGCAGCACGAGATCGCCGCCATCGTGGCCGTACGTATCGTTGATGCGCTTGAAGTGATCGAGGTCGATCATCACCACCGAACAGACGCTGCGGCTGCGCTGGGTGCGCGCCAGTTCGCGCTTGAGCGACTCGTCGAAGAAGCGCCGGTTGTACAGGCCGGTCAGCGGATCGACGGTCGACTGGTAGCGCAGCGTATGGCGCAGCGAAACATTGCTGATCGCCAGGCTGAGCTGTTCGGCCAGCGAGACGATGTGTGCGTTGTCGCCCGGGCTTGCGTCGTGCCGGTCGCCGGCGATCACCAGGATGCCAATCACGTCGCCCTGGGAAATCATCGGCACGCAGGTCTGGGCCTCATGGTCACTGTGCCAGGTGGCGCCATGGTCGCAGCACAGATCGTGTTCTCTGCTGGCTCGATGGACCTTGCCCAGGCGCAGGGCCCAGCATTCGCCTGGCGCCACCGTGGGCGGCGCATCCTCCATCAGGCCCCAGCTTGCCTTCAGTTCAAGCACGTCACGCGAATTACGGTATAGATAGACCGCGCCAGATGCGCCAGGCAACAGTTTGCGCAGGAATACCGGTAAAACCCGCTCGAGCTCGGGCGGTGTCTTCACGCTGTCGAGCGCCTGCAGCATGTCGGCGGTAATCGCCAGGCGCTCGGCGCGTATGGCGGCCTGTTGCGCCAGCTGGGCGTTGTTCTCCGCTAGTAATGTGGACTGGCGCGCCGATTCCGCCTGCTCGTTCAGGCTCCTGGTCACGATGTAGATGGTTGCAAAAATCAGCACGACGCTGGCCAGGCTGGCGCCGATGCCCAGCGCCGAGTTGTAGCGCAGGGTGGCTGTCAGCTCGTCGCGCAAACTATTGCGGTGGTCGGCCAGCGCCTTTTGCTGGCGGCCGAGCAGGGTGCGCAGCTCGTCCATGAGGATCTTGCCGCGCTGGCTGGCCACCATGTCCATTGCCGCCTTGGCCTTTCCGGCTTTCTTCAGGCGGATGGTCTGGTCCATTTCCGAGACCTTTGCCTTGCTCAGTTCGACGATACGCGCCACCAGCGCGCGCTCCGCCTCCGAACCGGCGTGCCGCTGCAGATGCTCGAGCGCGGCGGGTATGCCCGCCACGCCGGCATTGTACGGGGCCAGGAAACTCTCGTCGCTGCCGATCAGGAAGCCGCGCTGACCGGTCTCGGCATCCTGCAGCAATGTCAGCATGAGACCGTAGGCACGTTCCTTGGCAGCCTCGTCCTTGAGCGCCTCAAGGGTGGCGTTTGCCTGGGAACTGCTGAGGATGGGCAGCGTGGCAAGACAGGCAAGGATGACGATGATGAGGGTGCCGAAAATCTTCAGGCTGGCGTCGAGTCGCGAAAACATGCTGCTAGGAAATAATGAGTTTGACGGATGATAGCCCGGGACGGGCGCGGCCAGTGCGGGGAACAGGCGGCCACATTCGCTTCAGTTCGGACAATCGGCGCGTGGAGGCGTCGCCAGCGCCGCCGCGTAGGCCGCATGCGGTCCATGAGCTCCCAGCGCCGCCAACGCCGTCTCGTATCCCGTTTGCGCCTGCTCGAAACTGGCCGCCGCCCAGATCGCCGCGAAGTGCCCTGCGTTCCAGGTATTTGCGCCCGTCTGCACATAGGTATAGGCCCACGGCGCATCGAGCAGCAGCACCCGCCCGCGCAGCAGCATGGCGTGCATGACGGCGGTGTCCTCGCCGCGCGCCAGCGCCGGGTAGGACGGCACGCTGGCGCGCCGCGCCAGCATCGAGCCTTCCCATTCGCGTGCGCCGGACACGCCCAGCCGGCGCTCTCCCGGCGCCCACAGCAGCCAGCGCTGCAGGAACATGGCGTCGGCACCCAGCGCCAGCAAGGCCTGCATCCCCAACGCGATGCGGTCGGGGTGGTACAGGTCGTCGTCGTCCCACTGGCAGATCCAGTCGCCGCGCGCGGACGCCAGGGACAGGTTGCGCAGCTCGCCCAGGCTGGTCGCCGGTGTGGCGGGGTAGACCAGCCGGATGCGCTCGTCGCCGAGCTGGCGGCAATAGGCTTCGATCGCGGTGCCGGGGCCGTCGCACACCAGCACCAGTTCGCGCGCGGCCCAGCCCTGGGCGCGGAAGCAGTCGACCGCGAAGCGCGCCGGGAACAGGCGGCCGCGGGTCACCATCAGGCACGACACCAGCGGCTGCGCGCCGGGCCAGGCCAGCTGCTGCAGCACGCCTTGCGCCACCTGCACACCGTCCTGGCCCAGCTTGAAGCCGGCGCCGCGACCGGGGGCGGGCAGGAAGTCGGCCAGGCTCATGGCGCGGCTCCCGGCAGGTAGGGCTGCGCCAGCAGCGCATAGGTCGAGGCGCCGGCGCGTACCCAGTCCTCGGTCAGCAGGCCGGCGTGGAAGCTGGTGAAGTCGGTGCGCGCGGCGTCCCACCACAGGTGGCTGCACAGGTGCAGGCTGACCACGTCGCGCAGGTCGGGATCGACCCGCTCGAACAGGTTGCGCATGCCGTCCGGCGTCCACGGATGGCGGTAGAAGTACTGGCGCGGCACCACGTGCACCAGGTCCGGGTGCGCCTCCCACAGGCGCGTGGCGAGCTGACAGGAGTGGCTGGTCCACTTGCCGTCGAAGGCGGCGTGGGAGTCGTGCAGCCAGCGCGCGATGAAGGGCGCGCCGGGACGGGCCGCGATCAGTGCGTTGCACAGCGACGGGCGCAGGATGCCGCGTTCGTCGGGCAGGGCGCCTTCGTCGCCCAGCACGCATTCGTAGTCATGCAGGTGGTCCGGCATCGGCGCCACGAACAGGGTGTCGATGTCGGCGTAGACGCCGCCATGTTCGGCCAGCACGCGCAGGCGGATGAAGTCGGCCTCGTGGGCATAGCTCCAGCCGGCGGCGGCGATCATGCGGCCTTCGCCGGACTGCTGATAGGCGGCTTGCGGCAGCGCTTCGCGCCTCACCTTGTGCAGCACCAGGTGCGGCTTGATGCGGTCCCACAGCGGTCCCCACGGCTCGTGGTCGTGGTGGAACCAGATCGCATGGCCGGGATTGAGCCGGCGGCACGATTCGAGGCACAGGTAGTGCGCCAGGTGGAATGGTTCGTCCTGCACGCGCAGGCCGAACACGAAGTGGAAGATGCGCGGGATCATGGCTGGCCCTCCAGGACGCCGATCGCGCGGGAGAACTGGCGCATGACGGTTCCCTCGGCGTAGCGGTTGGCGATGGTCTCGCTCAGGCGCCGGGCATCGGGATCGGGCGCATCGCCGTGGATGAAGCGGTAGCGCATCTTGGCGCGCGCATCCGCCACGTCGGCCACCGCCCAGCGCTGGTTGGGCGTGTAGGTGGTGCCGGGCCAGTCGATCGCTTCCAGGCGGCCCCCGACCAGGCCCGGATGGTCGCGCCCGAGGTAGTCGAGGGGACCGCTCCAGCCCGTCATCAGGACCGGACGCCCGAGGGCGGCGGCCTCGAAGGCGCCCATGCCCCAGCCTTCGGCGCGGCTCAGGGACACATAGGTGTCGCCGATGCCGTGCACGCAGTCGATCCAGCTGCCATCGAGGCCGTCGCCGGCCAGCACGCCGATGCGCGGGAGTTGCGCGCGAGGGCTGCGCGCGGCGAAGGCGCGGATGGTTTCCTGCACCAGCTCGCGCGAGGTCTTGCCCTGTTCGTGGGGCAGCGGGAAATGCACCGGCCGGGTCGAGGTCTTGATGCACAGGGCGACTGCTTCGTCGGCCGTGAACTCGGCGAGGAAGGCTTCGACGAGGCGCGGCAAGTCCTTGCGCAGCATCCAGGCGCCGATCGTGTAGAACACGTGGTCGTCAGACCGGAAGCCGAGCTGCTCGCGCAGCCCGGCGCGGCTGGCCGGCGTGACGTCGTCGACGGCGTGGCGCCGGATGTGCGGCACCACGTGCACCGGCACGGTCACGCCGCCGGCGCGAAACGCCTCGGCATTGAAGGTCGACGGCACCAGCACCGCCTCGAACCGGTTCAGTATCGCCGGCCAGTGGGCCGGGATGCGGTCGGCCTCCCAGGTGCAGTAGGCATAGTTGCGCTTGCCCGGCTCCAGGCAGGCTTCCAGGTATTCGGGCACCAGGTGGGCGACCATGATCTCGCAGTCGCGCGGTGCTGCGCAGCGCGCGAGGACGGCGGGCAGGTCGCGCAGGCTCGGGTCGGCGCTCGCCGCGCGCATGCATTCGAGGAGCTCCGGCGCCATGCCCGGTTCCCAGAACTGCAGGCCTTGCGGGCCCCAGAATACAGGCTGCCACTGTACGTCGTAACCCAGGTTGAGCAGGCCGCGCAGGTAGGCCAGGCCGGACAGGCCGTAGCCGGTGGTGTCGCCGTAGGAGACATATTTGATGGTCATGCGGTTTCCTGATGCTGGCGCTCGACGCGCAGGCCGGCGATGCGCAGCAGCCCCGCGCCGGCGCTGAAGATGCCGATCACGATGTCCTTGCGGCTGGTGGCCACGTCGAGGTCGAGCGCCGGTGTCGCCGCGCCGCCGTTGAGGCAATGCTCGGCGCGCGCCAGCGGCAAGCCGGAGCCGTTCTCCAGCGCCACCAGGGTCAGCGCGGCGCCTGCTGCCGCATCGTCCAGTTCCAGCAGCACCCGGTAGCGGCCCGCCGCGAACGGGATCGGCAGGTGGCACAGCGCCACCGTGTCGAGCGCACCGTCGCCCCTGGCCGGCGCGCCTTGGTAGACCAGGCGGCCGCCGTCGAGCTTTGCCGCGGTGCGGGCATGCTGCGCCAGGTAATCGGCGCCGACCAATACCGGATAATCGGCGGCATAGGTCAGGCGGGCATAATAAAAATCGTTGTAGTCGTTGACGCCGCGCTCCAGCCCCAGTTCCGCCAGCCCGGCGGCGCGCTTGGTGCGGTAGCCGATCAGGCGTCCGTCGGTGGCGTCGAGGAAGGCCAGCGACTCGGTATCGTTGCGCTGGGCCAGGTTGCTCACCTCGCCCAGGTGGATCTGGTCCGGTTCGCAGTGCAGGGCAATCGCCTTGCCCAGCAGCACCGGACCCGTGGGGCACAGCGAGGAAGCGCCGCGGTAGCGGCTGCGGCAGTTGGCCACGATCATCCGGATCGCCGCCGCCAGGGCCGGCGCGCCCGCCGGCGCGGCCAGGATGGTGTTGCTCACGATCCAGGGCGCAACCACGGCGCGGTCGCGGAACACGATCAGCTTGCCCGATTCCAGCGGCAGCGGGGCATGGAAGAACACCGACAGGTCGGCATACAGCCCGCCGAACTCGTGCAGCAGGCACAGGCGCGCCAGGTCGGCGCGGTAGGCATAGGGCAGCAGCTGGTCGTAGGCCCAGGCGACGTCGGCCTCCATATGGGTGCGCAGGAAATCGCGGATGGCTTCCTGGCCGTACAAACGGTGCGGCAGGCCCGGGTGGTGCTCGCGCAGCGACGCGAGATTGCGTGCGATGGCGGGCGGCAGCGCCTGGTCGGCATGGGCCTGGTCGGCGATGAGGATGCTGAATAGATTCATTGGCGGAGACGAAAACGCGTGCTCGCATTGTACGGGATGACGGAGAGCCTGCGGCATCTTGAAAAGGCCCTCACTCATCCCTATCTTGCTCTCAAGCTAATAACAACCTCTAGGGAGCAACACCATGCGGCAAGATAAATTGACGACCAAGCTCCAGGAAGCCCTGGCGGATGCCCAGAGCCTGGCGGTCGGCAACGATAACCAATACATCGAATCGATTCACCTTCTGCTCGCCCTGCTGAACCAGGACGACGGCAGCGCGCGCTCGCTGCTGCAGCGCGCCGGTGTCAACGTCGGCGCGCTGACCAATGCGCTCAAGCTGGCGCTGGAGCGCCAGCCGAAGGTCACCGGCGCCGGCGGCAACGTCCAGGCCGGGCGCGACCTGATGGCCTTGCTGAACCTGTCCGACCGCGAGGCGCAAAAGCGCGGCGACCAGTTCCTGTCGTCCGAGATGGTGCTGCTGGCGCTGTCCGACGATAAGTCCGACGCCGGCCGCCTGGCGCGCGAGAACGGCCTGGCCCGCAAATCGCTGGAGTCGGCTATTTCAGCCGTGCGCGGCGGCGAAGCGGTGAATTCGCCCGAGGCGGAAGGCCAGCGCGAAGCCCTCAAGAAGTACACGCTCGACCTGACCGAGCGCGCCCGCGCCGGCAAGCTCGACCCGGTGATCGGCCGCGACGACGAGATCCGCCGCGCGATCCAGGTGCTGCAGCGGCGCAGCAAGAACAACCCGGTGCTGATCGGCGAACCGGGCGTCGGCAAGACCGCCATCGTCGAGGGCCTGGCCCAGCGCATCGTCAACGGTGAAGTACCCGATTCGCTCAAGGGCAAGCGTGTGCTGTCGCTCGACATGGCGGCGCTGCTGGCCGGCGCCAAGTTCCGCGGCGAGTTCGAAGAACGCCTGAAGGCCGTGCTCAAGGAGCTGGCGCAGGACGAAGGCCAGACCATCGTCTTCATCGACGAGATCCACACCATGGTCGGCGCCGGCAAGGCCGAAGGCGCGATGGACGCCGGCAATATGCTGAAACCCGCGCTGGCGCGCGGCGAGCTGCACTGCGTCGGCGCGACCACGCTCGACGAGTACCGCAAGTACGTCGAGAAGGACGCCGCCCTCGAGCGCCGCTTCCAGAAGATCATCGTCGACGAGCCGAGCGTGGAGGCGACCATCGCCATCCTGCGCGGCCTGCAGGAGAAGTACGAGCTGCACCACCAGGTGGACATCACCGACCCGGCGATCATCGCCGCGGCCGAGCTGTCGCACAGGTATATCACCGACCGCTTCCTGCCCGACAAGGCGATCGACCTGATCGACGAGGCGGCGGCCAAGATCAAGATCGAGATCGATTCCAAGCCCGAAGTCATGGACCGCCTCGAGCGCCGCATGATCCAGCTGAAGATCGAGCGCGAAGCCGTGCGCCGCGAGACCGACGAAGCCTCGCAGCGACGCCTGGAACTGCTGGGCGACGAGATCGCGCGCCTGGAGCGCGAGTACAACGACTACGAAGAAGTGCTGAAGGCCGAGAAGGCGGCGGTGCAGGGCACCACCCATATCCGGGAAGAGATCGAGCGCATCCGCTTCCAGATGGACGAGGCCAAGCGCCAGAGCAACTGGCAGAAGGTCTCGGAGCTGCAGTATGGCCGCCTGCCGGAGCTGGAGGCGCAGCTGCGCCAGGCCGAGGAAGCCACGGCCCGCGCCGAAGCCGATAACGTGAAACCGAAGCTGCTGCGCACCCAGGTGGGCGCCGAGGAGATCGCCGAAGTGGTCTCGCGCGCGACCGGCATCCCGGTGGCGCGCATGATGCAGGGCGAGCGCGACAAGCTGCTGCACATCGAGGACGAGCTGCACAAGCGCGTGGTGGGCCAGGACGAGGCGATCGAGGCGGTGTCGGATGCGATCCGGCGCTCGCGCGCCGGCCTGTCGGACCCGAACCGTCCCTACGGCTCCTTCATGTTCCTGGGCCCGACCGGGGTCGGCAAGACCGAGCTCTGCAAAGCGCTGGCGGGCTTCCTGTTCGATACCCAGGACGCGCTGATCCGCATCGACATGAGCGAGTTCATGGAGAAGCATTCGGTGGCCCGCCTGATCGGCGCGCCGCCGGGCTACGTCGGCTACGAGGAGGGCGGTTACCTCACCGAGGCCGTGCGCCGCAAACCCTACAGCGTGATCCTGCTGGACGAGATCGAGAAGGCGCACCCGGACGTGTTCAACGTGCTGCTGCAGGCGCTGGACGACGGCCGCATGACCGATGGCCAGGGCCGCACCGTGGACTTCAAGAACACGGTGATCGTGATGACCTCGAACCTCGGGTCGCACCGGATCCAGTCGATGGACACGGACGAACCCGCCGTGGTGAAGATGGCCGTGATGGCCGAGGTGCGCGGCCACTTCCGTCCCGAGTTCATCAACCGGATCGACGAGATCGTGGTGTTCCATGCGCTCGACGAGAAGAATATCGGCGCCATCGCCCGCATCCAGCTGCACAACCTGGAAGCGCGCCTGGCCAAGATGGAGATGACGCTCGATATCGACGAAGAGTCGCTGCAGAAGATCGCGGAGGCTGGCTACGATCCGGTGTATGGTGCGCGCCCGCTCAAGCGCGCGATCCAGCAGCAGATCGAAAATCCGCTGTCCAAGGCCATCCTGGCCGGCCGCTTCGGGCCGAAGGACACGATCCCGGTGCGGGTGCGCCATGGCGAACTGGCGTTCGGCGAGGAGGCGGTCGACCTGGCCAAGTAACGCAACCTTTGTTGCGGGGGCGAGGGGCGCGGCATCCTGCCGCGCCCCTCGTTATTTTCCACGATGCGAAATGATCGTCCTGCGATGTGGAATATGCAGCAAATCCGCCGGCGGGTTTGTTCTCATGCTGAGAAATTTTGTTTCACATTGTGGTTCTTTATTGGTAAGTAGTTGAAATAAAAGTAAATTATTTTACTGTTCTGTCTTATATAAGAGTGATTGTGCTGCGCACAAACCGGGCTAAGATGGTGTCAACGGATTCGCACCTACCTTCAACTTCAGGAGAGCATCATGACCAGCCGTGAACAGCAAATCGCCGAACTGCAGCAGGAATGGGACAGCAACCCGCGCTGGAAAGGCGTGGTCCGCAACTACACCGCGGCCGACGTCGTCCGCCTGCGCGGCTCCCTCCCGATCGAGCATACCCTGGCCAAACGCGGCGCCGATAAGCTGTGGCAGCTGGTGCACGACGAGCCCTACGTCAACGCCCTTGGCGCCCTGACCGGCAACCAGGCCATGCAGCAGGTGAAGGCCGGACTGAAGGCGATCTACCTGTCGGGCTGGCAGGTGGCGGGCGACGCCAATGCCGCCGGCGAGATGTATCCCGACCAGTCGCTGTATCCGGCCAACTCGGTGCCGCTGGTCGTGCGCCGCATCAACAACACTTTCCAGCGCGCCGACCAGATCCAGTGGTCCGAGGGCAAGGACGACATCGATTACTTCGCGCCGATCGTGGCCGATGCCGAAGCCGGTTTCGGCGGCGTGCTCAATGCCTACGAGCTCATGAAGTCGATGATCGAGGCGGGCGCCGCCGGCGTGCACTTCGAAGACCAACTGGCCTCGGTCAAGAAATGCGGCCACATGGGCGGCAAGGTGCTGGTGCCCACCCGCGAGGCGGTCGAGAAACTCAACGCCGCGCGCCTGGCGGCCGACGTGATGGGCACCTCGACCCTGGTCATCGCCCGCACCGATGCCGAAGCCGCCGACCTGCTGACCTCGGACGTCGACGCCAACGACAAGGAATTCTGCACCGGCGAGCGCACGGTGGAGGGCTTCTTCCGCGTCAAGCCGGGCATCGAGCAGGCGATCTCGCGCGGCCTGGCCTATGCGCCGTATGCCGACCTGGTGTGGTGCGAGACCGGCAAGCCCGACCTCGAGTTCGCGCGCCGCTTCGCCGACGCCATCCATGCGAAATTCCCGGGCAAGATGCTGGCCTATAATTGCTCGCCCTCGTTCAACTGGAAAAAGAACCTGGACGACGCCACCATCGCCAAGTTCCAGAAAGAGCTGGGCGCCATGGGCTATAAATTCCAGTTCATCACCCTGGCTGGCTTCCATGCGCTCAACTACGGCATGTTCAATCTCGCCCACGGCTATGCCCGCAGCGGCATGTCGGCCTTCGTCGAGCTGCAAGAGGCCGAATTCGCGGCTGCCGAGAAGGGCTTCACCGCCGTCAAGCACCAGCGCGAAGTCGGCACCGGCTACTTCGACGCCGTGACCCAGGCCATCCAGCAGGGCCAGAGTTCGACCACCGCATTGCATGGCTCGACGGAGGATGAACAGTTCTTCGAAGATAAGAAAGTCGCCTGATTTTTTTACAATCTCCCGCGCTGTTTTTCTTGCCAAGCCGCAGCCCCGCAAGGGCTGCGGCTTTTTGCGTGGCGCAATGCATTCCCAGCCGCAGTCGGTTGTAGTGGATAATGGCGCCTAATTCTGCCGCCAACTTTCTCGCGGCAAACCTCTTTTAGGAATTCCAGCTTATGTTGAGCTACCGCCACGCCTTCCACGCGGGTAACCACGCCGATGTCCTCAAGCATTTCGTCCAGGTGCAGCTGCACCTGTACATGAACCAGAAGGATGCAGCCTATACCTATATCGACACCCACTCGGGCGCCGGCGTGTATGCGCTCGACAGTTTCCAGGCGACCAAGACCGCCGAGTTCGATACCGGCATCGGCCCGCTGTGGAACTGCACCGACGTCCCGGCCCCGCTGAAGGAATATCTCGACCTCATCAAGGGCATGAATCCGAGCGGCAAGATGCGCTACTACCCGGGTTCGCCCTGGGTGGCCGAGCAGATGTCGCGCGAGCAGGATCGCCTGCGCCTGTTCGAGTTGCACCCGGCCGATTGCAAGATCCTGGCCGATAACTTCCGCAAGCTCGACGCCCACAAGGCGGAGCAGGGCGAGCGCTCGCGCGGCCGCCGCGTGATCATCGAGCATGGCGACGGCTTCCATAGCATGAAGGCGCTGCTGCCGCCGCCGTCGCGCCGCGCGCTGGTGCTGATCGATCCGCCCTACGAGATCAAGGATGACTACAAGCGCGTGCGCGATGCGCTCGAAGAAGCGCTGGCCAAGTTCCCGAGCGGCATCTATGCGATCTGGTATCCGGTGCTGCAGCGCATGGAGTCGCGCCAGTTCGCCGACCGCCTCAAGCGCCTGCCGGCCAAGGAATGGCTCAACGTCACCCTGACCACCAACACCCCGACCCCGGACGGCACCGGCCTGCACAGCAGCGGCATGTTCATCCTGAATCCGCCGTACACGCTGGAGCCGATCCTGCGCGAAGTCATGCCCTATCTGGTGCGCGTGCTGGGCAAGGATGCCGGCGCGCGCTTCACGATCGAAAAGGGCACGCAGGTGACCGGCGCCGCCGCCGGCCGCCTGGCGGGCGACGCGCCACGGGCGCCGGTGGGCAATGCGCGCCGCGCCAGCCCGCTGTCGGGCAAGGGCAGCCTGCGCCTGCCGGGCCAGAGCATGCCGCGCGCCGACGAAGCGCCGGCCGCCCCCGCCAAGCCGGCGCGCGCCGGTGGCCCACGCACTGCCGCGCCACGCGATGGCGTGCCACGCGGCAACGCGTCGCGCAGCCGTGCCGATGCGGCCGCGGGCCCGCGTGACGGCGCACCGCGCACCGCGCGGAGCAGCGCTGCCCGGCCGACCGCGCCGAGCGCGCCGCGCAACGGACGAACCCGCCAGGGCGGTGGCGGTCGCGGCTGATTCGAACATCGTTCGATTCGATGTCGAAATGCTAAGATTAGCATTTTTGTAGTATAGTCGGCGTAGGTGGGTGGCGCGTGCCGTCCACCGGGCGCGGCGCGCTGCCGTGACTGTTTCCAGGAGTATTTTTCGATGCACGCCGATGCAACGGCAGCGGTCTCCGTGCCGTCCGATGATTTCTTTCTTGCGCGTCAGCCCATCCTCGGGCGCGACCAGCATCTGGTGGCGTTCGAGCTGCTGTTCCGTGCGGCCGGCGAGGACGACGACGCCAAGCTGACCGACGGCGCGGCGGCGACCGCCGCCGTCATCTCGCATGCATCCCAGCTCGGCATGGAGCAGGTGGTGGGCGAGCAGCTTGCCTTCGTCAACGTCGACGAAGTGGTGTTGATGAGCGATTTCGTGCGCTTCCTGCCATCCCATAAGGTGATCCTGGAAATCCTCGAGACGGTGAAGCCGACGCCGGAATTGCTGGCGCGCGTGGCCGAGCTCAAGGAGCTGGGCTTCAAGTTCGCGGTCGATGACGTGGTCGAGCACTCGAGCGAGCTCGACAAGCTGGTGCAGCTGGTCGACATCATCAAGGTCGACGTCAAGGGCGTCGCGCCGAACGAGCTGGCGCAGCTGGTCGAATCGCTGCGCGGCACCGGCAAGCGCCTGCTGGCCGAGAAGGTCGAGACCATCGACGAGTTCAAGCTGTGCATGGAACTCGGCTTCGAATATTTCCAGGGCTATTATTTCGCGCGTCCCGTGATCCTCAGCGGACGCAAGATCACGCCGTCCGAGATCACCATCCTGCGCCTGCTGGAACTGGTCAACTCGAACGCCGACAGCCAGGCGATCGAGACCGCCGTCAAGCGCGACGCCCTGATCAGCCTCAACCTGCTGCGCCTGGTGAACAGCCGCGCGGTGCCGGGGCCGCGCATCGAGTCGCTGTCGCAGGCCCTGGTCCAGCTCGGCCGGCGCCAGCTGGGGCGCTGGCTGCAGATCCTGCTCTACACGGCGGCCGGCGCCCGGGTCGAGCTCAAGTCGCCGCTGCTGCAACTGGCCACGACGCGCGGCAAGCTGCTCGAACTGATGACGCTGCGCGTACGGCCGGGCGATACCGCCAGCGCCGACCGCGCCTTCACGGTCGGCATCATGTCGCTGGCCGAAGCCTTGTTCTCGGTGCCAATGGCCGACATCCTGGCCCACGTCGACATCGCGCACGACGTGCGCGAGGCGCTGCTCGAGCGCGAAGGCGATTTCGGCACCATGCTGCGCATCGCCGAGCTGCTCGAGGCGGCCGAGGGTGGCGGCAAGCTGGCCTGCGCGCTCAAGAAGATCGGCCTGACGGTGGCCGAGGTGCGCGAGATCGAGCTGGCGGCGTTCGACTGGGTGCGCGAGCTGACCAACGACGCCCCACCGCCACTGCAGTAGCCACTCCATCGTCATTGGTGACATTCCGTGAGCGTGTAGCGCCGCGCCTGGCGCTACAGTCATGGGATGAGTGTCGCCATCCTTTTCCTGGCCGCCGCCGCGGCCATCGCTTCAGTCCACGATTCCGCCGATCAGGATCGCATCCGGCAGGCGATGAAGTTCGATCTCTACGCCTGCGCGCGTCCTGACTATCCGCCTGCCGCGCTGGCGCAAAGGGCCGGGGGACAGTCGACGCTGGACATCCAGATCGATGCCGGGGGCAAGGTCGCTGACGCCCGGGTCGCGGTGTCCAGCGGCAGGGCCGATCTGGACGCGGCGGCGCTGGCCGGCATCCGCAAATGCGCCTTCCATGCGCTGAACACGCTGGGCAAGCCGCCAGGCACGCGGTTCGGGGCGCAGTTCATCTGGCAGCCGGGCGAACCGCCGCGGGCGCTCGATCCGGCGCTGGTCATGCGTACCCGGCGACTGGCGGAACAGGGCGATCCCGCTGCCCAGAACACCCTTGGCACCTGGTATGAGCAGGGGCGCTTCGTCGAAAAAGACCTGGCGCAGGCCGCGGCCTTGTATCGCCTGGCAGCGCACGGCGGCAACAGGTATGCGCAAAACAATCTCGGGGTGCTGCTCAACCGTGGCGCCGGCGTGGCGCGCGATCGCCGCCAGGCGGTTTTCTGGTATGCCAAGGCAGCCGAACAGGGGCATGGGTGGGCCCAGGCCAACCTGTCCTGGGCCTATCAGCATGGCAGCGCCGGCGAGCGGGATATGAAGCAGGCGCGCGAGTGGCTGACCCGGTCGGCCGAAGGCGGACTGGCCGCCGCCCAGGTGCGGCTCGGCCTGATGATGCTCGAGCGGGCGGTCTATGCCGAAGCGCGGGCGCCGGGTGCAGAATGGTTCGCACACGCGGCCGTGGCGAACGATCCTGCCGGCCTCTATTACCTTGGGCGAAGTTACGAGCTGGGCGTCGGCAACGAGCCGGATGACGTGCTGGCCGCCGCCCTGTATCGGCGCGCGCTCGGGCGCAGCGGCGGGCGCGCCGAAACGGCGCTGGCGACATTGATCGAGGATGGCCGGGCGCAGGCCGAGACGCCGGACGAAGTGCTTACGCTGTACGAGACCGCCATGCGCTCACGCGACGGCGGCGCCTTCTATCGTTACGGTCTCGTGCTGGAGCGGCGCGGCGATCATGCGCTGGCGGCCGCGCTGTTCCGGCATGGACAGCGCCTGGGTGACTGCCGGGCGGCCATCCGGGCCATTCAGACTCGTGTCGGGGTGACGCTTGAAGCAGGCGGCGTATCGCCGCGCACCATCCGGCCGGTATCGGTGGAGCAGTGCGGGGGCTCGCTCGAGCCCCGGCCGCAGGGTTGGCGCGAGCTTTACTGACCCAGGAACAGGAATACGGTCGGCTTCTTGTGGAAGTCCGGCCCTTTATTGGCCGCCAGCGCCGCCTTCCACTTGGCGGCCGTCAGGGTGCGCACCGACTCGGTGGGGAGCGACAGGTCGGTCGCGACGCAGATCAGGGTGCCGGGTTGGCAGGCAGTCGCCAGCGCTTCGAGCATGGCGCCGTTGCGATACGGCGTCTCGATCAGCAGCTGGGTCTGGCGCTCGGCGCGCGAACGTTTCTCCAGCTCGACGATGCGCTTGGTGCGCTGCGCCGCGTCGGTCGGCAGGTAGCCATTGAAGGCGAAGCTCTGGCCATTCAGCCCGCTGGCCATCACGGCCAGCAGCAGCGAAGACGGCCCCACCAGCGGACGCACCGCGATGCCGTGCTGGTGGGCCAGGCGCACCAGGTCGGCGCCAGGGTCGGCCACGGCCGGCACGCCGGCTTCCGACACCAGGCCCGCATCGCGGCCCGCCAGCAATGGCGCCAGCAGTTGCGCCAGCGCCGCCGGCGGCGTGTTCACGTTCAGTTCGGCGATCTCGATTTCCTGCAGCGGCTTGGCCAGCGGGTGATCGATCGCGATCAGTTTCAGAAAGGCGCGCGCGGTCTTGGCGTTTTCCGCCACGAAGTAATCGAGCTTGCTGGTCAGCGCCTGCACCTGGGTCGGGAGCAGGGCGTTCAGGGAGCCTGGAGTGGCGTCGGTCGGGCCGAGGGTGTTCGGAATCAGGTACAGGGTGCCGGGCATGATGGAATGAAGTAATGAATCAGGCGCCAAAAAACGGGACGCCGGCCTTGCGCAGCATCCCGGTCAGGGCGATCAGCGGCAGGCCGGTGAGGGCGGTGGGGTCGTTCGACTGGATGCTTTCGAGCAGGGCGATGCCCAGCCCTTCGTTCTTGGCGCTGCCGGCGCAGTCATACGGCTGCTCGATGCGCAGGTAGGCGTCGAGTTCATGGTCGGGCAGGTCGCGGAAGGCGACGCGCACCTGCACATTCTCGATCTGGGCCGCCTGGTCCGGGTCCGGCACGCGGCCATCCCACAGGCATAGAGCGGTGTGGAACACGACTTCGCGTCCGCGCATCAGCTGCAACTGGGCCAGGGCGCGTGGATGGTCGCCGGGCTTGCCGATCTGCAGTCCATCCAGGGTAGCCACCTGGTCGGAGCCGATCACCAGCGCGCCGGGGTGCAGGGTTGCTACGGCCTGCGCCTTCGCACGCGCCAGGCGCAGGGCGGTGGCTTGCGGCGTTTCGCCGTCCAGCGGAGTCTCGTCGATGTCGGGCGCGACGGCCTCGAAGGGCAGGCCAAGGCGCTGCAACAGTTCGCGGCGGTAGGCGGAACTCGAGGCGAGGATGAGCGAGGGCATTGGTTTCATGGCGCAGTTGATGAGGATACGACGCGGAAATGCGACGGTTTTTTGACGCTGGCGCGAAAAGCCTGCTATTATCGCAGGTTTTCCGGGGTAACTTTCTAAATGAGCGCTTTTGTCATCGACGCCTTCGAGTTTTGCAAGAACGACGGCCATCGTGAAGGCTCTACGCCCCTGGTCGAGATGACCCGTCTCGCCGCCGAGAGCACGGACAAGAGCGGCGATATCCGCTGGTCCATCCAGGGCGGCCAGACCCGTCAGGGTTATCCTTCGCTGACCCTCGCGGTCGCCGGGCATGTGAAGCTGGTGTGCCAGCGTTGCCTGCAGCCTATGGATTACGAGATCGATTCGTCGACCATGCTGGTGCTGGGCGAGAACGACGAGGATGCCGACGCGATCGAGGAAATCCTCGACGACGAAAGCATCGACGTGATCGTCGGCAGCCGCACTTGCGACATCCGCGAGTTGCTCGAGGACGAGGCCCTGCTGGCCTTGCCGCAGTCGCCACGGCATGACGTTTGTCCGGATACGGGCTTGCTCGATAGCCTGAAAACCGATAAAGTGTCGCCTTTCGCCGCCCTCAAGAACCTGAAGGCGGATTAAGAAGAAGTAATAGCAAGAACAATCAGCAGCACAGGATTCGCAGTACGGTGGCGGCAGCGTAGAAACAATGTCGTCCAAATTCTGCAAAAAACGTGTCAAACGCGTGCAATCGAGTATGGCATTCGCGGTAGTTGTAGCAGCGTTCAACATGTCGGCAGTCCTCAAGGCTTGCCGCCGAGATACTCGACTTGCATCCTTTTTGCATATCGAATGTGTTAAAATTTTAGAACTTTGTACTAGGAGTTATCATGGCAGTTCAACAGAATAAGAAATCCCCATCGAAGCGCGGCATGCACCGTTCGCACGATTTCCTGACCGCCCCTAACCTGGCAGTCGAGCCGACCACCGGCGAAACCCACCTGCGTCACCACATTTCGCCAAACGGCTTCTACCGTGGTCGCAAGGTCCTGAAGACCAAGAACGACGAGTAATCGACGTTCTGGCTTTTAGCATCATGAAAGCGGCGCAACGTATGTTATCTGCGTGGCGCCGCTTTTTCTTTGGCATCTGCTCAGTAACCGGCTGCATCCTGGGAGTCCGTCCCGACGCTCCTGGCACCGTCATGTTGAACAGCCTGGATCCCGTGCGCATGTGCGCCACGCCCCGATCCCCTCTGGCCGCCCGTCCTGTGTGAGCCGCGGCATCTCCAACAAATGACAATTAAAATATCCATTGACTGCATGGGCGGCGATCACGGCCCCTCAGTTACCATTCCGGCAGCCATCTCCTTTCTCAAAAAGCAAGCTGACGCCGAGCTCGTGCTCGTGGGCGTCGAAGATGTGCTGCGCGCAGAACTCAAGAAGCATCACGCGGACAACAACCCGCGCCTGACCGTCAAGCACGCCTCCGAAGTCGTGACGATGGAAGACCCGGTCGAAGTGGCCCTGCGCCGCAAGAAGGATTCGTCGATGCGCGTCGCGATCGAGGCCGTCAAGGACGGCAGCGCCCACGCCTGCGTCTCGGCCGGCAATACCGGCGCCCTGATGGCCGTCTCGCGCTATGTGCTCAAGACCATGGCCGGCGTCGATCGCCCGGCGATCTGCTCGATCATGCCGAACCAGAAGGGCGGCCCGACCTATATCCTCGACCTCGGCGCCAACGTCGACTGCGAGCCCGACCACCTGCACCAGTTCGCCATCATGGGCTCCGTGCTGTGCTCGGCGATCGAAGGCATCCCGCGTCCGACCATCGGCCTGCTCAACGTCGGCACCGAAGAGATCAAGGGCAACGAGGCGGTGAAAGCCACCGGCGTGCTGCTGCGCGCCGACGCCGAACGTGGCAAACTGAACTTTTTCGGCAATGTCGAAGGCAATGACATCTTCAAGGGCACGGTCGACGTCGTCGTGTGCGACGGTTTCGTCGGCAACGTCATGCTCAAGGCGATCGAAGGCCTGTCGCGCTTCATGAAGACGACGTTCAAGGAAAGCGTCATGTCGATGCTGGGCGCGCTCTTCGCGCGCAAGGCGCTCAAGAAGCTCAATCCGGAACGCTACAACGGCGCCGGCCTGCTGGGCCTGAAAGGCCTGGTCTTCAAGAGCCACGGCGGCGCCAATGCGTATGCCTTCGAGTGGGCGATCAAGCGCGCCTACGATGCCGCGCACAATAATGTGCAGGAGCACCTGTCGGCCCTGATCGCCGAACTGATGCCGAGCCCCCCGGTAACGGCTGCGGCGACCGCGGCCGCGGTTGCGCCGACATCGGCGCC
The DNA here is from genome assembly GCF_017582745.1 of Massilia oculi. GTDB lineage: Bacteria > Pseudomonadota > Gammaproteobacteria > Burkholderiales > Burkholderiaceae_D > Telluria > Telluria oculi_A. Next base: position 327,271 of record NZ_JAFVIM010000004.1, read on the forward strand.
CGTGCAGGACGGCCAGCGCCAGGCACAATAACCCAGCAGGATGGTGAAGCAATGACCATGTATAGCAAAATCACCGGCACCGGCAGCTACCTGCCAGCCAACCGCGTCAGCAACGAACAGCTGGCGGCTCAACTCGCCGAGAAAGGCGTCGAAACCTCGCACGAGTGGATCGTCACCCGCAGCGGCATCGAGGCGCGCCACTACGCCGCGGCCGACGAACTGTCGTCCGACCTGGCCGTGCACGCCGCCCGGAAGGCGCTCGAGATGGCCGGCAAGACCCCGGCCGACGTCGACCTGGTGATCGTCGCCAGTTCCACCCCCGATTTCCACGGCAGCTTCCCGAGCACGGCCTGCATCGTCCAGCAAAAGCTGGGCATGGCCAACGGCAGCGCCGCCTTCGACGTGGCCGCCGTCTGCAGCGGCTTCGTGTACGCGGTCTCGACCGCCGACGCCTTCATCCGCGCCGGCAACCACAAGCGGGTGCTGGTGATCGGCGCCGAAGTGTTCTCGCGCATCGTCGACTTCAACGACCGCACCACCTGCGTGCTGTTCGGCGACGGAGCCGGCGCCGTGCTGCTCGAAGCCTCGAACGAGCCGGGCATCCTCGGCGCCAAGTTGCATGCCGACGGCAGTCATGCCGACATCCTGTCGATCCCGGGCAACCTGGCCAATGGCGCGGTCGCCGGCAGCGGCTTCCTGCACATGGACGGTCCGGCGGTGTTCAAGCTGGCGGTGTCGGTGCTCGAAAAAGTCGCGTATGAGGTGCTGGATCACGCCGGCGTGTCCGCCGATCAGGTCGACTGGTTGGTGCCGCACCAGGCGAACATCCGCATCATGAACGGCACCGCCAAGAAGCTCGGCCTGCCGCTCGAGAAGATGGTCGTCACCGTCAACGAGCACGGCAATACCTCGGCCGCCTCGATCCCGCTGGCGCTCGACCAGGCGGTGCGCGACGGCCGCATCAAGCCGGGCCAGAACGTCCTGATGGAAGGCGTGGGCGGCGGCTTTACCTGGGGCGCGGTGCTGGCGCGCATGTAAGCGCCGGGACTAGCCTCCAAGAACAACAAAACTACGGAAAACAACGATGAGCAAATTCGCATTCCTGTTCACCGGACAAGGCGCCCAGGCAGTGGGCATGCTGAACGGCTTCGCCGGTAACCCGGTCGTCGATCAAACGGTGCAAGAAGCGTCCGATGTCTTGGGCTTCGACCTCAAGCGCCTGATCGCCGAAGGTCCGAAGGAAGACCTGGACCTGACCACCAATACCCAGCCGGTCATGCTGACCGCCGCGGTCGCCGTCTACCGCGCCTGGATCGCGGCCGGCGGCCCGGTGCCGAACGTGGTCGCGGGCCATAGCCTGGGCGAATATTCGGCCCTGGTCGCGGCCGGCGTGATCCCGTTCGCCGACGCCGTGCCGCTGGTGCGCTTCCGCGCGCAATCGATGCAGGACGCGGTGCCGGTCGGGCAGGGCGGCATGGCCGTCATCCTCGGCCTGCAGGCCGACGACGTGCGCGCCGTATGCATTGAGGCAGCGCAAGGCGAAGTGGTGGAAGCCGTGAACTTCAACGAGCCAACCCAGATCGTGATCGCCGGCCATACCGCCGCCGTCGAGCGCGCCTGCGAGATCGCCAAGGCCAAGGGCGCCAAGCGCGCCATGAAATTGTCGGTGTCGGCGCCATTCCACTCGTCGCTCCTGAAACCGGCCTCCGACCGCCTGCGTACCTATATGGCGGAGCTGAAGTTTGCCGCTCCGCAAATTGACGTCATCAACAACGTCGACGTCGCCGTGCTGAACGATCCCGAGCAGATCAAGGACGCGCTGGTGCGCCAGGCCGCCGGTCCTGTCCGCTGGGTCGAGACCATGCAGAAGATGGCGGCTGACGGCGTGACCCAGGTCATCGAATGCGCACCGAGCAAGACCCTGATCGGCATGGCCAAGCGCATCGACGCCAACCTCGTCGGTGAAGCGCTGGTCGACCAGGCTGCGCTGGAGCGCGTGCTGGCATCGTTCAAGCCGGCTTGATGCCTCTGAACCAAGAATAAAGGAAACCTATGAATCTGCAGAACCAAGTCGCCCTCGTCACCGGCGCATCGCGCGGCATCGGCAAGGCCATCGCGCTGGAACTGGCGCGCCAGGGCGCCAAGGTCGTCGGCACCGCCACCAGCGAATCGGGCGCCCAGGCGATATCAAGCTACCTGGCCGAATTCGGCGGCAAGGGCGTGGTCCTGAACGTGCTCGACGCGGCCCGCTGCGCGGAAGTCGTCGACGAAGTGCAGAAGGGCTATGGCAGCCTGTCGATCCTGGTCAATAATGCCGGCATCACCCAGGACAACCTGGCCATGCGCATGAAGGACGACGAGTTCGACAACGTGATCGCCACCAATCTCACCGCCGTCGGCCGCCTGTCGCGCCTGGTGCTGCGCGGCATGATGAAGGCCAAGGCTGGCCGCATCATCAGCATCACCTCGGTGGTCGGCGCGGCCGGCAACCCGGGCCAGATGAACTATGCCGCCGCCAAGGCCGGCGTGGCCGGCATGACCCGTGCGCTGGCCCGCGAGATCGGCAGCCGCAACATCACCGTCAACTGCGTGGCCCCTGGTTTCATCGACACCGACATGACCAAGGCGCTGGGCGAAGGCCAGCACGAGGCCCTGCTGACCCAGATTCCGCTGGGCCGCCTGGGCCAGCCGGAAGACATCGCCCATGCGGTGGCCTTCCTGGCCGGGCCGACGGCCGCCTACATCACGGGCACGGAGCTGCACGTGAATGGCGGCATGTACATGAATTAATCAGTAAAGTAATAAATAAATAAAGACCGCGTTCCAATCGGTCCCGGCGAGCCGGTCCCGATTGGAACGCAATCCGGACTTTTAGCAGGACTTTCCGGCGAAATAGCCGCAGTCGCCGAAAATAGTTTTTCGGGTCGCAAACCTGATAAAATGCGCGCACTTTCCGCAACACATACCTTAATGGAGCCAAAACATGTCGGATATCGAACAACGCGTTAAAAAAATCGTCGCTGAGCAACTGGGCGTTGCCGAAGCAGACATCAAAATCGATTCCTCGTTCGTTGACGACCTCGGTGCTGACTCGCTGGACACCGTTGAACTGGTGATGGCACTGGAAGACGAGTTCGAAATGGAAATCCCTGACGAGCAGGCTGAGAAGATCACCACCGTCAAGCAAGCCATCGACTACGCAACCGCGCACGTCAAGGCCTAAGTAGTCGCTTTACAGTTTTTGGGAGAATCGCTTGAGTCGTTCACGCAACCGCCGTGTCGTCGTCACCGGCCTGGGCTGCATCTCACCGATCGGTAACACCGTTGCCGAGACCTGGGATGCGGCACTGGCCGGCAAGTCGGGCATTGCCAACATCACCAAGTTTGATGCAGCGCCATTCACGACCCACTTCGCTGGTGAGGTCAAGAACTTCAACGTCGAAGACTACCTGCCGGGCAAGGAAGGCCGCCACATGGATACGTTTATCCATTTCGGCATGGCAGCCGGCATCCAGGCCCTGCAGGATTCGGGCCTGGAAGTCACCGAAGAGAACGCGGACCGCATCGGCGTGGTGATCGGTTCGGGCATCGGCGGCCTGCCGATGATCGAAGCGACCAAGGAAGAATACGCGAACCGCGGCGCACGCCGTATCTCGCCGTTCTTCGTGCCGGCATCGATCATCAACATGATCTCGGGCGATCTCTCGATCAAGTTCGGCCTGCGCGGTCCGAACCTGTCCATCGTCACCGCCTGCACCACCGGCCTGCACAGCATCGGCGCGGCAGCGCGCCTGATCGAGTACGGCGATGCCGACGTGATGATCGCGGGCGGCGCCGAATCGACCGTGTCGCCGCTGGGCCTGGGCGGTTTCGCCTCGGCGCGCGCGCTGTCGACCCGCAACGACGATCCGGCCACCGCCTCGCGTCCATGGGACCGCGACCGCGACGGCTTCGTGTTGGGCGAGGGCGCCGGTGTCATGGTGCTCGAAGAATACGAACACGCCGTTGCGCGTGGCGCCAAGATCTATGCTGAAGTCATCGGCTTCGGCATGAGCGCGGACGCCTACCACATCACCTCGCCGGTCGAGGACGGTGCTGGCGCGGCGCGTTGCATGGTCAATGCGTTCAACAACGCCGGCATCAACGTCGACCAGGTGCAGTACGTCAATGCGCACGGCACCTCGACCCCGCTGGGCGACAAGGCTGAAGTGCAGGGCATCAAGCGCGTGTTCGGCGACCATGCCAGGAACCTGGTCGTGAACTCGACCAAGTCGATGACCGGTCACCTGCTCGGTGGCGCCGGCGGCCTGGAATCGGTGTTCACCGTGCTGGCGATCCACAACCAGGTGTCGCCACCGACGATCAACATCTTCAACCAGGATCCGGAGTGCGACCTGGACTTCTGCGCCAACACGGCGCGCGAGATGCAGATCGACTACGCGGTGAAGAACTCCTTCGGTTTCGGCGGCACCAACGGTACGCTGATCTTCGCCAAGGTCTGAACCACTTCGCCCCATCCCGGTCTAATGGGATGGGCGCTTCCAACAGCCCGGCCTGTCGCCCGTTCGTGGTGGCCGGCCGGTGCTGGCGGTAGAGGATTTTTTCTCCGGATATTCCTCCGCCCGCCATCCTGCCCATCGGCAGGCCATTCCCTCGATTCATCCATTGCTTCATGTCGCTTGCGGTGTCCGCCGTCATCGCGCCGTCGCGTCGCCTGCGCTGCCTGCTCGCCGCCTTCTGCGCGTCCCTGTGCGCGGCCGCCCTGGTCGTGGGCCTGCTGCTGCCTGAACGCTTCGCATTCGGCGGCGCTGTCGCATGCGCGCCGCTGCTGGCCGCGCTGTCGCTGGCCCGCCGCCTCACACATTCCACGGCGATTTTGCACTCAATTGCAACGGTGCGCCGGATTGATATTTCTGGAGTTGGGCAGCTACGCCTGACGGTACAACAGGAGTTGGGGAAAGGCGGGCCGGCCGCCGGGATTCCGGAGCCTGGCTCAGCCATGACGCTGCTGCCCGGCGCCACGGTCTGGCCTTGCTGCATCTTGCTGAGCCTGCGCGCCGAGGACGGCGCGACCTGGCCGCTGGTGCTGCTGCCAGACGCCGTGGGCGCCGGTCAATACCGCGCGCTGGCGGTGGCCGTACGTGCGCTGGCCAATGGCGCTGCAACAATACCGATACAAAACAGTGTGAACTTATTGCAGGGGGCCAACTCTTAAGGATGTACCGATTGTCGCTGGCGCGAACAAATCGGTGCCTCCTCGCGAGAGGGTCGCCAATGGGGCATGGTCCGTGACGACAGAACGCGAGTGTGATCAGTTGCTGGTAGAGCGCGTCCAGGCCGGGGACCAGGGGGCTTTTGATTTGCTTGTCTCCAAGTACCAGCGTCGCCTGATGCGCCTGGTGTCGCGTCTCGTCCACGATCCGGCCGAAGCCGAAGACGTGGTGCAAGAGACCTTCATCAAAGCATACCGGGCCCTGCGCCATTTTCGCGGGGATTCGGCTTTTTATACGTGGCTTTATCGAATAGGAATCAACACTGCCAAGAACTTTCTAGTCACCCAGGGGAGGCGCGCACCGACCTCGACCGAGACGGATGCCGAACGCGCCGAAGGCTTCGATGATGCAGACAGCTTGCGCGATATTAATACACCTGAATCCATGCTCGCGAGTAAGCAGATTGCCCACACAGTCAACGCGGCCATGGAAGCATTGCCGCTTGAACTGCGAACGGCGATCGTCTTGCGCGAAATCGAAGGACTCAGCTATGAGGAAATCTCCGAAGTGATGGCCTGTCCAATAGGTACGGTGCGCAGCCGGATTTTCCGGGCGCGCGAAGTCATTGCCGAGAAATTACGCCCTTTACTCGATTTCCCGGTTGACAAACGTCGGTAGGTAGCGGGATCGTACGAACACAGCACATATTGAACACTACCGGCGTCGATGGAACCACCGATGGACACCAATAGAAAACTCCGCGAGCAGATCTCTGCCCTGAAAGATGGCGCCTTGCCTGACGCCGACCTGGAGCTGGCATTGGCCGCGCTGCAGGGCAGCGACGGCCGCCAGGCCTGGGATCTGTATCACCTGATTGGCGACACGCTGCGCGAGACGGCCGCGCCGGCGCTGTCACCCGAATTCCGCGCGCGCCTGGCCGAACGCCTCGCAGGCGAGCCGCCGCCGCTGCGCCGCGCGGGCGTCACGGCCGAGTCCACTGGCCTGGCGGCGGTGCTCGCCAAGACCGCTTCTTCCTGACATCCGGGTCGGCCATCCTTATTCCAGGCTTAAATTTCATCTCTCCTCCGTCGGACGTAGGCGATACGCGGCTGGCATGGCGCGACAAAGCGCATAATTTGGCTTACCATTCAGTCAATCTTAGCCATTCGATAGCGAATCCATGACCAGTAAAACTGCCAGCCTGCTCCTGTCGGCCCTGCTCGTGTCCGGCGCCACGGCATTCATTCAACCCGTCCACGCCGCTGCCCCCGTCCCCACCCCGAACGTCTCCGGCCTGCCCGACTTCACCGACGTGATCGACAAGGTGGGGCCGGCCGTCGTCAATATCCGCACCACCGAGCGCGTGCGCACCCGCGGCGGCGCCCCGGGCGAGGAAGAGATGCAGGAATTCCTGCGCCGCTTCTTCGGCGGCCAGATGGTGCCGCGCGGCGGCGGCCGGCGCGGCCCGCAGCCACAGGAAGAAGAACGCGAAGTGCAGCGCGGCGTGGGCTCCGGCTTCATCATCTCGGCCGACGGCTTCGTGCTGACCAATGCCCACGTGGTCGAGGGCGCCGACGAGGTCACCGTCACCTTGAGCGACCGCCGTGAATTCAAGGCCAAGGTGCTGGGCGCCGACCGCCGCTCCGACGTCGCGGTCCTGAAGCTGGCGGCGACCAATCTGCCTTACCTGCGCACTGGCGACTCGAGCAAGATCCGGGTCGGCGAGTGGGTGCTGGCCATCGGTTCGCCGTTCGGTCTCGAAAATACCGTGACCGCCGGCATCATCTCGGCCAAGTCGCGCGATACCGGCGAATACCTGCCATTGATCCAGAGCGACGTGGCGGTCAATCCCGGCAACTCGGGCGGCCCCCTGATCAATCTGCGCGGCGAAGTCATCGGCATCAACTCGCAGATCGCGACCTTATCGGGCGCCTATAACGGCATCTCGTTCGCGGTGCCGATCGACGAGGTCATCCGCGTGTCCGACCAGCTCAAGGCCACCGGCAAGGTCACCCGTGGCCGCCTGGGCGTGCAGATCAGCGAAGTCACGCGCGACGTGGCCGAATCGCTGGGCCTGGGCAAGGCGCGCGGCGCCGAAGTCTCGATGGTCGAACCGGGCGGCCCGGCCGAGAAAGCGGGCATCAAGGTCGGCGACATCATCCTGGCCTTCAACAAGCAGCCGATCGAGTCGACCACCGACCTGCCGCGCCTGGTGGGCGCCTCCAAGGTCGGCAGCCGCGCCAGCGTCACCGTCTGGCGCCGCGGCGCCCAGGTCGAGGTGCCGGTCACCATCGTCGAGCTGCAAGAGGAGCGTCCGACCCAGGGCCGCCAGCAGCCGAAGAAGCCGGCGCCGGGCGTCGCCCCGGATGCGCTGGGCCTGCAGCTGTCGAACATCCCGGCCGCCGACCGCAAGGAGCTGGGCATCGACCACGGCCTCCTGGTCGAAGAGTCGCAGGGCCCGGCCGCCAGCGCCGGCATCCAGCCGGGCGACTTGGTCCTGCAGTGGAACAATACGCCGATCACCAGCGTCGAGCAGTTCAAGGGCTTGCTGGCCAAGCACGACAAGTCGAAGGCGGTGGCCCTGCTGGTGCAGCGCGAGGACACCACGCAGTACATCACGCTCAAGCCGCGCCAGTGACAGCAGGGCAGGGCGGGGCGCCGCGATTTACGCTGTACTCGCGCAGCTGGTGCCACCTGTGCGAGGACATGCTGGCGGCGCTGCGCGCACTCGAGCCGCCCGGGCAGCCGTTCGACGTCGCCGTCCTGGACGTCGATGCCGACCCGGCGCTGGTGGCGCGGTTCGACGAGCTGGTGCCGGTGCTGTATGGCGACCCGGCCCAGCCGGAGCTGTGCCACTACTTCCTGGACGAGGTGGCCGTGCGGTCCTACCTGGCCCGGCACACGTCCTGAGCGTCACTCTGGAAACCGGCCTTTCTGCCTCGAAATCCGGTAAAATGCCGGGTCGGAGCGGTGATTACCTACCTTCCAAAGAATTTCCTGCTTTGCCAAGGCGCTCGCCTGGGGACCGGCACGGCCCCCGACGCAGCGCTTTTTCGTATTGCGCAGCCGATTCGTGCTGCACGGCAGTACGCCTTATATCGTCGTAGTCGCCGCCTTTCGCGGCCTTTTTGGTTTTGAGCTTTGTTAATGAACAACATACGTAACTTCTCCATCATCGCCCACATCGACCATGGCAAATCGACCCTGGCCGACCGCATCATCCAGTTGTGCGGCGGCCTGTCGGACCGCGAAATGGACGCCCAGGTGCTCGATTCGATGGACCTGGAACGCGAGCGCGGCATCACCATCAAGGCCCAGACCGCGGCGCTGCAGTACAAGGCGCGCGACGGCCAGGTCTACAACCTGAACCTGATCGACACCCCGGGCCACGTCGACTTCTCGTACGAAGTCAGCCGCTCGCTGTCGGCCTGCGAAGGCGCGCTGCTGGTGGTCGACGCCTCGCAGGGCGTGGAAGCGCAGACGGTCGCCAACTGCTATACCGCGCTCGACCTGGGCGTGGAAGTGGTGCCGATCCTGAACAAGATCGACTTGCCGCACGCCGACCCGGACAACGCCAAGAAAGAAATCGAGGACGTGATCGGCATCGACGCGTCCGACGCCACCGTGTGCTCGGCCAAGACCGGCCTGGGCGTGGAAGACGTGCTGGAAACCCTGATCGCCAAAGTGCCGCCGCCGAAGGGCGATCCGGATGCGCCGCTGCAGGCCCTGATCGTCGACTCCTGGTATGACCCGTACGTCGGCGTCGTGATGCTGGTGCGCGTCGTCAACGGCACCTTGCGTCCGAAAGACAAGATCCGCCTGATGGCCACCGAGTCGGTGAACCTGGTGGAAAACATCGGCGTGTTCACCCCGCGTTCGGTGTCGCTGCCGCAACTGACCGCCGGCCAAGTGGGCTTCATCATCGCCGGCATCAAGGAACTGACCGCCGCCCGTGTGGGCGACACCGTCACCCTGGCCAGCCGTCCGGCGCCGGAGCCGCTGCCGGGCTTCAAGGAAGTGCAGCCGCAGGTGTTCGCCGGCCTGTTCCCGGTCGAGGCGAACCAGTACGACGCGCTGCGCGACTCGCTGGAAAAGCTGAAACTGAACGACGCCGCCCTGATGTACGAGCCGGAAGTCTCGCAGGCGCTGGGCTTCGGCTTCCGCTGCGGCTTCCTGGGCCTGCTGCACATGGAGATCGTGCAGGAGCGCCTGGAGCGCGAGTTCGACATGGACCTGATCACGACGGCGCCGACCGTGGTGTACGAGGTCGAGATGAAGGACGGCAGCATCATCCGCGTCGACAATCCATCGAAGATGCCGGAACCTTCCAAGATCAACGAAGTGCGCGAACCGATCGTCGACGTCAACCTGTACATGCCGCAAGAGTACGTCGGTTCGGTGATGACCCTGTGTAACGGCAAGCGCGGCATCCAGATGGACATGGCCTACCATGGCCGCCAGGTGAAGCTGCACTACGAGATCCCGATGGCCGAGATCGTGCTGGACTTCTTCGACCGCCTGAAATCGACCTCGCGCGGCTATGCCTCGATGGACTACGAGTTCAAGGAAAACCGTGCGGCCGACGTGGTCAAGGTCGACATGCTGATCAACAGCGAAAAGGTCGACGCCCTGGCCATCATCGTCCACCGCGCCAACGCGCCGTATCGCGGACGCCAGGTGGCGGCCAAGATGCGCGAACTGATCCCGCGCCAGATGTTCGACGTCGCGATCCAGGCCGCCATCGGCGCCACCATCATCTCGCGCGAAAACGTCAAGGCGCTGCGCAAGAACGTCCTGGCCAAGTGCTATGGCGGCGATATTTCTCGTAAGAAAAAGCTGCTGGAGAAGCAAAAGGCCGGCAAGAAGCGCATGAAGCAGGTCGGCTCGGTGGAAATTCCACAAGAAGCCTTCCTGGCCATTCTCCAGGTGGAAGATAAATAATGAACCTGCAACCCATCCTGGGCAATTTTGCCCTGATCCTGTTCGTCGCCATGGTGATCACGGGCATCATCTGGTGCCTGGACACATTCTATCTGGCGAAACAACGGCGCCGCGCCGCCGATGCCGCCCTGCGCGAGTACGATACGCGCAACGCCAAGCTGGTCGCGGATGGGATCAAGGTCGACCATAACGGCAACCGCGCGGCGATCGAACAGGCTCACCTGCGCCAGCCGACCTGGATCGAGTATTCGGGCAGTTTCTTCCCGGTGATCGCGCTGGTGTTCATCCTCCGCTCCTTCCTGTGGGAGCCGTTCAAGATCCCGTCGTCGTCGATGGTGCCGACCCTGCTGGTGGGTGACTTCATCCTGGTGAACAAGTACACCTATGGCATCCGCCTTCCGATCGTTAACAAAAAAATCATCCAGATCAATGATCCCCAGCGCGGCGATGTAATGGTGTTCAAGTATCCAAAAGACATGAACCAGGATTACATCAAGCGCGTCATCGGCGTGCCGGGTGATAAAATCACCTACGAGGACAAGCGCCTGACGGTCAACGGCAAGCCGGTCGAGTATACGGCGCTGGACGACTACCTGGACGACCAGCATCCGATCTACCACAAGCAGTTCGTCGAGAAACTGCCGAGCCCGGGCGGCCTGACCCAGCACCGCATCCTGAACACGGCCGACAAGCGCAATATCGACCTGGGCAGCGTGGACAATTTCCCGCTGCGCGAAAACTGCGAATACACCTACGACAAGTTCACCTGCGTGGTGCCGGAAGGGCAGTATTTCATGATGGGCGATAATCGCGACAATAGCGCGGACAGCCGTTACTGGGGTTTCGTGCCTGACCGTAATATCGTCGGCAAGGCCTTCGTGGTCTGGATGAACTTCAGCAATCCGAAACGTGTCGGCGGTATCCAATAACAAGGGGCGCGCATGGATCGCAGGAAACTGTTGAACAAACAAGGCGGTATTTCCCTGTCCGGCCTGATCGGGGCGCTGGCCGTCATCGGCGTGGCCGGCATCTTCGCCATGCGCATGGTCCCGGCCTATATCGAGTACAACGCGATCAAGACCGCGATCGTCCAGGTCAAGGACGCCGGCGGCAGCATCCGCGAGATGCAGCAAGCGTTCAACCGCCGCACCAGCGTCAACGACGTCGAGGCCGTACGCGGCCAGGACCTGGTCTTTACCCGCGACGGTGAAGACATGCAGATCAGCTTTGCCTACGAAAAGCGGCTGCCGCTGATGGGCAACGTCAGCCTGCTGATCGACTTCGCCGGCACCACCGACCCGAGCGGCGTGGTGGCCGAGGCCGACAGCGCCGCCCGTTAATAGAAACACCGTGGCCCGCCCGGCCACGCACACGACAACAACAATGAATCTTCAGTTATTGCAAACGCGCTTGGGGTATACGTTCCGGGAAATCGGGCTGCTGCAGCAAGCCCTGACCCACCGTAGCCATAGCAGTCTGCATAACGAGCGCCTGGAATTCCTGGGCGATTCGGTCCTCAACTGCGTCGTCGCTTCGGTGCTGTACGAACGTTTCGGCACGCTCGACGAGGGCGACCTGTCGCGCCTGCGCGCCAACCTCGTCAAGCAGCAGGCACTGTTCGAGATCGCCCAGAAGCTTGACCTGTCGCAATTCCTGCGCCTGGGCGAGGGCGAACTCAAGTCCGGCGGTTTCCGCCGGCCCTCGATCCTGGCCGACACCCTGGAAGCGCTGCTCGGCGCGATCTTCCTCGACGGCGGCTTCGACAGCGCGCGCGACACGATCCGCGCCTTTTATATTCCGCTGCTGGAGACGGTCGACCCGGCCACGCTCGGCAAGGACGCCAAGACCCTGCTGCAGGAATTCCTGCAGGCCAAGCGCATTCCGCTGCCGACCTATAATGTGGTGGCCACCCACGGCGCCGCCCACAGCCAGGAATTCGAAGTCGAATGCCTGGTGCCGAAGCTGAGCGTGCAGGTATTCGGCCGCGGCGGCAGTCGCCGCGCGGCCGAGCAGGCCGCCGCCAGCCTGGCGCTCGAAGCGGCCCAGAAGGCGCTGACCAAGACGCCGGGCGCGCGCAAGCCACGCCAGCGCTCGCCCCAGTTGAAGCTGGCCGGCATCGGTACCAATCAGGGCGAAACCACATCGGCCGCCCAGGCAGAACAACCAGGAACAGAAAAAGCATGAACGCCACTCCAGAGCATGTCAGCTGCGGCAACTTCCGTTGTGGCTATATCGCCATCGTCGGCCGCCCGAACGTCGGCAAGTCGACCCTGATGAACGTTTTGATCGGCGCCAAGGTGTCGATCACGTCGCGCAAGGCCCAGACCACGCGCCACCGCATCACCGGCATCCAGACCCGCGACGACGCGCAATACATCTACGTCGATACCCCAGGCTTCCAGACCCGCCACGCCAACGCGCTGAACAAGACGCTGAACAAGACCGTCTCGAACACGCTGACGTCGTCGGACGCGATCCTGTTCCTGGTCGAAGCCGGCACCTTCGGCCCGGCCGACCAGCAGGTGCTGGACATGCTGCCAAAAAATGTCCCGGTGATCCTGGTCATCAACAAATCGGACCGCGTGAAGGACAAGGCGGTCCTGATGCCGTTCGCGCAAAAGATCTCGGCGCTGTTCAACTTCGCCGCTATCGTGCCGGTCTCGGCCAAGCTGCGCTTCCAGGTCGATGCGCTGGAAACCGAGATCAAGCGCCATCTGCCGGAAAATCCGCCCGTCTTCGGGCCGGACGACATCACCGACCGCAGCGAGAAATTCCTGGCGGCCGAGATCGTGCGCGAAAAAGTGTTCCGCCTGCTGGGCGACGAACTGCCGTACACCAGCACCGTCCTGATCGAACAGTTCGAACAGGAAGGCAATCTGCGTCGCATCTTCGCTGCGATCCTGGTCGAGCGCGATACCCATAAATCGATGATCATCGGTAACAAGGGTGCGCGCCTGAAAGAGATTTCCACCCAATCGCGCCTCGACATGGAGAAGCTGTTCGGCGGGCCGATTTACCTGGAAATCTGGGTCAAGGTCAAATCCGGCTGGGCCGACAACGAAGCGGGCCTGCGCGCTTACGGTTACGAGTAAGGGCGAGGGACGCAAGCCACGCGCATGTCCAGCCACGATCAATTTATCGACGATGAGACCACGCCGGCCGCCGGCAAGCGCCCGCGCGCGCCGGCGCGCGACAATCGCATCGTCGGCCAGCCCGGCTTCGTGCTGCACAGCTATCCCTACAAAGAAACCAGCCTCATCATCGACATGTTCACCCGCGACCATGGCCGGGTGGGGGTGGTGGCGAAGGGCGCCAAGCGCCCGTTCTCCAAGCTGCGCGGCGTGCTGCAGACCTTCCAGCCCCTGAGCGTGTCATGGAGCGGCAAGTCCGAGTTGCGCACCCTGATCGATGCCGAATGGGTGGGCGGCATGCTGCCGCTGGAACGCACGGCGCTGCTGTGCGGCTTCTACCTGAACGAACTGCTCGTCAAATTGCTGGCGCGCGACGACCGCCATCCGGCCCTGTTCGATCACTACGTCTCGACCCTGAACCAGCTCGCCCATGGCGAGCCGGCGCAAATTGTCTTGCGAAAATTCGAAAGAGCCTTACTTAAGGAAACGGGCGTCGCAGCCGATCTCGGCCGCTGCACGAGCAGCCGCGACCGGGTCGAGCCTGGGCGCGACTATGTCGTCGATCCGGAGCGCGGCGCACGCGCGGCGGGCGCCGGTGAAGTCTGGCCCGTCGTTTTGGGCAAGACCCTGCTGGATATGGAGCGCGAGGACTATACTGATCCGGCGACCCAGGCGCAGAGCAAGCAACTGATGCGCTTCCTGCTGGCGCACCACCTGGGCGGCCAGCCGCTCAATACGCGCCAGATTTTGATCGATTTGATGCAATTGTAAAAAGAATACTATGAGCTTCCTGCAACCCGCCGGCCAGGTGATCGACCTGGGCGTGAACATCGACCACATCGCCACCGTGCGCAATGCGCGCGGCACGACGTATCCGGACCCGCTGCGCGCCGCGCTGCTGGCCGAGCAGGCGGGCGCCGACCTGATCACGCTGCACCTGCGCGAAGACCGCCGCCACATCAAGGATGCCGACGTGCTGGCCCTGCGCCCGCTGCTGGCCACGCGCATGAACCTGGAAGCGGCCGTCACCCGCGAGATGATCGACTTCGCCTGCCAGGTGAAGCCGCAGGACGTGTGCCTGGTGCCGGAGCGGCGCGAGGAAGTCACGACCGAGGGCGGCCTGGACGTGGTGCGCTACTACAACGAGGTCGAGGCGGCCGTGAAGCAGTTGAAGCAGGAGGGCATCCGTGTCTCGCTGTTCATCGATGCCGATGCGCGCCAGATCGAAGCGGCGGCCGCCGTCGGCGCCACCGTGATCGAGCTGCACACGGGGCGTTATGCCGAGGCGGCAGGCGATGAAGTGGGGCACGAGCTGGAACGCATCAAGCTGGGCGTGCACGAAGGCGCGAAGCGCGGCCTGCGCGTGAATGCCGGCCATGGCCTGCACTACACCAATGTGCAGCCGATCGCGGCGATTCCCGACCTGCACGAGCTGAACATCGGCCACGCCATCGTGGCGCATGCGCTGTTCGCCGGCTGGGAAAACGCGGTGCGCGAGATGAAGGCGATCATGGTCGCGGCGCGCCTGGGCGTGTCGTACGCCGCGAAAGCCGGGGCCTGAATATGATCTACGGCATCGGCACCGACATCGTCCAGATCTCGCGTGTCGAGGCTGCCCTCGCGCGCAGCGGCCCGCGCTTCGCCGAGAAGATCCTCGGCCCGCAAGAGCTGGAAAAATACCATGCCCGCAGCGCCAAGAACGCGGTGCGCGGCCTGCGCTTCCTGGCCACACGTTTCTCGGCCAAGGAAGCGTTCTCGAAAGCCATCGGTCTCGGCATGCGCATGCCCATGACCTGGCGTTCCGCCCAGATGCTCAATGACCCGAGCGGCAAGCCGGTCATCGTCTGCAGCGGCGCCCTTGGCGACTTCATGCGCGAGCACCGGCTCAGCGCCCAGGTGACGATCAGCGACGAGGCCGACTACGGCGTCGCCTTCGTGATCGTGACCCAGGCGCCGTTGGCATCACCATCATTGGCAGAGTAATGTCCGAAGCAAAACCCGCAGCAACCGGCAATCCATCCGTCGAACTCGCTCCCGAACTGGCCGCGCGGCTGGGCCGCGAGCGCCTGTCGGACGCGCGCGAGGAAATGCGCGCCGAAGCCAACCGCGAACTGAGCCCGAAGGTGGACGCCGACGTGCGCGCGCAAGTGCTGGCCGTCGTCAATCGCCTGCCTGGCCTGCCCGGTGTCTATCGCTATTTCGATGCGGCCGACAACGTGCTCTACGTCGGCAAGGCGCGCAACCTCAAGAATCGTGTCTCGAGCTATTTCCAGAAAAACCTGGCCAGCCCGCGCATCGCGATGATGGTGTCGCAGATCGCACGCCTGGAAACGACGGTGGTGAGCAGCGAGGCCGAAGCGCTGATCCTGGAAAACAACCTGATCAAGACGCTCAAGCCGCGCTACAACATCCTGTTTCGCGACGATAAGTCTTACCCCTACATCAAGATCACGGGCGGCGAGGCGCCGCGCATGGCGTATTACCGCGGCGCGCTGGACAAGAGGAACCAGTACTTCGGTCCTTTCCCCAGCGCCTGGGCGGCCAAGGAATCGATCCAGCTGCTGCAGCGCGTCTTCCAGCTGCGCACCTGCGAGGACAGCGTCTATGCCAACCGCACGCGCCCCTGCCTGCTGCACCAGATCGGCCGCTGCAGCGCGCCCTGCGTCAAGCTGATCGCGCCGGAGGAATACAAGCTCGACGTCGAGAACGCGGCGCGTTTCCTGCGCGGCCGCCAGAGCGAGGTGATGGCCGACCTCGAGCAGAAGATGCAGAACTATGCGATGGAGCTCAAGTTCGAGCAGGCGGCGTCGGTGCGTAACCAGATCCAGGCGCTGTCGAAGGTGCTGCATGCGCAAAGCATGGAGACGACGGGCGACGCCGACGTCGACGTCATCGCGGTGGTGGTGCAGGGTGGACGCGCCTGTGTCAACCTGGCCATGGTGCGTGGCGGACGCCACCTGGGCGACCGCGCCTACTTCCCGAGCCACGTCGGCGAATCGCTGGGGGAGTGCCCGATCGAAGTGGAGGTGCTGTGCGCCTTCCTGGCCCAGCACTACGCCGGCCAGTTCATCCCGGGCACCCTGATCCTGAACGTGGAATTCGACCAGCCCGAGCTGATCATGGCCTTGCAGGAGCAGTGCGGCCACCGCATCAGCCTGGTGCTGCAGCCGGGCGGCCAGCGCCGCCAGTGGCTCGAGATGGCCTGCAAGGGCGGCGAGATCGCGCTGGCGCGCCTGCTCTCGGAGCAGGGCTCGCAGCAGGCACGCACGCGCGCGCTGGCCGATACCCTGCAGCTCGACAGCGAAGACCTGGACGCCTTGCGCGTCGAATGCTTCGACATCAGCCATACCGCGGGCGAGGCGACGCAGGCCTCGTGCGTGGTGTTCCAGCACCACCAGATGCAGAACGGAGAATATCGCCGCTTCAACATCAACGGCATTACGCCGGGCGACGACTACGCCGCCATGCGCCAGGTCTTGACCCGCCGTTACGAAAAAGTGGCGGGCGGCGAGGGCGTGATGCCCGACATCGTGCTGGTCGACGGCGGCAAGGGGCAAGTGGAGATGGCGCGCCAGGTGTTTACCGAGCTGGGGCTGGACATCTCGATGATCGTCGGCGTGGCGAAGGGAGAAGGGCGGCGCGTGGGCCTGGAGACCCTGATCTTCGCCGACGGCCGCCCGGCCCAGGAGCTGGGCAAGGAATCGGCGGCGCTGATGCTGGTGGCCCTGATCCGCGACGAGGCGCACCGCTTCGCCATCACCGGCATGCGCGCCAAGCGCGCCAAGGCGCGCCAGGCCTCGCGCCTGGAAGAGATCGAGGGCATCGGCGCCAAGCGCCGCCAGCGCCTGCTGGCGCGCTTTGGCGGGCTGCGCGGGGTGATCGATGCCAGTGTCGAAGACCTGATGACGGTCGAGGGGATCTCGAGTGCGCTGGCCGAAGAGATTTACAGGCAGTTGCATTAAGGCAGGAAATCCGTCCAGGGCAGGGTGGACGGCTTGCCGTCCACGCGTTCGACGAACGCATCGTTACACCCATCCCGCATCGAAATTATCCCGCGGTCAACCTCCCATGCCCGCCAACCGTTGAGCCGCCAGGCTCCGCGCCGTCCCATACAGATGAGTCAACTGGCCCAAACCAGCATACCCATGTAGACTAACGGCCAAGCATTTTTCCACGGTAATCAGCTCTCTCATGCCCCTCAATATACCGATTCTCCTGACCTGGTTACGCGTCGCGCTCATTCCCCTCGTTGTCGGATTGTTCTATTTGCCAGTCGACTGGATGACGCTCCCCGAGCGTAATCTGGCGGCCACCGCGGTCTTCATCGTCGCCGCCATCACCGACTGGTTCGACGGCTTCCTGGCCCGCCGATGGAACGAAACCTCGGCCTTCGGCGCCTTCCTCGACCCGGTCGCGGACAAGCTGATGGTGGCCGGCGCGCTGCTGGTGCTGGTCCAGCTGGACCGCGTGGACGCGATCATCGCCGGCATCATCATCGGCCGCGAGATCACCATCTCGGCGCTGCGCGAGTGGATGGCCCAGATCGGCGCCACCCGCTCGGTGGCGGTCAGCTCGATCGGCAAGATCAAGACCGCGGCCCAGATGACGGCGATCCCGATGCTGCTGTTCCATGACCGCCTGTTCGGCATCGATATCCACTTCTGGGGGGAGTACTTGCTGTGGGTGGCGGGCGTGCTGACGGTGTGGTCGATGTTCTATTATCTGCGCCGCGCCTGGCCCCTGATCAAGGAGAAGGCGGGGGCGATTTAATTTGTTTCGTGGCATCCTTGACGTACAGAATAGAATCTCTATAATGCCTGCCTGTTGCAACGACAACGCAACAGAATGAAAGACGAAGCGGGAGTAGCTCAGTTGGTAGAGCGCAACCTTGCCAAGGTTGAGGTCGAGAGTTCGAGACTCTTCTCCCGCTCCAAAGATTGCAAAGCTGTAAAGCGATCTTGGAAAAACGTCAAAGTTCTGTCATAATCGTTGTTCTGTATGCGGGAGTAGCTCAGTTGGTAGAGCGCAACCTTGCCAAGGTTGAGGTCGAGAGTTCGAGACTCTTCTCCCGCTCCAGTTTTCTGAACTGGGCGGCGCGCAGTAAGTTGTACATTGTAAGACTCCATGCGGGAGTAGCTCAGTTGGTAGAGCGCAACCTTGCCAAGGTTGAGGTCGAGAGTTCGAGACTCTTCTCCCGCTCCAGGTTTTACGATCGGTAGTATCACTCCTAAGCGGGAGTAGCTCAGTTGGTAGAGCGCAACCTTGCCAAGGTTGAGGTCGAGAGTTCGAGACTCTTCTCCCGCTCCAGAATTCAGGAAGATTCCTTCTTCCCTTGTTGATGTGCTTCATAACCGTTCACATCGATCAAGCGCACTATATCCTCTGGCGAGGTAGCAAAGCGGTTATGCAGCGGCCTGCAAAGCCGTCTAGACGGGTTCGACTCCCGTCCTCGCCTCCAGATCCTCATAGTACGGGCCCCGTTGGGGCCCGTTTGCATTGGGTTCAACACCACACGCCAAGTGTGGTGCACCACACCTGATAACGGCCAAATGGCCGTCGCTTGGCCGTTTACATTTCGACGCCAGGTTCTATGATCTATGCATCATGGCGACCATCATCAAGCGTCCGTACGGGTACCAGCTAAGGGTCACTCATAAGCTTCTACCGAAGCCGCTTTACCATACCTTCGACGACTACGAAACCGCTGAGCGATACGGAAAGCAGCTGGAAGCGCTGCTGGCGCAGGGGATTGTGCCGGCAGCACTCCTAGAGAAGAAGAGCTCAAAGGGAGAGACTTGGACACTCCAGAGGTGCGTTGCCGAGTACCTGCGCCATAATTCTGTTCCTCTGTCCGACCGCAAGCTTCTGGACACACTACTTCCTAGTGTCGCTCTGATATCCACTAGCATGCTGAACTATGAATGGGCCGAGGCATGGGTGAGGGAGATGAAGCGCGACCAGCACCTAGCGCCGTCGACCATCAGGCACAGGCATGGCGCGCTTGCCAGGTGCCTGGACTGGATGATACGTAAGCACCCAGACATCATGGTGGCGAACCCGCTCCGGCTACTGAAACGAGGCTTCTCGACATACACTGAAGGCGACGCAGAAGTGCTTGCAAAGGCTGGCAAGCTGCCGCGCTACGATGAGCAGCGCGATCGACGGCTCCATGAAGGCGAGGAAGAGTGTATCCTCGAGAAACTTTCAGACTTGCCTGACGAAAGAATGCTTTTCCAGCTGGCCTTGAATACAGCTATGCGGCTCAGGGAGTGCTATACGCTCGAACTGTCCCAAATTGCCCTTCAAAAAAAGACAATCACGCTGGAGCGAACGAAAAATGGCGATAATAGGCAGGTGCCACTACCGAGTACGTTGATTCCGCTACTGTCGAACTACACGTCGGAAAAGAACCTAGATATCCAGCAGCGGAACCGCATAATTTTTCCATACTGGTCCGGCGAACGCGATGAGCGAGTTCTTGATAAGGTTACTGCTGAATTATCTGCCAAGTTTGCTGCAATTTTCCACGATGCCGGAAGCCCGGATTTACACTTCCACGATTTACGTCACGAAGCCACCTGCAGGCTTTTCGAACGGACCGCATTGTCGGATACCCTGATCGCCAAGATAACTGGACACCGGGACCCTCGCATGCTGAAACGGTATGCGAGCCTTCGGGGAAGCGATCTCGCCTCTCAACTGTGGTAGTTCGTCGTAGACGGTAATCCAGGCAGCAGTGGTGGGGCGCGGCGGCGAGTACGAGTCTTCAGCACCGCAACTGGCTTTGGAGGATCGCCTTCCTTGAAAAGGGCTTCGCTTTCACTTTCTCTCACGGCGCGACGCGCCTCCGTTTCGGCGGCAATGCGCCTGCGAAGAAAATCGAGTACGTCTTCTCTGAGAAAAATCCAGCCCTTGCCGATTTGTGCTCCGGGTAATTCACCTTTTCGAGCCAATTGCGAAATGGTTTCGGTCTTGGCGCCTAAATAAGCGGCGGCAGTCTGAAGGTCCATCGTTTCAAATGTCGTCATGGTGGCAATTTATCCGGTAATTATATTTGAGAATATCTGCAGCAAGATATAGGCGCTGACGTAGTATTTAATTCGACGGCATAGAATGACTTTATCCGTTCGAGCATCACACTGCAATCTCGTCTTTGAGATTTTTTGTTTACGCTCAGGCTGCAACGACACTCAGTAGCCGACTAAAAATTCTAGTGATCAGGAATTTGACATGGCGATACTGTGCGGCAGTTCAATTGAGAAATTTGCAATGAAGTTCACCTCATGAATGCAATCTATATTGACAAGGGAACTGACCGCTGGATGCAACAAGGCGGGGAGAATTTTATCTTCGATTGCTAAAGAAGTAATCCCATGATGGATCGGTCAGGACGTGATGCTAGGAGCATTCGCGTGCGAATGAATAGGGCCTGTTCAACATTCTATGGTTGCAATAAAATGTTCGCTCTCTGCTAAAATACTGTATGAAAAAACAGTATTCGGTGGCGTATGGACGTTCATGTGGTTAAGATGAGGAAAGCTGGAGTCGAGATCGACCGGCGCGTGCTTGGCCAAGCTATCGGTCAGCGCGGCGTCTTGCTGATCATGGACGTCACCGATCAGGGGCTACGGCGACCCTGCAAGGTTGCGAGACTTCTTCAGGATGGTCTGGTAAGGTCTGAGCTGTCCGACGTACACGTCGTCTGGCTCAACGAGCGACGCATGACGCTAACGGGGTTCGAGCGCGGAGTGGGTGAGGCAGGGCAGGTAGCCGACTATGCACAGTCATGGCTCATCACCTTCATCGAGCCCCGTTCGCTGAATGACGCAAGACATTGATCAGTTCTGCATGCTGTACTACAAGGTTTTGGCTGTTAGTCAATCTCGGTACGCGTTTAGGTCATCCACTGACTCCGGAAGGGTCGATATCAGTCTACAGACAACACTTGCCAGGAAAGCTGCACGGTGGCGTCCTGTTTCATCCAGATCCAGTGTTCCGCCAGTTGGACCTGTCAGAAATTCTGTGTGCGGGGCCAGAATTTCGTAGTTAATTAATCGCGTTCGTGAAGCGTTCGCCGAACATGATGGCGAACTGGTTGGCAGCAAGCTTCCAGGTACGCGGCGCCATCTTCCAATCTTTCTCGATATTGCGCAAGGCCAGGAATAGCAGCTTAGTGGCGGCGTCGTCGCTCGGGAAATGGCCGCGGTTCTTGACGATCTTTCGAAGGCGCATATGCAGGCTCTCGATGGCGTTGGTCGTGTAGATGATTGTGCGCACCTCTGGCGGGTAGGCGAAGAACGGAATCACCTGCTGCCACTGACGTCGCCACATGGCCGCTACGGTCGGGAACTTGGTGCCCCATGGGCCGGCTGCAAACGCATCCAGCGCCGCTTCAGCCGCCTCGGCATTGACAGCCTGGTAGACGGGTTTCAGGGCTGCCGCGAGTTCTTTGCGGTCTTTCCAGCTAGCGAGCGTCGTCGAGTTGCGGATCAAGTGCACGA
>NZ_JAFVIM010000040.1:0-27901 GCF_017582745.1 Massilia oculi
GGTTGTGGACCTACAATCACGACCGGCCTAACATGGCGCTCGGCGGTATTACGCCAAAACAGAAATTGGCGCTCGCCGCTTAACCTCTACTTTTAGCGTGCTCTAAAAATGGGGGGATTACCAGAAGAAGCGAAGCAGAAGATGAAATCGCTTTACAGGGCTCGGCCAAAACGAGAAGCAGCCTGAGCTCGTCTAAAGCGGTCAGAAGTACACCTCGAGCGCGCGAATTCCGAGAGCAAACGCTACACCGCCTACTCCAAGCTCGCAGCCAGTCTGCTGTTTCGATCGGTATCGAACTTCGTTCAACGCTAGCAATCTATTTGTCTTGTTTGCTGCCGGGTCGACGCCGCTGGCGAGGGATTACAGGCGTCGAGCGCGGCTCCCGCCTGCTTGGTTTCGATGTGCTGGCGAATCGCTCGAGTTGTTCACGCAACTCAGCAACCTTTGCTCGCTCTGCAGCGAGCTGGCTCTCCAGTTCCCCGCACTGAAATGCGGTTCTCATGGTCTGGCTAGCCGCTCGGTCTCGCTCGTCGGCAAGTAGTTCCGCCTTAGTCATATAGGCGCTGAGCTCTTGGCCTTGTCGGGCAAGATGAAACTGAGCCCGCTGTGCCTCGGACTGGATTTCTTCAATGCGGGACGCGAACGTCCGGCGCTCGGCGTCGAGTTGCTTCTGCAGTTTCGTCGCCGCAGTTCGCTCTTTGTCCAGGTCAACCAGGGTTCTTTTCGCCAGATCGGTGTAACGCTGCTCAGCTTGAAGGATGCGGTCAGTTAATTTCTCGATCTCCGCCGCGCGCTCTCTTAACATCGAACTTATCTGGTCGCGCAACGTTTCAATGTCAGCTCTAGCCTCATTCAGTCTCAAGTCCGTTTCTTGCTGGGCTGCTGCTGCCGCGCCAAGTTCATCCCGCTGTTTTACGATCGTCCCCTCAGCTGCTGCTATTTGATCGCGGCCGTCCTTGAGCTGGGCAGACAGTTGAGCGATGTCATCTTCCAGACGGTCCTTTTCGGCCAGGGCAGCGTCGCGTTCGACCATTGCGCTCTGCCGCAATACAATGATCGACTCGTCAGCAGCCTTTTGGGCTAGCGCCCAGATCTCACCGATCAGCTGGCCGCCCGACTGCTTTACCTGATCGGGCAAGTCCGCATGCTGAAGGTCGACCCTTGCCCGTTCACGCAAGTCACTCCAAAACCTTTTCAATGCTTCGCTTGGAACAGACATACTCCCTTTCCGAACAAGCTGATAGAGAGCGTTCGTTGTTGGAGTCACGCCGTACCTGAAGAACATAACGGCACAAGCTTCCCTATAGAGATCCGCAGTGCGTGGAAACCGATCACGCAGGCAATCAATGTCAGCCTGCATAGAGGCTGTGCTTTGCCTATTCTCGAGCATATACCCCCCTTTTCGTAGTCCCGTAATACTACGTAAAACGTAACGAAACCGGCGCCCTCCTCTGAAAATATGACATTACTCCTATAATGTCGAATATGCTCAAGCGCTGGCTGGAGAAGCGTCGCGGGCTGCCACTCTCCGTCTAACAGCCGCGGGATCTAAAACTGCAGCCACAACATGGAGATATCGACGAAGCAAAGGCCTTTTGCTCAGCTACCGTAAGAAATTAGTCTTTGCTACACTGGCAGGCAGCAATAGCAGGCTATAGGTCGAGCTGGTCGCTTTTTCATCTTGTAAGGGGGTTCTGGTTTGCGAGTACCCGACATCGAACTGACCGAGCGAGAGACCGATCTCCTGAACCAAATCAGGTTCCGCTACACATCGCATGATGAGCTCCGTGCGTCTCTTATGCCGATGGCAGGCCTGACCGAGTCGTTATTGGAACGCGGTGCGATCCCCGAGGTGCGGCTTTTATACTTCACCGATCCCGAGCGCAATCCAGGAGGGCGCGGGAAATCCCGTCAGCAGGTTTTCGAGAATAACGGCATCTCAGGTACTGAAATCTATGCTCATGGGAATTTCCTGAAGTTTCTCGAATACTTCATTTATGGCCCTGCCCTTCCGCCGAATATCGTCGCGAAATTCACGGAGGCCATGTCGTTCTCCGGGCATTTGACCTATGGGGACATCAACGACCTGGCTCCTGCTGCACGTGCCGCTGTGCGATCAGCTCGGCTTAATCCACACGAGGCCGCGGAAGAGTTCCACAAGTTAGCGCTTGAGTGCGGCGCAATGCCGTCTGGGGCCGAGAGTATCCGGAAGTCGGTCCTCGCTGTGCGCTAAGCCCCTAGGCTCCAGCGACCCGACCTTACGACCGGACGAGTGGTCCTCGCCCGCCTGAGCACATTGTGAGTCCGCCGCAGCCAGACGATCAGCGAAATTGCGCACTACCTGCTCTTGCCGGCCCTGCCAGGCTTCCTTCTGCCACGCGTATTGGTTTCTTTCGTCCGGCTTTTGCGGCCGCGACGTCGCTGAACCTCGCCGTAAGCGATGAACCCGGCCGCGATGATGCCAAAGATAACCCCGACCAGTACCGTCAGATCCCGCATCTCGTCCGTAACAACCAGGTTCATGTGGTACTTCCCCTCAAGCGCAGTGCATTACCGATCACCGATACCGAACTCAGGCTCATGGCCAGCGCGGCGATCATCGGCGATAGTAGCTGCCCGGTGAAGGGATAAAGCAGACCTGCGGCCAGCGGAATTCCCATGGCGTTGTAAACAAAGGCGAAGGCGAGATTCTGCCTCATGTTGCGCACAGTCTCCAACGAAAGAAGTCGCGATCGCGAAATGGCACGCAAGTCGCCCTTGATGAGTGTGACGTGTGCCGAATTGATGGCGACGTCAGTACCGGTACCCATTGCAATCCCAACGTCCGCTTTCGCCAGCGCCGGGGCATCGTTAATGCCATCGCCGGCCATTGCCACTACCTTGCCCTGTTGCTGCAGCCTTTCGACCAGGGCCAGTTTATCCTGTGGCGTGACCTCTCCGTAGACCTCCGAAATCCCGAGCCTCGACGCGACCGCCTTCGCCGTGGTCACGCCATCTCCGGTCGCCATCACCACCGTCATGCCGGCATCGCGCAGCGTCGCCAGCGCTTCCGGCGTCGTCGCCTTGACTGGATCAGACACCGCGATCAGGCCGACAAGCTTTCCCTGAAGTGCCAGGTACATGACGCTTGCACCGACTTGTCGAAGCTCTTCCGCGGCCTTCTGTAGTGGCGTCCAGTCGACCTTTTCGGTGTCCATGAGCGCCGTATTGCCCAACGCAACCCGCTCGCCCTGCACTGTGCCCCGTACACCGATCCCACTGGACGATTCGAAGGTTTCAGGCTTGTGCAGCGGCAGATTCCGCCTGCGTGCTTCCGCGACGATGGCGTGTGCCAGCGGGTGCTCGCTCCCCTGGTCGATACTTGCCGCGATCCGTAGAACATCGACTTCCTGGAACCCGGGGGCAGCGATCGCCCGGTCGAACGCAGGTTTCCCTTCCGTGAGCGTGCCGGTCTTGTCGACGATGAACGTATCGACCTTGCGCATCGCTTCGATCGCCGCGGCATCGCGGAACAGCACGCCCTGGGTGGCGGCGCGGCCTGTCGCGGCCATGATCGACATCGGCGTCGCCAAGCCCAATGCACACGGGCAGGCGATGATCAGGACCGCAACGGAGTTTACGAAGCCGTAGACCCAGCTGGGCTCGGGCCCGAACAGCCCCCAACCGATCAAGGTAAGCAGCGCGACGGCCACGACGACGGTGACGAAATAGCCGGCCACCACGTCGGCCAGGCGCTGCATGGGCGCCCGCGAACGTTGCGCCTGCGCGACCATCTGCACGATCTGGGACAGCATGGTCTGCGATCCCACGCGCTCGGAGCGAATGACGAGACTGCCGCTAGTGTTGATGGTTGCGCCGATGACCTTGTCGCCGGGGCGCTTCGTCACCGGTAGCGGCTCGCCAGTGAGCATGGCTTCGTCCACCGCGCTTTCGCCCTCCAGGACCACCCCGTCGACCGGCACCTTCTCGCCAGGCCTGACCCGCAGCGAATCGCCGATGTGGACGTGCGAAAGCTCGATGTCTTCCTCGGTGCCATCGGCGCGGATCCGCCTGGCCGTTTTCGGCGCAAGGCCGAGCAAGGATTTGATCGCAGCCGATGTCTGCGAGCGTGCACGCAGCTCGAGGATCTGACCGAGCAGGGTCAGCGAAACGATGACGGCGGCGGCCTCGTAGTAGACGCCGATACGGCCGTGCATCGCGAAGTTCGACGGAAACAGGCCCGGGAACACGGTCGCAACCAGGCTGTAACCATACGCCGCGGCGACCCCGATACTGATCAAGGTCCACATATTGGGGCTGCGATTCTTGAACGACTGCGCACCACGGACAAAGAAAGGCCACCCGGCCCACAGGACGACCGGCGTGCTGAGGACGAGCTCGATCCAGCTCTGGTAAGCAAGGCCTCCGCTGAAGATCCGGTGCCCTGCCATCGCCAGGATGGTGACGACGACCGTCAGCGGCAGCGTCCACCGGAAACGACGGCGGAAGTCCTCCAGTTCCGGATTCTCTTCATCCTCCAGCGACGGCAGCATCGGCTCCAGGGACATTCCGCATATCGGACAATTACCCGGGGTGGCTTGCTGGATTTCCGGATGCATCGGGCAGGTGTAGATCGTCCCTGGCGGCGCCTCGGGCATAGCCGCGGGGGCGCCTTTCTCCGTATAGCTGGTGGGATCGGCGCGAAACCTGTCCATGCACTTCACGCTGCAGAAGTGATAGAGGACGCCGTCGTGCTCGACGCGCCGATCCGGCCGGTCGGCAACGTTCATCCCGCATACGGGATCGGTATAGGGCTTATCGGACGCAGCAGTCGGATGATGTTGGGATGCACCGGCCATGCTTGCACCGGAGGCGTCGACGGCATGATGCCCGTGCGCGTGGTGGCATTCGTGGCCCTTCTGCTGGTGACCGACGTGATCATGCACTTCATGTTTCATGGCAGCTCCAGTAAAAACCATTGTCCTCGCGCGGCCCGCCTGTCGCAAGCGGTGCGCGACCTGTGATGTCTATCCGTTTTCCTTGGCGTGATTCAGGGAATACCGTGGGATCTCGACCGTAAGATCCGCCTCCGCGACAATGGCCTGGCACGACAACCGGGACAAGTGCTCCACGCCCCATGCCCGGTCGAGCATGTCTTCCTCATCCTCGCTCGCTTGGACGAGGGACGAGTATCCCTCCCTTACGATGACGTGACACGTCGTGCAGGCACCAACCTTGCCGCATGCATGCTCGATGTCGACGTCATTCTCCAGCAGCGCGTCGCAAATGCTGGTGCCGGGAGCGGCCACGATCGATGCGCCGGAAGGCGCGCACTCAGGATGCGGTAACACAGTAATTCTAGGCATGTGCCAACTCCTTTCCGGCACCTGGACTGCGGTACCGGCAGAACAGACAGCGTGGTGTCACTGGCGTCTCGTCCGAATCGGAAAGGGCACTCCCTGCCTGCTTCGCACGCGCGAAGTCGCGCAGGCCTGTACTTGGCATTGCGGCCACGCGCTTGTCTGAGCTGTGGGCCTCGCGACGGGTGGATTCATACATAAAACGCCTCCGGAAAGTGGACTATTCCACTGTAAACCTTCCAATGATGGAAAGGTCAAGCGGAATTTCCGCTGAACGAAGGCGCAGGTAGCGGCATGCCTTCCAGGGTGAAGCGGCGCCGCGTGCGACGTAGGAAAACACTGCGCGTCCATTTCCGATTCTGGAAGAAGTCCGACGACCCATGCTGTGCGCTGACGCACCCTGTTTGCATATCTCGCCAATGCGGCGTACCTGTCGCCCTGACTTTAGTCAGCCTTAAGAGCTGCTTCAGGCCAAAAAATGTCGTGCTATACTCGCGACACCTATGAACCGCGCACTCAAGACATTTCTGGTTTGGCTCCTGCTGGCCGTGCTTCCGCTGCACGCGCTTGCGGCCAACCGTATGTCGTGCGGCCCGGCTCACCAGCAGTCCAGCCAGATTTCGATTGATCCGGGCATGCAGTCCCACGAGCACATGGCCGATGCGCACGCTCATCACGGTGGCGAGCATGCAAGCCAGTCGGACGACTCCCTGGTCGACGCCGATCCGGCAGACTCCAAGGCAGGTAAAAAGCCGCACTCCACCTGCAGTGCGTGCTCCGCGTTCTGCCTGGGCGCCGTCGCGCCACCCTCCACTCATTTCGCTGTCCCGGCTTTCGACGGCTCCAACGCAGTCGTCGTTGCTCCTGCGGCCTTCGCCGTTGGCTTCATCCAGGACGGCCCTCAACGCCCTCCCCGGCACCAATCCGCTTAATCGTAACAAGAGCTGACCCGCTGTCCTTTGGCGGCGCCGTCGTCGCTCTTGAGCACTCGTGCGTGCCCGTGCACGCCCTGTTACCGATTTTGAGGATTGTCCATGACCTCCAAGCTTTTGGCCGCCGCTATAGGCGCCTTGCTGGTCCTGCCGATGTACGCGCACGCCCAGCAATCCCGTCCGCTGCCAGACCCTGCAGACCCCGCCGTCGCAGTGCCACCGACCGTGTACGAATCGGTCATCACCAGATCTTCGCCGGCGCCGCAGGCCGACCAGGCCACGCCTGACAAATCCTGGCGCGCCGCAAACGATGCCGTTGCCGGAGCGCCGGGACACGCGGGACATGGTGCCCACGGCGGTGAACAGAATCACCACGGCCATAAAGAAGCGCCGGCTCCGTCCGCACCAGCGCCCACGTCGCCAGCGAAGCCGGCCAGTCCTGCGCCTGTGGATCACAGCAAACATCATTAAGCCGAACACATAATGACAACAAAGCTTTCAATTCCCACAATGCGTGCCGTCGCGGCAGCTGCCATGGCCCTCGCGTTGAGCGGTTGCGCGACGTTCTCCAAGGACGGCGGCCTGGACGCAGTCTCATCCTTGACCGCCGAGCGCACCGGCCAGGACGTTCGCCTGCCCAAGACGAATGCCAATGGCGCGGCCATCCAGGACGAGCTGAACCAATTGCTGAAACAGCCGCTCACCGCCGACAGTGCCGTTCGCATTGCCCTGATCAACAACCGGGGCCTGCGCGCCTCGCTCGCCGAGCTGGGTGTCGCCGAGGCGGACCTGGTGCAGGCGGGCCGAATGGCTAATCCAGGTTTCAGTTTTGGCCGCATGTCCGGCGGCGGCGAAACGGAGATCGAACGCAGCGTCATGTTCGATCTCGTCGGTTTGGTGACCATTCCGATCCGCCGCGATATCGAGTCGCGCCGCTTCGAGAGCGCCAAGCTGGTCGCGGCAACCGAAGCGGTCCGGCTCGCGCTTGACACTCGCAAGGCCTACTTCAATGCTGTTGCCGCTGTGCAGTCGGCGCGCTACGCAGAGCAGGTCCGCGAGGCGGCCGGCGCGAGTGCCGAGCTGGCGCAACGCATGACCAAGGTCGGACACCTGAGTGCCCTTGACCAGGCGCGCGAACAGGCATTCTCGAGCGAAGCCTCGACCCAGCTTGCGCGCGCGCGCCACAATGCGACCGCTGCGCGCGAGCAGCTTGCGCGGCTGATGGGTGTGTGGGGAGAGAACACGACGTTCCAGCTTCCCGACAAGCTGCCGGAGCTGCCGGCGGCGCCACGTGAGGCAGGCAATATCGAGTCGCTCGCCATGCAGCAGCGCCTCGATGTGCGCCTGGCAAAGCTTGGGACCGAGTCGACCGCGCGCGCCCTGGGACTGACGAAGGCAACCGGCGTCATCAACGTGCTCGACGCTGGCTACGTCAACAAGAGCACATCCGGCGCGCCACGTGAGAACGGTTACGAGATCGAGCTCGCCCTGCCGATCTTCGACTGGGGAGGCGCACGTGTCGCAAAGGCCGAGGCGCTGTACATGCAATCGGTCCACCGCACCGCCGATACCGCCATCAATGCCCGGTCGCAGGTCCGCGAAGCGTATTCAGCTTACCGGACCACCTATGACGTCGCCAGGCAGCACCGCGATGAGCTGGTACCACTGCGCAAGAAGATCTCCGAAGAGAGTCTGCTTCGCTACAACGGCATGCTCATGAGCGTGTTCGAACTGCTGGCCGACGCACGCGCACAGATAGCGGGCGTGAACGCGGCCATCGATGCCCAGCGTGATTTCTGGATCGCGGAAACGGATCTGCAGGCCGCCATCAGCGGCAGCGGCGGTTCGTCGCTCTCCATGGCTTCCTCCGCCGCGTCCACCGAAGCCGCCGCCGAACATTAAACAAGGATTGAATCAGCAATGAGTTCTCGTCGAGATTTTTTCACTGGCGCAGCCGCCCTGGTCGGCGCCGGACTGGTCAGCCGCGCTGGCGCGGCCACCCTCCCGGAAGCCCCGGTCATGACCAGCGCCGCCACGCAGCCGCCACCGCCGCCGCCCAACGGCAGGCCGTATAACCCCGTCGTTACCCTGAACGGCTGGTCGCTGCCCTGGCGAATGAACAATGGCGTCAAGGAGTTCCACCTGATCGCCGAACCGGTCGTGCGCGAGATCGCGCCCGGCATGAAGGCGAACCTGTGGGGCTACAACGGGCAGAGCCCGGGGCCGACCATCGAAGTGGTCGAAGGTGACCGTGTGCGTATTTTTGTCACCAACAAGCTACCGGAGCACACCAGTATCCACTGGCACGGCCAGCGCCTGCCGAACGGGATGGATGGCGTCACAGGCCTGAATCAGCCGGGCATCCAGCCGGGCAAGACCTTCGTCTACGAGTTTGTCGCCCGGCGCCCTGGCACCTTCATGTACCACCCGCATGCCGACGAAATGGTCCAGATGGCGATGGGCATGATGGGATTCTGGGTCACGCACCCGAAGAATCCGGCCCACCACCGCGTCGACCGCGATTTCGTGTTCCTGCTCAACGCTTACGACATCGAGCCGGGCAGCTACACGCCGCGCGTGAACGAGATGCTCGACTTTAACATCTGGACCTTCAACAGCCGCGCCTTCCCAGGCATCGACACCATGAACGTGCGCCAGGGCGACCGCGTGCGCATCCGCGCCGGTAACCTGACGATGACGAACCACCCAATCCACCTGCATGGCCATGAGTTCGAGGTCACCGGCACCGATGGCGGCTGGACCCGTCCGGAGTCGCGCTGGCCGGAAGTGACGACCGATATCGCCGTGGGCCAGATGCGCGCCATCGAGTTCATCGCGGACGAGCCGGGCGACTGGGCCTTCCACTGCCACAAGTCGCACCACACCATGAACGCGATGGGACACGACGTGCCGAACCTGATCGGCGTCGACCACCGCGGCGTCGCCGAGAAAATCACGAAGCTCGTGCCCGACTACATGGTGATGGGCGAGAAAGGCGGCTCGATGGGCGACATGGAAATGCCGCTCCCGGAGAACACCCTGCCGATGATGACCGGCCAGGGTCCCTTCGGCGGCGTCGAGATGGGCGGCATGTTCACCGTGCTCAAGGTGCGCAAGGACCAGAAGCCGGGCGACTACAAGGACCCGGGCTGGTACAAGCACCCCGCCGGCACCGTCGCCTACGAGTGGAAAGGCGAGCCGCCGGCCGCAGTGCGCAGCCAGAGCGCGGGCGGCCAGGCGATGCCCGCTGCCAAGCCTGGGGACGTCGAAGTCACCGTCCGCAAGCCGACCAGCCACAAGGGTCATCACTGATCGCAACAGGAAAGGACGAACCCATGATCCGACGACTAGCAAGCAAGATCGCGCTCGCCGCTGCATTGTGCGCTCCGGCGCTCGCAATGGCGGCCGCACCGGTTATCGACGTCTTCAAGAGCGCCTCGTGCGGGTGCTGCACCGCTTGGGTGGAGCACCTGAAAACGAACGGCTTCCAGACTAGGGTGGCCAACGTCGACAATCCTTCGGACTACCGCGAACGTGGCGGGATCCCGAATGAACTCGGCTCTTGCCATACCGCGATGGTAGGCGGTTATGCCATCGAAGGCCACGTCCCTGCCAGCGACATCAAGCGCCTCCTTGCCGAGAAGCCCAAGGCAAAAGGGCTGGCAGTTCCCGCGATGCCGCTCGGCTCTCCGGGCATGGAGGGCCCGCGCAAGGATCCGTACAACGTCCTGCTGGTACAGGCCGACGGCAGTACCAAAGTATTCAAGCACTACAACTGAACAGTATTTCCTCACGAACGAAAGGAATGAACATGAACGCACTCTCGAAACTGACTCTCGCAATCACCCTGGCCGCCGCAGCGTCCGTTGCCACCGCCCAGAACGGCGCGCACAGCGCCCATGGTGCTCATGACGCTCATGCTGGCCACGCGGCGCCGGCGACGGCTGAACTCACCGATGGCGAAGTCAAGAAGATCGACAAGGAAGCCGGCAAAATCACGCTGCGCCATGGCGAATTGAAGAACCTCAACATGTCAGCGATGACCATGGTGTTTCGGGTTAAAGACCCGGCCATGCTGGACCAGGTAAAGGCGGGCGACAAGGTCAAGTTCGCAGCCGACCGCGTCAACGGCGCGGTCACGATCGTCCAGCTCCAGGCGGCCCAGTAAGCCCACCGAGCCCATCCATCAACCGGAGGCTCGGTACGCTTGAACCGCGTTTGGCGAGCCTCCCAGGAGACCAGCATGAAAATCAAATCTTTCTTTGCAGCGGCAGTAGCGGTAGCCGGACTGGTGGCGACTTCCGCCGCGTCCGCACACGCCAAACTCGAGTCGTCGTCGCCACAAGCGAATGCGATAGTGAGCCCGGCGCCTTCGCAAGTGCGCCTGCAGTTCAGCGAGCAACTTGAGCTGCCATTCAGCAAGGTCAAACTGGTTGACGAGAAAGGCGCGGTCGTCGAGGCAAGCAAGACAGCCCTCGACGATGCGAATCCCAAGGTGCTGGTCGCCACCGTTCCGGCCCTGCACTCCGGGGCCTGGCGGGTTCAATGGTCCACGGTTACACGGGACGGTCACAAGGTCAAAGGCCAATTCGACTTCCGGGTAAAGTGACATGGAGGCTGACCTCGCACTGGCACAACGCTTCGTCACGGTCGTCCTGAACCTGTCGATGGCCATACTTGTCGGCGCCAGTGCAGCCCATATCTGGCTGCGCAGCGCACGGTCGGCATGGGGCATCGGCATGGTTCCGCGACTGCGCAAGCTCATGCTTCTTACGGTCTCGGCGGCAGCGGTGGCGTATGTCGCGGTCCTGTGGCTCGAAGCGGCATCTATGGCGGAGGTTCCGATAAGCGAGGCTTTTCCCGCAGTGCGGTCCGTCATCACCGCGACGCATTACGGACTCGCCTGGATGATCGGCGCAGCGGCGCTGCTCGTCGTTGTCTTCACCCTCCGGGCACACCATGGCGAACGGCCGGGTGCCGCAGCCGCGCTGGTGCGTGCGGTTGCCCTGGGCGTACTGCTCTATTCGCGCAGCATGGTGAGCCACGCCAGCGCCGCTGGCGACTTCACCTGGGCTGTGCTCGTCGACTGGGTCCACCTCGTGTTGATCAGCATCTGGATCGGCGAAGTCATCGTGGCCGGCCTGGTCACGCTGCGCACCCAGCCTGAATGGGAGTCGAAGAACCGCGGCGAATGCGCACGCTTCGTGAAGTCGCTGTCGACATCGGCTACCGTCGCCCTCGTCGGCATCTTCATCACGGGTGTGCTGAGCGCCTGGCGCGGACTGGGAAGCTTCGAGAACGCATTCGGCAATCCCTATGGGACGACCCTGCTCATCAAGATCGGACTGGTGCTGTCCGCAGCGGCACTGGGTGGCCTGAACCGGTTCGTCGTGATGCCCCAGTTGCTGGCACAACTGCGCAAGCCAAAGCCGGAAGGCGGCGCCGATGGGAGGTTTGCTCTCATCCTTCAGGTCGAGGCATGCATCCTGGTGGCCGTACTCGTCGCAGCAGCCGTCCTGAGTTCCACCTCACCGCCGACGGCGTCGTGAGGACTTCATCTTCCAAGGAATAATAATGAAAAAGAAAACCATTCCAGCGCTCGTCCTGAGCGCTGCACTCTTCGCGGTCTCCGCAGCGAGTCTGGCGGCGTCACCGAAAGAGGCGCTCGCAGCCTTCCATGATGCCCTCACGAGCGGCGACAAGGCGAAAGCACTCAGCCTGCTGTCCCCGGAAATTGCGATCTATGAATCGGGCTACGTCGAGCGTTCGCGCGATGAATATGCGAGCCATCATCTGGGCGGCGACATGGAATTCGCAAAGAACTCGACGCGGAAGGTACTGAAGCAGACCGAACGCATCGATGGCAATACTGCCGTCGTGTGGGAGGAAACTGAAACCACGGGCACTTCTAAAGGCAAACCAGTGCACGTATTCGGAACAGGCACGGCGGTCCTCGAAAAGAAGGGCGATATCTGGTCCATCGTGCACGTGCATTGGTCCTCTAGGAAGGCTAAGTAATCGCAAGCCTTGCGCCTGATACTTCGAAACGAGGAGCATTGCTCCTCGCTTGTACAGCGAAATCTGACGGCGAATCCAGCAAAACACAGTGAACTCAGCATCAGATGTCCCCTGTTGTGATACGCGCGCAGCGATGTACGCAACGCACAACAAGATGGCGCTTACCTGAAAATCAGCCTCTACCGCGCTCTATCTCCTCGTTTGCCTCGAATCACTTCCGCTTTTAAAAATTGGACCTGAACAAAGACATTCCGTGTCTCGACGGTGTCTTACACATATTTTTTTGGCAAAAAATTCAGATCTCGCAGCGTTTCATTTTCCCTCAAGCTCTAGAATAAGAGCTTTCATCTCCGCTATTTCCCTCCTCTGCGATTCGACGATTTGATCAGCGAGTTTCTGCACGCGTGGATCGGAAATATTCGCTCGCTCACTGGTCAAGATCGCAATCGAATGGTGAGGAATCATTGCCTTCATCCAAGACACGTCATCGACTGTGCTCTGACTGCGTGCCAGCCATAACGCCACCGCAAACAATACGATGCTGCCGACAAAGATACCTACATTGAGCCTATTATTTGAGTACATGCCGAGCATAAATCCGAGCATAACTACCGCCATTGCCGCGCCCATCACTAAGGCCATATACAGCCGAGTTTCGCTGAAAAATATATGCGCCGACTCATAGACGTTCAAATACATCAAGCCAAACATTACCACCGTAGATGCTGCAATCATCGTACCGAACCGCAAATAACTATTCATGGCTACTCCTGTCATGTTGAGTGAAAAAATCTTCAGGCTCGAAGATTCATCAGTGCGAGTGCTTTTTATGGAATAAACTGCTAGTGCGAATGAGCGGGGGAATCTCCATTCGCATGTGTCGAACTCGGGTTACTGTTGTGCTCCGCGCGACCACTAAGATCTTCGTACTGCTCGATTGAATATTCAGGGAGCTTCTTGAGAAAAGCAACGATATCCCATAGCTCTTTATCGCTGTGTGTCGCTCCCCACGCAGGCATCCCTGTCATCTTGATACCGTTCTTTATAATCCAAAACAAACTCTCGTCTGACTGATGGCTATTTTCTTTGGTAAATAAAGGTGGTTGCGGATTTAACCCAAGGTGTATTGGCGTTGGCTCGACACCAGGCCCGAGATGACATATCTGGCACATTGCTGCGTACGACCTCGCGCCGTTCTCGATTCGTCGCATGTCAGCGAGATCGGCAGGGACCCTTATACTGTCGTCACGACGATCAATTGACTGGTTGCGCGTAGTTTCAAGCGCCCAACGGACTGGCGCCGTATGCATATCATTTGCCGCAATATTATATAAGCCAGAGTATATAAACGCGAATCCAGCGGCAATTACTATCACGGCCGCCAGAAGCAATGTTTTCAATGCCACCATCAGTCACCTCAAAGAACGGAAACTTAAGTTGTGTTTTTACCTTCCCCGATACTACGCTAATAGCAATTTTAAGCAGTGACATCTAAAGCATTAAAAGATGCCTAAGATGTCACTGACAGCTCATGCAAGGCGTCTGGCCTTACAGCGGGAAGACGTAATTAGAGCCAACCGTACTTACCCCAGCGATAAAGGCAGGCTCTTCATTAAACATGAAGTCGGACTGGCGTAGATCCGCCATATAGACACCCTGCAGCAAGACCGAACCGTCCGCCGCGCCATCCCCATTCGTGTCCCACGAGATCAAGGCACCAGCCGTCGCATCCTGGACAGATACCTGGTCTGGCATGATGTCGATGAATGCGATGTGATCGAAAGCCCCTTGGGCAGCACCACGCGCTTCGAAGTCAAGTACGACATCGTTACCGCTGTCAGGCATGACCATGAATGCGTCTGCGCCAGTACCGCCGCGTATGGTATCGTTACCCATGCCGCCTTCAATCATGTCGTGACCAGCGCCCGCATCGATGACGTCGTTACCGTCCCCTCCCATGACCTCGTCTTCCGCATCGCCACCGTCAAGTTGGTCATTACCCATCCCGCCGTCGAGCCTATCAGACCCTGCGCCACCTTCCAGGCTATCGTCGCCTGCGTCGCCTTGGAGGATATCGTCACCACCATTGCCGAAGAGCTGGTCGTTGCCATCGCGACCAAAAAAGTGATCCCATGTCTCGGCCCCATCGAAGGTGTCTGCGACCTCCGTACCTACTTTCACCCTGTAGGTTTCATCACCGGTAAAGCCGAACTGCACCGGTGTATCACGCCTTAACATTGCATCAGCGATGCGATCAAACGCTGGATTGCTTCTGTCCGAACCGTTAATCACAGGTCCTTCTTCGCTCATAGTCGGCCGCTCAGGCGTAGGAGCGTCAGCCGGGCGTGAGGAGGGTGGAAGCTCAGGAGACTCGGCAAACATGAAATCGTCTTGCGATAAATCCGCCTTTGTCACTCCATTCATGAGCACCGAACCGCCGTCCCAGCTGATCTTGACACCGTCGGGAGTGTCGGCAAACGAAAGGTCCGCCCAGCTCAGGCCGTTGATCGCGAGGTGATCGAACATTCCTGGCCCAGCAGTGAAGTCGCGAATGACGTCATTGCCGCTGTCGGGCGAGATCATGAAAGCGTCCGCGCCCAAGCCCCCGATCAGGATGTCGTCGCCGGCGCCGCCGTTGAGGTCGCCATGGCCCTCGCCCTCGTCAAGCAAGTCGTTACCCGCTCCTCCCATCAGACCGTCTGCTTCAGCACCTCCATACAACCGGTCATTACCCATCCCTCCCATCATCCGGTCGCCACCATCGCCGCCGACGAGCAGATCGGCGCCTGCGTCCCCGAAGAGATTGTCTTCACCAGCACCGCCATCGAGCGCATCATCGCCGCCCAGGCCCCACAGATAATCACGCGTTTCGCTGCCCGACAATGTATTGACTGCGCCAGTGCCGACACGGATTGCATAGTCATAAGGGGCGCTACCAGCGTCGAAATCAAAAGAGATGCCATCACGTTTTGCGTGCTGTGCTCCAACCCGCTCCAATGCCCGGGCGCCCGCATCCTGTGCATCCTTTGCCCTGTTCATGTTATTTGCCATAATCTGCTCTCCTTGAATGCAATACTTGTTCCAAAAAGGGGCTACAGTCGGTTTTCATCCCATCGATGACTGCAGCCCATACGCTTAGTGGGATCCGATTTGCGATCCAGACATCGATGCGGCTCCAGCGGCCGACTGACTCATGTTTCGGCACTCTTGTGCGCAACGGCGGCATGCGGCAGCGCAATCCTGGCAATGCTGCGCCTGGTGCTGCGCGCACTCGTCCCCACAAGCTTCGCAAATGTCGGCACACAGCTGGCACACTTGAATTGCGTGCTCGGTCGAGCGGCTCATGAGCTGCGCAGCAAGACGGCAGATCGCAGCGCACTCGTTGTCCAGTTCGATGCAGCGAGCCATCATCTTTGGATCCGGTTCCTGAAGGCAGGCCGCAGCGCATGTGTCACAGGCTTGAGCGCATTCGTAGCAAGCCTGAATGCACGATTGGAACTGATTTTGGATCATGATCTTCTCCTTAAGCGTTCATTGAAAGGTTGCCTCTTCCATTAATCCCGCACGCTTTTCAGCGTGTCTCATACGAATTCGCTTCTTTATTTACTCAATCCAGAACTAGAACCAGAACCGGATGCCGGCAACAGCCTGCACCTCGCTTTGGCCCCGCCCACGAATGCGCGTGAAGTCGGCGGTTTCGCCGAATTGCCGACTCCATGTCACCCCGATGTAAGGTGCAAACTGGCGTGTGACTTCATAACGCAGCCGCAGGCCCGCGCTGATGTCGGACAGGCCGCTGCCTATCTCACGTTCCGGATCGCTACGGCTGTAAAGGTTCGCTTCCACCTCGGGCTCAAGGATCAGTCGGGAAGTGAATAGAACCTCGTACTTGACACTCAGGCGTGCTGCCAAGCCGCTGCCAGGACGCCAGTACGCTGTCGCCTCGGTCTCGAACCAGTAGGGAGCCAGGCCCTGCACGCCAAAGGCTAACCAGTTACGGCTTTTGCCTTCGCCGCTATCGTGCCGGACACCTACTTGCGTGCTCCAGAATGTTGCAAACGCCCGGTCCCATAAGAGCTCAGTGCGCGCCGACTCAAGTGCCTCGCCACGGCGCTCGCCTTCCGCCTTCACCCAGGCCTTGTCGTAGTCGTTGCCATACCAGGCCTCGAACTCCACATTCTGGCCTTGCTCACCGTCGCCTTTCGCCGCCTCGGCCTTGTCGAACAGGACTTTCCAGAATGGCGCGTTGTCGTTCATCTCATGATTACCGAGGTGCGCGAACTTCGTGCCCTCGTTATACGCGTTCGGGTCGCGCGCGTCGGCCGGCGGTGGACCGCCTTGCATGCGCCCCATCTGCATGTCCTGTCCGCCGGCGGCGGGCGAAACTATGGCTTGGGCGGCATGATCCATCCCAGCATGGGCGTTACTGGCGGACGCTCCGGGGGGCGGTGCATGGCCCATCGCCGAGTGATCCATATTCTGCGCTTGAGGCGCGTTGCGTTGCCCCTGCACTGTCGGACTTGCTTGCGCTGGCATCGCGTGTCCTGCGTGCCCTGAAGCCGGGCTCTGCTCTCTTACCGGCTGCCCAACGTTTCCTGGTTCCGGAGCCGTAGGCGTGCCTGAGCGATTGGCTGGAGCTGTCGTATGATGGCCAGTATGTTCAGATCCTTGTCCTTGTTGCTGATTCTGCTGTTCCGCCCGTGATGTCTTTGCTTCCGTTGGGACAGAATGAGCTGCTTGTCCAGAACTTTGTCTGGCATCTGGTTTTGCAGGCACTGCTGGTTGCAGAACAGGCTTAGCTGGAGAGCTCGGCGGTGTCACGTGACCCATGGCCGCATGATCCATTGTCGAGTGAGTGTCCCCCGTCAATGATTGCACCGAGGGGACCTGCTGGACGGACGCAGTCGCTTGCGCGGCAGCATTCTGCGAAAAAAGCGAGGCGATCACCAAGGCATAAGGAATCGGCTTCCTCAGTTGATTCTTCATGACACTACTACCTCCCTGAACATTCCGGCTTCCATGTGATAAAGCAGATGACAGTGAAAAGCCCAGTGGCCCGGCGCATCTGCGGTCACCCGGAAGCTGACGCGTTGCGCGGGCTGAACGTTAATGGTGTGCTTGCGCACCTGGAATTGTCCGGTTGCAGATTCAAGCTCGCTCCACATCCCGTGCAGGTGGATCGGGTGATTCATCATCGTGTCGTTGACAAGCACAACGCGCAACCGCTCGCCATACCTGAAATGAATTGGCAGGGACTCCGAAAATTTCTGGCCATCGAACGACCACATGAAGCGCTCCATGTTCCCTGTCAGGTGCAGTTCAATCTCCCGCGTGGGCTCCCGAGGATCAACTGGTCCTCCAACCGTACGCAAGTCTGCATAGGTCAGTACCCGCCTGCCGTTATCCCGCAGGTTCACGCCAGGGTCGTCCAGATTCGTCCTGGGCATGTCAACACGCATGTCAACGCCCGGGCCATACTCAGTTCGCGCATGACGTACCTTCGGCGCTTGAGCTGGCTTGGACGTCGATGCTGTCGTCGACTGGCCATGGCCTGCATGCGAGTCAGCCGCTGTCGGCGCATCCTGTGCATGGTTTTGGTGCGTCGCTATGGCCTCACGACTTGCCGTACTGGATGAGGACGAGTTTTGCATTGCTCCATGGCCGCCGTGGCCGCCATTTGCGCCCGACATGGCCATTGCTCCCATCATGTCAACCATAGTGAGCCAGTGTGCCTCGTCAATTTCCGGAACAGGTGCCTGCATCCCTTGGCGGGGTGCGAGGGTTGCGCGTACCGATCCGGAGCGGCCGATGGACTGAGCGAAGATTGTGTAAGCCTGCTCTTCAGTCGGCTCGACGATGACATCGTAGGTTTCAGCTACCGAAACACGAATCTCGTCGACCGTCACCGGCTCCACATCCTGCCCGTCGGCGGTAACGACGGTCATTTTCAAACCTGGAATGCGCAGATCGAAGATAGTCGTTGCCGAACCATTGATGATCCGAAGTCGAACCTTCTCGCCAGGGCTGAATATTCCAGTCCAGTTGCTCTCTGAGGTCGAGCCGTTGATCAGGTACCTTAGTGCGCTACTGATGTTCCGGCTAGCCGTGACATCGCTGAAGTCAGTCGGCATCATGCGCATCTGATTCCACATCTTGCGCTTTTCAACCGCGCCCGAAACACCCATGCGCTGGGCATCTTGCATAAACTCACCGAACGTCGGCTGTTTGTTATTGAAGAAGTCGCTCATCTTTTTAAGATTAGCGAGTACGCGCTCAGGCTTTTCGTCGGTCCAGTCCGACAGCATGACTACGTAATCACGGTCGGCCGAAACTAGCTCACCGTTTTTTGGGAGCACAACGATCGGACCGTACAATCCTGTCTGCTCCTGGAAGGCTGAGTGGCTGTGATACCAGTATGTGCCTGCTTGCTGCACTTTGAACCGGTAGGTGAAGGTCTGACCTGGCGCAATGCCTGAAAAGCTTATTCCCGGAACGCCGTCCATTTCCTCCGGAAGCAAGATTCCATGCCAATGGATGGAGCTAACGGTCTGCAGTTGGTTGGTGACCCGGATGGTCACGGTATCGCCCTCGTTCCAACACAAAATCGGGGCAGGAACCTGGCCATTTACCGCGGTAGCGATCCGCGCGGCGCCCGTAAAGTTGACGGGCATGGGAGCGATCACTAGGTCAAAGTCGGTCCCGCGCAGAGTCCCCCGGTCGCTAGGCTGCGCAAAGAGTGAACGGGGATTCAAGCTTGCAAGACCGATCGCTGCACCGGCACCCTGCAGGAAGCGGCGGCGCCAGTTGCTATTGCAGCTAGCGTCGATATCGAACGAATTCATCTGGTTCTCCGATTAATCGATAGATCATTTGACGACCCAGAATGCGGAATGCAACGCATCGGGCTTCGTCAAAAATTTTTGGCTATGGGTGCGCAAAGTAGGCCAGCCAATACTGCCACTAATGAAGTAGCAAGTACGGCGTGATTCGGCATCAGCTTGATGGAACAGATTGTCCAACGGCCAGCGCTGCCCTGGCATGCTTGAATCGAGGAACAGGCACGCCGCGGACCAGCCTACTATGATGCGAGGGAATGAGAGGATCGTGGCGGTCGCTCCAGCCGTGGCGGGAAATGACCAGTGAAGGAGAAAGTGGCTTTTGGCTTGGCAGTTACAGCCGAATCTTGCACAGCAGCGAGGCTGAAAACTGGTGGAGGCGCATAGCTACCAATACAGCACCCGGAACATGTTCCGCAATTCGCGCCCTTGTGACTACGCATGCGCTCACAATCGCCAGACGCAGCGTCGTCTCCAGAGGTGACGATATCACTAAGGTTCGCCGAGATTTCAGGCGTGGGATATACAACTTGTTGAGCGCTGTCGGGGTCAACTTGATGATGCGCCATGCTACAAGCGAACTGCGCGACCCCGGCGATACTCTGTATCGGCAGGGTCACGAACAATAGGCAAAGCAAGAAGGTTTTTAACCGGTGGTGCATATGGCAACCTTAGCATGGTCATCGAACACCATTCCACACGTTTCGCACGGGCACCAAGCACGCCACACTCGACGGGCCACTTGTTCGAATGCGATGTAAAGCTGCTTTGAGTCAATCGGTACTTGCCTAAGCGAACACGCAAGGTAAACACAACGTTCCCTACTGCGGTCGCGTTACACCTTGAAATCGTCGAACGAGACGTTGCGGTCGTCTATTCCCTTCGCGCGGCATTCTGCATGTAGCGTTGAGCATTGCTGGAGGGCCGCATAGGTAACATTCGAGCGAGGTGGGGGAAGGCCACATCCGTGTTAAGCGAAGATCACGACTAGTCGGCTGCCTAGTTAAGAAGTGAGACTTTTCTTCATCCGTCTCACGTATCAAGCTGTGAAATACGGCTAGAATGTCACGGACCGCCGTTACCTTTCCAAACCCGATGCGACGCTCCTTCCCCGCACTGTTCAGATGCATTGCACTTCTCCTCGTCATGACCTTCATGACGTCGGGCATGGCGATGGCATCGTACGTGTGCCCGGAGATAGTCGGCAAGCAGGCGCCCATGCAGATGATGGATGGGGAGCTCTGCGCCGGCATGGACATGGAGCGCCCCGTCCATTGTGCCGAGTTCTCGGCTGACACCAAGGCGTCCGTCGACCACCATAACCCGGCTCCTGCGCTGAGCCTGCTGTCTCCCGCCGGCCTCGTTCGGATCGTCGCACCCGTCTCGACGCTTGCGGTCTCCCTGCCCTGGCTCGGCGACCTCCCCGCGCCGGACGCTGACCCGCCCTACCTGCGAACTCTGCGTATCCGAGTCTGACCACCTCCCGTCTGGCATGTGCCCGGCCAGTTGCCGGCGCTCGTTTTCATTCGCGGAGGATGTATGTATTCTTATCTCATGTCACGTCATGGCGTGCCGGCCAAGCCCGCACGCCTTGGCCACGCTCTGGTCGTGGCCTTGTTCCTACTTGTTCCGAGGGGCGCATCTGCTGCCCCCGTTGGGCTTTCCCTGAACGAAGCCCTGGCACTTGCAACGTCCGTTTCGTCCTCAGCAAAGGCGGCACAGGCCTCGGTCGCCTCAAGCGAGCATGCTGCCGCGCGCGCGGACCAGTTGCCCGACCCTACCCTGAAACTGGGCATCGATAACCTGCCCGTAACGGGCCCGGACCGCTTCCGCCCCAAAGCCGATTTCATGACAATGCGCCGGATCGGCATCGAACAGCAATGGGTTTCCCGCGGCAAGCGGGAGGCCCGGACGCAGGTGGCACGCCGCACGGTCGAGGCCGCCGAGGCGGCGCATCTCGACAAGGTCGCGAATATCCGTGTCGAGACCGGAAAAGCGTGGCTGACCGTGCTGTACAAGCAGCGAGCGGTCGGCCTGTCCAGGTCGATTGCGCACGAAATGGAAAGCGAACTTTCGGCCCTCCAGGCATCGCATCGCGGGGCCAAGGCCTCGGCCAGCGACGTCCTTCAGGCAAGAGCCGAGCTCGTGCTCAGCGGCGACGACGTCGATGCGGCCGAGCAGGACCTGCAGACCGCGCTCCTCCAGCTGCGCCGCTGGACCCGCACCGACTCCAGGGCCGTGTCTGATGAGGGGCCGAATCTGGACACTGCGGCAACCCGCTTGGCGATGTCGAACCTGGAAAGCATGCATCCGGCCATCCTCGGCGCACGCCGCGCCGTCGACCTGGCCGACGCCGACGCGGGCGCGGCCGTACAAGAAAGCCGGCCCGACTGGTCATTCGAAGCCGGCTTCGCCCAGCGCGGCGGACAGTTTTCAAACATGGTTTCGTTTGGCGTCAGCATCCCCTTGACCATCCACCGGGCGCAGCGCCAGGACCGCGAGATCGCGGAGAAAGCCGAACTGGGCACACGGGCAAGGCTGGAGTACGAGGAGGCTTTGCTCGAGACACGGTCGGCTATCGAGGCCCAGTTGGGGCAGCTCGAGAGCCTGAAGCGCCGCATCGCCCGGCTCGAGAAGGAACTGCTGCCGACGGCGGCACGGCAGGTCGAGACCGCGCTGGCCGACTATCGCGGCGGGATGGGAACGCTGACCTCGGTATTCAAAGCCCGG
Organism: Massilia oculi; assembly: GCF_017582745.1. Classification (GTDB taxonomy): domain Bacteria; phylum Pseudomonadota; class Gammaproteobacteria; order Burkholderiales; family Burkholderiaceae_D; genus Telluria; species Telluria oculi_A. The sequence goes on from NZ_JAFVIM010000040.1 coordinate 21,856, forward strand.
CGTGCCGCTCTCGCGCGCAGGCTGCAGGTTAATGCGCTCGAGCTGGAGGCCGCACTGGTGTGGGCGGGACTGGAACTGCGCCTGCTTCCGCAGGACTTGGCAAGTGCCGGGAGGACTGGCAAATGAAGCGCTCCCTTGCAACGAAGACTCTGATCCTTACTGCTGCGGGTGCCCTGATCGGGTATGGGGGCTACTGGCTGGGCGCGAACAGGTCTCCAGGCGGCTCCGGCGGACACGGCGACAGGAGCGCGCCGGCCACCGCCTCCCCATCGGATCCGGGCAGGCGCGTCCTGTATTGGCACGATCCGATGGTTCCCGGAAAACGCTTCGACAAGCCCGGGAAAAGCCCGTTCATGGACATGCAGCTGGTCCCGGTGTACGCCGACGGCGGTGAAACGACCGGGGTCAGGATCTCGCCGACCCTCCAGCAGAATCTCGGTATCCGGTTCGCGACCGTGCGGCGCGAGGTAGTCACCGAGTCGCTCGATCTGGTCGGCACGACCCAGTTCGATGCCAGCCGCGAGGAGGTCATCCAGAGTCGTACCGCCGGCTACATCGACAGGCTTCACGTTCGCACGCCACTCCAGCAGATCAAGCGCGGTCAGTCCGTCGCTTCGGTATTCGTCCCGGAATGGATCGCCCCCCAGGAGGAGTATCTTGCGCTCAGACGGGGCGGCGACACAGCGCTTGCCTCCGCCGCTCGCCAGCGCATGCGCGCACTCTCGATCCCCGACTCTCTTGTCGCGGAGCTGGAGCGTACCGGGCGTGTGCAGACGCACCAGCTGCTCACCTCCCCCGTTTCCGGGGTCGTCAGCGAACTCGGGGTGCGTGAAGGCGCCCAGGTAACACCGGGCATGACCATCGCCAAGGTAGTCGGCATGCAAACCGTCTGGCTGCTTGCCGAGGTGCCGGAAGCCCTGATCGGCTCCGCTCGAGCCGGCATGCGGGTGAGCGCGACGGCGGAAGGCAATGCCCGGCAAACCTATGAAGGCAAGGTGCGTGAAATCCTGCCAGGCGTGAACGCCGCTACCCGGACTGCCCAGGCCCGCATCGAACTGGACAACCGCGACGCATCACTGATGCCTGGCATGCTGATGCGCGTCCGGCTGAGCGCTGCTGCAGCACAGCCGCGCCTGATGGTTCCGACCGAGGCCGTGATCGCATCGGGTACACGTTCCATCGTACTGGTCGCTCAGGGCGACAGCCTGCGTCCTGTGGTCGTGACAACCGGCCGCGAGATCGGGAATGACACCGAGATCCTGAGCGGCGTGGACGAAGGCCAGAAAGTCGTCATCTCGGGGCAGTTCCTGATCGATTCCGAAGCGAACCTGAAATCGGTCCTCCCCAAGTTCGAAAGTGAAATGCCGGCGGCACCCACCAATGGCGGCGGGGCCCAGACGCCTGCACCCAACCGTATGGACGCCATGAAGAAGTCGCCGAACGCCGCTGCACAGCCAGACAAGCCAGGCAAAGCGGCAATGGTACATACGGCGGTCGGCAAGGTGGAGCAGGTCTCGGAAGATGCCATCACGCTGTCGCACGGGCCCGTCCCGACACTGCAATGGCCGCCCATGACGATGGATTTCATGAAGCCTGCGCCTGATGCATTCAAGGACATCCAGGCTGGCCAGACCGTCGAATTCGACTTTGTCGAGGGTGCCGATGGCTACCTGCTCAAGCGGGTCGTGGTAGCGAAGGACGGCAAGCAATGATCGCGCGCATCATCCGCGCGTCGATCGCCGCCCGGGTCTGGGTTCTCCTTGCCGCCGCCCTGCTAGCGGCATGGGGCGTCCACTCGCTGCGCACGACCTCGCTCGACGCCCTGCCCGACCTTTCCGACACCCAGGTCATCATTCGCGCCCAGTTTCCCGGCAAAGCGCCGCAGCTGGTCGAAGACCAGGTGACGTATCCATTGACCACTGCCCTGCTGTCCGTGCCCGGAGCGACCTCGGTGCGGGGGTACTCCTTCTTCGGCGACTCGTTCGTCTACGTGCTGTTCGATGACGCGACCGACCTGTACTGGGCGCGCTCGCGTGTGACGGAATACGTCAACCAGGTACAGAACCGCCTTCCCGCCGGCGTGCGGGCCGAACTGGGACCCGACGGTACCGGCGTCGGCTGGGTATTCGAGTATGCGCTGGTCGACAGGACCGGCCGGCACGACCTCAGCCAGCTGCGCGCCCTCAACGACTGGTTCGTGAAGTTCGAGCTCAGGACGGTGCGCGACGTCGCGGAAGTCGCCAGCATCGGCGGCATGGTCCGGCAATACCAGATCGTCCTCGACCCGGACCGCTTGCGCGCGTTCGGCATGTCACACACCTGGGTGCTCGATGCGGTCGCTCAGGCCAACCAGGAATCCGGAGGCTCCGTCGTCGAAATCGCGGAAACCGAGTACATGGTCCGCTCGCACGGCTACCTACGTTCTCTGGAGGACTTCCGCAACATCGTCTTGAACGCGAACGAAGCCGGCACGCCGGTCCTACTGGGGGACGTCGCCTCGGTGCGCCTGGGGCCCGAGATGCGGCGCGGTATCGCCGAGCTCAATGGCCAGGGCGAGGTCGCCGGCGGCGTCGTGATCATGCGGTCCGGGAAGAACGCACTCGACACCATCGACGCCGTCAAGGCCAGGCTCGAAACGCTCAAGCATTCGCTCCCGGAAGGTGTGGAGATCGTCACGACCTATGACCGGTCGACGCTGATCTCGGCATCGGTGGCGAACCTGGGGAGCAAGCTCGTTGAAGAGTTCATCGTAGTCGCGATCGTGTGCGCGGTCTTCCTGTTCCATGTGCGTAGCGCGCTCGTGGCCGTGCTCACCCTGCCCTTGTGCGTGCTGGCGGCATTCATCGTCATGCGCTACCAGGGTGTCAATGCGAACATCATGTCACTTGGGGGCATCGCGATCGCCGTAGGCGCCGCTACCGATGCCGCGCTCGTCCTGGTCGAGAACGTCCACAAGCACCTCGAGAGCTATGCGGAAACCAACGCGGCCAGCGCGCCCGACGCCAGGACCCGCTGGGAAATCATTGCCCAGGCATCGGTCGAAGTCGGGCCGGCACTGTTCTTTTCGCTCCTGATCGTGACCCTCTCCTTCATCCCCGTGTTCGCGCTCGAAGCCCAGGAGGGCAAGCTGTTCTCGCCACTTGCCTACACCAAGACGTACACGCTTGCGGCGGCCGCCGGACTGGCCATTACCCTGGTTCCTGTACTGATGGGCTATCTCATCCGGGGCCGGATCCCGAAGGAGTCCGCCAACCCGATCAATCGCCTGCTCATCAAGGGTTACCGCCCGCTGCTCGACGCCAGTCTCCGGCACCCGAAAACCACGCTGGGTATCGCCATGATCGCGCTTCTGCTGACGGCCATCCCTATCTCGCGGCTGGGCGGCGAGTTCCTGCCGCCCCTGAACGAGGGCGACCTCCTCTACATGCCCTCGGCCCTGCCAGGCCTGTCCGCCGCAAAGGCAAGCGAATTGTTGCAGCAGACCGACCGCTTGATCAAGACAGTGCCCGAGGTGGCGACCGTTTTCGGCAAGGCGGGTCGCGCGGAGACCGCGACCGACCCGGCGCCGATGGAAATGTTCGAAACGACGATCCAGTTCAAGCCGAAGGACCAGTGGCGGCCGGGTATGACCACCGAAAAGCTGGTGGAGGAGCTTGACCGCATCGTGAAGGTGCCTGGGCTATCGAACGTGTGGGTGCCGCCGATCCGCAACCGCATCGACATGCTCTCCACCGGTATCAAGACGCCGGTAGGCATCAAGGTTTCCGGGCCGGACCTGGGCCAGATCGATAAGGTGACGACGGCCATCGAAGCCGCCGTCAAGACGGTCCCCGGCGTCAGCTCCGCGCTTGCCGAACGGCTCAGCGGCGGCCGCTATATCGACGTGACCATCGACCGGCTGCGCGCCGCGCGCTATGGCATGAGCGTGGCCGACATCCAGACGGTCGTATCGACGGCGATCGGTGGCGACAACGTGGGCGAAGTCGTCGACGGGCGGCAGCGCTTCCCGATCAACGTGCGCTATCCGCAGGACTACCGCGATTCGGTTCAGGCCTTGCGCGAACTGCCGGTCGTCACCGCGCGGGGCGCGCAGATCCGCCTAGGCGACGTGACGACGATTGTCGTGATGGACGGGCCTCCGATGATCCGCAGCGAAAACGCGCGCCTGTCCGGTTGGGTGTATGTCGATGTCCGCGGTGTCGACCTTTTGACTGCCGTTCGCGCAATGCAGGAGCGCGTCCGGGAAAAGGTCACGCTGCCGCCGGGTTATTCCGTCGGCTGGTCGGGACAGTTCGAATATCTCGAGCGCGCTTCCGAGCGCTTGAAGACCGTCGTCCCGCTTACCTTGCTGGTCATCTTCCTATTGCTATACCTGGCCTTCCGCTCCACGGCGGAAGCGCTCCTTCTGATGGCGACCGTGCCGTTCGCACTCGTCGGCGGGTTCTGGCTGGTCTGGCTGCTTGGCCACGCCGTGTCCGTTGCAACTGCGGTCGGGTTTATCGCGCTCGCAGGGCTCGCGGCAGAGTTTGGTGTCGTCATGCAGGTCTATCTGCGCAATGCGCTCCAGAGCCGGCTCGATGCCGGGCGTGCTTTGACCAGCGAACTGGTGATGGAAGCGATCACGGAAGGTGCGCTCCTGCGGGTACGTCCCAAGGCGATGACGGTTGCAGTCATCGTGGCCGGGCTGCTTCCCATCATGTTCGGAAGCGCGGCCGGCTCAGAAGTCATGCAGCGCATTGCGGCGCCGATGATCGGCGGAATGGTCACTGCACCGCTGCTGTCCTTGTTCGTCATCCCGGCAGCGTGGCGTCTGTTACACGAACGCTCCCTGCATGAAGCGCGCAATGTTGGTGCCTCATCGGGAGATCACAACTAAGGATATGAAACTGTAGGTAGTGCCGGTGCGCGGCCCTGTGCATGGGACGCGTACCGGGCTGAATCACTGCAAGATCCCGTCGTCCGCTGGCGTCCTGGAAAGCACGGATTTGCTATTTGGTCAACGCAACCGGTATACTGGTTCCGAATGAAACATCTGTGATTGTCGACGCCTCTCGGTGATGCAATAATCGATCACGCACAACCCTGGGACTCCGTTCATGCTTACAGCCTTGTTGTTTGCCGCCGCCTTGACTACTACCGTTATCGTAAGCTCGGACGACAGTTACCACGTCCCGCAGATCGAGCGTTCGATACTTGAGGGTAAGTGCCAAGACCGTGAACTCAAGCTCACCGAGCAGCGCGGCAAGATGACTTTGGCGGTCGACGGCGAAACGCGCGACATCAGCGGCAGCACCTTTGCGAAAAGCTACCTCTCAGGCAGCTACCTCGGGCGCTTTACGATAGCGTGCCGCAGAGACAATCAGGGCTTCTCGCTCAATTTCTTCGGCGTAGAGGTTCCAAAAGACGGCGTCCCTAGCCCCGCGGCGGGGGCGATCGGCTACGACTCGACACTGTCCGTCACATCGGACTCAGCTATTACCCGGCAAGAGATCGACCTCTACCAGTTCAATGTGAAGCGAAACGGATATTGGCTTCAATAGTTTTGCTTGCCATGGCATCGTGCTGTTCCGAGAAGTGCCGCCGATTCTTGAAGCCACTGACCTCTTCCGTGGCATGCACTACCCACGTTGCTGTAGCGTCCACAAACTGTTTCCGAAGCACTACGAACGCTAAGGGCGCCTGTCTGGTAGTTAACGCTAAGTAGTCACCCAAAATTCATCGTGAGTTTGCTCCCGAAGCCGCTCATCAAGGACTGAACCTCATCAAGCAGATCTGTGCCGTTCTTGGCAACGAAGCGGCGCCAGTAATGGTTGGCGCGCTTCCACAAAATCTCGATTCAATTGAGTTCAGGGCTATAGGGCGGCAGATAATACAGATACAAGCCATCCTTGGCCCACTGGCTCCGCTTCTTGTTTATATGGTCGGGTAATCCCCCCACAGAAAGAGCGCGTTTAGAAGTAGAATTTTCTACTTAAGAACAGAAAGCTCTACATGAAGACGTCCCGTTTTACCGACAGCCAGATCATCGCCATCCTCAAGCAAGCCG
>NZ_JAFVIM010000041.1:0-20338 GCF_017582745.1 Massilia oculi
AGCTATCTGGTAGCTACTAGGTAGCTTTCTCAAGCGCATCTAAAGCCCGCTCTAAGACCTCTCCGAGAGGGATTCTTAGATCGTCGGCCATCCGATTCATCTGGTCGATAGTCTCCGCAGTGGCCTTGATGTTGATCTGCTGATTACGGCCAGTCCGGTGCCGCCGCTGTTGCTGCTTCGGAACCGCTTTAACTGGTTGACGGCTTGGAAAGCCATTGTCGGCCGCTACTTGTTCGATGACTGCCTTTTCGTCGAGACCGGGGGCCTTCTTGTCCTTCGGAGCAAAGTCTGCAAGGTCTCCGAACGGGCTTACTCGATCACTGCTCATGCTGCCACCCCGTTTTTCTGTCCATTTCTCAACATATCGATTACCTCTTTGGCGAATGCCTCAGCATTGAGAATCGCCTTGTCCAAATTCGCCACATCAACAGCGCTCAGGTGGTTTAAGGGCTGACGGAAGGAGAACATCGCCTTGAACGCCTCTCGCTCGTGCATTTCGGTGTTCAGCACCGGAATTCCTGCATCGACCAGCCCTTTTTCGATATGTGCAAGCGTGCGCGTCCGGATCGCAGGATTGGTCCTAGTCAACAGCACGGCATACGGCAGTTTGCGCCGGGCCATCTTTTCGTGCTGCTGGATCACCCGGAAAGCGCGCCCGGCCTGCTCGGCATCGAGCTGGGAACCTTGCGTCGGCACGATCACGAAATCAGCTTGACTGACGGCCATAACCACAATCTTGGACGCTGTACCCTCAAGGTCAACGATCACAAATGGCGTCTTTGCAGCCGCGTCCTCGATCTTGTCGATGATGTTTTCTTCGTCCGCGTCATCGACCACGGTGAGGTTTGCTGGGGTATTCGGACCTTTCGCCCATGTAGCAATCGGCCGGTTCGGGTCAGCATCGATGACCGTGACTTCGGACACGCGGGCGAGCTGCGATGCCAACACCAATGCGGAAGTGGTTTTGCCCGCCCCGCCTTTCGGGCTCACAAAGACGATAGTAGGAATGATTTTCTCCTTGAGTTTAAGGGTACCAAGAAGCTACCTAGTAGCTATCTGGTATCCATTATGCCCCTGAACCCGTCAAAAAGACAAGCTATTTGGTAGCTAATTGGTAGCTATTTTCAAGCTGAAACGCTCGTAATCCACCTCTACTCGACTGATCCGCAACTGGCCCACATATGACTCATTGTCCCGGTAGGGCCAAAAACAGGCTTCTGAGACGTTTAAGAAGCCAAGATGATATGAAGCCACTATCTAACTCCAAAAACCGCGCCAAGGCCCCCGTAGCGCGTCTGCAAGGCATCTTTTCGCGGTATGAGGCAAGCACGATGCGCGACTGTCAACGCAAAGAACCCTGCGGCTCTATCTGCCGCAGGGCGCCGATGGTGTGCTGGCCTTCCTGACCGGTGGCCGTAGCAAGTGTCTGTGGCTCATCCTTGCGCGCGCCTGACGGCGGCTTGCTTGCGCTGTGATTCGCCGCCTTCGCGGCGAAGTCCCACCGCCTGTGTTACAGCCGTTTTTTCGATGAATCGAAAAACCTTGAAAAACAACCTCAACCCCCGGCCTGCGCAGACCACCTCACTGGCAAACCGCTTTTGCTGAGCTGGACTGACCACAAAACAAGCCTGCCGCCGCGTCCCGTGAGGGCGCGGGATTTCGGCGGGCGATCACGGCGGCCGGGCGCCCGTAGCCCCGGCTGTAGCCGGGGTGAGGCGGTAGGACCCGCGCCGGTAGGCGTCCGGCCATCGGCCGGAGTCCGTATCCCGCCGAAGGTCTGGCCGTCCGTTCACTAGCCGTCTCGTACCAAGTCTTGAGTCTTCCTTGTGCGCCGAAGGCGCAGTCTCGATTTCCCCTCACGGGGTGCCCGCAATGCGGGCGGGGTGGGGGGATTAAAACGCATGGCGCAGCCCGTGCGGATTAAAAAAACTATTAAAAACTCTATTATTACCCCCCATTTCCCCTATGAAACGGTGTGAGTCAAAGCACGATGAGCTGTGAGTCAGAACACGAATCGGTGTGAGTCAGAACACGATGGCCGTGAGTCAAAGCACGATGCCCTGCTGTGAGTCAGAATACGATGAAACCGGGGCTAAAAGCTTGGTCAAGCAGCTTGTTAGAGGACTGCTGACGGGGTGTTAGAGGATAGATTTCGGGTGTTAGGTGTGAGTCAAAGCACGATGCCTTACTGTGAGTCAGAACACGATGGAAACGGGTGACAGAAGCCCCAAGTAGCTTGTTAGAGGACTACTGTGGGGTTGTTAGAGGATAGATTTCGGGCGTTAGGTGTGAGTCAAAGCACGATGGTTTGATAGGGCGAGAGAGGTCGCGCGAGGCCCAGCCACTAATGTGCAGGGCCTCGTACTACAAGAGAGAAGGAAATTACAGGGCGTCGAATCCCGGCAGCGTGCCGGTGTCACTAGAGGAAAATTCCGCGTTCGCGACAGCGGCTTGCTTGTTTTCCAAGTGCCGCTTTTGGCTGGGGCTGGGCTTTCTTCTCACGGTCACGAGGTCAGTCTTGGGATTGATGTCCCAATAGGTGATCGCTCCAATAGACTTGAGTTTGTCCAACGCTTTTCGGAGCGCCGCACGGAAGTCCGCCAGTCGCCCGGTGGTACTGCCGCAAAGCTCCTTGATCGTTTCCACCTTGTATTTCAACGGGCTTGCGTGCGTGGAATAAAAGCCATGCAGCCACTTCGCTAGGCTGTTGTCCTTGAGCTTCATCCGGTGGTCCCAATCCACATGGGTAATGCCGGTGTCGAACAATCTCTTTATGGCCTCGTCAAACACGATGACATACCGCTGACTAGCTTCCTCGCGGTAGAAGTTCTGGATCAGGCCGCCGCCGAACGTGTTCTCTCCGCTCACCAAGATTTCCACCGAACAGGCCCTAAGCCGCGCAATGTCCTCTTTCAAGTCTCCGTACTCATCGCCGCTGGTCGTCCGGCCCAGCGCTTTTAGCAAGTCGCTTGCGACGAATTCGATATGCTTGCCATACGGCTGTTGTCGGCTGATGTGCAGCAACATTTCCCACAGGTCCAAATCCCGTTGGTTGAGGCGCTCCCCCTTGAAAATGATCTGGTAGCCATCCACCGAGGCCAGCTCTTTACGCTTCTTCCAAGTTTCTCGTTCCCGACTGATTGAGAACAGTGCACCACGAAGCGCGACATTCGGCACGCCTCGCACTGCATCTGGCCAAAAGCCCATCTGTTGCCGGCTGTTGTCGCCGACCTGGATGACATCGGTCTTTCTGCGCCCCTTCGCTGGTGCGCGAGGCTTTCGCGTTTTGCGTGCCGTCGCGTCGGCCGCCGCTACATCGCTGCCGCCAGTCTGGTTCAAAACGCTATCCGCCATGATTTACCCTTTGTGAATGTATTTACAGAATACGGTTGCCAATTTATTTTGCTGCCGCAGGAGGGATGCGCTCCCACTTCACAAAATCGACCTCGGCATGACGCAGCCCCAGCCCCTGAATCTCGGTCAGCGCCGTCTCGATTTTGGCGAACGGGCGCGGATTCTGGCGGGCCGACTTGAGCACGTATTCATCCCGGCCGCGCAGGACGATGGCCCAACGGCGGCCGTCGAAGCACTGCACAATGGCCTTGGTCACGGTGTTGCTGCTGACCAGTGCTTTTGCCGTCTCGATACTAACACTTTGCATGATTACGTAGCCTCACATTTAATAGGAGTGAGCTACAGTATTGCATAAAGTGTAGATTAAGAACAAGCAATATGAGGGGGGGCGATTAGACATAAAGCCCGTTCTAAGTACCAGGCTGCACTCTCCAGCCCGCAGTACCTAATTTGTGCTGGATTAAAAAAGCTCCCAGCACAGTTGACAACTGTAGGTTAACCCCCTATGCTTGAGTCTCTTTACAACAGCGAGGACTTATGAAAATTGAAATTGATACCAAAACCATTACCTGGGTCGAAGCCGAACTGCTGATTAGTTTGCTCGGAGGCCTTAAGGAACAGGCCCCAGACGAGGAAGTGAACATTGATGACACTACCGTTCAAGACCTCAGCGAAGACGCTGTGCAAGAAATTGTGCACAAGATGCACAAATTTTCTCTTGGTCTGGAATTCCAGAAAAGCTTCAAGGCGAACGAGCTTTACAGCACTTCAACAGGAGGTAAGTGGCTCCAGCTGTCTCCTAACACCCGGAAGGCTATTGGCCGGCAGTTCAAAAAAGTAGCAAATGAGCACTGGGACAATCAAAAAGACGGTGCAATCGTCATTGAGTTCAAGGAGCGCAACATTCAGAACACTGCTATCTATCACGTTACGCAGAAAGAATCGATCTAACAGGTAAACGGGCGGTGACATGCTGCCCCCTGACTACCTGCGCAATCTCTTGCGCAGGCCTACTCTTTACTCTTCTCGGCCTGCTCTGTGTCGATGTGTTGGTCCATCTCTTCTTTCCCGTCGCACTATTGCAGCTGCAGTTCTTCTCTGGATCGGCCGCGATCCACCTTTACCTGGCGCCGTCCTACAGCAGCGGGATCAACTGCGTGGCCACCTTGGTGATGCGTGACCACGCATCTTGGTGTTCTTGAACAGGATGGAAGTCAGCGCCTCCTAAAGTTGGCTATCGGTCATGGTGTACGCCTTGGTCAACGTCATATTCGCGTACCCATATCACACGCCGGTCTTGACGCGCGGCCGCAGCAGACACCGCCGATGGGCCGTGGCGTAGACGGTACATCATCGCTTCTTTGAACCGGCCCCAGGAACTGGCGGGCATCGCGCGCGCCAATGCGAGACGCGCTTGAGTGCTTCCAGCGGGTTTGCCGCTGCAGCTCGATCCACGCTGTTGATGGCACAACGATATTTTGCAGCCGGTTGCAAAAACCGCTGTGGGAGTTCTTCATCACGCCAGCGGTTGCCAGATTGGAAGATTCCGGTAACGGGGCCTTCCTACCCAACCAGCACAGTCTCACATTCCTTACAAAAACAAAGCAATATGAGGTACACTGAATGAATTACCAATTCATTCAATGTACCTCATGGCTACTTCTCCACTTACTCCAGAATCTGCACAAGTTGCAGTCAACGAAGCCTCTGCTCGTACCCCTCTATCTGCTTCTACCGCAGCCAGGTATAGACAAGCCAAGGAGAGCTTTGAAGTAGCCAAAGAGCAAGCTATCCGTGACTTGGCTAGCAATCCAAACCTCAAGCCTCAAGAGATGATGGACTCAATGGTTCGCATTCAAGACATGCATAAAAAAATCGATAGCTTCACGAATGACATAGCTGCGACCTCGAACGCAGCTATTACGCCCAATGACACGCCTACGATGCGTCAGATGCGGGCAGATGGAGCTACAGACGCTAAGATTGCTGAGTGGTTTGACACCAACCCAACCAAAGTTAATCGGGCAATCAATGGCGCATAAATTTCCAAGTCTCGTACGTGAGTAACCTGGTCGACCTGGCCAGGGCACGGCATTCCGCTCCCGTTAGGCTGGCCGACCTGGCGTATGTGAAAACACGATGGAAATATGCGCCGGCGCACGACGGGTGCCGCACTTCGGTGGCGTGTTGGCTAGTCCGCCAGACACCGACGAGCGGCGGGACAGCGGGTCACAGATGACTATGGAAGGGTGGGAAATGAGTTGTATAGGGGTCATTTCCCCTCGAAACACGACAATTCCAGCGCGACGGCCTCCCGCCTGTTGATACTGAAATTAGTCAGTGCACATGAAAAGCGCTACTCCTCTTATGTAGGAATATCCTCTGCGCCCATTTGCCCCATTCTGTCCATCAGGCTCAGGTAGTCGAAGTCGTCCATTTTTTCTTTGTAGAGCCGACTAATGACCTGGAGAGGGTTGTACATCAGCACGTACTGATATTCCCCTCTTACCCCAGCCTTCACTGAAATTACGCCCAGTTCGGCCAAGATTTTCATCCTTGTTTTCCAAGTCGCTTCAGCTCGAGGTCCGGCAAAGCCGGACTCTAAGGCCAGATCTTTTTGACTACGAATCTCTACAAACGCCTTGTCAAAAACTCGACACCATAGAGCTAGATAGGTGGATGCTACAGGCATCCCTTTCCCAGCTGATCGGTCCAGTATCTTGTTGATAAGGGGTAGAGTCCTAGGGATTGTCGTAAACCCGACGCTTCGAGTACGAAGCCAGAGCTCACCATCAGTCACTTCAGGCCATTATGGAAAACACTAATTTTGTCAACCTAAAACATTTTTGTCTATCTATTCACGTTTTGTCAGTCTCATCGTCAATATTACTATTAATAAAATAGGTTACTATCAAGAGTAATTTTAAGACCGATACTCAAAATTTAGAAAAAACGACGATTTCCAGTTCTAATGATAAGTTGTACAGCATCACCGCTTTCAGAGGTGACCCAAACGCAATCGTTATCTTTAGTATCCTTTCTCAGCAATCGTAAATCTTTTTTTGCCATTTTATAGGTTGTCGCAGAACCTAGACTTCTTCCAGTAAATCGGTCGAAAGCTGATTGCGTGCAGATTTCTTTAATAGAAGCAATAACTCCATATTTTTCTAAGGCAGAACGTTGGCTTCTTCCAAGATAATCAAGCTTAGTGAGCGCTGACGTTAATTGATTATTTAAATAAATTAAAGCATCTGAACTTGAGTTCACTGTAGAATGCTTCCACAATGGTTCATGGTGGTGAATACGGTTACGAATATCAACCATTTCTGAAAACGCAGTGTGTAATGCTCCCACTGCTCCCATGCTCGTAGGTGCGCCAGGAAAGACGGCAGTAGTATGATTAGGCCACAACTTGGTCTTGTGATTAACGTCCCAAAATCGTTTAACTAGAAAAGTTACCCAAAATCCGAAACTCATCTCTGCAAGAACACGTTGCCATGATGGTTTATAGCCAGGTGGCGCTCCATTTGGGTAGTCGCGCTTAGTGATTTTCTTTATTGAATCCGCTATTAGCTTTTCGCCTGTACTTTTTTGGTTAACTGCGATTTTTCCATTTGCTCGCAAAGCATTAGCGTCACTTGTAACCCATTTATTGAACCAATCATTCCCATAATGGGAAGAAAGTTCATTGTTTAAAACATTCCGGAAACTTACTTCCACTGCATGAATAATTGGTGAGAAAGCAGTCGAGACGGCCATGCTCCACATATAGGCCCCATATGCCTCTGAAGCATTGGTTGTGCCGAGATATTGAGGGTAGGAACTAAGACGTGCCGTAGAGGTAACGAGCTGTAGATCGTGCAATTCCGATGTTGTGAACATACCAATCCCAAAAAAGATGTTTCAGTGTAGCATTGGGCACAACATTTACGAAGCCCCTTGACTGGGGTTCTATAAGGTGATACAGTCACTCCTGTACACGGTGCCTGGTCACTGACTCAAACCTACACTGTAATGAATGAAGGGGCCTCTGGCCCCTTCGCCTTTTGTACGTTGCTTATACATGCTCGGGTTTGCTGTCCTTGGCATACGGTCCAATTGAGCAGTCCTGGAAAGTGCCGCGTGCGACGTTCTCCAGGGTGGCTGAGTGGCTGAAGGCGCCCGGCTGATACCCGGGTGAACGGTGTGAGCCGTTTCGCGGGTTCGAATCCCGTCCCTTCCTAAAGGGTCCTCCACATGTTTCTTTCCAAAGATGCATGTGCAGGGCCCTTTAAGGAATATTCTTACTATTGATAAAAAGCGTTATCAATAGTAAAGTTTGTAGAAACAAGCTTAGTGGCGGGCGCGATGAGTCGGTTAGGAAAATGTGTGCAACCACGCCAAAGTCGTGACGGCATGATGGCGGCATCGACCACGCCACATCGCGCCACCATGAAAAAGCAGCCGCTGGACTACTTCCGCAAAGATCATTGGGCGATCCGCCTGGTGGTTCTCCTTATCGACCGTTTTACCTGGCCGCTCATCGCTGCGGCCGTACCCATATCGATGAAGGTATTACATTGGGCACTGACCTGACTACGACATCTCGCCTGCCTGGCGCCGGCCTCACAGTGGCCGACTTCCACCAACTAGCCGAAGTGCCGTCGGCGCTCACCTGGTTCGCCAACATCGACAATCCGCAAACGCGACGCGCCTATCAAAATGACGTGCAAGAGTTTATGGCGTTCGCCGGAATCAGCGATCCGGCACAGTTCCGCGACGTGGCGCGCGCCCATGTGCTGGCCTGGCGCCGCGACCTCGAGAAGCGCGCGTTGAGCGGCGCGTCGATCCGGAGAAAACTGGCGGCACTGTCATCGCTGTTCGAGTCGCTGTGCGAAGCTAATGCGATCCAGGGTAATCCGGTGGACGGTGTGAAACGCCCAACAATGGCGAGCGCAGAAGGTAAGACACCGGCGATCGGCGACCATCAAGCACGCGCTCTACTACAAGTTGCCGACCCGGCCACACTGCGTGGGCTGCGCGATCGCGCGCTATTGGCAACCTTGCTCTATCACGGATTGCGCCGCACCGAGCTGTGCACCCTGCGTGTAGCCGACATCCAGGAGCGTCGTGGTGTCAAGCACCTCCAGGTGCACGGCAAGGGTAGCAAGATCCGCTATATACCGCTTCACCCTGCTGCCGCTAATGCGATTGCAACTTACCTTAACGCAGCCGGTCACGGTGACGATAAGGGCAGCGCGCTGTTTCGGCCTACAAGCAATAACACCCGCAACAAGACAGCATCGATCACGCCCGACGGCGTCTACAAACTGCTGACCAGCTATGCTAAGGCTCTACAGATTGACGTTGCCGGCTTTGGGCCGCACGCGCTGCGCGCGACTGCTGCCACCAATGCCCTGGACCATGGGGCTGACATCGCTAAGGTGCAAGAATGGTTGGGCCACGCGAATATCGCGACAACCAAAGTCTACGACCGACGCCAGAGTCGCCCAGAGGAAAGCCCGACTTTCAAAGTAACTTATTGACACCCGTTAGACGCAGTACTGAGAGTCTATCTATCGGGCAAAATATCTTTTTCTTACTGGAGCGTACTTTATGGGACCAGGTTCAATCTTTATAGTAGTTGGTATTTTGCTATTTTTATTCGGTAAGCGACGGGCTGCCTTCTGGACTGTAGGTCTAGGCCTTGCTGTTGGGTTGTTCTACTATGCGATACGCTCCTAAGCATAGCCAAGGATGCTCTGTGGAACTGCATGAACTACCCGACCTTTCCGATTGGCGCCTGATTGAAGTGTGGTCCATTGAAGAAGCCGCAATGTTGTGGGCAGGTATTGATCCAATGGAACATGTAGATGTCCGCCTTTCAGACTTGAAACATGCAGTTTCGTTACTGCAGTACAGAAAAGCGTTTACTTTCCAACGTGCAATAGCTGAAGCTGTTTGCGGGGGAACGCTGCCTTTTGTAGAGGCTTGGGAACAACATAATGATTACGACCATGGCCCATGGGACAAGAAGGTCGAGTTCCCTGACCTTCCGGAACACAGCCTAATCGTTCATCACTTGACCCGTGTTAGCCAAGCTGCTTTCATGAAATGGGCTCAGGGCAAAAAGATGTGGTCACTTAAGCAATCCTTACAGCGTGTCCAGCCAGTCCATATGGGCCAAGAGTGCAGCTCTGACAACACAATTGAGATGGAACGCACGACTAAGCCTTTGGCTCTTGCCCAGCCAGCTTATCTGGATCGTACTCATCCGTTGTCTCCCGCTGAGCTTCTCGCAGCAAACGAGGCCTGGCTGGCGATAACTCAAAACGGTGACCCAAAAGATTCAGGAACAGCAGTACGTGCTGCAATGATGAAATATTTAAATGAGCACCCTGACCATCGCTTGTTAGGGGCCGCAGCCAAGGACCGCATATGTACAGTAGCGAACTGGAACAAGAAGGGCGGCGCTACGAAAACCCCGGAGAGAGGAAAGTAACCCCCCTATTAAGCCATTGATTTATTTATGAAAAGAGGTAACCCAGGTACCTATCTGTAGGGTTACCCTGCCTCCCTTATCCAACAACCCCTCCATGGGTTTTCACAACCCACCCAGCTATTCTTCAGATCCTGATTTCCCTAACCTATGTGTCAATCCGCAGCAATCTTGCGGCCACCACATAAGGAAATCGCATGAAACACTTTCTTTCACCATCCGTACTTGGCGCGATTGCAGGTCTAGTTTTCACTCTTGATAAGTATCCTCAAGGGGCTCTATCATTTATTGCAATTTTGATACTAGTCATGGCTACTCCCCCTTCACGCCCACGGTAGCGTACTCGCGCTATTATGGGCATATGGACATCAGCCGCTATAACATTCCATCCCAAGCACCTCGTACACCTGTGCGGCCGATCCTACTGGACTTGGCTGGCAAGGCCGGCCGGCGCCTGGTGTTGGAAACAGCCAAGCGAGTAATGACGACGCACGCCGACGTGCTGGTAGCACTGGCCCGCCGCTGAGAGTTCGAAGATTTCCTGTAATGCTGATCTTCCTCGACACCGAATTTACCGACTTCATCGACTGTGACCTGATAAGCATTGGGATGGTCAGTGAGGACGGTTGTCACCAGCTCTACCTAGAGCGATCCGACTACCGGGCTGATTGGTGCAACGACTTTGTACGGGCCGCCGTGCTTCCCCTTCTGGGCCACGCCAGCGCCGCCGTCAACCGCGCCGAGCTGGCCGACCGACTTACTGCATGGTTTGCCGCCCTGCCCCGTAAGGTCGTCATCGCCTGCGATAGCTACACTGATTGGGAACTGCTGCTGGACGCAATGAACGGTGTCCACCCGCCCAATCTGGCCGAACGCTACGATCTGCGCACCCTCGTCGATTCCTCGACGTTCCATCATGCCGTAGTCCGCTACCATGAGAAGAAGGGCCCATGGCACCACGCTGGCCACGATGCCCACGCTCACCGGGCCGGATGGATGGCATGGATGGATGCCCGCAAGGACCGTAAGGAGCCCGACTATGCAGAGGGAAGAACTGATTGAGCTGGTATCCATTCATAGCCGCGAAGGGCGACCGCACCGGGTTGCCCTCCGCGACATTCCCGAGCCATGGCGGACGCAGTTCGCAGCAGCTCTCAGAGGAAGCGCCTGCCCTATTGATAACGCTCTAGGCCCATGTGCGTATGCATGGGACTGGATAAAGTGGGCCAAAGGGGACTGACTATGCACACTTTCAAGATCACCCCACGGCCTGACAGCGTAGGCGGGGGCTGGAACCTCAAGCTGCTAGAGGACGGCGAGGAACAAGGCGGCGGGGTGTTCCCGATTGACGTGTCTAGCCCAGAGAAGGATATCGACTGGTGGAACACCATCGGCGAGAAAGAGCGTGCTCTGTGGCTGGATGAAGCAAAGTCTGCACGTCCCGCCGATGCATGGCATGCCTGGCTAATTGCCGAAGCCTACAACGAGGCCCACGCCGAGGGTATGGACTGGGTGAACTCACACAGCCCTGACGACCGCGCCGCCCTCTGGCCGAGTACCACACTGTAGACGCACTGTAGACACACTGCTGATACAGTGTAGACGCACTGTAGACACACGGTAGTCACCGTCTTCACACAGAGCTGACGTCCTGCTATTGAACTAGGCCAGCCGTACCAGCTCTGTCTGCACACGCCTCCAAATCGGCTCCCGTAGGTTGGTGCCCAAGTCAACTTCCCTTCCCAACAGCTCCCCGAGTTCCAACTGCAAGCTGGTGAGGGTAAGCAGGGTTGATCCGGGGGCCAGCTCTACTAAGCAATCAATGTCGCTGTCTGGGGCATCCTCCCGGCGTGCCACTGACCCGAAAACCCGGAGATTCGACGCGCCATAGCGGGCTAGAACCTGTGCAATCTCGGCACGGCGTGCGAGCATCATATCGAGAGTATCCATCACATATTGAAGTCCAGCCCGCTGTCCTTCTCCCTGTCCTTCTCCTGCACCTGCTGTTTCTTCCGCTGCTGCTCAATCTGATGAAGCGCACCGGCCTCATCGCGGTTGCGCTCTTCTTTTTCCTTCGTCTGCGGGAAGTACTGCGGTCCCAGTTGCGGCTTCATCATCGTCATTGGCTTACCCTTCCCTTCATCATCTGCCGTGCCACGTGATCCTGCCACGTTCACGAACTTCGACCAGTCCGGCTTCACGGCTGACTCCTTCCGATCCTGCGCCCCCCTCGATCCGGCTACGCTAACGAATTGCGACCAGTCCGGCCTCCCGGCTGGCTCCCTTTCCTGCCCCGCTTTTGGGGGTATTTGAACTAATAGGGCATCCGTCGATGAAGAGGATCTAGTCCACGCCTCTCTCAACAATTCTTCTTTCTCGATTTCCTTGTCCAGCTCGGCCCGCTTCTTCTTCATACTGCGCAGCTCGTACACGTCCACGACGCGTTTTTCCCGATCTTCTTCGTACTTCTGCGGCGCGTACTTTAGCTCCGGTCCAATCTTCGGTTCCGGCGCTTCGCTGCGCTTCAATTTGAACTCCGGTGCTGCGCGCTGGACGTGCCGTTCAAAGAGACTTCGGGTATGGGGTACAGCCTCCCGGCTGTTCCAGAACTCGGACTTTTTAGCGCCCCCACTTCCGGGCTTGTGGTGCCG
This sequence comes from Massilia oculi, assembly GCF_017582745.1. Lineage (GTDB taxonomy): Bacteria > Pseudomonadota > Gammaproteobacteria > Burkholderiales > Burkholderiaceae_D > Telluria > Telluria oculi_A. Next base: position 12,484 of record NZ_JAFVIM010000041.1, read on the forward strand.
AGTTTCACCTCTTACCTTGTACGTCCCGCTGTTCGCCCTCTTGAAAAACTGCTCCTTTGTACGGTCGTAACCATCCATAGTCCGGGTCGAAAACATCATGTGCAAGTGTGGGTTCCGGCCTCCGTCCTGTGCCTTCTTATCATGGACGCCCATCCGGTAAGGGTGCTTGTCGCCCACCAGTTCGCGGACGAAGTCCTTCGCCCACTGCACCGGGTCTTTCGCCTCGCGCGGAATGGCTACTTCCAACTCTTTGTATGACCGCCCGCTTCGGGTGCTTTCGTACTCGACTAGACTGTCCTTCGTCTTGTCTTTTCGCGTGTGACTACCTCGCTCAAATTGATCAGCGGCCTTGAAGAACTCCACGGCATTACCTGCCCACTTGGGCAGGTTGCCGTCCTCGGAATACATCACGTCATCCCGGTCAGCCTGCCTCCCTTCACCGGCGACATATTGCGCATGCTTCATACCGTTACCACGCGCCCCGTTTTTGATCTTACAGTGACCAATTGCCAAAACTGAAACCCTCTAAGAACCCAATGTGAACAAGCTGCTTTTTCCTTTGCCAAGTCCAGCCGAAGGCGGGACGCGGAGGGCCGAAGGACCGGAGGCTCCCCGCAGGGGCGCGATGTTTCCTCGAAGAGGAAACACGTAATCGCGCATCTTCTTCCCGAAGGGGCCGAAGATAGCCTTCCGTTGGAGCCAGCACAGCGAAAAATGTAACTACACTTCACTCACTGTAAACACCCGGAAAACCACTGCAACCATTGCCTCAATTGGAACCGATGGGAACCAAAATGGCAACAGGTATTGCTTCAGGACACTAATATAGGCACAATCAAAACTTCACATGTTACCAATGAGCAACTACAAATGAGCTTGACTAAACTGGAGCGCCTCAAGAAGCAACGTGAAGAGCTGGACATCGCAATCAAAAATGCAGCCAAGGACGCTGTGAAGGAACGACGTGCTAATGACCGCGACCGAAAAATCTTGTTTGGTGCATGGTGCATGAAGCACCGGCAAGACCTTCTCAAACAGTACGTCGCAAACCTAACTACGGCCCGCGAAAAAGAGCTGTTCGCAAACTTCGAGTTTCCGGCTCCGGCTGAGAACCCCGCACCATATCCAGACGCACCGAAGGCCGCGCACACGGCGCCGACTCCAACTACAGCACCTGAACAGAAACTGCACGCCACTGGGGGCTAAGAACGCCTAACAAAACCCTGTAGTTGCTCAGCAGGCAACAGCCGAATACACTGAGCCGTTCCAACCGTCCGCAATCGGCCAAAAGCGGACATTGATATCACGGGTTCGTTCTCGAGATATTCTGGGCCGCAGCCAGCAGCAAATCATGGATTTCCGCTTCTCCAGCCGGCTTGACAAGATGAGCATCAAATCCTGCACAGCGCGTCCGGTTGCGGTCCTCTTCACTACCCCAGCCGGTTAAGGCCGCCAAGTAGGTGTGTGCATGACCGGGCAGTTTGCGTATCGCCTCCGCGACCTGGTAGCCGTTCAACCGCGGCATGCCGATATCGAGCAGCACAAGATCATAGTGACGCGATGTTGCCGCGTCGATCGCTGTTTGCCCATCGTGCACCAGCTCGACTTCGTGCCCGCCCGACTGCAGCAGTCTTTCCATCATTGCAGCAGCATCCACGTTGTCATCCGCCAGCAATATCGCAAGCCGGTTCGTGGGCAGCGGATGCGGGATTGCGCGGGCGTGCTCCGACGGCTCGGGCATGGCCATGGCGTCGCGCGTCAAGGGGAGGCGCACGGTGAACGTGCTGCCTTTTCCTTCGCCGGCGCTTGCGGCATGGACTTCGCCGCCATGCATGTTCACGAGGCCACGCACGAGAGCCAGCCCAATGCCGAGTCCCCCTTGCGAACGGCCGATGTCTTTCGACACCTGGCTGAACATGCTGAAGACCTCGGACAGGGCGTCGGCCGGGATGCCGACGCCCGTGTCGGCCACCACGATCACGACACCGTCGGCATCGACATGCGCTTCGAGGCCGATGCGGCCGCCATGAGGCGTGTACTTTGCGGCATTGTTCAAAAGATTGCTGAGGACTTGCGCTAGGCGGGTAGCGTCTGCATTCAGTACCAGCGGGATATCGGGGATGGAGATATCCAGCGTATGTCCCGCCGCTTCGATCGTGGGCATTACGGCCTCGACCGCGCTGACGACAACGGCACGCAGATCAACCCGCGCCAGCTTCAAGTGCACCTTGCCGCTGTTTATGCGAGCGACATCGAGCAGGTCGTCGATCAGATGGACCATCTGCTTGAGTTGCCGGCTCATCATCTCCTGCACCCTTTTGATGGTTACGGGATTGTTGCCGGCCACGCGCATCAGGTCGAGGCCGGTACGCAGCGGGGCGAGCGGATTCCGTAGCTCGTGTGCCAGAGTGGCTAGAAATTCGGTCTTGCGCCGGCTCTCACTCGACAAGTTGTCCGCCAGCTGGCGCAAGTCGCGTTCGGTCCGGTCGCGCTCCTGTAACAACAAGCTGTTTTCCAGCGAGATCGCGGCCTGGGCGGCAAGCACCCTGGCCACTTCGATGCGCGCTGCAGTAAACACGCTGGCCATCGTATCGTTGCCGAGGTAAAGCACGCCGATCAGGTTGCAATTTCTTTCCAGCGGTACGCACAGCACCGAGCGCAAGGATAAGGCGCGCACTTCCGCATCGCCGGCGAAGAGGCCAAGCGTGGCGGCATCGTCGAGCACCAGCGGCTTCCTGGTACGCGCGACGTAGCGGATCAGCGAGCGGGGCAGGCTATCGCTGTCCTCAAGCGCCGTGTCCTCGAGCGTGACGCCCTCCTCGGCGTCAATCGCGAAGCGCCCGCGCATACGCAGCGCCGCCGCGTCACCATGCAGCAGGACGGCATCGCGGGCGCCGGCCAGTTCGGCCACGACCTGCAGGATGCGCTCGAACAAGCGTGCGGGTTCGGTCTCGACGGCGATTGCCTGGGACGCCTTGATCAGCCCAAGCACGTCCAGCGCCAGCTCCGGATCCAGCACCGGAATCGCTGACGGGTCGGCGAGGACAGCGGACTGCATGGCCGGCGCCACGCGCGGACCATGCTCCTGCTTGAGCGCGCGCACCTTGGCGTGGGCGCCCCATTTGCGGTATTCGTCAAGCGCCGCGCGCAGGTGCAGCTTGGCCAGCCGCTCCTGCCCGTGATTGAGGAAGAGCAGCGCCGCCAATTCGTTCGACAGCGCGGCATCCTGCACGAAGCCGAAGGCGCTGGCGCCATCGATGGCCTGGCCAAAGCATTCCATCGCCAGCCATGGCTCGTCGTCGATGCGCGCCAGCTCGGCTTCGACCAGCTTCGCCTTGTGCTGGAAATTTTCGGGGCAATAACGTGCCCAGTTCTCGAGTTGCGCGAGGCCAGCGGCGACGGCCTCGCGCAGCGCCGGCCGCTCGGCCGCCGGCGCACCGGAATAGTGAGCCGCCGACGTCAGCGCCATGTAGAACGCATGCACGCTTACCGTCACCATCCCAAGAATGCCTGTCGTCAAGTATTTCGCGCCCTCCTGCGCGGCGTCGCGGGCCGTCGCGAAATCGCCGAACAGGTAAGCGGCCTGCAGCCTGAGCACCCAATAATGGCCGATCGCCGTCTGGTTGCCGGCCGCGTCGTCGAGAAAGCGGCTCTGCGCGAAATCCTCGTCGTCGAAGGCGCCCGGCGCGGCCGTCCGGCCTGCCAGGGACCGGACGAATTGCCGGAACGGCAGCGAGATCTCGATCGCGGTACGGTTGCGGTACTCGGTGGCAAAGTCCATCGAGCTATGCGCCTCCGCCAGCACCTCGCCCAGCGGCAGACCGGCCGGCAAACCATTGATCAGGATGCCGCACAGGTTGAAGGCTGCGTAAGCAAGTTCGCCCGAGGCGAGACCGACGCGGTGTCCTTCCCTCATCAAGGGCAGGCTGTCGCGCAGGTGGTCGCGCCAAGCGTGTACTACCAGTCCGAACACTTCGAGCGTACGGCTCTCTTCGGCCTGGTTGTCGAAGCGCCGAGCCAGCGCCAGTGCCAGTTTCCCGAGTGCGTAGCCGATGTCGTACTCACCGGTGCGCGCATTATGGATCGCGCCATAAAACACATAGGCATACGAGGAATACACCGACGCGCCATGCTCGATCGACAGCCTGGCGCTGCGGGAGACCAAGAAAGTCAGCACTTCCGAGCCGCTGAAGTAGGCCGGCGGGCCGAGTAGCGACAGCAGGCGCATGCAAGCGCATATTGCCTTGCCATCGGCCTCGGGCCGTTCGGCCAGATCTTCGATGCGCTGCGTACCGACGGCCGCCATGACTGCATGGACTTCGGCATCGTTTGCCTCGGCCAGACCAGTCAGGGGCCAGGCCTGGCCAAGCTCCAGCAAGCCTTCGCGGCCCGCGTTCAGCGCGCCGATCCAATCGCCAGCCACAGTGGCTGCCAGCACACGTATGCCGTAAAGGTCCGCTTTCTCGATGGCCCCCGGCGCATGTGCCAACGCCGTATCGAGCAGTTGCTCGGCGGTCGCGTGTTGGCCGGCCAGATAGGCGGACTCGGCCAACTCGCGGTAAATGTCGAAGCTGAGCGCCGGCTCCCGCTTCCATGCGTCGGCGGGCAACTGCTGCCTGGCCCAGGACAAATAATCGAACGCGGACTCGTACGCGGCAGCGGCCTTGGCCTTGCGCGCTGCGGCGAGATTGCGCTGTGCGGCATCGCGCCGCTCGTCCGGCGCCGTCATGAACGCGTCACCGCGGTTGAGCTGGTCGACGATGTCGAACAGCCTGTCGTCGCGCTGGCCGGCGGAGGCATTGCGCAGCAGTTGGCGGCCAATGGCGAGGTGCAGCGCAGCACGCTGGGCGTGGTCCAGCATGGCGTAGGCTGCTTGCTGGACACGGTCGTGCACGAACTGCATGACAGGCGCCCCTTCGGCATGGGCTCCGGCCCCGCCCGGCAGCGTCACGAGCAAACCGTCTTCCACTGCGGGGGCGAGCATGCGTGCCGTGTCGGCGGACACCTGCTGCGCCAGCGCGGCGAGGGTCGCGAGATCGAAGCGGTAGCCGATGCAGGCTCCGCGCAGTATTAGCTGCCGGGTATCATCAGGAAGTTGTCCGATCGCTCGCGTCATCAGCTCCACCACGTTGTCGCTGACCGCGGCGGCTTCGATTTCATGCGCGTTCCACTCCCAGATCCGCTTTGTCGCATTGAAGCGGATCAGGGACTCGCCATGAAGGGTATGCAGCAGGCGCTTGATGAACAGCGGATTGCCTGCCGTTTTCGCGACCAGCAGCTCCGCCAGTTGCAAGCATTCGCCTTCGTCGCGCTGCAAGCTGTCTGCGAGCAGCTGCGCTACGTCGGGGGCGCGTAGCGGGTCGACGTGGACCGTCGCCACCCGCGCCCCCATCGTGCGCGCTTCGGCCAGCATGGCGGCGAGCGGATGCGCGGCATCGACTTCGTCGTCGCGATAGGCGCCGACGATTAGCAGGTGGGCGGCGCCACGCGCAGCGACCCATTCCTGAATGATCTGCAGCGAGGCCGCATCGACCCATTGGAGGTCGTCCAGGAACAACACGAATGGCTGCCCCGGCAAAGCGAGGGCGTCGAGGAAGGACTTGAGCGCCTGGATGAAACGGTTTTTCGACTCCACCGGACCAAGGTCCGGCACCAGCGCCTGTGGACCGAGGACGTCCTGGAGCTCGGGGATCAGATCGGCCACGACGGCGCTGTTGGGTGCGATGGCCGCGTCGATCCGCGCGCGCCAGTCGGCCAGGACCGTCTCGGGCTCGGCGAGCAATTGCAGGCTGAGCGCACGGAATGCCTGCACCAGGCCGGCATACGGGACATTGGGCTCGAGCTGGTCGAATTTGCCGGCGGCGAAGCGGCCGCCGCGCCGTACGGCTTCCTGTTCAAGGTCTTGCACCAGCGCCGATTTTCCGCTTCCGGGCGGCCCCGCAATCAGGACCAGCGCGCGTTCGCCGCCGCAGGTACGATCGAAGGCTTCGTGCAGCATGCCGGCTTCGCGCTGGTGGCCGTACAGCTTGTCAGGGATCGAAAGCTGCTGCAGCGCATCGTGCGCGCCAATCTCGAACGGCGGCACAGTGCGGGTGTCGAACGAGCGGGCAGCCGCTTGGCGCAGATCGGCGATCAGCGCCTCCGCACTCGCGTAGCGCCGATCCGGTTCCTTTTCGAGGAGCTTGAGAACGATGGCAGACAGGACAGGAGGGATTGCCGGATCGATCGTATGCGGCGCCTTTGGTTGACGAGCAAGATGCGCATGCACGAGTTCGACTGCATCCTGGGCGGTAAACGGCGGGGCGCCAGTGAGCATGGCATAGAATGTTGCGCCCAGCGAATACAGGTCGGAGCGCGAATCGGCTGCCCGGCCGGTACGTCCGGTCTGTTCGGGCGACAGGTAAGCCAGCCCCGTCAAGGGCAGCTGCACACTTCCATTGCGCAATGCAGGCATCAGGACAAGGCGCTCGGCAGCCTCATCCCAAACGATATTTGCGGGCATGACGGCGCCGTGGATGCTGCCGCTCCGGTGCAAGCTGTCGAGCGCCCCCGCGAGCTGCAGGGCGATCAGCCAGAACCGTTCAACAGTCACCGGGCCCGGCTCCCCGCCCGGGTAGGTGCGCTGCGGTCCGTTGTCATTCACGAGCGGCAATCCCGATTGTTCAACATATTTGGCTATGAATTCGACTTTCCAGACATTGAATGATTATATCTGCAATAAAAGCAGGATGAAAAACCGTATTCTGAGCGCATCGATTTCGTAGCGACGCCTTGTCGTGTTAGCGCCATGCGGCTGCCAGTACCCTACCGCCCGCCCTACCTCGCCCCGCTATCGATGTCCGCTTTGGGTCGATAGCCGACGTACGCAAGCTCAGTCAGAGCACTAACATGGCGTCCGTGTTTGTTGACGGACTGATGCCATGGCCCGAGCACTTCTTCCCGAAGACCTGTGGTCCCTTATCGCAACTCATCTTTCAACCCGTCGCCCATCGCCGAAAGACGGCTGCCCGCGCATCGAGGATCGCGCGGCCCTGACTGGAATCCTGTTTGTTTAAAGACTGGAATACCGTGGGAGTACGTGCCGCGCGAACTCGGCTGCGGCAGCGGCATGACATGCTGGCGGCGCCTTCACGAATGGATGCGAGCCGACGTTTGGCAGCGCGTCCACGAGGCGATTCTGCGACGGCTCCGAGAGCACGACCAGATCATGTGGGATCGAGCTTGCGTTGACGCTGGAAGCGTACCGGCTCCTGATGGAGGCGAGGACACGGGCCAAAACTCAACAGATCGCGCGGCAACTCGGCTGCAAACACCATTTGCTGGTGGATGAGCGTGGGCTTCCCCTAGTGGCCCAGATCTCGGGCGCGCAGGTGCACGACTCTCGTTTCCTAATCCGGTTGGTAGGATCAATCCTGGCAGTTAAGGCCTGACAGGCCATGCCCGCAAACGCCCAGATAAGCTGCATGCGGATAGAGCGTACGCTTCGAGAGCCCATCGGGCTTGGCTGCGCAGTCGGGCATCGCAGCTCGTTTCGCGCGCTATGGCGTGGAGTCGCGCGAAAAGCTTGGACGGTGGCGTTGGGTCGTCGAACGAACCTTGGGTTGGCTACACCGCTTCCAAAGATTCCCGCAAGCCAGCTTGTTTCCCGACAAGGCCCATGTTGTAGGCCGCGTCCGGGCCGCTCCAGTAGTCGTCATTCATACAGTTCCCAATTTACAGAAAGCTACCTAAAAGCTATCTGGTAGCTACTAGGTAGCTTTCTCAAGCGCATCTAAAGCCCGCTCTAAGACCTCTCCGAGAGGGATTCTTAGATCGTCGGCCATCCGATTCATCTGGTCGATAGTCTCCGCAGTGG
>NZ_JAFVIM010000042.1:0-20280 GCF_017582745.1 Massilia oculi
CGGCTTGCTTGAGGATGGCGATGATCTGGCTGTCGGTAAAACGGGACGTCTTCATGTAGAGCTTTCTGTTCTTAAGTAGAAAATTCTACTTCTAAACGCGCTCTTTCTGTGGGGGGATTACCATGAGACCGTGAATAATTAGGGTCAGAGTAGAATTATTGAGCAATTTCTCACCAAATGGAATTAATTGGTGACAGAGTCGGCCTGACCAGCAATTACTCTCTCAACTGAATAATGAGGGTCAGAGTAGAATTAAAAGCAATTCTGGAGAATTGCTCAATAAATCTACTCTGACCCTCATGTTGGGGGCGGGTGGGACGCACGGGTGAAGATTTCGCTTGCGCGGCGTGGTGGGTGAGATAGAATGATGAATGAGAATCATTATCATCTGATGCCACCACCTTGCGTCGAGAGGAACGATATGTGCGACAAACACGCTTCGAACGTACCCTGCCCTGCTGACGGCACGCAGGGATCGCGCCGGCGGCGCGTGTGGGAGCTGTCCCATGCCTGCCATTGCCCGCTGGTCGGGGTCGGGTTGCCGCTCGGCGGCTTGCGCAAGCTGGTGGAGAAAGTGACGGGCGGGAAGGTGTTGCACGACGATTACGACATCCACGTCGGCACCGTCAGCGAGTGCGCGCTGCGCACGCCGGTCGCCGATGCGGTGCAGAAGGAACTCGAGCGCCGCTATGCGCAGCATGTCCAGCGCTTCCGCGTTGCCAAGACTACCGAGCAGGTCGAGGCCATGTGGGATGCCGCGGTGGCCGCCGGCGACGTCGCCGGGGCGTTCTGGGCCGGGCTGTCGCATCCGCGCTGCACCACCGCACTCGAAGAAAAGATGTGCCGCGATATCCATATGGTGCAGCATCAGGCCGGGGCCTGCGCGCGCGCCGACATCAACAAGTTCAATGCGGTCGTCGCCGACAACGCGCGCCTCGAACGCGAAGTGGCGCGACTGCAGGAGCGCTGCAATGCGCTGGGGCAGGAAAAGGCGGTCGAGTGCGACCGCCTCGAGAACCAGCTGCGCGCGGCGCGGGCCGCGACCATCGCGCGCGATGGCGACGTCCAGGCCTTGCGCGCCGAACTGGCGCGGCTGCAGGCAAGCATTCCCGACCTCGACACGCGCGAGCGCCTGGCCGAGCGCGTAGCGCAGATGGAGGCGCGCGAGCAGGCCCTGCGCGCGCAACTGGCCGAGCTGAAGGCGGCGCGTGCGCCCGCGCCGGCGCCGGAAGCCGAAACCGCACCCGCTCCGATCCAGGTGGCGCCGGTCGCGATGCCGGTGCGCCTGGAAAACCGCAGCGTGCTGTGCGTCGGAGGCCGCAGCAGCAGCGTGCCGATCTACCGCAATATGATCGAGCGCGTCGGCGCCCAGTTCGCCCACCACGACGGCGGCCTGGAAGACAGCAGCAGCCAGCTGGACGCCAGCCTGGCCGCGGCCGACCTCGTGATCTGCCAGACCGGCTGCATCAGCCACAGCGCCTACTGGCGCGTGAAGGACCATTGCAAGCGTCACGGCAAGCGCTGCGTCTTCGTCGACAACCCGAGCGTCTCGAGCCTGGTGCGCGGCCTGCAGGAAGCCGCCACCGAAGACACTCAAGCGAGCTAGGCGGCCAGCGCGCCGATCGCCGCCACCAGCCGGTCCAGCTGCGCCGTGGTCGTGAAATACGACGGCGTGACGCGGATGCAGCTGCCGCCGACCGGGCCTTCGCGCGCCACCGTGAAGATGCCGTGACGATCGAGCAGCGTGCGCGCCAGCGCCACGTTGTCCTCGAACGACGTCCGTCCTTTCAGGCGGAACGAGGTCACCGCGCCCGTCATGCCCGCATCGTCCGGCGTCAGCACCTGCACGCCCGGCAGCGCGCGCACCCTTGTCACCCAATAGTCGCGCAGCGCGCGCAGGTGCGCCGCGCGCGCCGCCGGCGGGATGCGCGCATGGAAGGCCAGCGCGCTTGGAATCGTCATCACCGCCGCCACGTTCAGGGTGCCGGCATTCACGCGCGCGCGGATGTCGGTCGGCGGATGCTCGGTATTGCCGCAATCGATGTCGATGTCCTGCAGCCGCCCCTCGCGCACATAGAGAAAACCCAGCCCGAGCGGCGCCCCGATCCACTTGTGCAGGTTGCCCCCGACGAAGTCCGCCCCCAGGTCGGGGATGCGGAAATCGAGCTGGCCGAACGATTGCGCGATGTCCACCACGACGTCGACGCCACGCTCACGGGCAATGCGCGCGATCTCCGCCACCGGCAGCACCAGGCCGGTGCGATGGTTGATGTGGGTGAGCAGCAGCAGCCGCGTACGCGGATGTCGCCGCAGCGCCTCGGCATAGGCGTCGATCACGTTCTGGCGCGTGGCCGGCTCGGGAATCGTCGCCGAAGCCAACTGGGCGCCGCGACGCCTGGCCAGTTCGCGCATGGCGTCCATCACCGTGCCGTAGTCCAGGTTGCAGATCATGACCGCCTCGCCCTCCTTGAGCAGCCGGTAGTTCAGGATGAGGTTCTGCAGCGACTCCACCGCGCTGCGCGTGATCGCGATCTCGCCGGGCGCGACGCCGGCATATGCCGCAAGCTGCGCGCGGATCGCCGTCATGTCTTCGCGGTCGAAGCGCGTGCGCAGGTAGTGCGTGTTATGGCGGTTCAGGTAGTCGAGATTGCGCTTGTAGTCTTCCAGCACCGGGCGCGCCATGATGCCGTAATAGGCGTTTTCCAGGTTGACGATGTCGCCGGCCACGTCGTAACTGGCGCCGAGGCCGGCATCATCGTCGGCGGCGGCCGCAGGCCAGGGCAGCGTCGCGCCCCCGAGGCTCAATCCTGCGGCGGTGCGCAGCAGCTTGCGGCGGCGATAGGCGATCGGTTTCATGGAGGCTCCCGCGAAAATGGATGTGCAGGAAAGTATAGGCAGGCCAGCGCGCCGCGCCTGCCCGCGGAATGATCACCCCATAAATGCCATTGATACCCCAGGTCGCCAGGGATGCCGCCGGGTTAGAATCGTCCACCCTCCACCACCGGACAATCGCCATGCTCAGCCGCGACATCGAGATCTTCCGCACCGTGATGACCTCGGGCTCCGCCACCCGCGCCGCGAAGGTGCTGGGGCTGTCGCAGCCGGCCGTCAGCATGGCGCTGCGCCGGCTCGAAGAACGCGCCGGCCTGGAACTGTTCCAGCGTCCCGGCGGCAAGCTGCAGCCTACCCAAGAGGCGCAGGCCCTGCTGGCCGAGGTCCAGCGCCACTTCGTCGGCATGGACGTGATCGAGCAGCGCATCCGCAGCCTGAAGCAGTTCGGCGCCGGCCGGGTGCGCATTGCCGCCTTTCCCGGCCTTGGCACCGGTTTCGTGCCGCGCGTGCTGGCCGACCTGGCAGCCGCCGGCACGCGCAGCATGGTGTCGCTGCAGGTGATGGGCTCGCAAGACGTGCGCAGCCAGGTGCTGCGCGACGAGGTGGAGCTGGGCATCGCGGCCCAGGACATCTCCACCGCCGGCGTCGAGCACGCGCTGCTCGCGCACTACTTCGGCGTGGTCGCCCTGCCCGCGGGGCACGCGCTGGCCCGCAACAGCGTGATCACGCCGAAGCAGCTGGCGCGCCATCCCTTCGTGGCCCTGCATCCGGACGATGCGGTGAGCCTGCGCCTGGATACAATCTGCCGCGCCCACGGAGTGCAGCTGCAGACGGCGGTCGAAACCTCGTACACATTCAGCCTCTGCGAACTGGTGCGCAACCGCATCGGCGTTGCCCTGGTCAATCCGGTCACGGCGGTCGACTACCTCGATGCCGGCCTGGTGTTCCGGCCGTTCTCGGAGCAGCTCGAGTTCACCGCCCTGACGATGTGGCCTGCCGGCCGGCCGCTGTCGCCCTTCGTGCGCCAGATGCTGGCCGCGATGCGTGCCCGGCTGCAGGCCGACATGGACCGGCTGCGCGCGACGATGCCGCCGGGCGCGGGCAAGGTGGCGCTGCACCAGTTCCAGCCGCTGGCGACGCCGGCGGCCGGGAGATAACACGAAACACAAAAGAAAAGGCGCTGTCATCGTTATCTGTTGATGACCTTGAATGCAATACGCAGCAATTGTTCGACAGAAGTGACCCTCCCACCATCGATCGCCCAATGCCAGCCCAGGTAGTTGGGCAACCAGCGCGACGCCACGCCATGGAAGCGCGCCAGCCATTCCTTGAAGCGCCGGTGGTAGGCATTGACGTTTTGCACATGGATGGCCCCTGCGGCGCCGTTGCGGACGCGTTTGCCGACACTGAGATTAACCGCCTGGTGGGCGATGCCATGGGCACGAGCGAAGGCGGGATAGGCTGCGTTGGCGTCGGTGACCAATAACGCTTGAGGATCGAGTTTCGGCAGCAGGTGCCTGACCAGCTGGGTCACTTTCAAGGCGCCGCGGCCGGTGACGGCATCGATGGTCTGTCCGCTGCGGTCGCGCGCCACCAGGATGCAGTCGAGGTGACGTGAAATGCCGCGCAGGGCGGCCCTGCCACCGCGCTTGCGCGGCTTCCGATCGAGCTTGCGCGCCCCCTTCTGCGATTCGAGCAGGAACATCTCGTCGGCCTCGACGATGCCGGCCAGGCGCTCGGGCCGGTCGTCCTTGACCCGGTCGAGAAAGCGGTGGCGCCAGCGAAACGTCGTGTTCGGGTGCACGCCGACCCGCTTGGCAGCAGAACGGACCGTGCGGGAATCGAGCACCGTTCCTAGGTAATCGAGCCACTTGTCCTTGTGCCTGAGCCGCGCCAGCGGCGTGCCGGTCAGGTCGTTGAAGGTGCGGCCGCACGCGCAGCAGCGAAAGCGTTGCAAGTCGTTGGCTTGGCCATGGCGGTGACAACGCTCGCAGCCGCAATCCGGGCAGCGGCGCTCCTTTGACCCGATCTCGCCGATGAGGGCGATCACTCGGTCGAGCCCGGCTGCCGGATGCAGGACGGCGAGCACCTGCTGGCGCTGCGGCTGGTTCAGTAGCGGCAACTGGTTGAACAGCTTCGCAAACTCCGGCGCTTTCATCGCGCGCTCCCGATCGATGACGACCGGGGTTGGACCGCGGGCCAGCTCAGCAGTTCAATGCTCATCCATATCTAACGGGTACAGCGCCAAAGAAAAAGGGCTACAAGCCTGAGCCTGTAACCCTTTATCCTGCAAATCTTGGTGCCGCTGACCGGAATCGAACTGGTGACCTTCGCATTACGAATGTGAAGTTCAATGTATATGGGACGATATTCAACTGTAGGGTTAAGGCAAATAAACCTTTATTTATCAGTCACTTATATGTTCTTATAGCAGTGCTTGTGTTGATTTCCCTAAAGCATTACACTGCCATTTGGGTTACACAGCGGTTACACAACACTCAGCTATATGGCAAAAATCAAATTCACTGCTGCACGGGTCGAGGGGTTCACTTGTCCAACCAGCAGCAAGCAGGCGTTCATGTGGGACGCCACTGCGCCATGCCTCGGCCTTCGCGTGGTCTCCAGCGGGGCCAAGGCTTACGTCTTCCAGGCCAAGCTCAACAATCAAACCATCCGCATGACGATCGGCTCACCGTCGACATGGGATATCGCCAGTGCCCAAGCAGAGGCGCGCCGGCTCAAGGTGCTGGTCGACAGCGGGCACGACCCGAGGGTGCAGAAAGCCGAGCTTGTCGCTGAGCAGGCAGCAAAGCGCGATGCCAACCGCCGCGCCGAGACGCCGGCACGCGAAGCATGGGATGCCTACATGGCGGCCCGGAAGACCCGTTGGAGCGCCCGCACCTTGCTCGACCACCAGCGGCTGGTCGATCCGGGTGGCCGTCAAAAGACCCGTGGGCGCAAAAAGCGGGAAGGAGAAACCACCTTGCCTGGCGTGCTTGTTTCCCTGCTCGCCCGCCCTCTACGTGACATCGACGCGGAATTTGTACGGAAATGGCTGAATGGTGAGAAGCACAGGTCTACCGTGGCGATGAACGCGTTCGTGCGCTTGCGCGCGTTCCTGAACTGGTGTGCCATGCGGGCCGAGTACAAAACCGAAGTCGTCAACAACGCATGCGCGTCAAGCGTGGCCAAGGATGAACTCCCCAAGCCTGCGGCGAAGTCGGATTGCCTCCAGCGCGAGCAATTGGCCCCGTGGTTCAAACAAGTCCGGGAAATCCAAAATCCTGTCGCCGGTGCGTACCTGCAAGCCCTCTTGCTGACGGGCGCGCGCCGTGAAGAAATGGCTGGGCTGCGCTGGACAGACGTGGACTTCAAGTGGGGCACAATGCTGTTGCAGGACAAGGTGGAAGCCAACCGGACGATTCCGTTGACCCCCTACGTGTCCGCGCTGCTGAACGCGCTGCCGCGCACCAATGAGTGGGTATTCAGCAGCCACACCGCTGCCAGCGGACGCATTCAAGAACCGCGCAAGTCCCACAACAATGCATTGGAAGCGGCCGAGCTGCCGCATGTGTCGATCCATGGACTGCGCCGCTCGTTTGGCACGCTGAGTGAGTGGGTAGAGTGCCCGGCCGGTGTGGTGGCCCAGATCATGGGCCACAAGCCCAGCGCCATCGCAGAGAAGCACTACATCCGCCGCCCGATCGATCTGCTGCGGATGTGGCACACGAAGATTGAGGTATGGATGCTGGAGCAGGCCGGCATCAAGTCCGAGGCTGCCACGCCAGCATTGCGCGTGGCAGCTTGACTCTGTTCTACTAGCTCTCGAAGCTCGGGGTGTAGAGGACGGTGTCCTTCTTGCGCCCTGGGCTGGTCGTCACCTTCCCTTGGCGAACCAGGGCATCAATCACTGCCTTGCGCTCCTGGGGGCGCGCCGCGCCGTACGGACGGCAACGGTCAACCAGCACGCCATCGGAAATTGGCTTCCCTTTGGTTTCCACATAGTGCTGGGTGATTTTCTTCACGACGGCGGCCTCCACCTTCGCGTGGGCGCTATCGAACAAGTTGGCGCGAATGTCGGCGATGAATGCCGCCGTCGACTTTTGCACGATGTTCAGCGCCTGCTTGAAGCAGGCTGCGCTGACCTCCTTGGCCCACGGATCTTCGGCAAGAGCCAGGGTCAGCGCGACGCGTCCAGTGTTCTCGACCAAGCGCGACATCATATTCCCTTCGAGCGCGTCCATGTTCGCGTTCCGGCGATTCACATTGTCTACCTGTGCATCGTGGAGGAGCAGCGTGGCCTCAGCCGAGTATGGGACCTTCACCGGGACGTAGCTGTCCGTCTCGACGCCCGTCAGGTTCGCCATTTTAGACACCGTCGCGCTATGTTGCGCCACGCGAGCTTGAACCGAATCGATCCATTCGCGGACCGCGTCGGGAAGCGGGGTCTCAGCATAGTCCAGGTTGGGCATGGGGATCGTGTCGGGCGCGCGGAAGACGAGCATGCGGGGCAGGAAACCGCTGCTGACGACGTTGCTGTCCATAGCGCCGTACAAAGTGGTCGCCGTCGTCGCACCGAAAATAGAGGGGCACGGGCTGAAGATGTCGATGCGGGGCTTGCCGCTTTCAACGGACTGGTTCGCGTACTCCTTGCCACGATACTTTTTACCGCCTTTCGTGTACAGCTCCATGAAGGCCGTTCCGATGCGTGCCATGTGGCTGGCGGCCCTCGGGTCAAAGACGCTCTTCAGGACTTCGCCGATCTCGTCGATAACGAAGAGGCTTGCTGGGTGGCGCTTCATGGCGGTCAAGACCCCCGTGTCGCTCGTCGGAACGCCTGCGAGTCGTTCCTGCTGATAGGCGCCAACTACCTGCACAACGGTGTCGATCGTGTTCTCCTTGCCGCAACCGGTGGGGCCAACCGCGACGCAGTAGAGATTGGTATGCGCTCCTGCCGCCCCGGTGAAATCGCGCGACAGGACGCTGCTGCACGCTGCCAGGGCGGTGCAGAGCGCGAAAGCTGGTTGCACAGTGCGGCCGTTCGTCCGGCACCATTCTGCGATGGATTGCATCACGGGCGGCAATTGGCCATAGCTGCCAGCGTGCGGGGTCGCGGTGTCAGTGCCGGCATCAAGCGCCATCGTCGCGCAATTCAGCAGGTGCTGACGCTCGTCCTCCGACAATTCGGTGCTTGCTGCATCCTTCGCGCCACGGCTCGACTTGCTCGCGCTGGCTGCGATATGCGCGACCTCATCGCGCCCCAGTGGCGGAACGCAGCGTTTTTCGTTTTCCCTCAGCAGAGCCGCTTCAATGGCGTCAGGCGACAGCCTAAGGGCGGCGAGATCGCCACCGAGCTTGAAGAGCGCATCGTTACGCCCGCCTTCGTTGACAGTGGACGTATTCGCCGCGTTAGACTGGTCGCGCTCGACGCGCGGGTATGACACGCTCGCTGCCCCGCTGAGCTGCTGCCACACAGCCAGCAGCAGCGCGGGCAGGACGGGGAGCTGCTTGTAATCGCCGGCACCACCCCACTCGTACGCCTTGCCAGTGTCGGGATGGATCGACGGTGGCAGAACGTCCTGGAAGCCTTCACCAGCTTCGCCTGCACAGCGGAACTCGACCATCATCGAACCGTCCGGGTTCTTGATCTTGTAGGTGTGCAGCAGTTGGATACCGTGTGGCATGCGGAACAGCAGCTTTGCACGGTTAGCCCGGCCGGACTTAATCTGGACTGCGTCATCCGCGTCGAGGTAGTCGTCGATATCGATACCCTTGTTGGCGAACCATGCCTGGGCACTCTGCAGGTCGTCGAAATCGATGGCGCAAGTCCTGGACAGCTTGTGGATCACCCCCAAGCCATGGTCGCCCGCTTTGTCTGGTTCGATCGGGTTATCTTGCCATGCTTTGTCTTTCGGGGCCTTGGTGCCCTTGGTGATGCGGCACAGCTTGAAACCGAACTCTGCGTACGACAGCGCAGCCGCGCGCGTGTTCTGGATGCGGAGAACGGCATCGGAGGCTGCGGCGAACGGCGACTGGCTGGTGGCCTCCGGCTGTTCGGCCAGATCCAGCGTGGATGCTGCGGGTTTGGCGGCCGGATTCTCAACCGGCTCGACCTCGTCAGGTTTGCTTGCGAGAACCTGATCGTCGGGCGAGTCAGTGTTTTCGTCGGGGACTGCCGAGGAAATCATCGGGAGTGCCTTGGTCAGCCAGATGGCCTTTTGGCCGTTCGAGTGGATCGAGCCAGGGCCAGGCGCGTAATCGACTTGCATGGTCGCGCCACCATTGAACTCGACTTCATTGAGCGACTCCTCGAGCGCAATGCTCAGGTAGATGAAGCGGCCGCCGTCGCCGGCCGTAACGTGGCCCAGGAGCACATACTGCACGCCAGCTTCATTCAGCGTCGCGAAGAATGCGATCATTTCCGATTCCTCGCGGCCGACCGCCATGATGACGAGCTTCGTGCCGGTGTCCAGAATTTCCTTGCCGGACGCGATCGCGTAATTGCAGTTCGGACGCTGCATGAACCAGTTGTCAATTTTGGCTGCCGACGTGGATGCGCTGAGGTGCGTTTCGCCGAAGCATGGGTGAGCGCCCACGGCCTTCTCGGCGTGCTCGTGTCCGCAATCGCACTCGCCATTCGTCACGCCGTGGATCGGGAAAACCGGCAAGCCGTGAGTAGCGCAGACGAGCGCCTCGTCACGGGCGGAGCTGGTTGCTTCGGGCGGCAGCATGTCCGCCATCTGGATCAGGCCAATCATGCTGCGCCCCCGTTCAGGAGCAAGCGGATCGTCGCAACCGACCACGCGAGGCGCCCGTTGACGCGCGTCGGGCGGAGCGGGCCATTCTCGTAGCTCGCCCAGCCGCGCAGCGTCTGCGGATTGCGGTTCAGCCAGAACGCGGCGCATGCGGTGCCGACATGGCTGCGAGTTTCGTGCTCGATCGAGGGGAAGGTCTTCGCCGTTTTTGGCTTGCTCGCGAAGGCGCTGGTTTGGACTTGCTGGTCTGCTTTGAGGGTCATTTTGAAGGATCTTTCCGCATCGCTGCGTGTGAATGATCCTTCAGTCTTTTCATCGCGCCTAGGTGGCGAAAATATGGCGGGAAAGTGGCGAAAGAATGGCGGAAAGGTGGCGGAACATTGGCCACCAGAACGTCAGAAGTGGTGGGAAAGTGGCGGTTTAATCCAACAGACCCGTCAGCCTGTACTCCTCCCCGCGAGACCGGGCTGGGAGGTTCTTCACAAGGACACGATGACAGCGTGCCAGATCCCAGTCGGATTCGCCCTGGCGCAAGAACCACATAGCCGCAAGGTATGGGTTGAACAGGCCCCGTCCCTGACGGGCTTCATGCAGGCCGTTTCGTGCAGCGCGCTCGCCCCATTTTTTCCATTGGCCTCCGGCGGGAAAGATTCTTTCTAGCGCCACAAGCGTAACTGGCTCGAACAAGCAGGCCAACGAACGATCCGCTGCGGACATAATGGCTTCGCTACGACGACCGCTGGCGATGGCGGAGCTAGATTCAATATGCTCGGCAGAAGAGAAACGGTCGTGAATTACCTGCGAGCTGTGTGCGCCATCCAGGCCTGCATCAAATGCGATAGTTGGGGAGCCTTCGTCGAGCGTACCCGTGCGTTCTCCTTCCACACCGGCGACATAGGCGAGCAGTTCCTCGACTGTCTCGCGGGGAACACGACACGTTTCGTCCGTGACACGAACAACTTCGTCAAACAGCGACACCCCACACTCGCCCATGAATTCGCCGTCGTGCCAGTTGCTGTCGGGCCACTTGGCATTCCACGCCTCCGAAGTATGGGCCGGCCTATCCATGGCCTTGCGTCGTGCCTTGACAGCAGACCAGTCGAGATAGCCCGGCTCACCAGGTTCGAGGGCGACCGAGCGAGTCAGGCATTCGCCATGAATCCATAGATCCTTGATCTGCGGGGTCGAGAGCACAGTCAGCCGCCGGCCAGGGTATGGCAGCTGTGCGCCGACAAAACCATCTTCACCTGCGGCGATTACAGGGCGCGCCGTGTCAGGAGCGATTCCCCGCAGCGGCAGAAAAAGTTCGACTACGAGATGGAAAAAGCCAGCCCGCGACCAAGTTCGGGCCGTTTTGCTGGACAGGTCATTCAGGGCCTCAATCAAGGTAAGCGACGTAGGGATGTCCATATAGCTCGTAGTTGTGTCGTGGCGGCGGTAGACTAGTTTTGGGGCTCGGTCGACCTAGAGGCCGGCACGAGACCGCGAGTGGGCTGCACTATAATCATGATCGTTCGAGAGCGTCAACAGTTCGCAGCTCCGGGATGATCCAGTAACATCCGCGCCAGATGTGGATGTTCAGGAGGTCCTAAGACCCGCATGAATGCTGGCTCTTAGGGCTTTTTTGTTCGAACATCCATACATCGGGGAGACCTATATGTAAGTGGGCTACGACTGTAGCGTTTTCGGTAGAAGGTGGGGGTAGGAGAAGAGGAGAATTTATATAGATAATTCTTCTATAACCCAGTATTCATGCGGGTTTCAGCCTTCTCCTATTTTTGGAGAATGTAGCAGGAAGGTAGGCATAGGAACTGGCCTTAGCAAGTTAGTGCTCACTAACAAACGTGACCATGGGGACCGTCCTTTGCTTCACCTTGCCCTCGCGCGCGTGCGCAATCAGTCAAGCAAATTAGTATTCATAAAATAGAGGCAACCGGTAGACGGTCTTCGGTGTTCGTGTCGCGGGCGATCCGCCCTCGACAATCATTCCGTCACCAATACAAAGACCTCCTCCCGCTTTGAAGGTCCGACGCCACTACCAAGGGAACTAGAGGCAAAACAAGCCGCCGGCAGCTGGTGACGTCGACCTAACGGCCAGCGTCTGTTACAAGGCCGCTATCAACGTCCTGTGCTGGATGTACGAGCGAGCACAGGCTTTCGCGCCGTCCTCCGCCTGGTCCATTGGACGCTCTAGAGGCAATGTGGCGAGGTCAGGGTAGCGGACTGCTTACCAATGCCGCGTTCGCGACCAACAGTGTCGACCGCGCGATCGTATGCGCGCCTGACTGGATAAACGACGCCTTCTCAGTCAAGGAAACCGTTCTCGCCAGTCTCAAGCTGCGCATTGCTTCGGTCGTCGTCCGTTGAAGTAAATCTGCCACCATCCCTTTCTGATTATTTCAAGAGTGTAGACCGTCCTCCCTGTCGTCTACGCGTGGCAAATTTGGCCGAAAGATCAGGCAGCAGTTGCGTCAAGCTTTACGATAGAGTGTTCACTCGGTTGCACTGCAACAAATTATCTCCTAACATACACTTTCATGATGCTTTTAATGCAACTTTTTAAGGAGTGTCGCTGTGCGTCCTTTGCCCTATGCCCCTGATGTAGAAACGGTTTCTGAAGACGAAGCACACCTCACAGACCAGATCGTCGAACAGATGGCGGCCGCCAACCGCTGCGCGTTCGAGCGCCACCGTCACGCAGTCCGCGACGCCCATGCCAAGTCCAATGGCCTGCTGATTGGCGAACTAGCGGTGCATGCGAATTTGCCGCCCGAGCTGCGCCAGGGGATTTTCGCCGAGGCGCGCAGCTACCACGTTGTCGCGCGCCTATCCTCGGCACCCGGCGACATCCACTCCGACAAGATTCCGGCACCGCGCGGCTTTGCGCTCAAGGTGATGGGCGTGGAGGGCGAGCGCCTGTCGCCCGGCATTGCTGGCGCCAACCAAGACTTCCTGATGGTGAACTTTCCGGTGCTCGCCTTCGGCACCATCCCCAAGTACAAGCAGATGCTAGCGCTGCTCGAAGCCAATTCACATGCGCCGGATACCTTCCAACGGCTGGTGGCTGGCACCGCGCGTGGCGCGAAAGAGCTAGTGCAGGCACTGGGTATGGAACCAGGCGCAACGCTCGAAGGATTGGCGCGCGATAATTACCATCCGCTCGGCGAGACTTACCACACGCAGGCGGCGATCCGCTTTGGCGACTACATTGCCAAGCTCGCGCTCGCGCCCAAGTCTGCGGAGGTGCGTACGTTAACAGGGCAGCCTCTGACAGAGGTGCATGATGCCTGCATGCGCGACGCCGTCAGCGCCTTCTTTGCCGAGCATGGCGCCGAATACGAACTGTCGGCGCAGTTGTGCGTCGATCTGGCGGCGATGCCGGTCGAAGACGCCGCCGTACGATGGAGCGAGGCGCGTTCGCCACACTGCCCTATCGCCACGCTGCGCTTCCCTCCGCAACCGACGGCGACGCCGCAGCGCCAAGTGTATGGCGACGATGTCCTTTCCTTCAACCCCTGGAACGGCATCGAGGCACACCGGCCGCTGGGCGGCATCATGCGCATCCGGCGCGCGGCCTATGAGCGTTCGAGCGCATATCGCCACACGATGAACGCGCGGCCGCGCACGGAGCCATCGCAGCCTTCCGACATTCCCGATTGAGGAGCCAGAACCATGACCGAGAAAACCACCGACCCGCGCCTGGACGACGAAACCTGGCTGCAGGAAGTCAGGCGCCGCATCGACGCGGTGGCGCACGACGCGCCGCATCTTGCGAAGATCGCGCTGGAAGCGATGGTGCGAAAGCACAATCCCGACCTGAAGGGCAGCGCCAGGTCGGCCGGGCGCGCCGGCAAGCAATCCGGCAACGTGTCCGAGCTGACCGCCATCGCGCAGCTCAAGCCGGGCGGCGCCGACCGCCTGCGCCGCATTTTCGATCTCACCAACGGCAATATGGACGGCGCCCAACGCGTCTCCACCTTGCACGACATGCGTTTCGTCTTCTTCGACAACGACACCCGCATCCTGTTCGCCACCACCTATGACGGCGACTGGGACAGCTACATCAACGATTTCGCGACCAAGATCCCGGAACTGATGGACCTGCTGTTCGCGAACGTGGAAGGCTGGCCCGGCATCGCCAGTCCGCAAGTGAAGGACTTCATCGCCTCGCACCAGATCGACGCCGCCGGCTGGTTCGTCGCCAATCCGCAGGTGACAGTGGTCGACACCCGCCGCTACCAGCGCATGGAAAAGGCGCTGGATGCCTTCTTCGACGCCATGGCCGCGCATCCGCCCGCAGACGAGACGACGCGCAAGGCGCTCGATACGCTCACGGCCGCGATCTCGCAGCCGGAAGGGGTGGATTACTGACATGAGCCTGCTCACCGATCTGAAGGCGCGCTTCCGGCGCGAACGGGTCACGCTGGCCCTGGACGACATCCAGGCCCTGATCCTGCGCTCGCGCCCCGAACCCTATGTCGGCATCCACGCGATGCTGCATATCGACGAGGCGGAAGGAGGACGGGACCTTGTGCGCCGCCTAGCCGCCCACATCCCCTCCGCGGCTGGCTGGACCGACGACCGCGAAGCCTGGATTGGCGCGGCGCTCAGTTTCCAGGGCCTGAAGGCGCTGGGCCTACCGGAATCCTCGCTGAAGAGTTTTCCCCTGCCCTTCCAGCAAGGCATGGCGGCACGCGCCGAACAACTGCGCGACATCGGCGGCAATGCGCCCGAACACTGGGACGAGGCCTTCCGCCCCGGCGCCTGCCACCTCGCGCTGACGATCTACGCGCGCGACGAGGCCGCGCTCGACGTCGCACGCGCCAAGGCCATGGGCGAACTGGCGCGCTCGCACGGCGTGACCCTGGTCGGCACCCATGCCTTCGGCGCCGATGCCGACGCCAAGAATCCCTTCGGCTTCCGCGATTCGATTTCGCAGCCGGCAGTCGCCGGCAGCGGCGTCGATCCGGTGCCGGGCCAGGAGCGTGCGATCGCGGCCGGCGAATTCATCCTCGGCGAAGACAGCGAGAACGGGGCGCCGGTGGCGATGCCCGATCCGCCTGAACTGGGGCGCAACGGCTCCTTCGTGGTGCTGCGCAAGTACGCCAGCCAGGTCGGCGCCTTCAATGATTTCGTGCGCAGCCATGCCTCCGGCGAACAGGAGGAAGAGCTGCTTGCTGCTAAGCTGGTCGGCCGCTGGCGTAGCGGGGCGCCACTGATCCTGGCGCCGGGGCGCGACGATCCGGCACTGGGCGCCGACCCGAACCGCAACAACGATTTCGATTTTTCGACGGATCCGCGCGGCCTGGTCTGCCCGCATGCGTCCCACATGCGGCGCCTGAATCCGCGCGACAGCAGGCTAACGATCCTGACCGATGTGAACATCCACCGCATTATCCGGCGGTCCTCGACCTTCGGCCCCAAATGGAGTCGCGAGGTAACGGCGGCAGACGATGCACGGAGTGAACGCGGCATCTTCTTCATCTTCATCAGTGCACGCGCCTATGACACCATCGAGTTTCTTCAACAGGAATGGATCAACCGCGGCAATTTCATCGACTTGGGCACGGAGCGCGACGCTATCGTCGGCCTGCACGAGACGCCTGGCAGTTTCACGCTGCCACAGTCGCCAGTGCGGCGCCGGTTGGACGGCGTGACTACTTTCAACCAGCTCAAGGGCGGCGAGTACCTGTTCATGCCCTCGCTGGCAGCGCTACGCTGGATCGGCGAGGCCGGTTGGGCACGTTAATAATCTGCGGAACAGGAAGCTGTAACCGTTGGCCCGCAGGCGTAGGAAGACTGCTTCACGGATGCGCCGCCAACCGTCGGCTTGCAGCCACTCTTGAAGAGGATTCTAGTGAATACCTCGAATTTAAACTCCATACACTAGAGAACCCGATAATATGGTTTCTAATGTCGAAGAAGAACGAATGCGTCCTGAGCGAGAGCTTGGGCTGGTAGTACAGGCGGAATTCTTCGTGTTCGATGGCTTGCCACAGGGCGGTTTCCATGTCCAGCCGATGCTCGACCTAGCGCGCCATGGAACTGTCGAAGAACTGCCAGCCGTTGCGCCCGGCGGCCTTAGCGCGGTACAGGGCGGTGTCGGCGTTGCGCACCAGGGCATGGTAATCCAGCCCGTCCTGTGGGAACAGGGCAATGCCCATGCTGAGCGTCAGGTACAGCTCGCGCCCCTCGACCGCGATCTTGCGCCGCAATGCTGTCCATATCGCCTACACTGCCCACGAGGCATGTCATGCATGGATGCACATGAAATCTCAGGGTTGCGTATGGATGAACGAGAAGATGACGAATCAAATGGTCGCCAGTTGGTTGCCGTCGTAGTCAGTAAAGAGTTCGGGCATCTCCGCTACTAGCTTGCGAAGTAACGGAGCGAGAGACCGGCTGCGGTCGCTTAAGAGAAAGTGCAAATCCTCTCGTTCCGGATGCTTTTCTAAGGCAATGTCAGCTGCAGACTGATCCCGATTGAAAGTGCGGGCCGAGGCGTTGGCTCCCAGCACAAGCAGTGCGCCGATCACGCGAGGGCTCGCGCCGTGCCACGCTGCCTGGTGCAAAGGGGTGTAGCCCTTGGCACTGATGGAGTTCACCAGATGGGGTTGGCTTTCCAAATGACGCAGGAGCTCGGGCCACTCTCCCTTATAAGCCAGTTCTACTACGTCTGCGGTCATTTTTCCCTCTCGCCATACTAAAGATACGTCATGAATATCTCATGCGCGGTACCTCAAATTTCATCATCCGCGGGGTGGTCGTCCCGACTTTACGCCAGCAAGGAGACCACCGCCGCCTACGGACTCAAAGGCCGTTCACTCTTCAAATGAACGGTTCTTGAATTTCAACTGGTCGCAGTTTTCACGCACAGCCCGCTGGACACTTTCGTCGAACCCGCTCGGCAATTCGGCCTCGATCTCAACAGCTATACGTAGTTTAACGCCCGGCTTGTTCAACAGCATCAGTACCTCTTCAGCCACATCTGAAAACTGCAATTTTGCTTGGTTCGGATTGAGCTCTACCGAACCGAAAAACATGCGCTTCTTAGCCGATGCGCTCGATCCGCCTGGACCCGACCCAGCGGCACTTGTCGTCGAGCCGGACGCCGAGGCTCCCTCCGCCTTAGATGTGGCGGCGCCGCTCGGCGTCGGTTGTCCCTCGACGCTAGCCGCCCCAGCCGCTTCGCCTTTGGCTTTCGCCTCACGCTCGGCCGCCTCCTCTGCAAGCCGCGCGGCAAAGATCGACGACGCATTGGGATCGATTAGCAAAAGCGACTCGTCGAAAATTGGGGTCGTGTTCTCTCCGAAGTGGAACCCCTGATAGCGCTCTTCCTCGACCCCATATGCGATGCCGAAGAAATCGCGCGATGAGAGGCCCGCGGCGATCGTCGAGCGGATAGTGTCGGAGTCGCGCAGCCGCGGCAGATACAGATAGCAGCACGTCTTCTGCCACACATCCAACGCGCCGGCGGTCGGCGTGTCGTCCTTCCAGAACCAGGTCTGGAGCATTTTGGCCAAGTGAATCGGGGCCCACTCGTTGATGAGCAGCTCGTTCTCTTTAAGCACACGCTCAATCTCTTCCACGCGATTGATGACCGTTTTTGCCGTCGACATGTTGGTCAGGTTTTGCCCGATGAGGCGGATCGCCGTGTTCGACCCGTTGACGGTCAGTTCGCCGTAGTGTTCGCCAGGAACGGCGGATCCAAAAGCGCCTAGAAATCGTTGTTCGTTTATGTGCTTGGCGCCAGGCGCCTCCTCCAAGTTATTATGTGCTGAACATCATACCTAGGCTACCAGCCTGTTGAGGCGCAGTCAGCCTGAGGGAGGCAGCCGCCTGCCCTGCTGGGTAAATTCCACGTCAAGGACTCGCGGCACCTTCAGCTCGTTAAAGGCGGTGGTGCGCAGAACGTGCGAGCGGTGGAAGCCTTCACGCGAGGGGGGACCTGCCGGGGGGGCCAAAGCCATGGCCCCCGTCTCGCGCGTCCATATAGGTCGGGCCCTCAAAATTTTTTTTGGCGCGCCCTAGGAAAGAATCAGCTGGTCTGAGGAAGACAAGCACTTCGCTTAGCGTCAGCGGTTAGGCGCGCGCCGTGGGCGCCGAACGCAAGACCACCAGACTGCCTCGATGCAGCTGGCAATAGCGCGATGCTTTCTTATTTGCGTCGATTTCTTGTGCCTGTTCGTCATGCCGCTGATTTCATCACTTCTAATGCTGCTTGAGCGTTACCGTCAGCCAGCACGAGTGCCGGCAGTCCGCGAACTATTTTCATCGTCTCCAAGCTAACCGTGACAACCCGCTGGAACAGTTGAAGCGGATACTTCGAGTCGTATACAGTTTCGTTCGCCCAATCGTTGGCGTCGTTGACGATGCCGCTGTCCTTGTCGGTCTTTATGCCTTGGCGCTCGACTACCCAATCAAGCGCTGGCTTGCCGTTAACGACATACTCATAGGCCTCCATTGGGATACCGGTCAAGGTGATTCTGTCGTTGTAGTGCAGGGTCGTCAGGTCCTTGTCCTTTCCTTTTCTGCCGTAGCGCATCTTCTCGACACGATAGTCGGCATCGGTGAGCTTCTTGCCTAAGCTGTCGATCTTCAGCGGGTAGGGCTCAACGCTTTCATAGTTCAGGTGCAGCTCGGCTAGTTTGCGGCCGGCGCGGGAGAACGCCCAGAAGTCGGCCGCGGTCTTGACGCACGGGATACGCGGCAGCTCCTTGCCCAAGTTGTCTGCGAAGCGTTCGCGGTAGTCGGGCGAGTGCAAAAGGCCGTAGACGTAATAGAAGATATCTTCGCGACTGATCGTCTCGCTAGGGTAGGCGGATTGGAAGTGCGCCAGGCCCTCGGCTGTGATGGCGTCGCGGCGCCTGTTTGCAGAGGTTAGAGCCGACGGTCCTGCTTCATCAAATAATGTGGACTGCTCAGGGATGGCCTCTTTGGCCTCAGGTTCGGGATCGTCATACAGGTACAGCGGGAAGTACTGAGAGCCCACCATGTCCACTGCGTGCAGGCTCGTCACATGGTCGCTGATGAACACCGAATAACCGCTGCGAGAAGCTGATGCAGACACGCCGATCACCACGTTCTTGGCTTTTGGATCCGGGAAGAAGCGCGGCATCTGGTAAACCATCTCGTTGAATCGGCGATTGAAATACAGCCACTGTTTATTGAACGGTCGATACAGGCCGGGAACGATACAGGTACTGTCGTATGCAAAGCGCTTGTCTTTAGCCAGCTCTTGTTTCAATGAACGGGTCCAGGCAATTTGTGTCGCATCGGGATTGATGAAATCATCCAGCATGGCTTCGCGCTGTTTCTTATCGCACCCTGGGTGCTTCTGAGTCAAGCGCGTCGCCTCTGCGTTATAAAAGGTAATCATCCGCGTCATGTTGGACGCCAGGGCCTTCTTCGAAGCGTTGTAGCACCAAGCATCGCGGTTAGTAACCACACCCAGAGAGAAGTTCTCGAACAACTTGGGGCCGTCGCCTTTCTTGTCGCCAAGCACGATGTGCTCTAGGAAGCCGTCGTCCCGCTGCTTCAGCCAGTCGCCATGGGCGTCCGGGGTGATGGTCTGCCAACCCTGCGAAGCTGTGATGCCGGCAATGCTGCCCAAGGACTCGATTTTGGCTAGTTTCTCCTCCCTGCTTAGGTAGTCGCCGATGTCGCAGAAGCTGATTTTCCCGTGCTCCTTTGCAGACGGGTTTTTCACCAAGAGCGAGATGGCGATTGGAGCGCGGCTACCACTTCCAAAAATCTTGCCGCCCTCTCTACGGGATAGTTCGCCTGCCGTGCGCTGATTGCCGCGCAGGTGAAAGACGTAGATGCTGCTGAACTCGTCGGCCAAGCACCGGCGCAGCCCGTCGAATGTTGCGGTGTCTAGGAAACTGGCATTGGTCACAAACCCGATAACGCCACTTTCACCGA
The DNA here is from genome assembly GCF_017582745.1 of Massilia oculi. Classification (GTDB taxonomy): domain Bacteria; phylum Pseudomonadota; class Gammaproteobacteria; order Burkholderiales; family Burkholderiaceae_D; genus Telluria; species Telluria oculi_A. Next base: position 19,512 of record NZ_JAFVIM010000042.1, read on the forward strand.
CCCGATCGCTAGCCCATCGGATAGCTCGGATGTAGCTGTCGTACAGCCCCTTTGCCAGGATCGCATCGGAGCGCTCGGCGTAGGTCGAGCGGATGCGTGCGTCCAGATGTGGGTATGCAAGGTTGTCGTTATTGTCGTTCTCGCTGCGCTGACCGACCGAGTAAGGCGGGTTGCCCAAGATGACGCGGATGTCCAGCTTCTTCTGCCGCATGCGTCGTGCGCTGTTGTCCACCAGCAGCGCGTCGACCAGGTCGTCCTTCTCATACATTTGAAAAGTGTCGGTCAGGCAGATGCCCTCGAAGGGTTGGTAGCTGCCGCCCACGATGCCGTGATAGACCGCCTCGATGTTGATGGCAGCGATGTAATAGGCCAGCAGCACCAGCTCGTTGGCGTGGATTTCATGCTTGTACTTGTGCGGCAGATGCTGGGGCGCGATAAGGCCGCTCTGCAACAACCGGGTGATGAAGGTGCCGGTCCCGGTGAACGGGTCGATGATATGCACGCCCTCGCTGCCCAGTGTCTGCCCGAATTCGGTCTTCAGGATGTGTGCGACGCTGTGGATGATGAAGTCCACCACCTCCACCGGTGTATAGACGATGCCCAGCCGCTCGGTCATCTTGGGGAAGGCATTGCGGAAGAACTTGTCGGGTAATCCCCCCATTTTTAGAGCACGCTAAAAGTAGAGGTTAAGCGGCGAGCGCCAATTTCTGTTTTGGCGTAATACCGCCGAGCGCCATGTTAGGCCGGTCGTGATTGTAGGTCCACAACC
>NZ_JAFVIM010000043.1:0-16334 GCF_017582745.1 Massilia oculi
TGCCGCCATCCTCAATCGCTTCACGCGCTTGGGCACGCCCACGACCGTAGCGGTGACCATGCCGTAAATCCGTCTGGGGTTTGGGGTACTACGCGCTCAATTGATTTATGCAACAAAGCCCCTCACCGCCAAGAAAACGACGGACAACTTCAACCAACAATAGGCAGGCGAAACCAATGAGGAGCCAGCCAGATAATTGCGCCGCACGCTTCTTGATTGTGCTGGATCTACCGACCGCGTACAGACTGACGCCATAGACTGCAGCGTCACCCAGGTTGTCAAGGCCAGCGCCAACCACGGCAGTTGAAGATGCCCATATTCCGACAGTCACCCCGGCCAAACACTGGCCCAGATTGATTAGCAAGACCTTCCATAAAATGCCACGATCACGCTCGTTGGAACCGTCCAGACCTGATTCGTCATCGCTGTCCTTGCCAATATCCGACATCGGATCTCCAAAAGATTGCAGGAAGAACGCGCCCAGCGCTTTTCTCTACCGGACGCGCTTGGATGAACACAGAATACGTCAGTTACCAAAGCGAGCGCGCACATATCAAACACGAGCCAGGTAAGAAGCTTGGATTAGGGTTGCCGAGCACTTGCAGTAAACTGCCATGACAACGCACGCATGGAGCGCGTCTGGCGACGCCTGAAGGGCGGATTGATCCATCGCCAGTGGTATGCGACCAGGGCCGACGCTGAACCGGCAATTACGAAATACATCAAGATCTTCTGGAACCACCAGCGGCGCCATTCGCGTCTCGGCTATCTATCGCCAGCATTGTTTGCCGAAAAGATCAGCAGATGGCAGCTGGCTGCTTGAAACGGACGTGTCCACTATTGACAGTACAGCTCACTTGACCAGGGCAGGAATTGCACGCACATAGACCAGTTCACTGCCCAGTTCGACCAGGGTTTGTGTGATCACAGCCGCCGCCGCAATTCCACGCAAATCGTCGGGTAACGCGAGCGCGAGCGGCAGCACTACCAGAGAATTGCGCGTCGACGCGCTGAAGGTCACGGCGCGAGCCGCTGCTACCGGCAGTTTGAACATGCGCGACGTGAAAGCTCCTACCAGTGGGGCAAGCACCATGAAGCCAATATAAACCGGAATGACCGGCACCAATTGTTCGATCTCCCTGATGATCGCTCCGATCTGCGAACCGATGACGACCACCAGCACTGCGGCCATGGCTGGGACCGGGAGCCAGGCCCATCCGATATTCCATTTCTCGACGATGGACGATCGCTTCGCGAGTCCGGCAGTAGCCACCGCAAGCAACAGCGGAGCCACGATCAGCAGCAGGAATGCGTCGACAAACGGCGCGACAGCGATGACGACGCCAGATTCGCCGCCAGTTATTACGCTGAGGTAGATGGGCAGTAGGAGCAGCTGAAGCAGGAGCAGGATTGGCGTGGCAGCCAGGGTCAGGCGCGAATCGCCTTTCCCGAGATGAGTGAATACGACGACGTAGTCAATACATGGCGTCAGCAGAACCAGGAGAGCGCCGATTAACAGCGCAGGACGATCGCTCAGTCCACGCGTCAAGACCCATACCAGAAGCGGTATCAGCACAAAATTGGCGACCAAAACTGCAGATATGAACGCTCGATTACCCAACCCCTTCCTTAGCTCGAGAAAGGGAATCTGCAGAAACATCGCATACATCAGGACCGCAATGGCAGGTGTCACCAACAGATCAAGCCTGGCCGCAGCATCAGGCGCAAGGATCCCCCCGAGCACGGCCAAGGCGGCACTTACAACATAGACTGGAATCTGATTCCGTTCCAGGCTTTCGCGGTTCAAGTTGTTTCCCTCTCGGCGATAAGGTGATGATTACCCGGCAGGCATCAGCCGCGACGCCTGCTGCGAGCCATTCAATAACTATTTGCGGACCTTCATCAGATTGAAGCCGAAGCCAAGACCAGCCGCCAAGAGCAGGGCCAGTTGCGCCGCATAAGTCTCTATCGTCGGGTAGAGGCCGAGGACCGGCATCCGCGGTCCCGTGACCGGTGTGGCCGTCAGCCATCCGGCTTCCTGCAGCCCTGCGATTCCTTTTCCGACCAGGACAACTGCCAGGGCGGCCACCAGCACGGAGCTGAACGAGAAGAATTTACCGATCGGCATGCGTGCGCTGGTACGCAGGAAAATGACAGCAATTATCGACAGCAGGACCAGGCCTGTAACGAATCCTGCCAACAGCGCAGGGCCGTTGCCGTCGGCGCCGAGCGCCGAGTAAAACAAAACCGTTTCAAAGACTTCCCGGTATACCGCGATGAATGCCAGGGCAAATAACGCCCATGCGGAGCGTTTTTCCATCGCCGCTGTCAAATGCTGCTTCAGGTAGGCTTGCCATTGTCCGGCCTGGCCTTTCTGGTGCATCCATAGCCCGACCGACAGCAGCACCGCGGCGGCGAAGAGCGACGAGAGGCCTTCGGTCACTTCACGGCTTGCACCACTGATGCTGACCACATAGGTGGCCACTACCCATGTCAAGGCGCCTGCCGCCAGCGCCGAGATCCAGCCGGCGTGCACGTAGTGCAAGGCCTGTGGACGCTCCGCTTTGCGGAGGAACGCAACCATCGCAATCACGATCAACAGGGCTTCGACACCTTCGCGCAGGAGAATAGTCAACGCGCCCACGAACACCGTCGTCGCGTCGGTCTTGTTCGCGCCGGTAAGCTCCTCGACACGTACGAAATACGCGTCGAGTTGAGAGGCGTATTCGGTCGCACGCAACACATTGCCTTGTGCAACCGCGCCCCGGTATAGCTGCATGGTTCGCTCCACGTCCACCAGGAGCTGGCGGTCCGTCGCGTCGAGCCTCGCCTCGAGCGGCTCGAAGCCGTCCAAGTAAGCCGATAAAGCAAGCTCGGTGGCCTTCGCCCGCTGCTTATTCTTCAAGGCATCCAGGCTGTCCTGCAGCAGTTTGCGCGCAAGGACGATGCCCTTGCGTTCCTGCTGCTCCTGTACGGCCTCGGGGTGGGTGCGTGCGTAGGCCAGGACCGCCCGCGCGGTCGACGGTGAGCCAGCCTTCGCCAGTTCTTCTTCGGTCGCCGTCACGAGCGTGTTCATGTCGGGAATCGTGGCGGCCGCGGAGGTGTTCTGTGCAAACGCAGACGCTCCGACTGCGACGTCCGTGTCCTTGAACGCCAGGCTGCCGACATAGAACGCCAGAGACCAGCGGTCATGCTCGGACAAGCCTGCAAAGGCCGGCATCGATGTGCCCTCGACACCCTGGCTGATGACCTGATATAGGGCCATGAGAGAGCGGGAGCGGGCTCTTTCCTCATCGGTAAATGCGATTGGTTTAGGTTCGAGCTTGGCCGCGAGTGGCCCATCGCCGGCGCCGGCCGCTCCATGGCATGAAGCGCATTGCGCTTGGTACAGCGCCGCACCGCTGGCCAGATCGGGCAAGGCGCGCGGCGCAACAGGGAAGGGGTAGGCCTGCAGCAGCAAACGGTTTGCCTCTCGCGCAAGCAGGGAAACCTGTTGCGGCGCTTCCTTGCGCTTGACCGCCTGCTTCAGCTTGGTGGTGGCAGCTGCCAGTTCTGCATGCAAAGGATGCGGAGGCAATGCCGTCACCTGGTTCTGTGCGCGCGTCGAGAACTCCTGCATTTCGCCGTATTCGAGTTCGCTGACAATCGCTCCGTTCTGGACCGCGCCGGCGTAATCGACGGCGACATAATCGAGCAACTGCCAGAGCTGGCGGACTTCTGCTTCCGATGATGTGGGACTAGCGTGTGTCGTACCGATCACGCAGCAGCAGAACATTACGAAGGCGATTAGCCGACGCCAAATGGGGTACGTCATATCGGGATACTTGTCTTCAGGTTCGAGAACCTGATATTAAACACCTTCAAGCTACTTGAAGGTCAAGCGCATTGTTCCGGCTGTTCGCTGGTTCAGCAATGCAGTGATGGCGCGGAAAGTCCAGGGCTAGTCAATGGCGCCCAGGCCTTACTGGCTCGTCGCAAACGTCCGCAGCGCCGAGCGCCTGCAGGATTTCACATGGATTTGTGCTGTCGGTGGCGATGCAACGGCTCCTGAGGTCTCTGAGCTGCGCTTCTAGTACTGACAGGTTTGCTATACGGTCGACGATGTGCCCGATGTGCTTGTCGAGCAACGCGTTGACGCTCTCGCAATTTTTTCCGGGCGCCTCGCGAAAATCGAGCAGCGTCCGGATCTCATCGAGTGTAATGTCCAAGGCGCGGCAATGCCGAATGAACAGCAAGCGCTCAGCGTGAAGCTCGTTATAAGCTCGATAATTGTTTGCCGACCTTTCAGGCGGAGCGAGCAATCCGATGCGCTCATAGTAGCGGATGGTTTCAACCAAGCAGCCTGACCGGTCTGCCAATTCGCCAATCTTCAAGAAAAATCCCGGTACGTTAACTTAGTGCTTGACCCCGTACCCGCTACAGGGTGTTCAATGTGAACTATACACAGTTCTCGAGGAGTCGTCATGTCGGAATGCCAGACGAAATCATGTTGCGAAAAATCTGCACCGATCGAGACCGCGGGTGCCTCATCTGCAGCCTTGGACCATTCTCTTCTCATTCGCATCGACCAGATGGACTGCCCGACAGAAGAGGGACTGCTGCGGCAAGCGCTCGGACGCGTTGCAGGCGTCGGAAAGCTCGAGTTCAATCTTGTCCAGCGCCGCTTGCGGGTGGAGCACAGCCTCGGCGATCCACAGGCGATCCTTGCAGCAGTACGCGCGGTCGGCATGGACCCGGTGATTGAACAGACCGAGGAGCAAAGCGGGTCAGCAGCCGGCACTGTTTTCCGCATCGAGAACATGGATTGCCCCACCGAGGAGACGCTCATCCGTAACAAGCTGTCCGGCATGCCGCAGGTCGAACAGCTCGACTTCAATCTCGTCCAGCGTCGCTTGGTCGTCAGGCATAGTGGGCCGGCAATGGCGATCCTGGATGCACTGACGTCCATCGGTATGCAGGCGGTGCTCGTTGCAGCTGGGCAAGGACGAGCCGCTGCGGGCCCATCGGTCTCCCGAAAGCGGCAGTATTCAGTCCTTGCCCTGGGCTTGGCCGCAGCAGTCGGTGCCGAGGTCGTCGCATGGACGACGGGCGATGAAAACTGGTGGCCAGTCATCCTGCTATCGCTGCTTGCGATCGCGACGACGGGCTTGGGGGTGTACAAGAAAGGCTGGATTGCGGTCAAGAACCGCAATTTGAATATCAATGCCCTGATGTCAATCGCCGTGACCGGCGCGGTACTGATCGGGCAATGGCCCGAAGCGGCGATGGTCATGGTCCTTTTCGCGCTTGCCGAGATAATCGAGGCCCGCTCGCTCGACCGTGCGAGAAACGCCATCCAGGGCCTGATGGCATTGACACCCGAACGGGTAAGCGTGCGCCTTGACGACGGCAACTGGAGTGAACAGGACGCCACCACGGTCGCGATCGGCGCCCTGGCCCGTGTCGCACCCGGCGAGCGGATCGCCCTGGACGGGGAAGTGACCACTGGCCAGTCGTCAGTCAACCAGGCGCCGATCACGGGCGAGAGCATGCCGGTACCGAAGACGGTCGGCGACAAGGTGTTTGCCGGCACGATCAATGAAACGGGCTCTTTCGAATACCGTGTCACCGCCGGCCACAGCAACTCGACCCTGTCGCGCATCATCCGCGCGGTCGAGGACGCGCAGGGCAGCCGCGCGCCCACGCAGCGTTTCGTCGACCGCTTCTCCAGCATCTACACGCCCATCGTGTTCGCCATTGCGCTCGCCGTCGCCCTGGTGCCGCCGCTCATGCTGGGCGCCGAATGGATGCCATGGATTTATAAGGCGCTTGTCCTGCTGGTGATCGCTTGCCCCTGCGCCCTGGTGATCTCGACCCCGGTCACCGTCGTCAGCGGCCTGGCTGCGGCGGCGCGGGCCGGCATCCTCATCAAAGGCGGCGTCTACCTGGAGCAGGGCGGCAAGCTGCGCTCGCTCGCACTGGACAAGACCGGCACGATCACCCAGGGTAAACCCGAAGTGACGGACGTGTTGCCCCTGCAAGGCGATGCACAGACTCATCTGCAGCTCGCGGCCGCGCTCGCGGACCGTTCCGACCATCCGGTATCGACCGCGGTGAGCCGCCACTGGCAAAACTTGGGCCTGGACCTGCTCCTCGCATCCGTGACCGAGTTCGAGGCCTTGACCGGCCGCGGCACGAAAGGGCGGATCGACGGGAAGTGGTACTACCTCGGCAATCACCGCCTGGTCGAGGAGCTCGGCATCTGCAATACCGCGACGGAAAGTGTCCTGGCGACACTGGAGGGTGAAGGAAAGACCGCGGTTGTCCTCTGCGATGAGACGTCGCCACTGCTGGTTATCGGGGTGGCCGATACCATTCGTGAAACCAGTCGCGAAGCGGTGGCCCAGCTTCATGGGCTGGGAATCCGGACGGTCATGCTCACCGGCGACAATGCGGTGACGGCCAAAGCGATCGCACGGCAGGTTGGCATCGATGACGCCCGCGGGAACATGCTGCCCGAGGATAAGCTCTCTGCCATCAATGACGAGGTGGCGCAATTCGGTACCGTCGGCATGGTAGGGGATGGCATCAACGATGCCCCGGCGCTGGCCAAGGCCGATATCGGGTTTGCGATGGGCGCAGCGGGCACCGACACCGCCATCGAAACAGCCGACGTCGCGCTGATGGATGATGATTTGCGCAAGATCCCGCAGTTCATTCGCCTGAGCAGGCAGGCAGCCGCCATCCTCAAGCAGAACATCGTTGCAGCCTTGCTGATCAAGGCCGTGTTCCTGGTGCTCGCTATCGCAGGATCAGCCACCTTGTGGATGGCCGTGTTCGCGGACATGGGCGCCAGCCTGCTGGTTATCTTTAATGGCATGCGTCTGCTTCGCGTACGTCTGCATGGCAGCAACGTGTAACCGCACCGATGCTATACTCGCGACCATGATGCGCCGTTTTCTCACTTGCATGCTGATGATGCTCGCATTCCAGTTTACCTGGAGTGCGATCAGCGCCTATTGCATGCATGAGACTGGACGAGCCGCACAGCACCTTGGACATCATCAGCATAAGACCGGCGCTCACGATCAGGTGGCGGCCGCCGATGACGGTAAGCCTGCGTCGACGAAGAAGATCGCGCAGCACTCGCATTGTTCTTCGTGCGCGCACGCAGTGCTCGCTCCCGCAGCCGTTCAAAATGCCCCCTACCTGACGATGGCGCACTTCGCGCCGGTTGGTCCAAACGTCAGTTACGTTTCAGTCACTCAAGTCCCTCCCGAACGCCCCCAGTGGCCCGCCGCCGTGTAATTCCGGCGGCTATACCTTCTTTTACCAGGTAATCCCCGAGCCTTCCGACCGTGTGCCAACGCACTCGGCCGGTGTGCTCGCTGTCGCCGGATAGCTTTCGATTCGTTAACTTCGGAGTTATCTATGCAATCCAGATCGTTGATCATGGGCGCGCTGTTGCTGTTTTCACAGTCGACGTCCCTTTACGCGCAAACGGAAATTTTGCGCGATCCAAACAGTCCGCCGCTCGCCGGGAATACGTCGCTACTGCCGCTGACCCTGCAGCAGGCGTTGCAGGCTGCGTACGCAGGCAACCCAGGCTTACGAGCCGCATCACAGGCGATCGGCATTGCCGAGGGTGGGAGGCTTCAGGCAGGCGTCATACCCAATCCTGAGCTGGCTCTATCCACCGAAGGAACCGACCGTCGGTCCAGGGTCGAGACCGCCCAGATTACCCAGCTCATCGAGCTCGGCGGCAAACGAAGCGCCCGCATCGCGGTCGCCGAACAAGAGCGTCTACTCGCCGTCCAAGCAGTGAACGTGCGACGAGCGATGTTGCGTGCCGACGTTATTGCGGCCTATTTGGAGGCCTTGACAGCGCAAGAGCGGGTCGGTCTGGCCGAGGCGGCCATTGAGGTCGCAAGCCGGGCGACGAATGCCGCGAGTCGGCGCGTCGCTGCCGGCAAGATATCGCCAGTCGAACAAACCCGTGCGAGTGTTGCAGAGTCGGCCGTGCGTCTTGACCTCACCCAAGCAACAGCCGACCTGAAGTCAGCCAAACGCAAGTTAGCGATACTGATGGGCAGCTCGCGAGCGATTGCCCAGCCACTCCAGATGCCAGCCGTCGAGTTCGCTGCCGTACCGACGATGAACGAGCTCGAGCAGCGGCTAACCATGTCGCCGCAACTGCGTCAGGCCGAAGCGCAAGTCAAACGGCAGGATGCTTTGGTCGGCATGGAACGTTCGGCGCGGGTACCAGATGTGACGGTGACCGTGGGTAGCCAGCGGGATCGTGAACGCAGCGGGAGCGAAGCCGTCTTTGGTATCTCCGTACCGCTGCCACTTTTCAATCGCAACCAGGGGAACATGCTCTCAGCACTTAGACGAGCCGACCAGGCTCGCGACGAATTAGGCGCCGAGCAGCTTCGGGTGTATGAGGAAATCGCGGACGCTCACCAGCGTGCAGAGGTCGCTCAGCTTCAGATCGACAGCCTCAAGTCCGAGATGCTGCCAGCGGCGCAGCAAGCCTATGACGCTGCCGTGACTGGTTTTGAACTCGGAAAATTCGGGTTTCTCGACGTTCTTGACACCCAGCGCGCATTAATTCAGGCACGCAGCTTGTATCTGCGCGCTCTGTCCGATCGGTATCGAGCAGCAACTGATATCGAACGAATCGCACCGGCTACTAATGCCGAGAGCACCACCATCTTCAAGGAACACCTGCAATGACGCCCCTGCAAAATCATCGTAAGAAAAATCTGCCAATCATTGCCGCAATCGTGGCCGTCGGTGTCGTGCTGGCCCTGGCCATCCTGTTCTGGAACAAGGGAAGCGCTGAAGGTAGCGCCGGCGAAGATGCCCATGGCCATGCCGAGAGCGGTCAGAAGGAGGGCGCAAAAGAAGCCGGTGGAGCAGGCGACGAACGCGCCGAGGATGAGCACAAGGACGAAGGAGTGGTCAAGCTGCCGGTCATGCAGGCAGAAAAGGCCGGAATTACGACCGCCGTTGCCGGTGCGGCCACGATCGAGAACATTGTCAAACTGCCTGGCGAAGTCCGTGTCAACGACGATCTGACAGCTCACGTAGTGCCGCGCCTGGGCGGCGTCGCCGAATCAGTGCCGGCGCAGCTGGGGCAAACGGTCAAGAAGGGCCAGGTGCTAGCCGTCATTTCAAGCCCGGAGCTGGCTGACCTGCGTAGCGCCGCGAGCGCGGCACAGGTAAGGCTCGGCCTGGCCAAAACCATCTATGAGCGGGAAAAGAAACTGTGGGAGGACCGTATCTCTGCCCAGCAGGACTTTCAGCAGGCCGAACAGGCACTTCGCGAGGCCGAGCTTACCTTGCAGGCAGCGCGCTCGAAATTGGCAGCTCTTGAAGTGGGCTCCGGAGGCGGCGCATTGAACCGGTACGAGTTGCGTGCGCCGTTCGACGCTGTCGTCGTTGAAAAGCACATCACGCGGGGCGAAGCGGTGCAGGAAAACACCAATGTTTTCGTACTAACCGACCTCTCGCGCGTCTGGGTCGATGTCGCAGTCACACCGAAAGACTTGGCAAGCGTGCGCAGCGGCGCAACGGCGGTTGTCAGTGCCACCGGCTCTGATATGAAAGCCGTTGGGAAGGTAAGTTATGTCGGCTCACTAGTCGGGGCACAGTCCCGCGCCGCCACAGCGCGCGTCGTGATCGACAACCCAGGCGGCGCGTGGCGCCCTGGCCTGTTCGTGGACGTCGCACTGGTGCAAGGGACTAAACAGGCTGCTGTGGCGATTCCGGCCGATGCTATCCAGACGGTGGAAGACAAGCCAGTAGTGTTTGTAGTGACGGAAGGGGGCTTTCGCACGCAGCCGATCGTGGCCGGCATTAGTGACGGCAAAGGGGTGGAAATCCTGAAGGGCCTGGCAGCAGGAACGCGCTACGTTAATCGCGGCAGCTTCGTGCTCAAGGCCGAACTTGGCAAGGGCAGCGCCGAGCACGACCACTAATAGGGGATTTCCATGTTCGAACGCATCATTCGTTTCGCCATCGACAGCCGATGGCTGATCATGGGTCTAGTCCTGGCCATGGCGGCAATTGGCGTCTACAACTATCAGCGTCTGCCGATCGACGCTGTGCCAGATATTACTAACGTGCAGGTTCAGATCAACACCTCGGCACCAGGCTATTCGCCGCTCGAGGTCGAGCAGCGCATTACCTATCCGGTCGAGACCGTGATGGCGGGCCTGCCTGGACTGCAGCAGACTCGCTCATTATCGCGTTACGGGCTGTCGCAGGTCACAGTCGTTTTCCAGGATGGTACTGACATCTACTTCGCGCGCCAGCTGGTCAACCAGCGACTGCAGGAAGCCCGTGAAGGGCTGCCGGAGGGCGCAACGCCCATGATGGGGCCAATTTCCACTGGCTTGGGCGAGATCTACCTCTGGACGGTCGAAACAGAAGCAGGCGCAAAGAAGCCTGACGGGACAGCCTATACGCCAACTGACTTGCGCGAAGTGCAGGACTGGATCATCAAGCCGCAGTTGCGTCAGGTCCCGGGCGTGACCGAAATCAATTCGATCGGTGGCTTCGCTAAGGAATACCACATCACGCCGGATCCGAACCGGCTCAGTTCCTATGGTCTGACCCTGGCCGACGTCGTCACTGCGGTTGAGCGCAATAACGATAACACCGGGGCAGGCTACATCGAGCGCTCGGGCGAACAGCTTCTCATCCGCGCGCCGGGGCAGGTGCGAACCATCGAAGACATCCAAAACACCATCCTGAAAAATACCGATGGCGTCGCGGTTCGGATTCGTGATGTCGCGGACGTCGCCGTCGGCCGCGAACTGCGCACGGGCGCCGCGACCGACAACGGTGCCGAAGTTGTGCTCGGTACCGTATTCATGCTCATCGGCGAAAACAGCCGGCAGGTCTCGCAGCTCGTTGCAGAGAAGATGGTCGAGATCAACAAGACTTTGCCTGCTGGCGTCAAGGCCGTCCCCGTGTATGACCGTACGGTGCTGGTCGACAAGGCGATTTCCACGGTACGTAAGAATTTGCTCGAAGGTGCGATCCTGGTGATCGTGATCTTGTTCCTATTCCTGGGCAATATCCGCGCAGCGATTATTACCGCGATGGTCATTCCACTGTCGATGCTATTCACCTTCACCGGCATGGTGACCTACAAGGTCAGTGCCAACTTGATGAGCTTGGGTGCTCTCGACTTCGGCATCATCATCGATGGCGCGGTCGTGATCGTGGAGAACTGCGTGCGGCGCCTGGCGCACGCGCAAGAACAGACCAAACGTGACCTAACCTTGGAAGAGCGCTTCCGTGAAGTGTTTGCGGCCGCAAAGGAAGCGCGCCGGCCACTGCTGTTCGGGCAGTTGATCATTATGGTTGTGTACCTGCCGATTTTCGCTTTGAGCGGGGTCGAGGGCAAAATGTTCCACCCGATGGCGTTCGCTGTCGTCATAGCTTTGCTTGGCGCGATGATTCTGTCGATCACGTTCGTGCCCGCGGCCGTTGCCCTGTTCATCGGCAAGCGCGTGGCCGAAAAGGAGAACCGCTTAATGACAATGGCGCGTAATGCCTATGCGCCTGCATTGCGCGCTGTCCTGCGTAACGGACCGATCGTGCTGACGGCATCGATTGTCACCGTGGTCCTGTCTGGACTGCTGGCGACACGACTCGGGAGCGAATTTATTCCCAACTTGAATGAGGGCGACATTGCGATCCAGGCGCTACGCATTCCCGCGACCAGCCTCACCCAATCAGTCGATATGCAGAAGAAGCTGGAGGTCGGCCTCAAAGCGAAGTTCCCCGAGATCGAACGGATATTTGCCCGCACCGGTACCGCCGAGATTGCATCCGATCCGATGCCGCAAAACATCTCGGACGGCTACATCATGCTCAAGCCGGAGGCCGACTGGCCGAAACCGAAACGCAGCCACGCCGAACTTGTGGAAGCCATCCAAGAGGAGGCGGAAAAATACACCGGCAATGCCTATGAGTTCTCGCAGCCTATTCAACTGCGTTTCAACGAGCTAATCTCCGGCGTGCGTAGCGACGTCGCAGTCAAGCTGTATGGCGACGACATGGAAGTGCTGGCATCGACCGGTGCTCAGATCGCCGCGGTGCTACAACGCGTGCCGGGCGCAGCTGAAGTTAAGGTAGAGCAGACTACCGGTTTGCCGATGCTGACAGTCAATATTGACCGGGGCAAGGCAGCGCGCTACGGGCTGAACATCACTGATGTGCAGGCCACGATCTCTGCGGCCACAGGTGGACGCGAGGCCGGCACCATGTTCGAAGGCGATCGCCGCTTCGCCATCGTGGTACGGCTACCAGAGGTGCAACGCGCAGACTTGGATGCACTTCGTCGCCTGCCGATCGCAGTGCCACCACCCTCAGGCACAAGCGCTGGAGGCAATGAAGACGTTCCCGCCTTCATTCCCTTAGGTGAACTGGCAACGCTCGATCTAGCACCGGGTCCGAACCAGATCAGCCGCGAAGACGGCAAACGCCGTATCGTGGTCAGTGCCAATGTACGCGGCCGCGATATCGGCAGCTTCGTGCCGGAAGCGGAGGAGGCTCTGGCCAAGGGCGTGAAGATCCCTGCAGGCTATTGGACCACTTGGGGCGGGACATTCGAACAGCTTCAGTCGGCTACCCAGCGCTTGCAGATCGTTGTGCCGCTGGCGTTGTTCCTGGTGTTCATGTTGCTATTTATGATGTTCCGAAACGTCAAAGACGGGCTGTTGGTGTTCACCGGCATCCCGTTTGCCTTGACCGGCGGGATCGCGGCCTTGGCTTTACGAGGCATTCCGCTGTCGATTACCGCTGCGGTCGGCTTCATCGCCTTGTCTGGGGTGGCCGTGCTGAACGGGCTGGTAATGATTTCGTTCATCCGCTCGCTGCGAGAAGACGGCATGTCGCTCGACGAAGCGATCACCCATGGAGCGCTAACGCGTCTGCGGCCGGTCCTTATGACGGCGCTAGTTGCGTCCTTGGGATTTGTGCCAATGGCGATTGCCACTGGCACCGGCGCCGAGGTACAACGCCCGCTGGCGACGGTGGTTATCGGCGGCATCCTGTCGTCCACGGCGCTAACGTTGTTGGTACTGCCTCTTCTATATCGACTGGCGCATCGTAAGGATCCAGATGGCCCCCTGCGTGAGACGCGCGTGGTCACCCCCGTCTAAAACCCGCGTGAAGCTGTGTATCCGGCGGTGTGAACAGCACACCGCCTCTTGAGGGGCGAGTCAGCGGTATGTGCCGGCACTCATGTTTGGCTCGCCCATGCACTTCGTGCGGCCCATCAGGGAGAGGTCGATTATGCGTTTGACACCAAGTGGGATTGAAGTGGTTTTGCCGCATCTTGTGCTGGGAACGAATGTCCTGTCACTGGCGTGGACCGCTTACGGCGCCATATTTTGGGAGAGCTTTTCGCTCGCTGCGAGTGCCCTGTACCAAATTGCCGTCATCATGCTTTATAGCAATAAATGCGAGCGCGCAGTTGGCAAAGAAGAGGAGGCAGGTCGGGACGAAAATATGCGATTCGCCGTTGTCGTCGTTCTGCTAATTCCAAGTCCGTTTATCGCAGGAGGGGCCATACATGCTCTTAACCATGCCTCTAACCTCTTGCCAAGCGATTTGATGCCGCTTGCAATGTGCGCGTTCACGGCCGGCGCATTGCGTGCGCTATACAGTTGTTTATTGTGCGAACAGCACGGTGCGATGTTCGTGATCAAGGCAGCGGTCGCTTTGTTACCCTTTATCGCCCCACTGGTGGCGGTAGGTTTGATTGCAGCAGGGTTCGACAACGTAGATGCCGTAACTGGCATTGCACTGGTGCTGATCCTGCTCTTGGCCGTGCTTGCGCCGCAAGTGGTTCACATCAGGCGGCTTTTCTACTGAGGTAAGGATTGGCCTGTACGCAAATAATTGCGCGCCGCTGCGCGATGCGATGCAAAGACCGGCGGTCGGTCCAGTGCCAACTTAAAAATGTAAGATATTGAGGAGATATCATGGGTTCAGGGCATTCACATTCGCACGCCATTTCACCTACACAGAACGCTCGTCCTCTGTGGATAGCACTAGGGCTGACATCGTCGTTTCTGGTCGCTGAGCTCATTGCCGGGATCATGACGAATAGCCTCGCCTTGATTTCCGATGCGGCGCATATGTTCACAGATGCCGCCGCACTCGCGATATCGCTGGCCGCAATTCACATCGGGCGACGTCAGGCCGACGCAAAGCGTAGCTTTGGGTACTATCGTTTCGAGATCCTGGCAGCAGCCCTCAACGCGATTCTGTTGTTCATGGTGGCCATTTACATTCTTGTTGAGGCCTGGAAGCGGCTGCAGGATCCGCCCGAGATAGCCTCTGGCGCCATGCTCATCGTGGCGGTGCTCGGCCTGGTGATCAACTTGATCAGTATGCGGCTCCTTTCTGCCGGTAAGGATGCTAGCCTGAACGTGAAAGGCGCTTATCTGGAAGTATGGAGCGACATGCTCGGATCGATTGGCGTGATCGTCGGTGCGCTTGTGATTCGCTGGACCGGCGCCACCTGGGTCGATTCGTTGATCGCTGTGGCCATCGGACTGTGGGTGTTGCCGCGCACTTGGATTCTGCTCAAAGCAAGTTTGAACGTCTTGCTCGAAGGTGTACCTGAAGGCATCGATTTAGCTGATGTGAAAACCAAGATTCTTGCAGTGCCAGGCGTTGCAAGCGTCCACGATCTGCACGTGTGGGCCATCACAAGCGGCAAGGTGAGCTTGAGCGTGCACATCGTTTGCGATCCGGGGCATGTGGATCTCGAAGCGTTACTGATCTCGGTCCGTCATGAAATCGCAGATGAATTTCACATCTACCATTCGACAGTGCAAGTCGAGCGCACGCCTTGCGAGCAGGCCACCGAGGTCCATGGCTTCGAGCCATCGGCAAGTCACTGATTTTATAGAGAAGAGCATATGATTGAACATATCAAGAATGGGCTGACCGAAGCGCGGCACGCTCTGGACTTGTTCGTGAACGACGCAACCAAGCTGCAAACCGTGGCTGACGCCGCACAGGTACTGGTGACATCGTTCGGCAAGGGAGGAAGGGCTTTTTCTTGCGGGAATGGCGGTTCAATGTGCGACGCCATGCATTTCGCGGAAGAACTGACAGGACGCTTCCGTCGTGATCGGCCCGGGATCGCCGCAACCGCAATTAGCGACCCAACTCATATCACCTGCGTTGCAAACGACTATGGATACGATCAGGTGTTCGCCCGTTACATCGAGTCCCATGGTCGTCCGGGCGATGTACTGCTCGCGATCAGTACGAGCGGGAAAAGCCCTTCGATTCTGGTCGCGGCCCAGATGGCGCAAAAGCTTGGTATGGTCGTGATCGCTTTGACAGGGACTGCTGGCTCGCCATTGGAGGACTTCTCAGACGTCTGCATCAGCTGCCCGGGCGGTAATTTTGCTGACCGTACTCAAGAGCTACACATCAAGATCATCCATATAATGATCGAGTTGGTCGAGCGCGAACTGTACCCGGCCAATTACTAGCGTAGGCATGGGCGAGTTCCAGGGCCAACGCGAGTGTACAGCGCGTCCCGCTGCCGAGGCGAACGGACGCCTTGAGCATGAGGGGGTCATTGTCCTGGTTAAGAACGTCGGCTAATGCTGCCAAAGCTAAGAATCGCTGTGTCTTTTCTGCCGACGCTACCAATTCGCTCGATGCTTGTCTTCAGTATCGTTGTGCCGCGTGTCGTCCGGTGCGTGCAGATAACCACTAGTGGTGCTGATCGAAGCGTGACCCAGATTGTCTCTGACATGCCGCAAGTCTACGGAGTTGTTCGCCATGTGTGACCCCGCGGTATGCCGCAACCAGTGCGCCGATGCCTGACTGACTCGATGAGCAACATGCACGAATTGTGGTCCCTTGAGCTCGATTCGCTCGGCCGTCATCGCGAAAACAGCCTTGATGATATCGTGGATCCCGCCGCGACTCATCGCCTTAGGCTTCCCGCCGATGGGCAGTAGCAGCGGCGTCGACTCTCCAGGTACAGGCAGCGCAGGGAAGCTTAGTTCACGCCTATATCGGCCGAGTTCGTTCATCAATTCATTGGTCGCCGGCACTAGGCGTACCTTACTTCCTTTGCCGAGGATCTCGAGCCACCACCGTTCGCTGCCATCGCGGTCGCGCCTGCAGAAGAAACTGCCCATATTGTTCTCGGCAATCTCCGAGATGCGTAGACCGCAGTAAGCGTCAAATCAGCACCGTCTAGACACTGAACGGCGCCGGTCGCAAAGTAGTCCCCACTAAATTTTGGCGGGGACTATTTTGGAAAGCGAAGTTGAACATAACAGGCGTCGGCGTAGCAC
>NZ_JAFVIM010000044.1:0-14603 GCF_017582745.1 Massilia oculi
CATTGCTGAAGCAACGTTTAATACTTTGTGCGAACATTTGATATTTTAAGTATGCAGCTGAACAAGTCAGCTGGCACCTTCATCAAACGCCCACACTTATCGACTGTTAATTTTTAAAGATCAAAATTCGGTACTGCTTTCTGCATTTTGCTTCGAAGCGTTGTGTTCGTCAGCAGCAGAGAGGCGAGAGTATGAAGTGTTTCTCATTTTTCGTCAACCTCTTTTTTCTCTTCGCTTTCGCTACCGTGAGGCTGCGTCTGCGTCGAGGAGCGAGACTATAGCAAGCCGAAGGCCGGCTTGCAAGGTTTACGATTGTGATATCTTAGCCGCCGCATTCAGCGACCTTCTCTTACATACGCCTATATGATTCCTACGATCGTCCCCACCGCCGACGCCGCCCTCTCCCAGTCCCTGGCCGACGCCATCAATAACAAGACCAAGCCGCTCGGCAGCCTGGGACGACTGGAATCGCTCGCCGCCCAACTGGGCCTGATCCAGCGCTCGACCAGGATCAGCATCGACCAGCCCGCGATCCTGGTATTCGCCGCCGACCACGGCGTCGTGGCCGAGGGCATTTCCGCCTTCCCACAAGACGTCACTTGGCAAATGGTCGAGAACTTCCTGGGGGACGGCGCCGCCATCAATGTGTTCGCGCGCCAGAACGGCTGCGCACTGCACGTGGTCGACGCCGGCGTGAACCACGATTTCGGCGCACGCGCCGGGCTCCTGCACCGCAAGGTCGCCAACGGCACCCGTAACTTCGCGCTCGAACCCGCCATGACGGCGCAGGAATGCGCTACTGCGCTCGAACACGGCATGGACCTGGCGCGCGACCTGCCCGGCACCGTGGTCGGCTTCGGCGAGATGGGCATCGGTAACACGACATCCGCCGCGGCCCTCATGCACAAGCTGACCGGCCAGCCACTGGCGCGCTGCGTCGGCGCCGGCACCGGCCTTACGCCAGAGGGCATCCGCCACAAGGCCGACGTCGTCGCGGCAAGCGTGGCCCGCCACGCCCACGCCATGCAGCCGCTCGAGGTGCTGGCCACCTTCGGCGGCTTCGAGATCGCGATGATGGCCGGCGCCATGCTCAAGGCGGCCGAGCTGCGCAAGGTGCTGCTGATCGACGGCTTCATCGTCAGCAGTGCGCTGCTGGTGGCCGCGCGCCTGCAGCCGAACATCCTCGACTACTGCGTGTTCTCGCACTGCTCGGGCGAGCATGGCCACGCCCTGCTGCTCGAGGAGCTCGGCGCCCGCCCGCTGCTCGACCTCGGCCTGCGCCTGGGCGAAGGCACCGGCAGCGCGCTCGCCCTGCCCCTGCTGCACGCCGCCACCAACTTCCTGAACGAGATGGCCACCTTCGCCTCGGCGCAAGTCAGCGAACGCTCGGCATGACGCACCAGCTGCGCCTGTTCTTCATCGCGCTGCAGTTCTTCACGCGGCTGCCGATTCCGCGCTGGGTCGGTTTCGAGCCAAGCTGGTTGAACCACGCGTCGCGCTACTTCCCGCTGGTGGGCGTGGTGGTGGGCGCCATCGGTGCGGCCGTCTACCTGGTGGCCGCGCAGTGGCTGCCGGCGGCGGTGGCGGCCGTGCTGTCCACCGCCGCCACGATCTACATTACCGGCGCCTTCCATGAAGACGGCTTCGCCGATACCTGCGATGGCCTGGGCGGCGGCATGACGAAGGAACGCGCGCTCGAGATCATGAAGGATTCGCGCGTCGGCGCCTACGGCGCGATCGGCATCGTGTGCGTGCTCGGCGCGAAGCTGGCCGCAATCGCCAGCCTGCCGCCAGCCAGCGCCATCGGCGCCCTGCTGCTGGCCCACCCGCTCTCGCGCCTGGCCGCCACGTCCCTGATCTGGCAGATGGAATACGCCCGCGCCGAGGGCAAGGCCAAGCCGCTGGCGGTGCGCATGAGTGACCGCGAATTCGGCATCGCCACACTCACCGTGCTGCTTCCCGCGCTTGGCCTGCTGGCCTTCGGCTTGCTCGACCTGGCCGCAATCGTCGCCTCGGTGCTGGCGGCCATGCTGGCCACGTGCTGGCTGGCGCGCAAGTTCACGCGCCGGCTCGGCGGCTATACGGGCGATTGCCTCGGCGCCGTGCAGCAGCTGGCCGAGGTGGCCATCTATATCGCGGTACTCGCCACGCTCGGCCGCGGCGCTTTGGCCTGATGCGTATTTACCTGGTGCGCCATCCACGGCCCGAGGTGCCGGCCGGGCACTGCTACGGCCGTAGCGACCTGGCGGCGAACGAAGCCGACGTCGAACGGGTGCTGACAGCATTGGCGAACCAGGGACTGCCCGGCGCGATGCCGGTCTACGCCAGTCCACTCGCCCGCAGCGCCGTCCTGGCGCAGCGGCTCTCGCCAGCGCCAGCCTTCGACGCGCGCCTGGCCGAGATGGACTTCGGCGCCTGGGAAATGCGCAGCTGGGACGACATTTCCCGCAGCGAGATCGATGCCTGGAGCGCCGACCTGCTGCACTACCGTCCCGGCGGCGGCGAAAGCGTGATGGACGTGGCCGCGCGCGTGTCCTGTTTCGATGCAGACATCCGGCGCGAAGGACATGCGCAGGCCCTGATCATCTGCCACGCCGGCACCATGCGCCTTTTGCATTCGCTGCACCTCGGCGGCACGCTGGTCGAAGCCGCGCTGCGCGCCGCCCAGGCGCCGCACCGGATTGACTACGGCGAAGTGATGATGCTGGAAACCTGACAACGCCTTATAATGTGCGCGTTTTGGTGCTCGCGTCTGCGTTCGCAGTCGCAGTTAAACGGGAAACACGAAGCTCGATTCAAGGGCCAACGTGTGCTGCCCCCGCAACGGTAAGCAAGTGCCGCATGCTCTCCCCGAGCCATGCGGCAAACCGTCTCCTCATACCACTGTGCGCATGCATGGGAAGGTCGGACGGCCATACTTGTCAGCCCGGATACCGGCCAAAAGGTGGCGTCGCCTCGCGCGATGCCGTTCAATCTGGCCTACGGGGACGTCGGCTGGTTGCCCTTTATAAGAAACAGTTCATGAATTTTCCAGTAACCCGGCAAGCCGCCGCGGTCTCGCTCGCCCTCGCCGTCATCTCGTCCGCCGCTGTCGCCGACGCCCCTTCGCCTGACGCCATCCCTACCGCCGACACCGTCGTCGTCACCGCGACCCGCACCGCCCAGCGCGCCGCCGACGTCATCGCCGACACCACCGTCATCGATGCCGAAGACATCGCGCGCTCGGGCGCCGGTTCGGTGGCCGACATCCTGCGCCGCCAGCGCGGCATCGAGATCTCGCGCAACGGCGCGGCCGGCACCACCACCAGCGTCTTCATCCGCGGCGCCAACGCCAACCAGTCCGTGGTCCTGGTCGACGGCGTGCGCTTCGGCTCGGCGACCACCGGCACGGCCAGCTGGAACGCCATCCCGCTGGGCGCCATCGACCGCATCGAGATCGTCTACGGTCCGCTCAGCACCCTGTATGGCGCCGACGCCATCGGCGGCGTGATCCAGATCTTCACCCGCAAGGGCGAAGGCGCCCCGGTCGTCACCGGTTCGGTCGGCGTGGGCAGCAACGCCACCCGCCAGGCGGACGCCGGCATCTACGGCAGCAGCGGCGGCCCGAACGCCGTCAGCTACGCCTTCGGCGCCGGCTACGAGGATTCGGACGGCTTCTCGTCCACCCGCCCGGGCGCCTCGGGCTACAATCCTGACGAAGACGGCTACCGCCGCCGCAACGCCAACGGCCGCGTGACGATGGCGCTCGCGCCAGGCCATGAGATCGGCGCCCAGTTCCTGGTCAGCCGCCTGTTCAGCCAGTACGACAGCGGCACCGCCAACTACGACGTCCACAGCGACAACGACCTGAATACCGCCGCGGTCTTCATGCGCAACCAGATCCTGCCAAACTGGCACAGCACGCTGCAGTACGCGCGCTCGGAGGACAAGTCGGGCAACTTCACCAACGCGACGCCGTCCGGCGCCAGCCAGATCGACACCCAGCAGGACGAGTTCAGCTGGCAGAACGACATCGCCATCGGCCAGGACACCCTGCAGCTGCTGTACACGCACCGCAAGGAAGAAGTGCCGTCGATGCAGCGCTCGCGCATCACCAATTCGTATGCGGCTGCCTACTCGGCCAAGCGCGGCGCCCACCTGGTCGACGTCAGCGCGCGCCACGACCGCTCGGTCTACGGCAGCAAGAACACCGGCGCCGCCGGTTATGGCTATGACTTCGGCAACGGCCTGCGCGCCACCGCCAGCGTCGGCACGAGTTTCCGCGCTCCGACCTTCAACGAGCTGTACTTCCCCGGCTACGGCCTGGAAACCAACAAGCCCGAAAAAGGCCGCAACCGCGAAGTGGGCCTGCGCTACGACGGCAACGGCTACCAGCTGGACGCGACCTACTTCCACAACCGCCTGACCGACATGATCGTGTCGAGCACGCCGTGCCCGGACGGCGTCAACCGCAGCTGCGCCTACAACGTCAACGAAGGCCTGCTCGAAGGCTTCTCGCTGGCAGGCAGCACCCGCCTGATGGGCGTCGACCTGCGCGCCAGCCTCGATTGGCAGGATCCGCGCGACGAGACCACCGGCAAGCAACTGGCGCGCCGTGCGAAGAAGCACGCCAGCTTCGGCGCCGACTACACGGTGGGCACGCTCAAGACCGGCGCTGAACTGACCGTCTCAGGCGAGCGCTTCGACGACGCCGCCAACAACCGCCGCCTCGGCGGCTACGGTTTGCTGAACCTGTACACGACCTGGCAGTTCACGCCCGACTGGTCGCTGCTGATGCGCCTGGACAACGTCGCCGACAAGCAGTACGAGATCGCGCGTAACTACGGCACCAGCGGCCGCACCTGGTTCGCGGCCCTGCGCTACGGCATCCGTTAAGCTATACCCCCTGCCCGCGGCAACCAGGCCGCGGGCATCCGATCAATCGACAGGGCCAGCATGCAAGCATCCGTCCCACCGCTACGCCAGCGCGCCACGCTCATCGTCGGCGCCATGCTGGCGTTTTCCATTGCCACCCTGCTGTTCGCGGGCATGACCGGATCGATCCGGGTGCCGCTCGACGAGATTCCCGACGCCCTGCGCCAGCTCGCCAGCGGCCAGCCCGATTCGCTCTCCGCCTCCCTGCTCGAGCTGCGCGCCAGCCGCGCGCTGGTGGCGTTCGCGACCGGCGGCGCGCTGGCCCTGGCCGGCCTCATGATGCAGGCGCTGCTGCGCAATCCCCTGGCCGACCCGTATGTGCTGGGCGTCTCGTCCGGCGCCTCCGTTGGCGCGCTGCTGGCGCTGCTCCTGATGGCCTCCACGCTGATGGTCGACGCCGCCGCGCTGGCCGGCGCCATCGGCGTGGCGATGCTGCTCTACCTGCTGGCGCGGCGCGACCTGCGCAGCGGCCAGGCGGCCGAGGGCGGCGCCTCAATGCTGCTCCTGACCGGCGTGATCGTCTCGGCGCTGTGCAGCTCGATCGTGACCCTGATGCTGTCGATCGCGCCCGAGGGGCGCCTGCGCAGCATGATCTTCTGGCTGATCGGCGACCTCGCCGGGGCGCCGCTGCGCCTGGTGCCCTGGCTGGTGCTGGCCGGCTGCCTCTTGTATGCCATGCGCAATGCGCGCGCCATGAACATGGTCGCGCTGCACGCCGAAAACGCGGTGACCCTGGGCGTGCGCGTCGGCGCGCTGCGCAAGGGGCTGTTCTTCGTGTCGGCCCTGCTTACCGCGAGCGCGGTCACCAGCGCCGGCTCGATCGGCTTCGTCGGCCTGATCGTGCCGCACGCCTGCCGCTTCGCCTTCGGGCCCGATCACCGGGTCTTGATCCCGGCCGTCGTGCTGGCCGGCGGCGCCTTCCTGGTGCTGTGCGATACGCTGGCGCGCACCATCATCGCGCCGCAGCAGCTGCCGGTCGGCGCCATCACGGCGATGATCGGCGCGCCGGTCTTCCTCTACCAGTTGCACCGCCTGCGCAAATGAACTCAATCTCCACCCACGACCTGCTGCTGTCCATCGGCCAACGCACCCTGGTGCGGGGCCTCGACTGGACCGCGCGCGCCGGCGAATGCTGGAGCATCATCGGCCGCAACGGCGCGGGAAAAAGCACCTTGCTGCGCACCCTGGCCGGCCTGCAGCCACCGAACGGCGGATCGGTCCAGGTGAATGGCCGCGCACTACCCGACTGGCCGCTGACCGACCTGGCGCGCGAGCGTGCCTTCCTGGCCCAGTCGCGCCACGACGCTTTCGCCTACACGGTGCTCGAGAGCGTGCTGTCGGCGCGCCACCCCTACCATGCCAACCGCTACTGGGAAGGCAGCGACGACCACCAGGCCGCCCTGCAGGCGCTGGCGTCGATGGAAGTGGACGACCTGGCCGCGCGCGACGTGCGCACCCTGTCCGGCGGCGAGCGCCAGCGCGTGGCGATCGCCGCCCTGCTGGCGCAGCAGACGCCGCTGCTGCTGCTCGACGAGCCGGCCAATGCGCTCGACCTGGCGCACCAGGTGAGCGTGATGGGCCTGCTGGCCCGCCTGTGCCGCGAGCAGGAACGGACCGTGGTCATGATCGGCCACGACCTGAACCTGGCCGCGCGCATCTCGACCCACGTGCTGCTACTCATGGGCGACGGCCGCTGGACGGCCGGCGCCAACGACCAGATCATGCGCCCTGCGCTGCTGGGCGACTACCTCGGCCATCCGATCGACATGATCGAACACGAAGGCCGCCGCATCTTCATCCCCAAGGAGGGCTCCGCATGACCGACATGACTCCAGAACAGACCGCCGCCCTGAATGACCGCCACCGCGCCCGCATGGAGCGCAAGAAGGCGGTCATCGACGCAAAAATCGCCTCGGCCGACATGGAAATCGGCATCGTCATCGTCAATACCGGCAACGGCAAGGGCAAGAGCTCGAGCGCCTTCGGGATGGTGGCGCGCGCG
Source organism: Massilia oculi (assembly GCF_017582745.1). Taxonomy (GTDB): domain Bacteria; phylum Pseudomonadota; class Gammaproteobacteria; order Burkholderiales; family Burkholderiaceae_D; genus Telluria; species Telluria oculi_A. The sequence goes on from NZ_JAFVIM010000044.1 coordinate 6,917, forward strand.
CTGGGCCACGGCATGAAGGTGGGCGTGGTCCAGTTCATCAAGGGCGCCCTGTCGACCGGAGAAGAAACCTTCCTGCGCCGCTTTCCCGACGAAGTGAGCTTTCATGCGATGGGCGAAGGCTATACCTGGGAAACGCAGAACCGCGAGCGCGACATCGCCAAGGCCGAGGAAGCCTGGGCGCTGGCAAAGCAGTTCCTGTCCGATCCCGCGATCGGCATGGTGGTGCTCGATGAACTGAACATCGCCCTGAAATACAAATACCTCGACGTGCACACCGTGATCGCCGACCTGCTCGACCGTCCGGTGATGCAGCACGTGGTGATCACCGGCCGCGGCGCGCCACCGGAACTGATCGCGGTGGCCGATACCGTCACCGAGATGAACGTGGTCAAGCACGCGTTCAAGGCCGGCATCGCGGCCCAGGCGGGGACCGAATGGTGACGGGCGCCCGTACCGTCCTGGTGGCGGCGATGTCGTCCGGCCAGGGCAAGACGACGGTGACCGCCGCGCTGGCGCGGCGGCTGGTCCGCATGGGCAAGCGCGTGCGGGTGTTCAAGTGCGGCCCGGACTTCATCGACCCGATGCTGCTCGAGCGCGCCTGCGGCGCGCCAGTCCACAACCTCGACCTGTGGATGGTGGGCGTCGATGCCTGCCGCCAGCGCCTGGCCGCTGCCGCGCATGAGGCGGACGCGATCCTGGTCGAGGGCGTGATGGGCCTGTACGACGGCTCGCCCTCGGCGGCGGACCTGTCGCGCGAATTCGGCATCCCCGTGCTGGCGGTGCTGGACGCATCGGCGATGGCGCAGACCGCCGGCGCGGTGGCGCAGGGCTTGCGCGACTATGGCCCCGTCGAGATGGCCGGCGTGATCGCCAACCGCGTCGCTAGCAGCGGCCATGCGGCGATGGTGAAGGAATCGCTGCGCGATATCCCGCTGATCGGCACCCTGGCCCGCCAGGACGAGCCGCTGCCCGAGCGTCACCTGGGCCTGGTGGTGCCGGGCGAGGTCGAAGAGCTGGACCGCATCCTGGATGCGCTGGCCGACAGCATCGATTTCGATGAGGCGGCGTGGGATGCGCTGCCTGTCATGAGTCCTGGTTCCACCGTACCGGCGCCGGTGGAGCCATTACTGGCGGGACGCACGATCGCTATTGCGCGCGATCCGGCCTTCGTCTTCGTCTACCCGGCGAATATCGACCTGCTCGAGCAGCTCGGTGCGCGCATCACGTATTTCGCGCCGCTGTCCGACGAGGCGGTGCCGGAAGACGCCGACGCAGTGTATCTGCCGGGCGGCTATCCCGAGCTGCACGGCGCGCAGCTGCAGGCCGCCCAGCACTGGCGCGACTCGATCCGTGACGTGCACGCGCGTGGCGTGCCGATCGTCGCCGAATGCGGCGGCATGATGGCGCTCGCCGACGGCTTGACCGACAGCGAGGGACGGCGCTTCGAGATGGCCGGGCTGCTCGCCGGCGAAGTCAGGATGCAGAAGCGCCTGGGAGGACTGGGCATGCATGCGATGCCGACGCCGCAGGGCGAGATCCGCGGCCATACCTTCCACTATTCATTGCTGGACTCTTCGGTGACGCCACGAGACTACACCGTGAAGCAGAGGACCGGCGCCCAGGGCGAGGCTGCCTACCGGGTCGGCTCGCTGTTCGCGTCCTACTTCCACGCCTACTTCCCTTCCAATCCGCGCGCGGTGGCGGTCCTGTTCGGAGCACAGCCGTGAGCGTGACCCTGGTCTTCGGCGGGGCCCGCTCGGGCAAGAGCGCCTACGCCGAGCGCATCGCGCGCGAATCGGGCAAGGAGGTCGTCTATATCGCCACCTCGCGCGCCGGCGATGGCGAGATGGCCGCGCGCATTGCCCACCACCGCGAGCGGCGCCCGGCCGAGTGGCGAACGGTCGACGAAGAACTGGCGCTGGCGCAGGCGCTGCGCGACTGGTGCGCGCCGCAGCGCCTGGTGCTGGTCGACTGCCTGACGCTCTGGCTCAGCAACCTGATGTTCTGCGACGGCCGCGACTATCCCGAGGTGGGTGCGGTCGACTTGCCGGCGTGCTTCCACCAGGAGCGCACGGCGCTGCTCGACCTGCTGGCCGAGGGGGTGCCTGGCGACCTGATCCTGGTGTCGAACGAAGTCGGCATGGGCATCGTGCCTTGGGGCGCGATCTCGCGCAGCTTCGCCGATGAAGCCGGCCGCCTGAACCAGGCGGTGGCGGCGCGCGCCGATCGCGCGGTGCTGGTGGCGGCCGGCCTGCCGCTGGTGTTGAAGGGAACGCCGTGCTGATTGGTCTGCCGCTCTCCACCATCGCGCTGCTGCTGGTCGCCGGCATCGCGCTCGACCTGCTGCTGGGAGAAACGCGGCGCTGGCATCCGCTGGTCGGCTTCGGCAAGCTGGCCGGCTCGATCGAACGCCGGCTCAATCGCGGGCAGTCACGCCTGGCGCGTGGAATCCTGGCCTGGGTGCTCGCCGTCCTGCCACTGAGTCTGCTGTTCCTGGCGTTGACCGACCTTGCCGGCCTGTGGCTGCATGCGGTGCTGCTCTATTTCTGCATCGGCCTGCGCAGCCTGCGCGACCACACGCTGCCGATCCATTCCGCGCTGTGCTCCGGCGACCTGGCGCAAGCGCGCGCGCTCACGGCGCGTATCGTCAGCCGCGACACCGCGCACGCCGACGAATCCGACCTGGCCAAGGCCAGCGCCGAATCGCTGCTCGAGAACGGCAACGACGCCGTGTTCGGCACGCTGTTCTGGTTCATCCTGCTGGGCGGGCCGGGCGCCGTGCTGTTCCGCATGGCGAACACGCTCGATGCGATGTGGGGATATCGCAGCGAACGCTTCAACCTGTTCGGCCGCTGTGCGGCGCGCATCGACGATGCATTGAACTATGTACCGGCGCGCCTGACCGCGCTGTCGTACGTGCTGCTGGCGGGTAGCGGCCGCGCGCGCGCCTGGCAATGCTGGCGCACCCAGGCTCCGGCCTGGAGCAGCCCGAACGCCGGCCCGGTAATGGCCAGCGGCGCCGGCGCCCTGGGCGTGTCGCTGGGCGGCGCCGCCGTCTACGATGGCGAAGTCGAACAGCGTCCGCCGCTGGGTCTTGGGCCTGCCGCCTGCGCGAGCGACATCCTGCGCGCCTGGCGGCTGGTGCTGCGCACGACATTGTTGTGGGCCGGGGTGGTCTGCCTGATGGCTGTCGGAGCGTCATATGCTTGAACACGGCGGCAATCTGCGCGACGCGGCGCGTCACTATGGCCGCGACGACTGGGTCGACCTGTCGACCGGTATCAACCCGCATGGCTATCCGGCGCCGGCGCCGTCGAGCGCGGCCTGGCATCGCCTGCCGGAGCCAGATCCTGCATTCCTTGCGGCGGCCTGCGCCTATTACGGCGCGCCGCAACTGCTGCCGGTGGCCGGCACGCAGGCGGCGATCCAGGCGCTGCCGCGCCTGCGTCCACCTTCGCGCGTCGCGGTGTCGGCGCCCTCGTATGCGGAACATGCGTATCACTGGAACCTGCACGGCCACGCGCGTCAGCTGGTGTCTTATGCGGAACTGGACGCGGCGGTCGACGCCAGCGACGTCGTCGTGGTCGTCAATCCCAACAATCCCACCGGCGAGACCATCGCGCCCGAACGTCTGCTCGACTGGGCGGCGCGGCTGCATGCGCGCGGTGGCTGGCTGGTGGTCGACGAAGCCTTCGGCGATACGGCGCCCGCGCTGAGCGTGGCGCCGCACGCAGCGCAGCCGGGGTTGATCGTGCTGCGCTCGATCGGCAAGTTCTTCGGCTTGGCGGGACTGCGGCTGGGCTTCGTCGCGGCGCACGAGCGCGTGCTGGCGGAACTGGCCGACCTGCTCGGGCCGTGGGCCGTCAGCGGTCCCGCGCAGGAGATCGCGCTGCAGGCGCTGGCCGACACGCTCTGGCAACAGGATACGCAAGAGCGCCTGGCGCAGGCCGGCGCACGAATGGAGCGCCTGCTGCGGGAGCACGACATCGCGAGCAGCGGCACGCCGCTGTTTCGCTGGTGGCCCGAGGCGCGGTCCGAAGCCTTTCACGAACACATGGCCGCGCGCGGCATCTGGTGCCGGCTGTTCCGCGATGCGGCGCGCGGCATCCGGGTCGGCCTGCCCGCCAGCGAGAATGAATGGCGGCGCCTCGAACACGCACTTCACGAATGGAGCAAGCAATGAAGAAAACGATGCTGCTGGCCGGCCTGGTCGGCGCTGGCCTGGCGGTCCACGCCCAGGCCGCGATCACGGTCAAGGATGATGCGGGGCTGGCGGTCACCGTCGCCAAGCCGGCGCTGCGGGTAGTGTCGATGGCGCCCAGCGTCACCGAGCTGCTGTTCGCGGCCGGCGGCGGCGGCCAGATCGTCGGCGCGGTGAACTACAGCGACTATCCCGAAGCGGCCAAGCGCATCCCGCGCATCGGCTCGAATCGCGAGATCGACATGGAGCTCCTGATCTCGCTGAAGCCCGACCTGATCGTGGCCTGGCGCCATAACAGTTCGGAGCGGCAGATCGAGATGGTGCGCCGGCTGGGCATCCCGGTATTCCAGAGCGACCCGCAAACCCTGGACGGCATTCCCGACGCCGTGCAGCGCCTGGGCCAGTTGCTGGGCACCGATGCGGCGGCCAAGGCGACCGCGACACAGTTGCGCGAGCAGCTGGCCGGGCTGCGCACGAAGTATGCGAACCGTTCTCCTGTGCGCACCTTCTACCAGGTGTGGGACCGGCCGCTGTATACGCTCAGCGGAAAGCACATCCTCACCGATGCGATGAAGCTGTGCGGCGGCGAGAACATCTTCGACAAGCTGACGGTGACGGCGCCGATCGTCTCGATCGAGAGCGTGTTGCAGGCCAATCCGGAAGCGATCATCGCCACCGCCGAGAAGAACTATGGCGGTGTCGAGCTGTGGAAGCCGTATAGCACCCTGGCCGCGGTGCGCAGCAATAATCTGTTCACGCTGGACGGCCACCTGCTCAATCGCGCGGGGCCGCGCATGGTCCAGGGCACGGCCGCGATGTGCGAGGTGCTCGAGCAGGCGCGCCAGCGCCGGTCTAAATGAGCGGCTTTCCCTACCGGACCCTGATGGTTCAGGGCACGACGTCCGACGCCGGCAAGAGCACGGTGGTCGCGGCGTTGTGCCGCCTGCTCAAGCGGCGCGGCGTCCGGGTCGCACCATTCAAGCCCCAGAACATGGCGCTCAACAGCGCCGTCACACGCGATGGCGGCGAGATCGGCCGCGCGCAGGCACTGCAGGCGATCGCCGCCGGCATCGAGCCGCACACCGACATGAACCCGGTGCTGCTCAAGCCCTCGAGCGACGTCGGCGCCCAAGTCATCATCCATGGCCAGGTGCGGGCCGACATGAATGCGCGCGACTATCACCAGTACAAGCCGGTCGCGATGGGCGCGGTACTTGAATCGCATGCGCGCCTGCTGGACCAGTACGAAACGGTGCTCGTCGAAGGCGCGGGCAGCCCGGCCGAGATCAACCTGCGCGATCGCGACATCGCCAATATGGGCTTTGCCGAGGCGGTCGACTGCCCGGTGATCCTGGTGGCCGACATCGATCGCGGCGGCGTGTTCGCGCACCTGGTCGGCACGCTTTCCTGCCTGTCGCAGTCGGAACGCAATCGCATCATCGGCTTCGTCATCAACCGCTTCCGCGGCGACATCAAGCTGCTCGAGCCGGGCCTGGAATGGCTCGAAATCCAGACCGGCAAGCCGGTGCTGGCGGTGTTGCCCTATCTGCACGGGCTGTTCCTCGATGCCGAGGATGCGGTGCAGGCGGCGCAGACGAACAAGGGCGCATTTCGCGTCGTCGTTCCCAGCCTGCCGCGCATGAGCAATCACACGGATTTCGATGCGCTTCGCGCGCATCCGGACGTCGACCTGCGCTTCGTGCGACAGGGAGAAGCGATCCCGGGCGCGGATCTGATCGTTCTCCCGGGGAGCAAGAATACTCGCGGGGACCTCGCGTGGCTCCAGGCACAGGGTTGGCCGGCGTACATCGCGCGCCACCTGCGCTATGGCGGCAAGGTGATCGGGATTTGCGGCGGCTTCCAGATGCTCGGACGCACAGTAGGCGATCCGCATGGTGTCGAAGGCGCGCCTGGCGTGGCGAATGGACTTGGCCTGCTTGCCATCGAGACGGAACTGACGCGCGAGAAGCGCCTGGTCAAGGTGGACGGCCTCTGCACGTTCGAGAATGGATCGGGAGCGGGCGCGGTCAGCGGCTATGAGATTCACATGGGCGTATCGCAGGGCGCGGCACTGGAACATCCGGCGTTCACCATCGAGGGACGCGGAGAAGGCGCGGTCTCGGCGGACGGGCAGATCCTGGGTACTTATCTGCATGGGCTGTTCGATCATCCCGATGCCTGCACGGCGTTGTTGCGCTGGGCAGGCTTGCGGAGCGATCATGTGGTCGATACCAGCCAGTTGCGCGAGGCGAGCCTGGACCGCATCGCCCAGACTGTCGAAGGGCTGGTGGACAACCTGGTGGCCCTGCGCGGCTGATCGTTGCTGGATTCTTCATTGCCGGAGGTGGCATGCGTATCGCGGTGGTGTCGGACATCCACGGAAACCTGGACGCACTCGAAGCGGTGATGGCCGATCTGCGCGATCGTGCGATCGACCGTGTCGTCAATCTTGGCGACAGCCTGGCGGGACCGCTACTGCCGAAAGAAACAGCACAGTTCCTCATGGCCCGGCAGGACTGGATCCACCTCGCCGGCAACCATGAACGGCAGATGCTGGCGCTGTCGACGTCTTCGGGTCGTGCGGACATCTACGCGCACTCACAGCTTGGCGCAGCAGAACTCTCCTGGCTGGCGACATTGCCTGCCCAGGCATCGATCGGCGACGACGTGCTGCTATGCCACGGCACGCCCGGCAGCGACCTGGTCACCCTGCTCGAAACCGCGAACTGCCAGGCCAGCCGAGCCGACATTGAAGAGCGTCTCAGCGGCGTGACCGTGGGTCTGGTCCTGTGTGGTCATTCGCATGTGGCCAGAAGCGTACGCTGCGCAGGACGGTTGCTCGTGAATCCGGGCAGCGTCGGATTGCAGGCATATTCTGATGACTATCCTTTTCCGCATGCGATCGAGAGCGGGTCGCCGGATGCGCGCTATGCCATTGTCGAACGGCGCAACGATGCATGGCAAGTGGCCTTGATCAGCGTTCCTTACGATTCACGGCGCATGGTCGCATTGGCGGAACTGCGTGGCTTTCCGGAATGGGCGCATGCTTTGGCGACGGGATATGTGTCGTAACTGGCTGCAGGTGAATATCCGGGTCCAGAATGCAAAAAAGCCCGCTCAGTTGAACTGAGCGGGCTTTTTCTCTATAACTAGCCTGACGATAACCTACTTTCACACTGGTTGCAGCACTATCATCGGCGCAAAGTCGTTTCACGGTCCTGTTCGGGATGGGAAGGGGTGGGACCGACTTGCTATGGTCATCAGGCATGACTTGTACGAGCAGTCGCGATAGTTCGCGCCTGCTCTGAATCTGGAAGAAGTATTGTTGGGTTGTAGCTTGTATCGAGCAGTTGTACTCGACCTTGGACTACCAAGGTTATAGGGACAAGCCGTACGGGCAATTAGTACTGGTTAGCTTAATGCATTACTGCACTTCCACACCCAGCCTATCAACGTCCTGGTCTCGAACGACCCTTCAAGGAGCTC
>NZ_JAFVIM010000045.1:0-14559 GCF_017582745.1 Massilia oculi
GGACGTCCCTTGCGATTGCTCGTCTGGCCAACAGTGTCCACAGTAGTTCCCATCAAAAAGTAACGGGAACTACTTTCGCAGAGCGAGTTGGCTAGGTACAGACGGTGCTGGGAGGACGCTTACTGAGCAAGAAGGAATCACCCCGGTTTTCGTGGAGGCCCGCTAACTTGAGTCGGGGCGGGATAGCCTGTCCGCTCAATTGCTCATAGCGATTTATTCGAGCAACTGCCGGCTTCCCGCGGTCCTAGTCATAAACATGAACAGGCGCGAGTTCGACTACTCGCTTGTGGAAGTCTATCGCTCCCTGTTCACCGCCTTTGGCCCTGGCGGCTGGCTACGATCAACCGCCTCGGTAGCCACCTCCACCCTATCGCGGCTGTCAATGGTTTTGGTGGGTTCAAGGTAAATCTTCGGCCCATGGATCTGCTGACCGGACGTGATCTTTTCGGCCATATGCCGCTTCGCCATCTTGACGAAATCGTTGCGCGAGGCCTCAGGTAACTTTTCGGAGGCAAAGGCCCTAGCCGCTGCCACGACTCCATATGCCTTGGCAAGGTCCGGATACTTCTTCACGACGGTCGCTGGCTCGCCTTCCTCAAATGCCTTAGCCTTCGCTACCAAGTCCGGATCAGGACGGAAATCAGCCGGCGCACGTTCAATCTCTGTCGTATCCTGGGCACCTGCTGTTTGCAAATAATCGGTCTGCGGTGGCTGTTTCCCGGCCTGAGGTTGTATCGGCACGTTGCCCTTGCTCTGAGCGATACCTTTCTCTACTGTATTTTTTGCCGGTCGACTTGCCAGCGCTGCGAAGTCAATGGCAGTGGGCTTATAGCCGGCGACGGTCAGGCCGTCCTGGATTGCTTCCATCCAAGCGCTTCGCCGAAATTCTTCGGCACCCTTGACGGTGATTGTTTCCCATCCACGTGCCTTTGCGATTTCCACCATCGAACGAACTATTTCGGGTTTTGCACTACGAGTGGCCAGCTTGCTGCCTCGATCCGAGAACGCCGGTGTTCGATCCTGAAAGTAATATTCAGTCTCAACCCTGAGGAAGCGTCGCGCGACCGATTCCGGCACCACTGATGACTTGTTGTCTTCCTTTACCGGCGTTGTCGCCGGCTTTTCTAGCGTCACTGGCGTGACGCCTACAGAATCCACATTCTTCATCCGCCGTTTCGATAGCCAAGTATCTGTCTGACTTATGGCTCCTTCAATAGCAAGCAGCAGACGTCGGCCTAGGCCTGAATGCCCGCTAGCGCCTGGCGCAGCCGCCTCATCAGAGGCCCCGGAGACGGCCGCCTCCTTCCCGACTTCTTCGGACGACGATGGCCTGTGTACCGCAGATGCTGCTTGGTCATTCTGATGAACTGTTTGGGCCTTCGTAACGAGCAGCAACGGACTTTGTTCTATAGAGTTTTCGTCCATGAGGCGCTTCTTTGAGCCGGCTATGGTTGTGGAATCATCCGTCCTATAGGCCAATTCCGCCATCCCAACGAGGTCTGGAGCGTTGTGGGCGAACTCCGTTCGGTAGTGAGGGTGCCAAAGAGCAGCCTGATGGCTGGCGGCTAGTGCCTGCTCGCGATACCGGGGAACCTCGATTGCGCGAATCGTCGCGATCGTCCTTCGCGCAAGCGCAGCGGTCTGGTCTTTGGTTAACGACATCTCGGACCCGACAAGGTTGCTGAGGTTACTAATGACCTCGTACGTCAAGCCCCAATCAGCTCTAGTGGCCCTGTGAGCCTGGGTGGCCTGTTCAACCAGCTCTGGCGCCTGCCTTGCAAATTCTGAATGGTAAAACGGCTGAGCAAGGCCGCTTTCGATCACCGCACTTAGCGCAAGGCGACGCGCGGACACGTCTTGAATGGCACGAACCTCCTTGATGTCGTTTGCGACCAGGTTAGTAGCGTCAACAAGCGCGAGCTCGCGGTTTGGATTAGCCGTCAGGATTTGTGCGGTACCAAGTACCCTGTGCATGCGCTGGCTGTCGTCTAGTGCGACTTCGCCAGTTTGAATGTCTGTACCGGGCTTACGAGTAGCAAGTTCGAACTTGCGGAGCTGGACATTAACAGATGAGTAGCTCGAATTTGCAGTCAATTTCTGGCCATAGGAACGGACGGCTGTACGCATCTGCGCCTGATCTACTTTGTCAATCCGATTGGCTGAGACTTGCACTGCCACAATCCCACGAATTTGTTCAACCTCCTTTGCCCGTGCGTCGGCAAACCGTTGCAGGGCCGGGCTAACCGGCCGCGTCTTCGCGTCTGCGTACTCTCCCGCTGGCTGACTGCCTGCCTCGAACTGATGCATGCGCTTGAGGTGGTATCGGACAAATGTGAGGCTCTCTGGATCGAGCTTGATATAGTCGGCAAGCGTCGCATTTTTCTTTCCCAAGTACTTAATTGCCGACGCGGTAATCTGAGGTATGTCATTCGTGTCACCTGCCACTTCAGTGCGGGCTTCAGCCTCCTTGGCTTCCTCACTGCCCGATGCACGTTTAGACCTGTTGATCGGCTCCTTCTGGACAATCGCTTGAACGTCTATATGCTTTTGTACCCGCTTTGCACGCGCCGGCTTCACCGCAGGCGCCGTAGGCTCCTGGGCGCCGATCACTTGGTCCGCTCGTGCCTTGCTTTGGCCGACACGCCTGGACTTTTTAGACATGCCCGCCTCTTCGGGTGTTTCATTAACGACGCGCTTTCTAGGACTCTTGGGCTTCACATTTGGGCCAGGAGCGTCTACTGTTGCCGCGTCCAGCGTCGGCGCCTCATCCCGATCAACGGTTGATAGGCCCTTGGGTGCTTTTAGAGGCTGCTGGCTCTTGCTCTCTTCGTTCAGTGGATTCATGTCTTCGGTCCTCACGCTTCAATTGCTGTGATAAAGGAATTGAAAGTCTGTCTGAGGTCTTCGTCGGTAGGTCGGCCTCCTTTCGGCAACTGGACGTTTGAGAAATTTGTTGCAAAATCCGTAAGCTTGAGCTTGTTGATCGTTGAGACGTCTTTTGGCGTGATGTCTCGCGCATCCTTGCCTTTCCCCGAACCTTCGCCAGCCTTTTTGGCGAGAAGTGGTGGCGGTGGCATGGTGATCTCGATCGGTATGATCTCGGGCCGCGGCCTGTTTGCTCGATTCAGGAAGACGAGGCGCTGCCAGTACCAAATCTTGCGGCAGAAGATCGGAGGGCAGTGCTCAATGAACACGATCTCATTATTTATACCCATCATCCTTACCTCCTGCGGATTGAGCAGGGCGCGGGCGACCTTCGATCTGGTAATCGTCCCGAACTCCATGCCACGAGCTGGCCGCGAATGCGAAATGCTATCGGTCGTGAAAGTGCCCAGTTCGCGGGAAATATCAGTCGCGTGATCGCTGTCATTTGGCGCATACACCACACGTGCGCCACAGCACGCAATAATATTCTGCGTGTGGTCCGGACCATACACCGAACGCAGCTGAGGGATGGAGTGCGCTATCAACAGCGGGCGAATGCCGTATCCCCCCATCAGCTGGATGCTGTTCTGGATGATCGGCATTCGCCCCAGTGCGGCAAATTCGTCCATGATTGGCAGAAGTTCATACTTGATGGTCGGATCGTCCTCGGGCATGGTGTCCATGTTCGCGTCCAGCATCTGGGTAAAGAACAAGTTCATCAGTAGTGAGAGACGGTCCAAGTCGCCAGGGTTGACACCCAGGTAGATCGAAAGACGCTTGCGACGCAGGTCATGGAAATCAAACGAGTCCTGGCTTGTCGCCGCATCTATGAGCGGGTTAGTCCATAGCTGCAGTTTCGCGGTAAAGGTCTTGCGTACCGAGGACTGGGTCTGGGGGCTCAATGCGATGAAGTCGTACAACATGCGCTTGCAGGTCGACGACAGGGGCCGACCGGCTTCGTCGCGATCACTGATGATTTGCCTCCAGTGCTCACTGACGGAGTCATCCTCGCCATGCATGATCTGGCGGACCATCTCGCCCAAGGTACGTGGCAGCGAAGGCGTCTCGATCACATACAGGCCCAGTCCGAGGAACAGGTCGCGACAGGACGCCGGCCAGAACGGGTCGCCCGTCGCCGGATCTGGCGAAAGCTGATTCGCAATTTTTTGTAGCGCACTAACGCAAAGCGGCGGATCATCCGGCACGTAGTGTGTTGATATCGGATTCCACTGCGCAGTGACACCCTTGGACGACAATGGGTCGAAGAGATACACCTTAGAAAAGAGGCTACGATAGCCCGCCGTGATGCGATAGCATTCGCGGCGCACGTCGTTGACGATCAGGCTTCCGCTCCAAGACAAGGCATTCGGCTGGACGAGTCCGGCGCCCTTCCCTGACCGCGGCGGTGCGATGATGATCGCCGCCAGTTGCCGGCCCAGGATCAGGTAGCGCCGGCCCCACCGCCCCAGGATGATGCCTTCGTCGCCGCATAGGCCGGCACGGATCACTTCCCGCAGCGTAGCGAAGCGCGAATCTCCATGTAACGACCGGCTGACCGGCCTGATCAGGCAGCTCACGCCAGCAACGGCGGCTGCGGATCCAGCGACTAGGCATCCGATCAGCCATTGCCGGGTGTACGGATCGCTACCGTAATACTGCCAGTAACGGATCACCGTCAACGGTGTAGCGGCGGACGGGGGCAGTTGGGGGCTGGATAGCTTGATTAGGAAAAAGTAGCTTGCCAGGTAGAGTGCGGAGAGCACGCCCGTAAGCAGCAGGCCACTGAAAGCCAGTGCCTTGTAGCGGGCGCTATCGATCGGAGTGATGAGCATGAGAAGCCTCCTATCCAAGCTGCCGGGCCGCGAACGCGGGATCGTAGTAGACCTCGCTGGCGACGCGGCCACCGCCAGGCAAACGTTCCATCTGCACGACGATGTCGACCAGGGTGTACAGGTTGTCAGTGATATCTGCCAGTTCCAGACCGGCACCTTCCACGCTCCCCTTGACCAGCAAGGCCAGCCGGCGAAAAGCGAGCTTCGCGCGGGTGGCGTGCACGGTGGTGATTGTTCCGGGATGCCCCGAATTGAGTACGTTCTGTATGAAGAAGAACGTCTCGTCGCCACGCAACTCGGCCAACAGCACACGGTCGGGACGCATTCGCAGCGTCGCCTCGAGAAGATCTCGCGCCTTCAGCTTCGACACCCCGTTCTCCCCTTTCTTGTATTCCAGATTGATCTGGTTTGTATGCGGCAGTCGCATCTCGCGGGTGTCCTCGACCGTAATGATTCGCTCATCGAGGGGAATCAAGGCCGCCAGGGCGTTGCTGAAAGTCGTCTTGCCCGATCCGGTCGCACCGGAGGACACGATGTTCTTCTTCCCCTCGACTGCGCTCTTGAAGAACCCACCCCAGTCCCTCTGCCGGAACATATCCAGCAGCCTGCGCTCGCTTGCGGGCAATGCCGCTTCGAGGCGCACCCGCTCTTCGCCTCCTAACAAAAGCGATTGCTCACAACGCGCATGCTCGAAGGCATCGCCGTCGATGATCTGTTCAAGTGTCAGCACATCGCCGATCGGACGACGGATCGTGAACGAGACCTGGCCCGCATCGATCGCTGGTGGAATCACGACTTGGACGCGCAAGCCGCCCGGCATCTGCGTGCCAAGGAGCGGCCAACCTTCGGTGAGGTCCTGGTTCGCCTGATTCCTGAGCAGCATTGCGAGGCCTTCACACCATTTGTACGAAACAGCCTCGTTTTGCACGGACTCCCAACCAGCCCTGCGCTCCAGCATCACTTCACCCGGACGATTGATCACGATTTCGGTCACCGAGTCGTCAACCAGATGCGACGCGATTGGTTGCAGGTGCAGCTCGAGCGTCGATTTGCCCGCGCCATGGAAAGGTTCGCTAGTGCTCATGGTCACCTCACTCGTTCCAACTGGTAGATGTCACGGAAATCGATGTCGTGTGCGAGGTAGATGAATACTTCGGCGCCCTGTGGTCCAGTGATGGTGGGGGCGATGTCCACGGTACTCTTTATCACCTCAGACAACACGTCCTTCGGTCCGCTCATTGACGGGAATGAAACCGTCGTATTGTTGTCGCCACGCTGGCGAGTCGCTATCAGGTATGGCCCGACATCGGTGATCAGGCTCAGCGCAATCGCGCCGCCGAATCTGTCCCAGAAATGGTTATCGACGGTTCCAGGAATGCCGGGGCGCCCGAGCGGATCAGTAGCATCCGAATTGAACGGCACGAGCGCATGCTGCGGCGTCTCGCAGCGCTGCCAGATAATGCCTATCCTCCGCTGCCCATGGGTGATCCCGCCACCTTGCTGGCCAAAGCAGACCGTCCCGCGATCCATCAGGGAGACCTTGTTGTCAGCGCCGGTCGCGTCCTCCCCAGTGACGCAGGTAACCGGACCGGTCAGCGTGGTGTCGAAGGCGGGCAGCACGGTGCAGCGGATGAGCTTCCCGCGCGTCATCATAAGCGTTGGATCGGGAAGTAGGTAGGCGCGAGCCATCTCCATACCTGTCTTGGGCATCGTGTCCTGGGCCGCTGCACCAAGTGCAGGAGTGCCGCGCCTTTCTTCGGCTGTCTCGCCGCTGCTGGCGATTGCGGCGTGACTTTCCCTCTCTTTTGCTGCCGCCGATCGTGCGAGGCTGCCGTCAAGGCTGAATCGCACTTCGCGCTTGAGCCGGCGTTCTCGTGCCAGGTGGCTCAGGCTCTTCTCAGGAGAATGGCCAGACGCGGAAGGCCCCGCTATTGGTGAGGCTGGTGCCTGCATCGGAGGCGGGCGCACTTCTGCAGCCCCGGTTGCCTCAGGCGATTGCTCCATGCCTGGATCAGGCATGGTAAGGGGCGGCAGCGATATAGTGGCAACTGTGCGCGTCAAGTCTTTCGACGCCATCCTGGATTGCTGCCGATCCTCGTAAACACCGGCGTAGTACTTGTAAAGAAAGAAGGCAGCTAGTGCGCAGGCGCCGATGGCGCCAAGCCAGTTGATAATCTTATTCTGCCGTGCAAGCCCCTTATTGACGGAGCCAAGCTCCCGCTCGTCCTCGATGGCGCCCTCCTCGTCAGGATCCGGTTCCAAACTTCGGGGCTTGAACAACGACTTGAAGAACTTCATTTTCCCGCTCCTTTCAGAGTGCGCTTGACCTGAGGCGACGCCGTGTTGGTGGCAGGCCGCGCGGCATCAGGGTCGAAGCTCTCGTTGAATACGCAGGCGACTCGCTTCCCGCTCTGCAGCACCAGCTTGCGGCGAATACCCTGCACCTGGACGACATCGTCCTCGACGTTGATGTTCTCGATCCTGGCTGGGTTGCCCTCCTCGCTGGTCTCGTAGATTGCCGGGATCGTGGACCGCGCGCGAAAGCGCAGGAACGTCGTGCGGCCGTCATCCCACGCCTCGATCGGAGCCAGCTCGCTCGATCCTTGCACCGTGTAGCGCCGGTTCCCGGCCGGAACGCCGGCATCCAGCAGGCGGCGGACCTGTTCCGATTCACTGGCCACAGCCTCTTTCGCCCTCTCGGCTTCCGGATAGCGGAAATACACGGTCATGAAGCCGATCTCGCCCTTCGACTTTCTGGCCATCTTGAGGTCGAAGCTGTAGCTGCGTTTATTCGTCACCACATGCAGGTTCGCATCCGCCAGTTCGGCGGCGGGTTTGAGGAATACACCGTTGCGCGCCTGCTTCGTGGCCACGCCCCATCCCTCGACGTCGCCGCCGGTCATGTCGACGATTTCCTCGTCTTCGTCCAGGACAATCTGGGTGAGCAGGCCAACACGGGTGTGGATGGTTACCACGTCATAGGGATCGTAGGTCGCGAACCGGATGCGCGCATCCTTGTTTCCCGCCTCGGGTAGCTGTGCGCCACTGGCGTTCGTTGCCAGCGCGAGCGCGACCACCGCTGTCATGATGGGCTTTTTCATGGTGTTGCTCCTCGCGCGTTGGCAGGCGCAACCAGGGCCATCTGGGATTCCTGCGGCGCGCTGGAGGCGTGGCGGGATGGAGCAGATGGCGGAACCGGCCTGTTGGACGTCAGGTCGCGGTCGGAGGAATAGTCGGTGACTTCCATCCCTAGGTCATTGACGCGGCGGTCCCGCTCGTTTGTCGGCTGGTTCACCCAGCGAAACGAGAGATTCGTCACCCACGTGGTCGGTGCCCCGTCGTCCAGGCCATTCAGGGACTCTGTCCGCGTGAAGCTGGCCCGGGCGCCGATCGCGGTTCCGGTTCCATTGCGCAGGACCGTGATGGCGCCGACCTTGGCACGTACTTTGCGCTCCCTCTTGTACTTGTTGGGGGGCGACTCGGGGTTCGACTTATCCCATTTTCGGGCCCAGTCAGCCTGGAGCTGTGGACTGAAAAAGGCGGCGCAGTGGTAATAGTGCACATCCGCCAGCTCGTAGCTGTACCCCTCGCATGCAGACACGAGCGTGTCGATATTGCGGCGAATGGTCGCCTCTTCCGGCGCCAGCTGGAAGTCAGCCAGTGAGACCAACGGCTGGACGACACCGCCGGCCTTGTCTACCACCAACACTTCCGGTGGCGGCGCCGGACGCATGGCGGTTTGCACGGCGCCCCAAGCGACGCCGAACGCGGCGACCGCGAGTCCGCCGAAGGCACTTGCTACGCGCCATGCGACGCGTCGGGATCGCTCTCCCGCAACTGCGCGACGATCTGCCTCGTCCGCAGCCAAGTCAAGCAATTGCTGCATGTTCGCATGACCTTCGATCAGCTTTCGTACGGCCGCCAGTTCCTCGGCCAGTTTGCCCGCATCAGGTTGGCTCTTCATCACATTCTCCTCACGCGGCAAGGCCGCAACTTGGATACTTGACTTCGACCTTGGCCGGAGCGTTGATCGGGCGACGATCCTTGCCGTCGCAGCTTGGCGTGGTGCTTGCGCACCCCGCGAGGATGCTGGCGATGGCCAGCACGATCAGAAGTCTTTGCATGGTCGTCCTCTCGATTCAGGTCTTCTGCTTGCTAGCTGCTGCGGTTGTCGCGGGTCGCGAGGGTTCGTAGGTCAGGAGCTTCGTTTCGGCCTTCTGCCTGGCAGGCTGGATGGTGTTGCGCTTGCGGTGCTGGTACGAGTTCCAGGCGCCCCTTGTGACTTTCTTTGCTCCGTTTCCTAGCGTTCGGCCCGTATTGGCCCCGAGCCGCGCGCTGCTCTTACCGAGTTTCACGCCGAACCGATGCAGCAGTCCCGCTGTCAACCGGCCCATACCAAAGGAAGAAAGCGACATCCCGCCGGCTAGTCCTGACGCGATGGACAGTACCGACGCAAGCGCCAGCAGGGACACGAGTCCCATCGCGAAGAACGGAAACACTTGCGCCACCTCGGTCGTTGACGTCATGGCCGCTGCACCACTGCCGGCGCGCGTGAACAGTTTCATGACAAGCAGGTTGACCATTACGACCAGCAGGGGTACTAGGAAATAATTGGCCAGCTGCCGTATCCAGGAGTTGAAGAATCCGGCAGTTGCCTGGAACAGCAGACCGAGGAAGAAAAGCGCCCCAAGTCCAATAAGCACGGTCAGCGCGACCTTCGACAGCGCCATGAGAAAGAATCCGTATGCGGTAACGATGATGGTCAGCGCCCAGACCGCGATCGACACGAAATACATGCCCAGGTCGCCATCGAGGACGCCCGCCTTCGCCCAGAACCGCGCTCCGAGCTCGAAACCCTGGGCCAGCATTGCGTCCAGCCCGCTCACCACGTTGCCCGAACCGTCCGAGCGGGCGAGCCCTGCGACGAACTCGTCCGGGCCGCGCAGGAATGTATTCGTAATCAGCACGTTGTAGGTAGCCAAGTTGAAGCCAATCCCGAAGACGATGCAGACCGTGATCACGCGGTTGATGAACTCGTTCGCCGGCTCCCTAATCATGCCGCGATAGCTGGCAAAGCCCCACAGTACGACGTACAGGGTAAGCATCGTGAAGGCGAAGGGCCCGATCAGACGCGCGACCGCGGCCACGTTTTCGCCCACGTAGCTCTCGCAGACCGCGTTGATGTAGTTAAGGCTGTCGGTGTACAGGGTGATGGGCGCCGCCATGATGTCCTCTCCTAGGGAACGGTGCGCGGCATGCCGCCCAGGGTTCCCGCAGTTGCTACCCGGTCGGCGCGATGCACGTTGACGCAGTTGGGGTCCTGCGCGGTGCGTCCGGGGTCGTTGCTGCAGGCGGCACTCACCCTCCGGCGAAGTTCGGGGGCGGCAAGGTACTCATCGACGGTATAGACGCGATCGGCAGGCACGATGACCGCCTGGCGCTTGCAGCCGGCAACGGTTGCGGCCAGCAGAAGGAAGAAGAGAATGGAACGTTGCATGGCAAACTCCAGGAAGGATGGGAATGGTGGTCAAGGCTGCGGCATATCGAACCGCGGGATCGCAGTACCAGCCGATGCGGCGCGCATCTGGCTGATCATGAGGCGCTGCGCCCGGTCCTGGGCTGTCGCCGCGCTGGCCGCCGCCTCCAGCTGGTTCTGGTCCTTGACCAATGCCGCATGCTCGATGGCGATCCGGTTAGCCAGGTCATAGGCAGCCTTCGGGTCCTCGGCAGTGGCCAACGTCGCTGTGAGTGTCTGCAGGCGCGACTGACGGGCAGCGGCGTCATTAAATGCGATCTGCGCCATGGCCTGGTTCGCGGCCGACAAATCCTGGGCCTGGGCCAGGAACTGCTGGAGTTGCTGCGTCATGTGGACAGCCTGTTCAGGTGTCAGGACAGCCTGTGACTGCCGAATCTGCTGGGCCAGCGAGGACAGGTTTCGCATTGCCATTGCCCAGTCGGGGGGGAGCGACGGCGCCACCGTTGGCAGCAGCGTCGCCATCCCGCGATTTCCCGTCATGGCCTTGTAGTGCGCTGTCATGCTATCGATTTGGGCTCGCATCTGTTTGTACTGCTCGGCCCATGCCTTCACTTGCTGGGTAGCCTGGCCGAGATTTGCGGCGTCGATCACCGCCCACTGGGCATGGGCCTGCAACGACGTCCCTGCCATGAGTGAGACGAGCACTAGAGTGCGGATTTTCATGATGATTTCCTTTCCTCGTTGAAGTGTGGAACCCAAGCATCAGGGTCCTCGCCGTATTGCGCAATCAGGCGGTCCATGAGGGCCAGATTGCTGGTGCGCGCTGACAGGACCGCCATGTCGTCGTCCATGCCGTCGAGGGGGAGGCGGACAACGGTCGAGTGCCGGCCCTGTTTGAGAAGGAACATGCCGCATCCCTCGGGCAGGTCGGTCTTTATCAGCTTGAATTCCCGTTCGGACAAGCCGAGATATTCGCGGTACTCCTTCCGGTCCGCCTGTGGGTTCGGGAACAAGATCAGCGTCGGGCACTGCTCGACTAGAGTGCGCGAGATCTCGAGCCTCAGAGCATCGCTGGGCGACTGTGTGTCGAGCACGACGAAGCCGTTCAGCTTCCTCACAGTCTTGAGGGCCTTCTTGAAGTAGGCGGCATAGTGGCTGTCGCCCAGCGGCTTCCAGAATTCCGCGACAAACAGGCCGAACCGCCGGCCGTCTACCAGGCGCGATGCCAGGTGCAGCAGGTGCATGTTAATCGGCGTGCGCAATTCCGGATCGTCCAGGTATGCAGTGGTGTCGAATGCGGTGATCGGAGCCGTTCCGAGTTCGCTGGCGATCCTGGGGACCGGGTTATCGAAAACCCACGCCAGCGGCCCGTCTTCCCTTCCTTTTTCGCGGGCATGACACCAGCGGGCTAGCCGGTCGTAGACCTCCCCTTTCGGCAGGAAGTCGAGCACCCGCCCGAGCTGCCGTACCTCCCTTGGCTGCATGTGAAGGACAGCGTCGATCGCCTTGTCGACGTCCTTTCCTTCCTGCACGGTCAGCGGCTTGCTGTCGACTTCGACACCGGCCTCGGACACGACCGGCCGGCTGACCAGCTTGCGGACCAGTATCTGCAGGTGCCGGCGTGTCTCCGCCTCGTCCGGGTCGAGCGCGAACGGGGCAAGTCCGGTCGGTTCGTCCAGCCTGAGCCGATATACCTTTCCATTGAGGCGGCGCACTGCGATCTCGGTATCGCGGTCGGTCGAGAACAGCACCGACATCATCCCGAACTTCTGCATCATTGTCAGCGTGAATGTGACGGTCGCCGTCTTGCCCGAACCGGTAGGACCCATCACGAGGGTGTTCGCCACGTCCTTCTTATTGCCCCCATTCTTGGCCTTGGGGTCGGAGGCATGCAGGCTGAAGTAGTGCGGCGTCCCGGCTGCGGTCACCAGCATCGTGATCGCGGGCCCCCAATGGTTTCCACTACGCCGCCCGGTAGGAAAGTTGTGCAGCGGGACGAAGCCGCACATGTTGCGGCTGTTGATCGGCGATAGCCTTGGACGCATCGCGAAGTTGCCCGGCAGCTGTGCCCAGTAGGCTGCCTCGACCACCAGATCCTCGCGCGCGGGCTTGATGCCAGCGTCGATTAGGACGCTCCGGGCGTCCGCGACGTTCTGTTGCAGCTCTTCCAGGCTCTCTGCCTTCACCAGAACGCTATAGTGATGGGCGCCCAGCACAGTGCGCCGGGCGACCAGGTCGTCAGCGAGTTCGGGAATTTCGTCGATTTGCGACTGCGCCGCGTCGCCGACGTTTTCCATGCGACGGCCTCTCATCTGCATCTTGAGTAGTGCCGCATCCTTGGCGTGAAACTCGAAGGACTGCGTGACCACCAGCTCGAAAGGCAGCGTCAGCAAGTCGTCGAGGAACATTGGGTTCGTTTCGGACGGATAGGCCTCGATGCCAAGCATGGCGCCGAAGTGGGTACCGTCCGGATTAAGGACCTTGACGGACTCGTCGCCGAAGACCGGCCGCATGCCGCCAATCAGTCGGTTCAACGGTACCGGGGCGTAGGGAACGCGTTCCCACTTCCCGGTCATGAGGAAATTGAATAGCTCCGCAGGCTCCGAGAACAGAACACCGTTGCGCTCGTACAGCTCGAGGCATTCGGCTTCGTAGTAGGCCAGCGCTGCAACGAGATCGGTCACGATACGTTCCAGCTCGGCCATCTGCCTAGTTCGGGCGCGCCTGATATTCTCCGCACTCCTCGCGGAGAACAATGCGGCCAGCACGCTTTCCGTCCTCGACCCGTGGGGACGCAAGACGATTGTCAGGTACAGCTCGTTCGCCATGAGCCGTTCGGCGCTCAACTTTGTCCGGAAGCGGTCATTGAGTTCCCGCGCGAAGCCAGGAGCGAATTCACCCTCCGGGTACTGGTTTTCCTGCCGTCTCACGATGTGCTGCCAGACGGCGATGCGCGGATCGGCCAGGCCCATCATCACGCGGTTGAGGCGGTCGTGGCGGTTGTTGATCACGTCGTCGTCGGCGCATTCGAAGGCTGCGCCGGCAAGGCGCAGCACGCACAGGCACTCACCGGTGATAGTGTCGATGATGTTGCGTGTCAGGTGCCCTTGATACGGTATGTGCCTGGCGGCGGGGGTTTCGCGTCGCACCGCTTCGCGACGTCTCTCTGAAATACTCATGATCGCTCTCCCTGCTGCTGGCGACGCTGGAGGCGCCACCGTTTGAAGAATCCCGGCCGGTCCCTGAACGTCAGGGGGCTGTAAGATGAGGCGGCCCAGTACCATCTTGACGAGATCAGCGTGCCGAAAGTGGTCCGCGCCCACAGCCCGATCAGCTCGAATGTGCGCGGATCTTTCAGCGTAACGAGATAGAAGATTCCGTGGACCGGGATGCACATCAGCAGCCAGATCAGGTTTTCGGTCACGGACAAGGTCTCGACCGACACCAGCAGGTTGAGCATCACGGCCCCGTAAGGCACGCCGAGGATCGTCGAGGGCCGGGTGAGTCCGACCGCGAGCGTGTCGACGTTGACGCCGTCCTCGACGTCCATCTCAGGCTCCCGTCCAGCCGCGCAGCATGCTGACTACCTGGTCGCGGCCGAAGAACAGAATGGTTCCGACGATCGCACCGAGGAACCAGCCCCAGTTGACACGACCGGTCCAGGCCAGGACGCCGACCACGGCAGCGGCCAGCGGAATGATAGGGGTCAGCAGTTCCACGACCCAGTTCGTGGCCTGCGTACCGGTTCCAGTGAACTGGGCGAATGCTGTCGACACCTGCAGCGCACACAGGCCAGCCAGCATGGCGGCAGCGAGTGCACGATCGGTTTTGGTACTCATGGTGCGTCCCTCCTCGGGGTGGTTGAAGAAATGTTGGGCGACCTGTCATTGGTCGCGCGGTTGTAGGGGTTCCAATAGGTGGCGGCCCCGGCTCCGCCTCTCGGCCCTGCCTGGCGTTCCGCCCTAACGACGACACGTAGCGGCGCATTCGGGGGCTTCCGTCCTGCGTCAGCGCTACGGAGCTCTGCCTGGAGTGCCTTGAT
The DNA here is from genome assembly GCF_017582745.1 of Massilia oculi. Classification (GTDB taxonomy): domain Bacteria; phylum Pseudomonadota; class Gammaproteobacteria; order Burkholderiales; family Burkholderiaceae_D; genus Telluria; species Telluria oculi_A. Next base: position 14,276 of record NZ_JAFVIM010000045.1, read on the forward strand.
GTTCTCGTCATGACGATGCGCTTTTGCTGCGAGCTCCGGTGTTGGGCTTGCGGCCAACGCACCCGTGGTCTTCCAAAATTCTTGATATTCCGCCAACAGTTCCGTGTTGAGGATCAGGTGACGTTCCTGATCTCGTGCTTCCTGAGTTTTATTGTCGATAAGGCTTTGTTGCACAAATCGGCCCATCAGCGGCCGAGGCGCAGCACGGGTAAACTGACGGCATGATTGCTCCCGTAAAGCTGAAGTACCGAACGACCAACTGGAAAGACTACAACGCGGCATTG
>NZ_JAFVIM010000046.1:0-14228 GCF_017582745.1 Massilia oculi
GTGCTACGCCGACGCCTGTTATGTTCAACTTCGCTTTCCAAAATAGTCCCCGCCAAAATTTAGTGGGGACTACTTTGCGACCGGCGCCGTTCAGTGTCTAGACGGTGCTGATTTGACGCTTACGACTACTTCCTGTTTTCGCAAGCCGAGCTGGCAGCCAAGCCGGTCTACTTAAAAGCTTCCAACTTAGACGAGTTTGCATTCGCCAGACACGTTTTACTTGAAACGATGTTCGGCACTCCTGGAGTCAGCAAGGCGGAGGACCCATGCTAAACCAAGGCCGTGTATGCGCAGCGCTCTATGTTAGAGCGTCTACGGAACATCAAAACTACTCGACTAGCCATCAGGAAGCTGCGCTACGTGCCTATGCTGACAAGCAGAACTGCGAGATCGTCAGCATCTTTCGCGATGAAGGCCGAAGCGGCCTGACGTTAGGCGGCCGTCCTGGATTGCTCTCCCTATTTGAGACGATCAGATCTGGACAAGCTGAGTTCACAACTGTCCTGGTCTATGACGTCAGTCGTTGGGGGCGCTTTCAGGACATCGATGAGGCTGCTTTCTACGAGTACGCATGCCGGCGCGCCGGGATAACGGTGTGTTACTGCGCAGAGTCGTTCGACAACGATGGCTCCCTGATCGCTACCCTAGTCAAAGGACTCAAGAGAGCAATGGCGGCAGAATACAGCCGTGAACTATCTGCTAAGGTCTTCCGTGCGCAAGTACGATTTACCGAACTCGGCTACAAGCAAGGCGGCACTGCCGGATACGGATTGCGTCGCATGGCTCTGTCAGCAACTGGTCAACCGAAAGGCATCTTACAGCCAGGGGAACGAAAGAACATGCCTAGTGATCGAGTGACCTATGTGCCAGGGCCACCAGACGAGCAAGCCGTGATCCATCGAATCTACGCGATGTACCTTGACGAACGGATGACTGACGTCGGTATAGCCGCAAGGCTCAACAGCGAAGGAGTCTCAACCTGTACGTGCAGGCCCTGGTCGGCGCACTTGGTAAAGCAGATACTGACCAACGACAAGTACGTCGGCACGATGACCTTCAACCGCGGCACTCAGCGAATGCGCACTACCCGCCGTGCTAATGATCGGGAAAAGTGGGTGCGTAGAGACAATGCGTTCGAAGCAGTCGTGTCGCGAGATAGGTTCGATCAAGCAGCGATCGAACGCAAACAGCGCCGACGGCAATGGACTGATGATGAGATGCTTGACGCGCTGCGTGACCTGTTCATAGAGCACGGGAAAGTGACACCAGCTTTGATTGATGCTGGGCCAGGGCCAGGAGCGAAATCGTACGCTTTTCGCTTCAATGGTCTTATCTCTGCCATGGGGCTAGCGGGCGTCAGCTGGCCCTCCTTACCTCATGCGACCATTACACGTTACCGACTGCGTTGCGTCACACGTGACATGACAAACGAACTCGTCCGCTGTATGACGGAACTCAGGGCCGAGGTGGAGGCAATCAGCCCGCGTACATGGCGCGTTAGAGATATCAAGGTGCGTCTGCTCTGCACACGCTGTCGATATGAGCGCAGTTACCCCTGCTGGAAGGTGACACTAGCTCACGACCCGGCTGTAGATTTCGTGATTTGGGTACGTATGGATCAGTCTAATGAGCGTGTGGAACAGGTGTACCTCATCCCCGTAGCAGACTTCCCAGACCATCAATACATTTGGCCGTCGACTAGGACACTGCTGAAGTACGAACGCTATGCGTACTCTGGGCTACGCGCGTTGTTTGGTCTCGTCTAGAGTTTAATGACTGCTTTCGGACAGACTAGCGAGACTTTTGGCACTCACAGTGAAACCGACAATGCTGAAAGACTAGTGAGCCAACGTTAGGATAGTTGATTCCTCGATTGCATCATACCCATCAGTGTCCCGTTCAGAAATAAACTCGTACACTTGCTCGCTCAAAACTGCCGGGTCTTGGTTTTCGAGGAACAGCATGTATTGCTCGCCCAACTCAGGGCAAGGCAAAAAGAAATCTACGATCTTAGAACGTATCACTGCAATCGGTGGCCTAGCAAGCCCCACTCTGTCGATAGCTTCCATCCTTTGCTCATAACTGAACAGCAACCTGGCAAGAAAGTCATCGATGCTTTGTCCTTCGACGTAGTCGCGATAGAACTCTTCCTTAGACTGAATTTTCCGGCAGTAAAGTGCGAGCGCTTGCTCTTTGGTCTCGGCCATTACGTACACGGGGGGTACGTCGAGCGCTCCATCCTCTGAAAGTACCAAATACCGTTTTTCCATTTTCTCCTCCAAGAGTACCCAGCAGTACACGCTGACAAAGATGACGCAATGAAGTGTATTGTGACTTAAAAGCGGCTGACGTAAAAGCGGCGCTTGCACAGACTAGCGGTGATGCCTTCCAGACCCGCGCCGCTTACGCCCTCATCTGCCAACTCTGTGCGGTTAATCCTCGCTGAGAACATCGTCCGTCTACGCGCGCAGAAGGAGTGGTCGCAGGAAACGCTGGGATTTGAGGCAGGACTTCATCGTACGTTCATAGCTCACGTAGAACGAGGCGTGAGAAATATATCGATCGACAACCTCGACAAAATCGCGTGCGCGTTTGGAATTGCAACGTATAAGCTGCTGGAGCCTCATACTGGACAGCCCACCTAACGCCCTATCGGAGCTTGGCTCAATTGGTCTTGGCGTCATTTTCAGTGTCTCGGTTGCCCGGCTGTATGCATCCGATGTTATCTCGACACGCTTATCGGTTCTGACTTTCTGATTAGACGGCGGACGATTCCGAAGCATTGCGAATGTCTGCAACCGACCCAGAGCGGTCATTAGCAGGCTAGAAGAAACGGATGAGAGGTTCGGTAGTCGCAATGACACTAAGACAGCCGTTGCTGCTTACGACAATCCATTCACGGTGTGAGCCAATCGCAGCTGTGACGTTCAACATACCGCTCTGCTCCTCTTGTTCAGCCCAACCGCCGCGCTTCACTTCGTGAACGAGGTGGCTTGAGTTGTCAAACGCTTTGCTGCGCCAGTAAGGAAGCAAGTCACCTTCATCGAGATAGCGAAATCCTTTGGGACCTTCAAACACGATTTCAAGAAATCTGTCCTCGTCATCGTCGTTTGCACTCAACTGGATCAATGCACGCAAGACCAGGGAACTGAACGTGACCTCGCAAAGATCAGAGTTCTTCAAGTTCGGGATGGGTGGCCCAAATGTCTCGACAATGATTGTCTGACTCATACTCGCCTTTCCTGCATTTCCATGTTCGATCTCGGCTGCCACAAACGTCTGCTCCTGGCCGAACCTGGCCGTTGAGCTCAGCATATCAGGTCGTTAAGGACGAAAAATCGCAGAGTGTCACGAAGGACCGCGTCCGACCCATAGCGGACGAAGCGCGAACTAGCGATGCCACACCAGATCAAGATCGCCGTCAACGAACCCAACAGCAACTCCTTCCCTGGACTTAAAGACTTCGCCTGCGCCATCCTCGTCAATAGTTGCAACCACCAGCCGCTTCACCCCAGCTAAACACCCCTCCCATGAGCGGGAAGAAAACGCGACCGGAATCTCGAGCATACGAGGGGTGGCTGCCCAGACCTCATCGCAGGCCCAGTCGCTGTCCTCGATGTCAAACTCAGATGAGCCAATCAGCTCAACGGCGAAAGGCGAGCTGTCATTGTCTAGCTCACATAAATTGAACGAGAACGCGCGAACTGATGCGGGAATTGCTGTGCTGGCGGAACCCATCAACCAGGCTTTGAAGTCCTCTTCAAAGGTCATCTTGTTCCTCATGCTGCCGTTCTGTTGAAGGTCCGTTTCTGGCCGAACCCGGCCATTCAGCTCAGCATAGCAGGTGGCCAAAGGCCGAAAAGTCGCGGACTGTCACCAATGACCGGACCCGACCCAAAGCGGACATGTCAATCGAAGAAGGGCTTGCATGCAACGACGCGACTTGATTGTGGTCCCTTATTAAGAATGAGCCAGAATAACATACACCCTCAAAAATCTTGCCTGTCCGACCTTTTCTAAATTGCAAGTTTTTGCGTATTGTCGTCAGCTTTCACGCCTTCGTCAAACCCTGTATCCGATTGATTACGAATTCTGTTGACCCGCTGTATCCGAATGATTACAATAAATGCGTCAAGTAAGTCGTTAACCAGCGCAGCAAACGTTCTCAAGGATCACGCATGGATTTCAAAATTTATAATTTTTCTCCACATGCAAAAATTTTCCGTAGTACCGCACCCCGCCTTTAAGGCGTTTCTGCTTTCGATTAAAGATCAAAAAGTTCGTGGTGCAGTTGTCGCCCGAATTGATCGGCTTGGCCGCGGCAACGCAGGAGATCATGCTCCTGTTGGCGGCGGACTTTATGAGCTACGTGTTCATTTAGGAGCAGGTTGGCGTATCTATTACGCCCAAGTCGGAGAGCAAGTTTTACTGCTTGTCGGCGGTGGCACTAAAGCCAACCAGCTGCAAGATATCGAAGTCGCCAAACAGCGTCTCGATAAGTATAGAGACGGCTAACGAAGCTGCACCCTCTGCCCTACGGTTTGCGCCGCAGGGCAGAGGTACATGTAACACCGAGTGTCAAAGAATACCTACCTCCACTTTAGGAGTGAAAATGATGAGCAACTCACAGAAGAACTGCGTGTTCGCTGGGAGCCATGGTACTGAGGCGGCCCCGCAAGGCGGCACAGATGCAATGCAAGACGAAGTAAAAACTGAACGATTCAATCTCAACGCGATTGAGGAGTTAGGAGAATTTGATCCGGCCGAATTCCTAACATCGGAAGAATCAATTGCCGCTTATCTCAACGAGTTTCTTGAGGATGAGGACTCATCAATGCTTACGCACGCGCTTGGGACAGCAGCTCGAGCTAAAGGAATGACGACCGTAGCAAGAGAGAGTGGCCTAGCTAGAGAATCGCTATACAAAGCACTCCGCGCGGATAGCTCTCCTCGTTTTGATACCGTGGTTAAGGTAATGAAAGCGTTCGGAGTGCGTTTGATAGTTCAACCCATTCAGAAAGCTCGGGAAGACGTTCTGTAACGCAGAGTGAATAGCGCGCTAATGAATCAGGCAATTTGGCGCCAGGAAATGGACAAGGAATGTGCTTAGCACTCCGCTTAGACCTTTGAAAATTTTTGGAGAGATAATACACATCCGTTCGCTGGGTCTGTCCGTCATACTTACCGTTGCACTGATCCACGGAGACGCCTGCGCATAATACGCCTCCGTTGTCAACTCGGCAACGCAACGAGAAGTACAGGAACGCGCGAAGCTCCAGTCGGCCCGCGTAAAGCTTCATGACGCCCAATATTGGGTCGCTCTACATCCCGATGCTCTACGGTAATTGTCGTTGACGACTTGCCATGGTTCGTCCATGATGGATTTTTGCTAAATTAATGGTTAGCGCCCGATGTATTAAGCGCCAGCACCGTGGCTCGGCGTCGAAGAGAAGCGAACAAGTGAATGCCCTACTATAAAAACAACCGGTCTACTGCGCCTGCCGTCACCGCCGGTCATCTCTACTATGTACGGCTGAAGACCGGCTTCGGACCGATGTACAAACTAGGCTTTACCAGCCTGCCGAGTCTCGAAGAACGCTTCGCCTATCAAGGCCAGGGGGACGAAGCCTTGCTGGACCGGCAGCTTCTTTTCGCTTTCCGCGACGATGCTTACCATATCGAGCAGCAGCTCCACGGCCATTTTTCGGAAAAGCGCGCGTTTGGCAGGTATTCCAGCAATCGCGCGCTGCCTCTTTACCAGAATGGGCAATCCGAAATCTATCTCGAGGATATCCTGCAGCTGGATCTCGCCTATTCGAAGGGACAGGCGGAAAAGACGCGAGCGTGCCTGCGCGACGCGCGAGTGCATGGCATGCCGGACAATCCTTGGTGGTGGAAGCCAGTCATGCTGGCCATTGCCTTACCATTCCGTCTGGTCATCGCAACCGCCGTTGTCCTGCTGAGAACGGTCGAGCATATTTTCGATACGCTCGGCAAGGTACCGCAAAACAACCGAGGCACGCTGTTTGGCGCGGCCGATGAGCGAGAGCGGCTGGCAGACGAGCAGCGGAGGCAGTTGGAAATCCGGCGTTTGTAAAGTGGACCCATCGGTCAAGACAGTTTTTCAGCGAGTTTAAGCTGTGTCGTTTACTGTCACTGCAGCTGGTCGGCGCTGCCCCGTGATAACCCCTTCCTTGCCGCTGGAGAGCCGTACCCTCCAGTGGCCGCCGCCGGCAGGCAAGAAGGCGCTTATGCCGCTTCCAGTTCCGCGACCTGCGCACTGCCGTACTTGTCGACGATCAGCGCGCCGCCACCGCTGCCACTGCGATAGACGCTGGCAGGCGTCTTGTAGCCGAGGGACTGGTGCGGCCGCTCGGCGTTGTAGAACGCGAAGTATTGCGCCAGACCGACCGTCAGTTCGGCCATGTTGGCGTAGCCCTTCAGGTACACGTCCTCATGCTTCACGTTGCGCCACAGGCGCTCGACGAAGATGTTGTCCAGCGCCCGGCCGCGCCCGTCCATACTGATGGCCACGCCCTCGCGCTTGAGCACGCCCGTGAAGGCCGCGCTGGTGAACTGCGAGCCTTGGTCGCTGTTGAAGACCTCGGGCCGGCCGTGCTCGCGCAGCGCGTCTTCCAGGCAGTCCACGCAGAACGACGCGTCCATGCTGTTGCTAAGCCGCCAGGACAGTACGCGCCGCGAGTACCAGTCGATGACCGCCACCAGGTAGGCGAACCCGCGCGCCAGCCTGATGTACGTTATGTCCGTACTCCACACCTGGTTCGGGCGCGTGACCGCCACGCCGCGCAGCAGGTAGGGATAGACCTTGTGCTGCGGCTGCGCCTTGCTCGTGTTCGGCCCCGGCGCCATGCCCGCCAGTCCCATGCTGCGCATCAGGCGCTGCACGCGCTTGCGATTGACGACGCGGCCCGCTCCTTGCAGGAACACCACCATGCGCCGGCTGCCGTAGAACGGTCTGCTCGTGTATTCCTCGTCGATCAGGCGGCACAGCAGCAAGTCCTCGGCGCACGCCTCAGCCGGCACCGTGGCGGTGAGCCGCCGGTACACTGTCGCGCGTGGCACTTCGGCCAGCTCGCACTGACGGCTCAAGGGCAGCTCGTCGGCGCCGTCGACCCAGCCGACCCGCGCGTCCAGATTCACACTCCCAACTTTTTTTTAAGCCAGTCGTTCTCCATCTTCAGCCGCCCAATCTCGCCGTACAGCCGATCCTCGCCGCTCTTGTCCTCGGCCGGCTTCGGGCCCCGCTTGGTTTCGAACAGGGCGCCTGCCGATTCCAGGATCTCCTTCTTCCACTGTCCGACCAGCTGCGGATGTACGCTGTACGCCTGCGCGATTTCCGTGATCGTCTTCACTCCCCGCACCGCCTCCAGCCCTACCTTGGCCTTGAATTCGGCCGTGTGTACCTTGCGCTTTTTTGCTTCACCCATTCGTCGCCATCCTTTCGTGGACGACAGCTTAAACTACCCCGTGGTCGCTGTCTCAAAAGGTGGATCCACTATATTTGCTCGACTGGGCCCGCGCGAATCGATGCGATGCGTCCTTTGCACAGGTATCGACATCTGCTGCGACCTCACTAAAACAGCAGAGTACATGTAATGGTGCATCACTTCATGACGACGTACTTGACGCCGTGGTTTTTTCTGAGACAGCATCAACAGCGCTGGCGGAAGCGGCAACGTGCCTGGCACGACCGCAACTGGATAATGTCGGCCAAGCGACATTATCCGACGAAACGAACGCGTGGATAAAAGTGTGGCAGCACTTGCAGTGTGCAAAGCCGTCTACTGCAGCTGCGGCATCCGTCCGCCTTACAGCAGCATACGGCCTTACGGTAGCAAGCGCTAAACTGTACAGCGAGAGCGTGATCGACTTGCAAACCTTTAGAGCAGCAGTCGGCGATTTGCTTGGTTACGATAAACAAAGTTACGACAATTGGGTGCAGGTAGTGGGCCACTTTGCCGACCTCGCAAAACCATTCGGACTATCGGTCAGTACAGCCGACGCGATGGCAATCATAAGCGCGGCTTCGAGAAGGTTAAACGAGAATGAAGTCGTTTCGCCAATTGGCCATGACCGCGCGATCTCGCTTGAAGAGTTCGACGTCGAGCGCGCTTTGCGGAGGGCAAAGCTGGGTGCAAAGAAGGCGCAGTTTCGCATGAATCAGCCTGCTGAATAACTCTCTTCGAGCGGCTCGTACCAGGGTGTTCCCTTCTGCTCGCAAGCCGCCGGTACTCAGCTGAACCCTGCGTGGCCCGTAGTCGGAGACGATCGATGCTACTTCAACATTCTGCAAAGGTCACACTTCTACCAACATATTTGCACAGGCTCCGAGCTTCAAGGCTGATGAGTTGAACGTCTGCTCCTGGCCGATTGCGGAAGGTCGGCACGGCTCAGTTTACCCGGCTGTTGCCTGCAGAGTAGGCGTTCTTAATTGCACCATTGCTGTTCGCAAGGGATTCCATCGCCATCACCGTCCAATTCAGGAACCTGGCATCGTTCCTGGTGAAACAGCGCTTCAGCGCACGATGCCATTTTCGAACACGAGTTCTTTTCTCGGGTGCACTGAAACTCTGGATGTGGCCTCAGCGCATCTCTGGCCAAAACGATCTTGTATACGCTCGCAGAGATTGTGCTGTCCTGGTTTGAGAACCGAACGTAGCCGACATATCCAAGCATGAGTAGAAGCACCAAACCAAGTACAGCAGAAGAGAAGCCGCCTGAAGAACTTTGCCTGAGTGAATTGGTCCCAACAAGCTCCGCAGCAACCGCTTGGAGTCGACCTTTGTCGTCTCGCCGAATCTTATAGGTCACCAAGCTTCCCAAAAGTGGACGATCTTTCGTTTTGCGAAGTGCAGATATATGCAGGAACGTCCGCTCACTCGTCCCGTTTTGGATTATGAAACCGAAGCCACGTTCATCGTTCCACTCGATGACTCTTCCTTGAAGGCGCATCTTTTTATGATTCCTGACTGTAGGGCTCGCTTTTTGAACGAGTAGTTATTGGCCGAAACCGGCTCGTCACGATAGGTTAACAGCACTTAAAGCAGAAAACCGCGGGTCGTCACAACTGCTGTTCTCCTATCGTTTTCCGACCGGAGCGCATACGTCAGCGAACAGCTCTGGAACCGGAAGGCCGTTCACTTCAACATCCTGCAACGTGACAACGTTGTAATCCACAATTATGCCTGTACTGGTTTCTCTGGCCGTCAGAATCACTCGGCCCGCCTCCCCGCCCACTACGCTAAGCCTCTTGACGGTGATCGTATGCGACAGTGTTCCGAGCTTGAGTGCATGAGTCAGATCTTTGCGCCGAATATATGTGGTCATCAAGCTCTTCCAATAGGTTGCTTCTTAGGGGCGCCATGCCTGTGTCGATGATCCTTTGCATGCCACCTGGCGCAAATTCAATTGCACCCTGTTTGAGGAAGGAGCAGTTAGCACCTGGCCAGTGCAGCTTGAACGTTTTTTTGGTATGAGGCTTGATCGACGTTTTCTGTTATCGAATACGGCGCAGGGTGTACATAGGATTGGTTGCTGTGTTCCGGTTTACGATTGTGAATGCGATAGCAGAACCTTTCATCAACCCATCCTTATAGGTCACCTTGACCAGGTTTCCGTTCGTGGTGTAGTCGACCTTTTCGATCACACCCATTGCCTCGGTTTCCCCAGGGCGGAACGTAATTGTCATCGGTACGAGTCCGTCTGCCTTCCAAGTTCCTTCAAGAGGGCCAGGCGAACGGTTGCATCCTGCCAGGGTCGCCACTAATAGCAGCGCTGCGATAGTATGGTTTCTCATCCTGTTCCTATCCATTTTGTAGCCGGCTGCTGGGCCAACCACCGTGAGGTACTAAGCTCACGAACTTCCGGTTTCAACAGAAGGCGGCGGTTCAGCTCAGCATAGCAGGTAGCTATGACGAAAAAATCTCAGACTGTCACGAAGGTCCGCGTCGATCCGAAGCGGACCTACCGACCGAGGACGCTCTCGCGAAGACCGTTATCTCAGCTGGGCAGCGCTGCCAGCATCTCCGCCAGCGCCTTTTGCGAATGCTCGTTAAGCTTGCGAGCTATTTTGAGATGAAGGGCGGCCAACCGGCCCGCCGCTTGGGCTTCGAGAATAAGTGGCCGCACCAGCCGCTCGGCCGCTTCGTGGAATTGCTGCGAGGTCGCGTCCAGCTGCCTGGCCAGCTCCTGGCGCGCGGTGTCGAGCTGCGCGCGGAACACGGTCTCGAACTTGTGACGCTGGTGCCCGATTTCGCCGTTCTTCCGTTCCTCCGGGTTCATCAACCACTTGATGACACCGGCAACCAGCACCGTGCCACCGACGAAAGGCGCGACTGGCGCCACTAGGGGGATGACCGCGGAGGCGCCCAGAAAATACACCGCTGCTCCGGTCCCCAATGCAGTCAAGCCGCCCATCCTCAAGGTCGCTTCGGCGGCGCTCTCGGCGCCATTCTTGAGACGCGTGCTCCAGCGCAGCGCAGGTGCCGAATCGGCAAACCGGCTGTGATGCAGCCGTCTCAGGAGCGTGCTGCGGGACAGCGCCATTTCTTCCTGGAAGAGCCGTAGGTCTTCATGGATCAGCCGGAGCGACTCCTCGCGCCTAGAAATGATCCGGTTGATCCTTCTCTCCAGCTCTTTACCGAACGTGGACTTGGCAATGCTTTCCCACACCACCTTGCGCTTCCACTGGTCCGTGCCAAGGCGGTCGGCGACTTCACGCTCGAATGCGTTACCGGCGTCATAAATATATTCCTCGATGTCCTCGTCAAACGTCTCACGTTCGAACGCGATCCGCGCATCAGAGATCGCCAGGCGTTGGCGCACCTGCTTTTGCAGAGCGTATGACGATTCGAGGAATGCCGAGGACATTTCGCGGGTCGCTTCCATGTCCGCGATGCGCTGGTTGAACGCGCTGATCTCCTGGGTTACACGCGCGCACGCCGCCATCATGCGCTGGGCAAGTTCGGCTTTGTCGAGGATGCCCTGTTCGAACTCGAGTACGGCCCCCGCGAGCGCGACGTCGCCGGTGGCGCGCACGCATAAGTCCGCCAAGTCGGCGTATTTGCGGCCCTTGAGCAGGCGTACCGAACCAACGCTGACTTTGTTCCAGATCGTTTGATCGTCCGCGGGGAACCTGTCCAGCTCGTTCGGCGGGAGTTGATAACGCAAGGCGCGAGCGAAACTTTTTGCCAGCTCCCTGCCGCGCGTTCCTTGTAGCGACAGGAGTTTACGGGCCGCCTCGAAGGCGGTCGAGGCGGTCGCTTGCCCGATGCCTTCGGACGCCTTCTCGAGCTCGAGGAAGGCGGCTTTCCAAGGCAATGGATGTTCAACGTATTCCAGCAACACGACCTGTGCCAAGGCCGAATCGTTCAGCAGCGTCACGACATCGTCCAAGGCATTGAAATCAGCAACGTTGAGCACGCCGTCGGAACTGGCGATCGCAGCCACTGCCTTAAGATAAGCGGTGGGAAACGTGGCGTCCTTTGAGACGTAGTCCAGCAGTTCACTGTGATGCGCGGCGCCCTGCTGGCCGAAGTTCGCGAAACTTGCTGTGGAAGCGCTGGAGGTCATTGGATGTGTTGGCAGGTTATCGTGTCTTGCTTAATATTATCATTTGGACTCTGCTGGGGTAAGGCATTGCGATTGGTGCCGAGATTTTCAGTTTTTCGACCGACCGCTTCTGGCCGGTTGCTAACGCTCAGTGTACGTCAGCAACCGACCCAAAGCGGACCTATATGCCTACCACTAAAGAGCTTATCGCATCCCAAACGAGTACGCCCAAGCTGGCAAAAATACCTACGTAGGCGAGCCAGACCGTACCGGCCAAAGCACGAACACCACCCGGAGTTTACCCCCCAACAGCGTAGGCAGCCGTATACTGAACTGTTAAGGCAGGCTGTATATCTGGTCGATCGCACCCTGCCGGTCATGCTTCTCCCACTTCTCCGCTTCGCGCATATACTTGTTGGACCGGCGTCACTTAACGCCACTAAACTAGATCAAAGGGCAGCGTCATGGATCAGAACGGCAAAAATAGCCAAAGGGCTTTAGCTCTTATCAGGTTGATCTCCGAAGAACAATGGTATTTGGCGTCGAGGAATGGCGAAATGCGCTTGCGAACCCCTCATTATTTTAGGAACAAGGAAGATCCAGGCAGGGGCGATAGGCACGAGTCCTGCGTTGGCCATTGGAGTAAGACACTAGGTCATGAAATGCCGACTATATCAAAAGATGGGGTCCCAATGGATATGACAGACGTGGAAACTCTTCTAATGTATCCGATAGATGAGCAGAAAGACGCTTGGATGCAATCGTGGTCCATTATTGGCCCCGATAACTATTATGAAGAGTCGCTACAGAGATTAGTGAACGAATTCGGGCCTTATTTCGTCTTGATGCCTGCGAAACACATAGCGACTTATGCCGCCATGCTTGAACAGGCCACTGGTGCATCAGTTCGCTACGGCCCGGTTCAATATTCGGATGATCCTATGCAGCGCTCCCTTACCGTGAAGGATTCGGAGTTTGCCTATCAGAAGGAATTTCGATTCTTCGTTGGCGAATGCTCCAAGTTCGAAACGCAGGATAAGGACATCCGCCTTGAGGGCATTAACAAAATTCTCTCTAGTGGAGAATCGCTGAAATTTGAGACAGCAGGCAAGAAGACGTATTTCGGCCTCGGTCAGAAAACGATTATTTGCGCCTAATCACTAGAGCAGCCCGGTGTGACTGCTTTTGGCCACTTGCAGCCCGTCGCTTAAGGCCGCAGTCGACCCAAAGCAGACCTTTAACGCCCCGTTCGTGTACGTTTGTCAGGACCTTAGGCCACTGACTTAGCCACGCATCAGCTCGTGTTGGCTTGCCGCCCCTATGCCCCCTAGTTTCTCAACAAGTTGTTTCGCGCGGTCCTCGTCAAGCATATATGTCAGCAGAGGATTCGCCAGCTCATGCAAAATCTCTCCGACTAGTTCTTCATTGTTTTCATCAAAGTCCACGTCGTCTCTGCCTTCGATGGAGTTGGCCCAGACTTCGATATCGTCCGCCGTCAAAGTGCCTTCTAAGAATTTCTCTAGTGCACCTAAAAGATGCTCTCGTGTCAGGTGAACATTCGGACCTTCATAATCCCAACAAAATGTAGCCAACGCGCTAATGAGCTCGTCCATTGGCTTAGACAATTCAAGCAACTGGCGCACTAGTGAAAGCCGGGATGCCTCATCTGCTCGCATTTGATTCCTTTCAGACTACTCAGCTTGAACCCGACCTTCGCCGCAACGCTAAGTTACTTGTTGCGGCTGTCCAGTTAAGGAAGACGCATGGGTTACTGTATGCCATGCGGTTTCTTGAGGACTGAATCGCCACGACTATCGTAGACACTCCTGAGCCTATGATTATAGGTTCAAGGAGAAGTTATGAGCGGCAAGCGGTACCCTGAAGAATGAACCGCCCCGGGTTTTGTAGAGGCTCCATTCTTTGAGAAAATGGAGCTATGAAGAAGCAACCCAAGTATTCCCCTGAAGTCATCGAGCGCGCTGTGTGCATGGTCAGCGAGGCTGCCAGCGAGTACGAATCGCAATGGGCCGCCTTCACGTCGATCGCAGCCAAGATCGGTTGTACGCCTGAAACTTTGCGCCGCTGGGTACGCCAGCAGGAGCGCGATACCGGCTAGCGTCCGGGGCCGACCACGGCCGAAGAGGAACGCATTAAAGCGTTGGAACGAGAGCTGCGCGAGCTGCGCAAGGCAAACGAGATCCTGCGTCTGGCGAGTGCGTTTTTCGCCCAGGCGGAGCTCGACCGCCGCTTCAAGCCGTGAGGAAGTTCATCGACCAGTACCGCCATGCTTACGGTGTCGAGCCGATCTGCCGGGTGATGCAGGTCGCGCCGTCGGGTTACTGGCGATACGCCGCGCAGCAGCGTAACCCTGAGTTGCGTTGCGCACGGGTCCAGCGCGACGACGTACTGAGCGTCGATATCGAGCGAGTCTGGCAGGCGAACATGCAGGTCTATGGAGCTGACAAGGTCTGGCGCCAACTGCGACGTGAGGGGACTGATGTGGCCCGTTGCACGGTAGAACGCTTGATGCGCAATAAAGTGGACCCATCAGTCAAGACACTCAGCCGGTTAGTTTAAGCTGTGTCCATTTCCACTTCAGCAGCTGCCCGGCGCTGCCCCGTTTCACTGTTTTTCTCCGGCTCCTGGTCCGTGTCGCC
>NZ_JAFVIM010000047.1:0-12274 GCF_017582745.1 Massilia oculi
TCAGCGGAGCAAGCTCCCTGTTACCGTTCGACTTGCATGTGTAAAGCATGCCGCCAGCGTTCAATCTGAGCCAGGATCAAACTCTTCAGTTCAATCTCTGTTTGTTGACTCTTTCGAGTCATCGGCTATTGCTAGCCGAGTCGCTCACTCAAAATACTGACCGTCACTTCATTGCTGAAGCAACGTTTAATACTTTGTGCGAACATTTGATATTTTAAGTATGCAGCTGAACAAGTCAGCTGGCACCTTCATCAAACACCCACACTTATCGACTGTTAATTTTTAAAGAACTTTATTCGGTACTGCATCACCTGCTGTTGCTTCGAATCGTTGTGTTCGTCAGCAGCAGAGGAAAGAGAGTATGAAGTGTTTTTCGTTTTTCGTCAACCCCTCATTTCGCTTCGTCTCAGATTTCTCTGCCGACCTTGCTACCGTAACCACTTGATTACGTTAACATTTTTCGATCGGTGCCGAAGCGGAGGCGAACTATAGCAAACCTCGACAGGGTTCCGCAAGACCCCGATCGAAACATGTTTTAGCCATTTCAGTCAGTCAGGTGTTTGCCGGACAGTTTCCGTGCGCACGTAATACTCCTTTGCAAGGTATATTCCTTGGCTGATTGGCAAGACCCCTACCCTCTCGCGCTTGCTACGCACTCATGGAGAAAGAATGAAGCACACCGTCTTGCGCCGTACGGCGATCGCCGCCGTTTGCGTCTGCTGGCCCCTGGCAGTCGTCGCCGAAGAGATTCGCGACCCGATGAACGTGGTCGTGGTGAGCGGCACCCGCGCCGAACACACGAGTTTCGACCTGCCGGCCTCGGTCGACGTGGTCGATGCGGCGCAGATCGGCGACACCCAGCTACGCGTCAACGCGTCCGAAGCCCTGGTCGCCGTACCGGGCGTCGTGGTGCGCAACCGCGAGAACTATGCGCAAGACCTGCAGATCTCTTCGCGCGGCTTCGGCACCCGCTCCGCCTTCGGCGTGCGCGGTGTGCGCCTGGTAGCGGACGGCATCCCGGCCACCATGCCCGATGGCCAGGGCCAGGCCGCGACCTTCAACCTGGATCTCGCCGACCGCATCGAAGTGCTGCGCGGCCCCATGTCCGCCCTGTATGGCAACCACTCCGGCGGCGTGGTCCAGCTCTTCACACGCGAGCCGACCGATACGCCCACGGTCGAAGCCAGCTTCACCGGCGGTAGCTACGGCCAGCGCAAGTTCGACACCAATGCATCCGGCCGCAGCGGCGGCATCGGCTACCTGCTCGATGCCTCGCGCTTCGAAACCGACGGCTACCGCGACCACAGCGCGGCGACGCGCAAGCAGGCCTACGCCAAGCTGGTCGTCGAACCCTCGCCGACCAGCCGCCTGGTGCTGACCGCGAGCGGCCTGCGCCAGGACGATACGCAAGATCCGCTCGGCGCCACCTGGGCCACCTATCAGCGCGACCCGCGCGCGGGCGAGATCGACACCACCGATACGCAGACGCCCCAGCGCACGCTGGCCGATCGCTACGACACGCGCAAGAGCATCGACCACCAGCAGTTCGGCGCGACCTATGAACAGACGTTCGGCGCCGACCGCCTGCAAGTGACCGCCTACGGCGGCAACCGCCGCGTCATCCAGTACCAGTCGTTCTCGCGCGGCTTCCAGGCACCAAGCAGCCACTCGGGCGGCGTGATCGACTTCGACCGCGACTTCTACGGCATCGACGCCAACTGGCGCGCGGTGCGCCAGGTCGCCGGCGGCACCATGCGCGCCACGGCCGGCCTGGAACTGGCGCGCTCGAAGGATGCGCGCCAGGGCTTCGAGAACTTCGTCGGCGACACATTCGGCGTGAAGGGCAACCTGCGGCGCGACGAACAGAACGAGGTGACCAGCGTCGACCCATACGTGCAGCTCGAGTGGGAGCGCGACCGCTGGGTGCTGAGCGGCGGCGTGCGCCACAGCCGCGTGGACTTCGACGTCAAGGACAACTTCCTCTCCAATGGCGACGACAGCGGCGGCACCGACTTCCGCCACACGACGCCGCTGGTGGGCGTGCTGTATAAAGTCTCGCCGACCCTGAACGTGTACGCCAGCGCGGCGCGCGGCTTCGAGACGCCGACCATGAACGAATCGTTTTATTCGGGCACCGGCGGCGGCTTCAACTTCGCGCTCGAACCGGCGATCGGCACGCACCTGGAAGCGGGCGTGAAAGCCATGGTCGCCAGCGGCGTGCGCGTCAACGCCGCGGTATTCCAGGTGAAGACGAAGGACGAGCTGGTCGTCGACGCGTCGTCGGGCGGACGCACCAGCTACCGCAACGCCAGCGCTACCCTGCGCCAGGGCGGCGAGCTGTCGGTGGACGCCGAACTCGGCGCCGGCTGGAATGCGCGCCTGGCCCTGAGCATGCTGCATGCGGTCTATGACGAAGCCTTTGGCGCGGTGCCGAAAGGCAGCCGCCTGCCCGGCCTGCCGAAGACCAGCTTCTACGGCGAATTCGGCTGGAAGGAAGCAGCCGGCCGCTATGGCGCGGCGCTCGAGACCATCGCCAACAGCCGCGTGTACGCGGAAGACACCAACAGCGCCACGCCGGCGCCTGGCTATGCGATCGTCAACGCCCGCGTGCAGGCGAGCCAGCAGCTGGGCGGTTGGAAACTGCGCCAGTTCGCGCGCCTGAACAACCTGTTCGACCGCGACTACGTCGGCTCCGTCATCGTGGGCGACACCAACCGCCGCTATTACGAAGCGGCCCCCGGCCGCAACTGGATCCTGGGCGTCAGCGCGCAGTACCAGTTCCAGTAATCGCGTCCTTGTCCAATGTCGGCGCCGGCGCTGCCTGCACCGGCGCGCCCGGCAGCGCGACGTCGGGATACAAGCGCTCGAGCGTCGCCGTCACCGCCGGCACCAGCACCGCCTCGACCAGCCTGGTGGCGGCGCCCAGGTCCGGCGCTTCGCGCACCGCCTGCCACAGGCGATCCCCATGGATGCCGACGGCGTTCAGCGCCTGCTCGGCCTCGGCCTGCCAGAACGGCGGCGCCTCGCTCTCCACATAATTGCCCCGTCCCCGTCCGAAGTGCGCCACAGCCAGGTAGCGCAGCACGGCGCCCGTCAGCAGCGTCTGCAGGAAAGGATTGGCGAACTTCACATTGGCCTGGTTGCGGTCCGTCCCTTGGTTGAAACCCCAGGCCGCGCCGGCCGCCGTGATGCCGCCGGCGATCGCGCCCAGCAGCGCGCCGGCGCCCAGGGTGAGTCCGCCCACCATCGCATCCGCCGACAGGCCGGTCGCCGCCCCCGACACCACCGCGCCGAGCAGCCCGGCCTGCGCCTTGTCCACCGGCGCGCGCACCGCGAAGTTCTCGCGCACGCGCGCGTTCACGTTCACCGCCTGTCCGGGATCGATGCGGTACAGCGACAGCATGCGCGCGGTCGCATGGTTGATGCCGTCGTTCAGGCGCTGCACCAGCGCCGCCATCGCGAGATCCTGGCGGCGCTGCTCATCCTTGCCGATGCCGACCGCTTTCAGCGCCGTGCGCAGCACACCACGGCGCTCTTCACCCAGCGGCTCGCTGTCGCGCGCCGCCGCCGCGATCTGCTCGGCGCTCATGTTCAGCGCGCTCGCATAGCGCACGCGATTACGCTCGGCCCAGGCGGCCAGCAGGCGCGCATAGGCGGGGCGTTTCTCTTCGTCGATCAGGCCCGCCACCGATTCATAGAACACGTGCTCATGCACCCAGCAACGCGCAAAGGCGTCCAGCGGCAGCACTTCCTTCACCACCTGGTACTGCGCCAGATGCTGCTTCCAGCGCTTGGGTTCGGCCTGTTCCTCGTGCGCCGGACGCGGTGGGCCGACCTGGTTGAGCAGCACGACCACGGGCTTGCCGAGCCACTCGAGGATCTTCATCTCGGACGGCAGGTAGCCGGCATCCTGCGGCGATTCGGACGAGTTGACCAGGTAGAGCACGACGTCCGCCTCTTCCCTGGCCGCGCGCAGCGCCTGCTGGCTGAGCCAGAACGGACGGTCGCGGTAGCGGTCGAACACCTCGCGCAGGAACCAGCCGATCGGATTGCCGGCCAGCGCGAGACGCTTGTGCAGGCGCACCGAGTCGCCGAAGCCCGGCGTGTCCCACAGCACGAGCGAGTCGCCCTCCCCGGTGCTCAGGAGCGGGTAGCCTTCCGAGATCTGGGTCACGTGGGCAGCGTCGCGGATCTCGCCCACGTCCATCCCGACCAGGGTGCGCGCCAGCGTGGTCTTGCCGTTATTGGTGTGCGAGACCAGCGCGAACTGGATTTTTGCGGGCGTGATCATCGCAACTCCGGCAAGGCGAGGCCCGCGCCCAGTTCAAGCGGGTGCTTGTCGGGCTGGAGCAGATTGACCACATGAGCCGAGGTGCCGTGGAAGCTGCAGAACTGGCGCCACAGGGCATGGCGTTCGGCGACGCGCTCGCCGCCCACCTGTTCGCCGATGCGCTCGAGCAGCGGCGACTCGTCGAGCAGCACGGCCACGCCGCGCGGCACCCGCTTGACCAGGTAGTCGAGCAGCGCGCCATGGTTTTCCTTTTCGGGCGTGGCGGCAAGGCTGAACAGCACCGTGGTCACCGTGATGCCGGCCTCCTTCAGGGTCGTGTCGCGCAAGGCGTCCTTGAGCTCGACGCCATAGCCGATCGGCGGCAGCAACTGCACCCGGGTCTGGCCGCCGAGGGCCGCGGCGGCGATCGCCCACAGGCCGCGGTCGCGCGGTTCATCGAGCGTATAGCTGTAGGGGATCACGCGCAGCACGGCCGGCGCGCCGGCGCCGATGCTGTCGGCCAGCTTGCGGTAATAAGGCTGGTCGAGATCGATCGGAAAGTTGCGCTTCAGGTGGCGCGCACGCATGCCCGCGACCAGCGCAAGCAACAGGCGCGGCAGAATCACCAGCAGCAGCAAGGTCGCGCCATACAGGTGGACCCAGCGCTCGCCCACCGGCAAGCCGGCGGCGCCGCCGAAGCGCAGCTGCTCGATCTCGGCGGGCGAGAAGCCCTGCAAGAACGGGAACACCGTCAGCGCCGGCGCGAACAGCCATGACAGCAGCGTATGCACCTGCTGCGCATCGAGGAAGGTGCTTTCCCATCCGGTGACGTATTGGGTGAGCAGGCCGCGCGCATACAGCGAGGCGACGGCGCCGAGCGCGAAGCCGGCCGCCGCGAGGTGGAAGGTGCGGGCCAGGCGCGCGCGCGTGAGCGGCTCGCTCAGCACGGCCCAATCGGCCAGGTAGTGGGCGACGCCTTCAGCCAGCGCGGTGGGCAGCTTGCGCGGCGCGACCGCCTTGCCGACGCTCAGGCGGCGCAGCAGCGGCGTGCCGCCCTTGCGCCGGCGCGCGGCGGGCACGATGGCCCAGACCAGCAGGCCGAGATACACGAGCAGGTTCCAGCCGACGATCGCCAGCAGCGGCGCCGACAGCAGGTCGACACGGTGCGGATCGGCGATGCGGTCGAGCGCGGCGCCGAGCACGAAGGCCAGGAATGGCAGCGCAATCCAGATGCCGCTCATGCCGGGAGCGCGCCGGACGAAGGCGCCGAAGGCCGGCGTGCGTTCGCCCAGGCGCTTGAGGATCTGTTCCGCGCGTTGCTGCAGGAAGTGATGCTGGTTGACCGCCATATGGCTGTCGGCCGCCTGCCAGGCAGCGAGCTCGCGCGCGCTGCGGGTGGCGTACATGCGGTCGTCGTCGCTCAGGACCGTGTGGGCAACATCGGCGTACTCGATCGAGCGCACCAGCACGACGTTGCGTGCGACCTGTTCGTTCATGCTTCTCCTATGGATGAAATGGCAATGTCGTTAGAGGCATTGTGCACCAGATTCACGCAGGCTGGCAGTGGGCTGACTCACCGTACGCCCTACGCCGATAAGAAAAAACCCGGGCAAGGCCCGGGTCGGTGGTGTTCGTGGACGGTCGAGGTCCTGGTGTGTCAACCTTTGCGTTTGCTACCGGAATGCGATGAAGGCTCGTCAGGACGGCCTTGCCGTTGCTGGTTGGCGGCGCCGACGCCGCTCTGCCGCGAGTTGTCGGGGCCGGTCGGCGACTCCTGCGATCCGGCATGCTGGTACCCCTCCATGCCGTGACCGGATTGCCGCGACTCGCCCAGGCGATCCTGCTCGCCCCGTGCCTGCATGCGCTGGGCCTGCTGGCGTGCGCTCCATCCGCCGCTCTGCGAACCGGCGCCGGCGCGCTGGCCGCGTCCGGTCGAATCCGATTGCATGGATCCGGTATTCCCCTTCGGGAAAGGCGTGTCGAGCCCGCCCGGCATGACGTAACCGGGCGCCCTGGACTGCAGGCTGCCCTCGGCAACCATCAAGGTTTTTGGTTTTGCGCTACCGCGTGCACGGTTGTCTCCGCCCTTGACCTTCTCTTTCGACTTCATCGCGATCCTCCGCTTTGCTGAACAAGAAATTTCATCATGCGCCCCATGGGTGAGTGCCTCTATAGGAGAAGTGGTCGGCATACTGTAGGACTCTCCTGACCATTACCGGGATCATTGTGCGGCTTTATTGCCGAGCTATCCTCTTGATTGGCTGCGGTTTCCAACGGTATCGACTTGAGCTCATCCATGATGTTCGGCCATTCCGGCAACACCGAGGCGAACTGGCGGGTGGCATGATCGAGCTTGCCCATCCATTCAGCATGCCCGGTCGAATTCACCGGAAGACGGTCGGCCAGCAGATCACCCATTTTCGGCAGATAGATCCAGTGCTCGGGCTCCGCCCGGATCTGCCTTTCCAATTCGCTGAAAATGGCAGCCGTCAGCGTCGGGAGATCGGTCTCGAGGTCGCCGGTTGCCTCGTAGTAGATCGGTGCGCCGAGCTTTAGGGTGGAGGCCAGTCCCGGGCCCGGGCAGTTATAGCCGACGATGACGTTGGCCCGGCTCTTGATTGCGAACAGGGCCGTGCCGGCCATGGCCGGGATCAGGCGACCGAAGAACGGCACATACAACACGTGCCCGGTGATGTCGAACACGTCCGGCATCATCGTCAACGCTTCGCCACGCTTGAGTACCCGCAGCGCTTTCAGCACCGCGGTATCGTCGTTGAACAGCGCGTGATATCCGTATCCAAGGCGATGGAACAACTCTTCGAAGCCTTGCGAAGCACGGCTCTTCAACGGCGGGTTGTAGAAGGCGTTGATCGTTTTACGGTGACCGATCTCCTTGATCAGCTTCAGGCATCCTGCTGCAAAATTGCCGTAATGAGGAGTCACGAAGATCACTGGCGCGTCGCTCTCCACGACGGCATCGAGATGCTCGCGTCCCTCGACCCGGACATAACGATCGAGGAAGGTATTGAGCTCGTCGGCCTGCAGCGAGGTCAGATACTGCTTGATGAGTGCGAATTTGCGCATCGACACCCAATGGCGCACATACAGGTCGTGCGCCGCTGCTGCGGAAATGTCGGGAAATACCGTGCGGATCGAATGGTCAACGCGTTTTTCAAGCATCGCCGCGGCCTCGCCGCTCGACAGCAGCAGGCGGGCGCGCGAGGCGGCGATTCTGCAGCGCACGACCAGTTCTGGGAAGTAAGCCATTTGGTCATCCCTCCACTGGACTCATATTGCATTGCGCAGCGCGGCCACGCGCGCGGCCGCCATGCGGGAAAGCGCCTCGGGCATGCCGCCAGGCGACCGCTTCCAGGCCATGAAGTAGGCTTCCAACTGCTCGATCCGGTTGTGCCGTTCGATCTGGTAGCAATGCGCGCTTGCGCGATACAGGTGATGCCACGAGAGCGTATCGTCGGGCGCGACCGAGGCCGATACTTGCAAGTGTCCCAGCAGCCAACGCAAGAGTGTCGTCATGGCCTGGCTGTGTCCCTCCGGTCCGATGGCCGGCGCATCGCAGCTGACCAGTTCCGGGCCGACGCCGGCGGTGGCCGGGAAGTAACCGATGGTGAGCAGGGTCTTGAGACCATACCGGCACAACAACGGGTCGAGCACCGAGAACCGGCATGCCTTGCCGAGAAAACTCGTGCTTGTGGTCGTTCCCGCCGACAGGGTATGCAGCTCGGGAAAGCTGACGTAGACGACTGCCTGGGGTTGGGCGACCTGGATCTTGACGTGCTTGATGACTTCGTGGATCTGGCAACGCGGCAGGTCACCGATGGTCGCACCCATGATCCAGGACAGTTTGGCGAGCGCTGGACTCTCGATCAGGATCAGTGGCAAATCGCCTGGAGTAGCGATCTCGTGCAAAAGTTCCAGCGCCGCTCCACTGAACGGCAACGCCATCAGGCACGAGCCATTCTTGTTCAGCGCGGCCTGGATATGTTTCGTGGCTTGATCGGGAGGCACCGTCGGACCATCGCTGAACGGCTGTCCGCCATGTCGGCGTTGACGCCGTTCGCATGCGGCTTGCGCGCGCAATGTAGCGTCCTCATCGCTCAAGCCGAGGTAATAAGCCATTCCAGCCGCCGTCTGCTGGATGAGTTGCTCGGTATCGGGCGGTTTATTGGTCGGTATCTGCATGCCCTGGTGCTGGGAGATAGGCCGGGCAAGCGTGTTCATACTCGAAAACATCGGAATCCCCTAGATAGAGTGACGACGGGATGGCAGCGTGCGGGCCTCGCGAATGCTGGACACGATCACGCCCATTCCCAAACGGAGCCGGTTCAAAAAGAGCATGCTGGCTAACATGATCATGAACGGCCATACCAATATTCCAAGACCATGACCTATCGCCGATGCGGCTTCGGCCCAGCCCACGCGACCCATGGGGATCGACTTCTGCCAGTCGGCGCCGGTCATTGACGCGAGAAAGACTCCTGACGATACAAGTTCGCGCCCAAGAAACAGGCCGATATAGAGGAAATAACATGCGCTTGACAGCAGATACGCATGCAGGATCGTCGCTTGCAATGGTGGCCTGGACGCCATTTGTTTACGCATCGCGCGCGCGATCGACATGGAGATGGACTGCCGCACCTGCCGGTGGAGATTGTGCAGACCGCTCAGGTCGGACAGCAACCAATACCCGTCGAATTTGAACACGGGATTGAGAGTCAACAGCATGGCAAACGTGATCAGCCAAGCGAGCTTGAAAGCCACCGGATCGCCACTGGCCAGGGCGTAGACATCGACGGCGATGAGGAAGATCGCCTGAAAATACACGCCGCCGAGATCGACCACGGCGCGCTGGCGCCGCTTCAGTCGCCACGCGTGGGTCACATCCGCGTACCAGACCGGGAAAACCAGGTAGAGACCGATTCCGATGCCGCCATGCGCGCACCGAAAATAACGGCAGGCAGCGATATGGCCGCATTCATGGAACAGACCGCTGGCCAGGAACAGCAAGGCAAGTACGCAAGTCTGCGGAACTGTCCAGACGCCATGCACGGCATGCAATGCATCAGGCAAGACCATTGCGTGAGCCAGGACGAACAGGGCAATGACTGGCAAGGCGCATTGGGGCCTGAACAGCCATGCAAGCGAGGCTGCCATGCGCGCGGCGTGTCGCGGAGAAATGAGGGTCGCGCTGACGATGAACGGGTTCGTGGACAGCGGCTGCGGCGTGTCACAAAACAGGACCGGCGGCAAGGTTTGCCTCGCGAGCGCGATGAGCGTCGTCGCGGGAATGCGCTCACCAGCTTCCGCAGCGAAATTGCTTTCTAATTGTTGCTGCGTTCCTGGGCTACGCAGTAATGCGAGGACCAATGCCCTGGTTTTGACCGAGATCAAAAAGTAGCTGTCACCGAGCATCAAAAGATACCGCTGCCTGGAGCCGCCTTCAGCATCCTCCTGGGCGACGATGGTGATGTTCCCTTTTAATAAAGGGATCGAGGTGTCGTAGTTCGACATGGTGGGCCCGGCCAGTTCCGTGATGTAGATACACCAGAGCTTGCATTGAGATCATCGAATTCGTGGCGTGAGGGTCGCCCTACTCCCAGTTTCCGAAGAGGCCCGCATAGGTACAGGTGGACTTCCAGTCCGTCTCTGGCGGTGGTTCGATCATTGCCTCCATCTCGAAACGGCTCTCCAGGACTTCGATCGAAAATTCTTCGGCGGCGAGATCAGATGCTTGCATGTTGTTTCTCCATCGATATGATGAGTTGAGTGTCACAATTCGGCGATTCGGTGCATCTCTCAGCCCTGTCAATCTTGCTAGGAACTGTTGGCTATTGTAAATACAAATAAAGTCTACGACGCTTGAAAAATGCTGTCAAGCAGTAAAAACTTACTGTTTGACGATAAGAATTATCGTTAGATCGGGCTCAATAGTGCTTTCCTTAGTGAAAGTGGTGCAACACAAGGTAAATTTGCTGAAGTACAATAACAATTGCCACATCAATAAAATTGTTGCGGCTGAATCGAAGGGATAGGCATCCATGGACAAGGCGAAATCTCCTCAAGTGCAGTTGTCTCCGCTGTTCCGTCTTTGCAATGTTATTCGTTGGCTTTTACTGGTTTTCCTGTCGATTCAAATCATATTTTTCCTGATTCCCTGGATAGTTCCGATGCCATTAGAACTTGGACCAATGCATGTTCAACTTGACCCTGAGGGGATGAGAGAGGGCTTGGTAAGCGAGTTATCCGTTTCCCAGAAAATCATGGGTGTCCTGATAGGGGTGCCCGGACTCAGCGCGCTGACCTTCGGCTTCATCCGGCTGGGCCAGACCTTGAGCCGCTTCCAGCAGGGTCAGATATTTGCGATCGATACCATTGCGCGTCTGCGCGCCTCGGCAGGGGCTATCCTCCTGGCAATCGTGCTGTTCACCCTGGAGAAGCCGCTGCAAGATCTTGCGTTCAACCTGCTGGGGAACGGCCGGAGCTACCCGATCTCCATCGATGTCAGCTCCAGCGAATTACTGCTGATTCTTGTTTGCAGTCTCTTCTACCTGATCGCCGGCGTGATGCATGAAGGCCGTCGTTTAAGTGAAGAGAACGAGGGCTTTATCTGATGGCCATTATTATCAACCTCGACGTGATGCTCGCCAAACGCAAGTTGAAGTCCAAGGAGCTGGCCAGTTATATTGGAATTACGGAACAGAATCTGTCATTGCTGAAGTCGGGAAAAGTAAGAGGAATCCGTTTTTCGACGCTCGAGAAGATTTGCGAAAAGCTGGCATGCCAACCTGGTGACATTCTCGAGTGGCGGGAAGGCGGCGACTTCGCAGATGACGATGTCGACCAGCTTCCCGACACCTGAGCCGCTATTCTCCTGATACCGGCTTGGCGATGATTGTCCTGATCGCATCAACGACCTCGGCAGGGTTCTGGCGCTGCACCTGGTGATCGGAGTCGACGACGATCCGTTTAGCTTTCGGATACATGCCATTCACGAGGTCCCGGGTCTTCTGGTCCTTGTTGAAGGCGCCGAAATCGACGCCGACAGCGGTGGCACCCTTTGGTTTGTTGATGAGTATGACGATCGGCTTATCGTCGATCGGTGCCAGCGACAACACCTGTTCACTGGTCTGGTAAATGGCGTCGATCTCCTTGTTGACTGTGCTCGAGAAGAACAGCCGCTTGGCGCCGCGTGACCAGAAGGGAAAATCCTCGGTTTTCTTGACGATACCCGGCAATAGTGGATCGACCAGCACGAGGCCGCTGACTTCCTGCGGGTAGCGTTTTGCGAACAGCTGCATATACAGGCCGCCGAGTGAGTGGCCAACGAGAATGTATGGAGGCGCCAGGCCTTTGTGCTTCAAGGATTGCCTGAGTTCCTCGACGATCGTGCCGCCGTCGCGCGCCGTTCCCGTTTCCTGGCTGTTGCCGTAGCCAGGACGGTTGTAGGCGAAGATCGATGCATCCGGGGCCAGCGAATCGATGACCTTGTCCCATCCACTCACCGTTGCTCGCAGGCCGTTTTCGAAGATGATGCTGACGTGCGCATCCGGGTTCTTGATGGTCAGGGATTCGATCTGTCGGCCAGCGATCATGTCGACGCTGGCAGTGGCGGGAGCGGCGGATGTCCATCCCGATATCGACAGGCAGCCCAGCAGGAAGAAAATGGAAAGGACGTTTTTGCGACCGGTTTTCGCTTGGGAGGACATGGGAGTTGGTGGAATCGCTGAGTTTGGAGAATTCCATTCTTTCACGACATCCGGTCCGTCTTGCTGGGCAAGCGCTGGACTGCATATTGGCCCGACAGACTGCAGAAACGGCGATCTGGACCGCAAAGCAAAAAACCCCACCATGATCACATGGTGAGGTTTTTCTTATAACTAGCCTGACGATAACCTACTTTCACACTGGTTGCAGCACTATCATCGGCGCAAAGTCGTTTCACGGTCCTGTTCGGGATGGGAAGGGGTGGGACCGACTTGCTATGGT
>NZ_JAFVIM010000048.1:0-9736 GCF_017582745.1 Massilia oculi
ATGCCGCGTTGTAGTCTTTCCAGTTGGTCGTTCGGTACTTCAGCTTTACGGGAGCAATCATGCCGTCAGTTTACCCGTGCTGCGCCTCGGCCGCTGATGGGCCGATTTGTGCAACAAAGCCGGAAAAACGGATAAAACCTGCGGACTTCTTCAACGAAATAATCGAGGTAGTGCGCTTCGGCAGCCAGCAAACGCTCACCGCATTGCGGGTGCTGATGCAAAGCCATGGCCGCGAACATGATATACCAGGCGACCGCGACCGTTGGCCTTGCAACGTTGATGAGTTCCACCGCCACAGTTCGCTTGTCGAGCAATTACCCAGACAAATCGCGATGCCATGAGATCGCATATAGTGCGCAGTCTTCATCCACCGTTAGCCGGTGATGACGCACATCTTCTACCAGACCCTCGATCCAGCGCTCAGCGCGGTTTCGCGCCCATCTTCCACGCCAGTGTCTTGGACCGATCGCCGCGCCAGCATCGATCATCGCTACGAAGTCATCCGTTCTACTCCTGACTTCGGACTCAACCAGCGGGATTCCTGTCCAGGCACAGACGGCCCGGCACAAGCTTTCACACGCTTGGTCGAATAAAACCACCTGGAAGCGGCGCTCCCAATTTGCCGCGGACCTGTGCCATTGCGCGGCACTGAGCTCCGCCAGTTCCGCAATACGCTCGGCGCTCATCAAGGAGAGAAACATTTCCTTTCGGCACCGATGGGAATTACCGTCCAGTCCTTGCACGCCTCCTCGGCCAAACAGTGTTTCCTGGAGTCTCGATGGAGCAACACCGGTGCGTTTGAACCTCTCATTGTCATAAAATAGTCTGGCCAATTCTTCGCCGCGCATACAAACCGTCGATTGAAGCATCAGTCGTGGGCGAAACAGGTCGGTCCCCAGGCGCGTACAACGTTTAGTAATGAAAAGATAGCCGTCCCGGGCGAACGAAAGAGTACTGTCTGGAACACCATCTCGCGGTATCTCATGCATGAGCGTCTCCGTCAAATTGAGCCGTCTTCATACTGCCCGAGCACGTAGTTAAGCGGCGCTTGTTTCAGCACTGCTCATATCAATAGCGTCGCACGTGGGGTACGTGCCCCCGGCTTGTATTCGCCCGGTAGATTGCATATCAGGCTTCACACTAGCTCGAAACCGCGGGCGGCTTCGAACTAGTGATAGCGCCCTACCAGAACGCCAAATGGCGAAGCTTAGTTGGCGTACATTGGACTTTCCTCAACATAGATTGTTACGTTCGTTGCGTTTGGAAGGATGTTCGCCAAGGAGATCGGCGACAGGCCGAGCGTATCGAAGGTCCAGGTAAGGTTTCTTGGACCGTCTACAATACGGACAGTCTCGAGTCGCTTGACGTGAATCGATCTGGTCTTGCCTTCCACTATTGTGATAACGCGGTCAGGCGCTGCATTGGAGGAGTAGCCGAACGGTGCTGCTCTACCAGTCTTCGCTTCTGCGGCGCTCTCTGAGGGCATGCCCCCCTCATTGGCCCGCGAGTCGAGTGGAATGAACATGCACGCGAGAAGTACCGCGGATAAGAAGTTGATGTGAGTTTTCATTGAATTTTCCTGTTGAATGTTTGATTTTTCAAGCGCACTGACTCTCGACGTGGCCGATTGTGGGCCGCCATGGTCGGGAGTAAGTCAGTTGCGGCTGCATTATTTGTAGAGACGGATGGGGTCGTGCAGTGCTTGTGCACGATTACCCATCAAGCGCAGGCGGTAGTTGCCGGCTTCGATGATCAGTGCCATTTCGGCCGAATCGGGCCGTCCAGTATTGGAGACTGGTAATTTAGCTGATTGAGTCTGCCGGGATAGGAGCGCGACAGCCCTGACCATTCGATCACGGAAGAATCGCTGCCGAGGGGCTGCAAGTCGCATGCCGATACACAAGTTGCGCTGCAGCCAGCTTCGAGCTGCACGTCTATCGGATTTGCAGCCCCGGTTACGTCGGATACCGCTGCGATGGCCGACGCGTCGTCGGAAATCACGCACCATCCTGCCGCCCAGCCAGTCTGTAAGGGCAAAAGCGCGAACAATATGATCAGAAACAGGCGCTTCATGGAGTCCTTGACTGCTCGGTTACGGAAGAGAACACTGGAGTATGGCAAATTTTACAACGCCCGCCGGGCAGAAACATGGGTCTCGAATTGTTGTAGATCTGATTATGTTTGTTCTGTATGGGCTGGATCGTCGCCCTGTTCAGACCGCCCCGCGCGACTGGCCATGCTTCGGGTGGCAGTGCGCGTCCAGGGGGCGATGACTATCGGGTCTTGTCGGATACCGGAGGTGCTGCACGGCCACCGAACAGCGCGTGCAAAACGATGAGCGTGGCGCCGACCGTGATCCCGATATCGGCGATGTTGAAAGCTGGCCAGTGATGCGCTCCTGCATGCACATCGATCCAGTCAACGACGCCCATCCGCGCAGTTCGGTCAACGAGATTGCCAACCGCTCCGCCAAGGATCATCGCCAGAGCGATCCTTTCCGCGGAGCCTGTTTCAGGTTTCCGGATCATCCGGACGATCAGGATCGACGCGAGTACGGCTACAACAATGAAAAGGTAGCGTTGCCATCCGCCGGCCGTGGCCAGAAGACCGAACGCCGCTCCCTGGTTGATCACATGGACGATGTTCAACAAGGGTAACAACTCGATCTGCTGGCCGTAGGCCAGATGTTCCACGATTGCGGCCTTGGTGACCAGGTCGGCAAGTGCGATAAGCCCGGCGACCAACACGGCAGCGAGCGGTGAAAAGGGTTTGGCCACTATCGGTTCCTATACAGTTGACGGTCAGATGTTCAGCGCACGCTTGTCGACAGCGAGCGACGCTTCCCTGATTGCTTCATACAATGTCGGGTGCGCGTGGCAGATCCGGGCAATGTCCTCCGAAGACGCCGAAAACTCGAGCGCCATTGCCGCTTCACCGATCATTTCCGACGCGAGCGAGCTGACGATATGCACGCCCAGCACAAGGTCCGACTCGGCATCGGCTAGGACCTTGACAAACCCCTGTGCGTCGCCGTGGCCGAGTGCGCGCCCGTTGGCCGAGAAAGGGAACTGTCCCGACTTGAATGCGCGGCCTTCGCGTGCCAGTTCCTGCTCCGTCTTGCCAACCCACGCGGCTTCGGGACTCGTGTAGATGATGAAGGGGATGGCGGCGTAATTCACCTGCCCGGATTGCCCTGCGACGATCTCGGCGACCATGATTCCCTCTTCCTCGGCCTTGTGCGCAAGCATTGGCCCGCGCACGACGTCACCGATGGCAAACAGGTTCGGCAATATCGTGCGGCAGTGTTCATCGACCGGCACATAGCCGCGCTGGTCAAGCTCCAGGCCAATTGCCTCGATTCCCAACCCATCCGTATTGGGCACGCGCCCGATCGCCACGATCACCTTGTCGCAAGCGAGCTCCTTGGCGGCGCCAGCACGGTCGCGATACGAAATCTGCACCCCGCCGCCGCTGAGCGCGATGCTGTCGATGCTCACGCCAAGGTCGAATTTCAGCCCTTGGCCAGACATCAGCTTGAGCATTTCCTTGGACACGGCGGTGTCGCAGCCGGGCAGGAAGTCCGGCATGGCGTCGAGCAGGGTGACATCCGCACCCAGGCGCCGCCACACTGAGCCTAGCTCGAGACCGATCACGCCGGCGCCAACCACACACAGGCGTTTCGGCACCTCGCGGAAATCGAGCGCTCCGGCGTTGTCGCAGATGATTGCATTGTCGATCCGGGTGCCTGGCAGCTGGCGCGGCTTCGACCCGGTGGCGATGATCACGTTACCCGCGCTGATCTCCTGCACGGAATTTTCGGCCGAGACTTCCAGGGAATATACCCCGTCCTGCATCCCGACGAAGCGCGCGCGCGCCTTGATAAAGTCGACCTTGTTCTTCTTGAACAGGTATTCGATCCCTTTGGCCATTTTCGAGACCACCCCGTCCTTCCGATCGATCATCTTGTCGACCTCGATCGCCGCGCCGCCAGTGGTGATACCGTGCTCGGCGGTGTGGTGGACGACCTGTTCGTACAGGTGGCTCGACGCAAGCAATGCCTTGGATGGAATGCATCCCACGTTCAGGCAGGTTCCTCCGGGGCGCGCCTGGCCGTCGGGTGCGGCGTAAGGATTCGATTCAATGCAGGCCACGGACAAGCCGAGTTGTCCGGCGCGGATTGCGGCGATGTACCCGCCTGAACCCGCGCCAACGATGACCAGGTCGTATTGCGCTTTCATGTGATTCCTTCCAATGTTCGAGTCCTTGCGTTCACTCTACTGGACTGTTCAAATTCCCTCCGCCACGTTCTCGGGCGGACGGGCGAAGCGCTGGTAAAGCGTCGGCAGCACGAACAGCGTCAGGATCGTAGCGGAGATCAGGCCTCCGATCACAACGGTGGCCAACGGCCGCTGCACCTCGGCGCCGGCGCCGGTTGCCAATGCCATCGGGACGAAGCCCAGCGATGCGACCAGTGCCGTCATCAAGACGGGGCGCAGGCGCCGCAGCGCACCTTCGCGCACCGCTTGTGCCCACGGAAGCTGTTTCGCCACGTCGTCGATCGAGCCCACCATTACCAGCCCGTTGAGGACAGCGACGCCGGACAGTGCGATGAATCCAACGGCCGCCGAGATCGAAAACGGCATGCCACGCAGCCAGAGTGCGGCGATACCCCCGATCAGGGCGAGAGGCACGCCCGTAAACACGACCGCGGCCGAACGCCAAGACCCAACAGCCGAGTACAGCAACGCGATGATGAGCGCGAAGCAGGCTGGTACCACGACTGCCAAACGCATCCGCGCACGCTCGAGGTTCTCGAATTGCCCGCCCCAGGTAATCCATGCACCGGCGGGCACCCGTACGTCCGCGTTGATGCTTGCGCGCGCTTCGCTGACCACGCTGGCGATGTCACGTCCGCGCACGTTGGCCTGTACCACGACGCGACGCTTGCCGTTCTCGCGACTGATCTGGTTCGGTCCCTTGGCCGTCTCCAGCGCGGCCACCGACCCCAGCGGCACGAAACTGCCGCTTGGCGTCAGCACTGGCAACTGGCGCAAGGCTTCCACATCGTTCCTGCTGGTCTCACCCACTTTCACCACCACGTCGAAGCGCCTGTCGCCTTCATAGATGGAACCAGCCTCCCGGCCCGCGATGGCTGCCGCCAGTGTGTCGTGCACGTCCTGAGCGGATAATCCAACCCGCGCCATGGCGTCGCGGTCCAGCCGCACATCGAGCAGCGGAAGCCCCTGCACCTGCTCTACCCGGACGTCCTCCGCGCCCTCGACCGCACGCAGTTTTTCGGCAACCTGCTCGGCGGTGCGGATCATGGCGTTGAAATCGTCGCCGTAGACCTTGACGGCAATGTCGCCCCGTACGCCGGCCAGCAGTTCGTTGAAGCGCATCTGGATCGGCTGGGTCAGCTCGTAGTTCTGGCCCGGGATGCCTGCAACCGCCTTCTCGATCTTCTCAACCAGCTCGGCCTTGCTCATCCCGGGTTCCGGCCATTCCGAACGGTCTTTAACGATGACAAAGGTGTCCGTGATATTCGGCGGCATAGGGTCGGCGGCCAGTTCAGCCGTACCTGTTCGGGAGAAGACCAGCTTTACCTCGGGCAGCTTGCCGACCGCCTTCTCGACAGCGAACTGCATCGCCTGGCTCTGGTCCAGGGAGGTTCCGGGAATGCGGGCGACCTGCAGCAACACGTCTTTCTCGTCGAGGGTCGGGAGAAATTCCTGGCCCAGCGTTGTAAACAGACCCAGCGCGCCCGCAAAACCGACGGTCGCTAGTACGCCGGTCAGCTTGGGCTTCGCGAGTGCACGGTCCAGCCAAGGTGCATAGGACGTGGATACGGCTTTGACCAGTCGGTTTTCCTTTTCATTGACATGGCGCGAAAGCCATAGCGCGATCGCCGCCGGCACAAAGGTAAGAGAAAGAATGAAAGCGAATACCAGGGCCAGAATCACCGTTACCGCCATCGGTGCGAACATCCGGCCTTCCACCCCCTGGAACGTCAACAGGGGGACATAGACGAGAATGATGATCGCCTGGCCATAGACGCTTGGCCTGATCATTTCGCGCGCGGCGGCCGCAACGGTATCAAGGCGCTCCGCTTTGGTAAGAGTTTTGCCAGTCGCATGCTGGTGTTCGGCGATGCGGCGCAGCGCGTTCTCTACGATGATCACGGCGCCATCGACAATCAGGCCGAAGTCCAGCGCGCCCAGGCTCATCAAATTTGCCGAGAGTCCCGCCTCGAGCATGCCCGCCGAGGTCAGGAGCATGGTGACCGGAATAACGGCTGCGGCGATCAGCGCCGCGCGCAGGTTTCCGAGTAGCGCGAACAGGACGGCGATCACCAGAAGCGCGCCTTCGGTCAGATTGGTTGCCACGGTCTTGATGGTGGCATCGACCAGCCGAGTGCGGTCGAGGACTGGCCGGATGAGCAAGTCGGGCGGCAAGGAATGTGCGATTTCCTTGAGTCGGACATCGACGGCGGCGGCAACGGTCCGGCTGTTCTCGCCAATGCGCATCACGGCCGTACCGACGACGACCTCTTGGCCGCCTTCGGACGCCGAGCCGAAACGCACCTCCTGCCCCAGGCCGACGCTAGCGACGTGCGACACCAGCACTGGCGTGCCGTTACGGGTGGTGATGACGGTCTTTGCCAGTTCTTCGGATGAGGTGATGCGCGCATCGGCCTTGACGGTGAGGGCCTCTCCGTTCTGGACGACGACGCCGGCGCCGGCGCTCGTGTTATTGCGCTCCAATGCCTCGCCCAGCATCGTCAGGCTGATGCCCAGGGCCGCTAGTCGTTGCGGATCCGGCGTGACCACATACTGCTTGACGTAGCCCCCGATGACGTCGACGCCCGCCAGCCCTTCGGTATTCTTGAGCTGCGGTGCGACGATCCAGTCCTGCACCGTGCGCAGGTAGGTAGCCTTCTCAACAGCGCCGCGCAGCACTTCCCGTTCCGGGGTGATATAGCTTCCGTCCGCCTGCAAGCCGGCCGACGTACCGACTTTCTGGGCCGGCTTGGAGGCGTACTCCACCGTCCACATGTAGACGTCGCCAAGCCCGGTCGCGATCGGACCCAGGCTCGCAGTAGCACCCGGGGGCAAGTTGCGCTCGACGGCGCGCAGCCGCTCCGCTATCTGCTGGCGAGCAAAATAGATATCCGTGCCGTCCTTGAAGACCGTCGTGACCTGTGCAAATCCATGCCTGGTCAACGAGCGCGTGGATTCCAGTCCGGGAATGCCGGCAAACGCCGTCTCGATCGGATAGGTGACCTGTCGTTCGACGTCGGCCGGCGCGAGCGCCGGTGCGACGACGTTGATCTGCACCTGCGTGTTGGTGATATCCGGTACCGCGTCGATCGGCAGGCGCGTCAGTGCGAATGCGCCGAGGATCGACAGCAGGATGGTGGCGATGAGGACGTGCCACCGCCGCGCAACGGAAAAGTTGACGATGCGAGCAATCATGGTTGGGTATCCTTCAGGAGCCGTTGAACGAGGAAATCAGTCATCGTCCCCTGCCTCTCCCTTGCCATGCTCCGCCTTCAGCAGATAAGTATTGCTGACCGCAATCTGTTCCTTGCCGTCGAGGCCGGACACCACCTTGACGTAGCCGGCCGCGTTACCGCCGAGGACGACGCGCTTGATCGCGAACCCTTCTTTCTCCCGGACGAACACGCTCGGCTTGTCCTCCACCGTCTGCACGGCGGTCCGTGGAATGGCCAGCTGGGTGCCGCCGGTACCGCCCTCGAGCGCGATCGATGCCCTGACCGTCTCGCCGATGCGCCAGCTTCCCTCCCCGTTCGACAGCCGTGCAATGGCGCGTACCTGGCGGGTGGCGGGATCGAGGACGCGCGATACGTGGGTGATGCGGCCTGCGCCGGTGCGGCCATCAATCGACACGTCCACCGCAGTGCCGACGGTGACGCGGGCGGCGTCGTTCGGCGACAGCGAAAGCTCGACGGCCAGTTCGTTGAGGTCGGCCACTTCGAACAGATGTGCGTCCGGCGCGACGATGTCGCCCAGGGCGATCTGCCGCGCCGTGACGTTGCCCTTGATCGGGGAGCGCAGCATCAGCCGGTTAAGCTGCCCTCCGCCCGTTCCCCCGGCGGCGGCGAGTTGTTGCTCGGCCAGGCGAAGGCGGGTGCGTGCTTCTTGCGCGGCATTGCGCGCAATTTCGAATTCCTGTCGCGAGGTGACTTTTTCGCCAAACAGACGTTCTTCGCGCGCGAACGTGGCTTGCGAGAGCTCGTACTGCCGCTTGGCGATTTCAACGTCGGCCCTGAGCTGGGCTACGTCACGGCTTTCGATTACAGCCAGCACGTCGCCCCGAGCGACCGGGTCGCCCAGGTTGCGCCGGACCTCGACAACCCGGCCGCCAACGGCGCTCGAGACGACGGCTGCATGCTTCGGGTCTGCCGCGATGACTGCAGGCGCCTCGACCGCCCCAGCGAAGGACTGTCGAACCGGCATGATCTCGATACCCGCGGCTTTGATTTGCTGGTCCGATAGCGATACAAAATCTTCCTTGGCTTCGGCTTCGCCTTCTCTCTCCGCAGCTTCGCCCCGCTCGCCGGCTTCGCCGCTCTTCTCGGCCTTCTCGGCTTTCTCGCCTGAGGCGGTCGCCGTTTTTTCACCCTGTTCGGCCGCTACTTTAGGGGCTGTTTCTGGCTTGGGGGAGCATGCGCTCAACAGGATCATCGCGGCGCACAGGCCCGATCGGAATACCGCTTGCATGGGTCAATCCTTATAAATTGGAGAGTTGGAACCTTGGAGCCGAGCCAGACGTGCCCGGGCAGTATGGAGTGCTGCGAGCGCGTCGACCGAGCTTTCGCGGGTTTCGGCCAAAGAGCGCTCGGCCTCGATCAATTCGAGTTGCGGGAATTTTCCTTCGGCGTATCCGATCCTCGCGATGCGCGCCGCTTCTTCTGCGGCGGCGAGCGCGGGGCCATTGGCGGCCCGTGCGGCCGCCAATGCGTCGGCCACCTCGGCTTCCGCCTGCGCGCTGGATTGCTCGAATTGCAGTGCGACGCCGCGGCGCGCGGCGGAAGCCCGATCGAATTCCGCCCGCGAGCGCGCCAGCGCGGCCGTGCCCTGATTGAACAATGGCAGTGGGACCGACAGGCCGAGCACAGCGGCCTTGTCGGACGATTCGCCGTAACGGCGCATGCCTGCGGTCAGCGTTACGTCCGGTATCCGGTCGCGCCTGGCCGCATCGACGCGAGCTTCCGCAGCGGCCACCTCGGCCTCTGCTGTTGCGATCGCCAACCCCTGCCCTGCTGCCGGCGTCATCTCGCTGCGTTCTATTTGCTCGAACCACGTGGACGCGATCGTGAGCGGCATCGCCGTGCCTGTCAGCCGTGCGACCGTTTTCTGGGCCAGTTCGGCGGCGCGTAGTGCTTTGCCCAGACGAACCTCCGTATTGATTCGCAGCACGTCCGCCCTTTGCTCCTCTATTGGAGATGCTTTTCCGACGCGCACCCGTTCGCGTGCTGCATGGTGAGCACGCGCAGCCAGTTCATGACCAGCTTTTGCGATCGCGACATAGCGCTCGTTGGCAGCAAGGGTAACGAACGCCTCGGTAATCAGAAATGTCAGCTCCGCTTCCGCGGGTAATCCCCCCATTTTTAGAGCACGCTAAAAGTAGAGGTTAAGCGGCGAGCGCCAATTTCTGTTTTGGCGTAATACCGCCGAGCGCCATGTTAGGCCGGTCGTGATTGTAGGTCCACAAC
>NZ_JAFVIM010000049.1:0-9627 GCF_017582745.1 Massilia oculi
GACGGGGAACGGGTATGCAGCTTTCTGCTTCTTGGGCTTTTTCGTGGTCATTGCATCGGTCATGGAACAGTCCTCTCAGGATTATTTCATGACCCCGTTCCACACAGAAAATCTGACAGGCTCTCAGCGCCCGGTACGCCCCATCATCCGCGCAGAGTCATACCCGATCCGCACCGCACCCCAGTGCTTCCCCTGGAACACGATCGGCATCGACAGGTCGTTGATCACCTCTCCCGTATCGCGCAGATAGGTCTGCAGCAGGAACGGCTCGCGGTTCTTCGCCAGCCGGATCCCTACCGGATCGTCGAAGATCCGTTTATTGCGGCAGTACACCAGGTCATGCTCGCGCTGCCCGGTCGACGGCCGCGAGAACTTGGTGTTGTGGGTCGGCGCATACCCCCGGTTGTCGACCGCCAGCGCGTAGGCTGCTCCCGGCAGGTCGGTCAGCACGCGGTCGAACAGCTGCTGCAGGTCGCGCTCCACCGCGCGGTCGTACGAGGTCGTGAAGCGCGGCGGGTCGGATTGCGGGATCGGGCGGTACTGCTGGTCGAAGATATTGGCGCCGCCAGCCGCGTGCCCCTCGAGGCAGGCCCTCACCTGGTCGCGCAGCACGGTGGTGGTGTCCACCAGCGCATCGAAGGCCGTGCCGCCGGTCCGGAAGCCCGCCAGCACGCCCTGCAGCTCTTCGGTGGCCATCCGCACCTCGTCCACGCGGCGCGAAGCGTCCTGCATCGTGGCTTCGGAGCTGGAAGCGTTCTGCGCCACCTCTTCCACCTTCGCATTGATCTGCTGGTTGACGCCGTCGAGCGACTGCATCGCCGCCGCCATCTGGTCGACGGTGGCGGTCATGCGCTCGAAGTCGGCAACAAAAGCCGTCAGGTGACTGGCCGCGCTGCCGGCTTCGCGCGCCGAGACGTTCACGCCGTCGAGGATGCCGGCGGTGGCGCCGGAGGTCGAGGTCACCAGCTCGCGCATCGCGCCGCTGGCGTTCGCGATCTTGACCGCCTCCAGATTGACCACCTGCGACAGGCGCCGCACCTCGGAGGCGACCACCGCGAAGCCGCGCCCGGCCGGGCCGGCGCGCGCCGCCTCGATCGCGGCATTGATGGCCAGCAGATTGGTCTGGTTGGCCACGTTCTCGATGACGGTGCCGAACTCGCCGATCTCGCGCAGGTGGCCGACCAGCAGGGTCACGGTGTCCGAAAATCCCTTCACCTGTTCCTCGATGTGGCGCATGCGCCGCTCGAGGCTCGCCAGCTCTTCCATCGATTCGCGCGCCGCCGCCAGATTGCGCTGGGCGGTGTCGGCGATGCGCACCGTGCCGGCATTGACGTCGGCCGACAGCTCGGCCACTTCACGCGCGCTGGCCGCCAGCGCATCGGCCGCCTGGTGCTGGCGCGCCGCCTGGGCCTGGGCCTGGTCGACTTCCTTGCGCAGGCGCGCGGCATTGATCGCCGTGCGGATGCTGCCGTCGCGCGCCTTGACCACCAGCGTGCGAACGTTGCCGGACAAGGAGCGTCCCTTGAATGGCGCCGCGACCTGCCGCAACGCACGACCGATATTATGCAACCACACCATGTCCCCTCCGGTCGCTGCTCGGGTGGCAGCGATGTTTATGTGAGGAAACTATAGTCCGAATCGATTCGCCTGTCATGCGCCTTGGGAATCGGCGCGCACTCTGTTGATGGCGCGCGACAGCGCGCATTGTCACTTGCAATCAAGCCGGATGCATGCGTAGCCAGGCCTCGACATCGACCATCGGGATGCCCCGCGCCGCGTTATAGGTCTTTTCCTTGTCCCACCACATGCCATCGCCGCGCGCGAAGGCGATGCGGTAGGCCGCCATGCCGTCGTCCGGATTGGCGGCGCGGTCGGCGCGCAGCCGCGCATCGCTCAAGAGTTCGCGCTCCACCGGGCGCCCCGTCACCTTCTCGACGATGTCGGCCAGCTGGCCGTAGGACACGGTGTCGCTGGCCAGGTAGATCACCCGGTCGGCGATCGGCGGCGCCTCGAACAGGATGGCGGCCGTGCAGCGGCCGATGTCGTCGGGCGTGGTCACCGTCACCCGGGTATCCCAGCTGCCCAGGCCGCGCACGATCCCGGCCCGCAGGTCCACCAGGCCAAAGGCCGGTTCGAACAGGAAGCTGGTGAACATGCCGGTCGAGACGATGATCCACTCGGTGGCATGCTGGCCCCGCAACATGCCGCGCACCTCGAACTGCTCGTCGAACACCGGCTGGCCGCTACCCTTGCCGACGACGTCGTAGTCCACGCCGAACTGCCATGGGATATAGCGGCGCACGCCGGCATCGAGCACCGCCCGGGTCGGCCTGCGCTGCGTTCCCGGCCCGGCGACGAAGCCGGTGCAGCCGACCACGGTATCGAAATGGCGCAGCAGCGCGACCAGGCCTGAGCTGTCGTCCGCCGCCAGGTCGAAGGGCAGCAGCGTGACGTCCATGGCGCGCAGTTCGCCGTGATCGTCCGCCAGCGAACGTGGGGACACCAGCGCGCTCAAGGCAATTCCGGCATCCCGGCAGCGCGGCGCGAGGTGACGCAAGATTGCCATGCCGAGTTCGCCGGCGCCGAGCACCAGTATGCCGCCGGCTGCGGCGATCGAGGTCGATTGATCCATTTTTTATACCTTTGCTGTCGAAAGCGCTCAGTGTAGAAAGAATGCTTCACTCGCATAAGCCAGCGGGAGCTGCTTTCAGAATTGCGATAAATGGGATAATCCGGCAATCGACGGCAGCGAAGGAGGACACGCTTGGACAAGCTCAGGGCAATGCAGATCTTCTCGCACGTGGTCGAGGCGCGCAGTTTCGCCGGCGCCGCGCGCAGCCTGTCGCTGCCGCGCTCCACCATCAGCAGGTCGATCAAGGAACTCGAGGCGGCGCTGGGCGCGAGCCTGCTGCAGCGCACGACCCGAACGCTGCGCCTGACGCCGAACGGCAGCCTGTACTACGACCACTGCCGACGCATCCTGCGCGAGATCGAAGGCATCGAAGAGGTCCTGTCCGACGGCGCCCTCGCGCCGCGCGGCCTGCTGCGCGTGGACATGACCGCGTCCTTCGCACGTGCGCTCGTGATTCCCGCCCTGCGCGACTTTCAGGCGCGCTACCCCGATGTCGAGCTGTCGCTGACGCTGGACGACCGGCCGGTGGAACTGATTCGTGAGGGCGTCGATTGCGCGGTGCGGGCGGGCACGCTCGACGCCTCGGCCCTGCTGGTCGCGCGTCAAATCGGCAGTTTCGACTGGATCGCCTGCGCCTCGCCCGACTACCTGCGGCGCCATCCCGCGCCGCGCACGCTGGACGAGCTGGCGCAGCACGACCTCATCGGCTTCCAATCCGGACGCGACGGCCGCGCGGGCGGCTGGACCTTCGACGTCGACGGCAAGCGGCGCACGGTCGACGCCGCGCCGCGGCTCACGGTGAACGAGACCGACGCCTACCTCGACTGCGGCCTGGCGGGGCTGGGACTGATCCGCATCGCCAGCTACCTGGCGGCGCCGCACCTGCGCGCCGGCCGCCTGGTCAGGGTATTGGCCGGGCACCGGGACGCGCCGGCGCCGCTGTCGCTGGTCTATCCGCAGAACCGGCATCCGTCATCGGCCGTGCGCGCCTTCGCCGACTGGCTCGGTGAACTCTACCGCGCACGCGCGCCGCAATGGCAGGCCATCGAGCGGGAAAACCAAACAGGCGAACCGTACCCTCGCGACCTGGCGCCGGCGGATGTGGCACCATAGGCTGGACGCGCACCGGACGTAGTATATTTTCTTGATTGAAGAGTATTTATGTAGTAAATTTACACAAATACTTTCTTCCAACGCAGATTCCACCGACCATGGCCCTTTCCGATTTCGACCTCGTTTTCTTTGGCGGCAGCGGCGACCTTGCGATGCGCAAGCTGTTGCCCGCGATGTACTCGCGCGACGTCTGCAACGACCTGCCGGAGAGCAGCCGCATCATCTGCGTCGGCCGTGACGATGCAACGCAGGAGGAATTCCTGCGCATGGTCGAGAACAACTCGAAGCCCCACATCAAGGACACGGTCCACGAGCCGAGCTGGACGCGCTTCCTGCAGCGCATCACCTACGTGGCGCTGAACGCGACCGACGTGTCGACCTACCAGGCGCTGGTCGAGGCCCTGCGAAACGACCCATCGCTCACCCGCGTCTACTACCTGGCCACGCCGCCGCAGCTGTTCGCCAAGATCTGCGACAACCTGGCCGCGACCGGCCTGGCCACGCCGAACTCGCGCGTGGTGCTGGAGAAACCGCTGGGCCGCGACCTGGCCTCGGCCAAGCAGATCAACCTCGACGTCGGCAAGGTGTTCGCCGAATCGCAGATCTACCGCATCGACCACTACCTGGGCAAGGAGACCG
This sequence comes from Massilia oculi, assembly GCF_017582745.1. Classification (GTDB taxonomy): domain Bacteria; phylum Pseudomonadota; class Gammaproteobacteria; order Burkholderiales; family Burkholderiaceae_D; genus Telluria; species Telluria oculi_A. The sequence continues at coordinate 4,385 of NZ_JAFVIM010000049.1, forward strand.
TGCAGAACCTGCTGGCGCTGCGCTTCGGGAACATCCTGTTCGAGCCGCTCTGGCGGCGCGAATGGATCTCGGACGTGCAGATCACGATCGCCGAAAAGATCGGCGTCGGCAACCGCCTGGGCTACTACGACAATTCCGGCGCGCTGCGCGACATGCTGCAGAACCACCTGCTGCAGCTGCTGTGCATCGTGGCGATGGAACCGCCGACCTCGATCGCGCCGGACGCCGTGCGCGACGCCAAGCTGCAGGTATTGAGGTCTTTGAAACGCTTTACCCCGACCACGCTGTCGCAGAACATCATCCGCGGCCAGTACCGCGCCGGCTACATCGACGGCCAGCAGGTGCCGGGCTACCGCGAGGAACCCGATGCGCCCAAGAGCTCGCGCACCGAGACCTTCGTGGCGATGAAGGCCGAGATCGACACCTGGCGCTGGGCCGGCGTGCCGTTCTACCTGCGCACCGGCAAGCGCATGGCCGACCGCCTGGCCGAGATCGTGGTGCGCTTCAAGCAGATTCCGCATTCGATCTTCAACCAGCCGACGTCGAGCTTCCAGCCCAACAGCCTGGTGATCCGCCTGCAGCCGGACGAAGGCCTGTCGATGAACCTGATGGCCAAGACCCCGGGCGATTCGATGCGCCTGAAGCAGGCCGAGCTCGAACTCGATTTCCGCGAGCAGTTCAAGGCGCCGCGCATGGAGGCCTATGAACGCCTGCTGCTCGACGTGCTGCGTGGCCAGCTGACCCTGTTCATGCGCGGCGACGAGCTGGAAGCGGCCTGGGAATGGGTCGAGCCGATCCTCGAGCACTGGGAGCAGGACGACAGCGCGCCGGCGCCGTACACCTCGGGCACCTGGGGCCCGGCAGCGGCCAGCGCGCTCATTGGGCGCGACGGCCTGCAGTGGCGCGAAGAATCGCTGCCGGAAGACTGACGCTCGAGACCTGCCGGATACTTACCTATGCTGCTCGACTCGATCCGCACCCAGCTCGACACGCTCTCCAAATCGGAGCGCAAGGTCGCGCTCGCGGTGCTGGCCGCGCCTTCCGCGACCGTGAGCCAGAACATCACCGCCCTGGCGCGCAGCGCCAGCGTGTCGGAACCGACCGTGGTGCGCTTTTGCCGCACGCTCGGCTACGACGGCTGGCACGAGTTCAAGCTCAAGCTGGCGCAAGGCCTGGCGCTGGCGCTGCCCGGCGCCAGCGAGGCTCCGCACCAGGACGACCTGGCGTCGGACCTGATCAACAAGATCTGCAGCCGCTCGATCAACACCCTGCTCGACCTGCGCAACAACCTCAAGCCGGAACTCGTCCAGCAGGCGCTCGAGATCCTGGCGCGCGCCAACAAGATCGAGTTCTACGGCCAGGGCACGTCCGGCTTCGTGGCCGCCGACGCCCAGCACAAGTTCTTCCGCTCGGGCGTGCCGACGGTGGCCTACACCGATCCGGCCATCCACTCGATCGCCGCGGCCCTGCTGCGCGAAGGCGATGCGGTGGTGGCGATCTCGCAGCGCGGCAACAACCCGGCGCTGACCCGTTCGGCCAAGCTGGCCAAGGCCGGCGGCGCCGACGTGATCGTGCTGGCGCCGTCCGGCACGCCGCTGGCCGAGATGGCCACCCTGCTGATCCCGATCGACCTGGTGTTCGCCACCGATCCCTATACCCCGATCTCGGCGCGCCTGGCCTACCTGGTGGTGATCGACGTGCTCGCGGTGGGCCTGGCCTTGCGCCGCGGGCCGGAATTCCGCAAGAAGATGCAGAACGCGCAGAAGGCGCTGCAGGAATTCGACATGCAGTTCGATTCGTTCATCGGCTGATCGCCTGCACCGACGGCAAAAAACGCATTTGATCTAGAATGGGCGGTTACTCACCCTTGCCGATCAACCCTTGGATCCCGATCTTCCGATGGCCGATCGATCCTGACCAGTTAAATGCCGACGTTTTACAAGCTACTCCTGTCGACCCTCATTGCGGCCGTCGCCCTGACGATGTGCATGGCCAAGTCCGAGCTGCGGCTGCCCGCTCCGATCGTGATGCGCGCGGTGAGCGATGTCGAGGGCGTCGAATTGCGCCACATCGGCTTCGACCAGCCCGGCGCCGGCCCGTTCCAGCCGCTGTTCGGCCTCGACGACATGTTGTGGGCCAGCTATCCGTTCGTGCTGCATCTCGACCAGGTCTATCGCCGTGCCGGCCCGGGCAGCTTCGTCGTGCATCCCCGCGGCGACGTCCGCGCGCGCTACGTGGTCGAGGAACATGCGGACCGGTCCGAAGAAGGGCCTGACCGCATCACCAGCCTGTCCATCCGCGATCGCGACAGTAACGAACTGCTCGGCCGGAAGTACCTGCGCGGCCCGGTCCGCGAAGAGGCAATGGCCTTCGTGCGCAGGGTGCTGGGATTGGCGTCCCCGGCCGGCGCCCGGCGCGACGAGCCGCCGTATGGCGCAGCGCCCGTCACGCACACGCCGCTCCGGGCCGGCCGGGAAGATCCTCCCATTCAAGGAGGTGATGGCTGTCCGCCTTCCTACCGGATCGCGACGGTGGCTTCGCACCGGCAGTTCGATGCCGGCGCGTGGTCGTTCCGGCCCTGGTCCGACGTCGACAGCTTTGCCTGCACCGGCAACTTCATCCTGGTGGCGTCGGGCGATGGCGCGCGCCTGCTGCTCGACCTGCTGGACCCGACCGGCAAACACCTGTTCCAGACCGAGGTCGCGATGCCGGTCGACGCGCGCGCCAGCGCGACGGTGCAACGCCTGCGGGTGAACGGCGAGCGCCTGCAGACCGACGTGCATTATCACCCTGGCAAGCTCCCCGACGGCAAGCCGAGGTTGCGCCAGCGGTTCAGGCTGGTCATTTCGATGACTCCGCCGGACGCCGGAGCGCCTGCGGCTGCGGTGGCTGTAAAATAGCGGTTTTCGACCAGCATTTTCGCCTGACATGCATATCAATCCCGAACGCAGCGACCGTCCCGACTATGACCTGCTGGTGCGTCAAGTGACCAGCGTCCTCGAGGGCGAGCGCGACCTGACCGCCAATGCATCCCAGTTCTCGGCACTGGTCTACGATACGATCTCCGACCTGAACTGGGCCGGCTTCTACTTCACGGTGGCCTCGAAAAAAGGCGAAGGCCAGGACTTGCTGGTCGGCCCGTTCCAGGGCAAGCCCGCCTGCGCCCGCATCCCCTTCGGCCGCGGCGTCTGCGGCACGACGGCAGTCGAACGCAAGACCATCGTTGTGCCGGACGTGCATGTCTTCCCGGGCCACATCGCCTGCGATTCGGCCTCTAGCTCGGAAATCGTCATTCCAGTGATCAAGGACGACAAGCTCATCGGCGTGTTCGATATCGACAGCCCGAAGCCGGATCGTTTTTCGGAAGAAGACCGCGCTGGCCTCGAAGCCATGCTCGCGGCGTTCATTGCCGCCACCGATTTCTAATTGCGCCACACCATCCAGAGACCCACATGAACCAACTCGAACAGCTCAAGCAGTACACCACCGTGGTCGCCGACACCGGCGACTTCCAGTCGATCAAGGCCTATGCCCCGCAGGATGCGACCACCAATCCTTCCCTGATCCTGAAGGCGGTGCAAAAGCCTGAATACCGTCCGCTGCTGGAAAAGGCGATCGCCGACGCCCCGGGCGCCTCGGTCGAAGCGATCGTCGACAGCCTGCTGATCGCCTTCGGCGTCGAGATCCTGAAGTACGTGCCGGGCCGCGTCTCGACCGAGATCGATGCCGCGCTGTCGTTCGATACCGAAGCCACCGTCGCCAAGGGCCGCGAGCTGATCGCCCTGTATGAAAAGAACGGCGTATCGCGCGAGCGCGTGCTGATCAAGATCGCCTCGACCTGGGAAGGCATCCGCGCCGCCGAGATCCTGGAAAAAGACGGCATCCACTGCAACCTGACCCTGCTGTTCTCGCTGTGCCAGGCGGTGGCCTGCGCCGAAGCCGGCGTCAAGCTGATCTCGCCGTTCGTCGGCCGCATCTACGACTGGTACAAGAAATCGACCGGCACTGATTATCAAGGCGCCGACGATCCGGGCGTGCAGTCGGTCAAGCGCATCTACCAGTACTACCGCAAGTTCGGCTACGACACCGAAGTGATGGGCGCGAGCTTCCGCAATACCTCGCAGATCCTGGAACTGGCCGGTTGCGACCTCTTGACGATCTCGCCCGACCTGCTGCAAAAGCTGGCCGACAGCGACGCGCCGGTCGAGCGCAAACTGGTCAAGGACGACAGCGCCGACATCGAGAAGATCGCGATCGACGAAAAGACCTTCCGCTTCATGCTGAACGAAGACGCGATGGGCACCGAGAAGCTGGCCGAAGGCATCCGCGCCTTCGTCGCCGATTCGATCAAGCTCAAGCAGATGATCGAAGGCATGCGTTAAACGCCACGGCGTGATCGACGAGAACCCGGCCGCGGCCGGGTTTTTTATTGGAGATGCGCCGTCAGCGCGCCTTCAATCCCGCCAGGAAGGTATCGATCACCTCCCCACCAAGGACCATCAGGTCGAACGATTCCAGGTCGAACAGCCAGTTGCGCAGCAGGCCGTCGAGCATCACCCACATGCAGGTCGCCGCGTTGTGCGGATCGACGCTGGCCGGCAGCTGGCCGTTGGCGCGCGCCTCGGCCAGCTGCGCTTCCATGCGCGCGCGCCACTCGGCCACCGCTTCGCGCTTGCGCACGCGGGCCGAGTCGACTTCTTCGGTGAACTCGGTCTTGAGGGTGGCGATCTCGAACACCCGGCGCGCCTTCTCGTCGCTGACCACGATGTGCAGCACCGCCATCAGCTCGTCGCGCAAGCGCTGCAACGGGTCGGCGACCTGGCGCTCGCCCAGTTGCTGGATCGCCGTGTCCATCGGCATCGTGGCGCGGTCCATCATCGCGCTGAACAGCGCGCCCTTGTCGACAAAATGCCAATAAATCGCGCCGCGCGTTACACCCGCTGCCGTCGCGATATGCTGTAATGTCGTTCGCGAAACACCCTGTTTTGCGAACAAGATTTCTGCTGCATCGAGAATGCTGTCGCGGGTCGCCGCTGCTTCTTCCTTCGTCCTGCGAACCATTTCTTTTGAGTAACCCTCGAATTAAAAGGTGCTTAAAACATTTTACATACAGTCGTGATAGGGCTTTGTTGCACAAATCGGCCCATCAGCGGCCGAGGCGCAGCACGGGTAAACTGACGGCATGATTGCTCCCGTAAAGCTGAAGTACCGAACGACCAACTGGAAAGACTACAACGCGGCAT